>NZ_CP120511.1:612500-975000 GCF_029536185.1 Bacillus sp. B28 | reverse complement strand
CCAAGACTCTTACCTTGAGGCTAGCCCTAAAGCTATTTCGGAGAGAACCAGCTATCTCCAGGTTCGATTGGCATTTCACCCCTACCCACACCTCATCCCCGCACTTTTCAACGTGCGTGGGTTCGGGCCTCCATTCAGTGTTACCTGAACTTCACCCTGGACATGGGTAGATCACCTGGTTTCGGGTCTACGACCACGTACTCATGCGCCCTATTCAGACTCGCTTTCGCTGCGGCTCCGCATCTTCTGCTTAACCTTGCACGGGATCGTAACTCGCCGGTTCATTCTACAAAAGGCACGCCATCACCCGTTAACGGGCTCTGACTACTTGTAGGCACACGGTTTCAGGATCTCTTTCACTCCCCTTCCGGGGTGCTTTTCACCTTTCCCTCACGGTACTGGTTCACTATCGGTCACTAGGGAGTATTTAGCCTTGGGAGATGGTCCTCCCGGATTCCGACGGAATTTCACGTGTTCCGCCGTACTCAGGATCCACTCTGGAGAGAACGAAGTTTTGACTACAGGGCTGTTACCTCCTATGGCGGGCCTTTCCAGACCTCTTCATCTACCTCGTTCCTTTGTAACTCCGTACAGAGTGTCCTACAACCCCAAGAGGCAAGCCTCTTGGTTTGGGCTAATCCCGTTTCGCTCGCCGCTACTCAGGGAATCGCATTTGCTTTCTCTTCCTCCGGGTACTTAGATGTTTCAGTTCCCCGGGTCTGCCTTCTCATATCCTATGAATTCAGATATGGATACCACTCCATTACGAGTGGTGGGTTTCCCCATTCGGAAATCTCCGGATCAAAGCTTGCTTACAGCTCCCCGAAGCATATCGGTGTTCGTCCCGTCCTTCATCGGCTCCTAGTGCCAAGGCATCCACCGTGCGCCCTTTCTAACTTAACCGTTAAAAAGAATCACTATGTGATATCTTGTGTTACTAATTGAATGTGATGTCTACTGTTATCTAGTTTTCAAAGAACACGTTTCGAAGGAATGATCCTTCAAAACTAAACAAGACAGGGAACGTTCTGTTTATAAGACCCAAGGTCTTATATTCCGTAAATATCCTTAGAAAGGAGGTGATCCAGCCGCACCTTCCGATACGGCTACCTTGTTACGACTTCACCCCAATCATCTGTCCCACCTTCGGCGGCTGGCTCCATAAAGGTTACCTCACCGACTTCGGGTGTTACAAACTCTCGTGGTGTGACGGGCGGTGTGTACAAGGCCCGGGAACGTATTCACCGCGGCATGCTGATCCGCGATTACTAGCGATTCCAGCTTCACGCAGTCGAGTTGCAGACTGCGATCCGAACTGAGAACAGATTTGTGGGATTGGCTTAACCTCGCGGTTTCGCTGCCCTTTGTTCTGTCCATTGTAGCACGTGTGTAGCCCAGGTCATAAGGGGCATGATGATTTGACGTCATCCCCACCTTCCTCCGGTTTGTCACCGGCAGTCACCTTAGAGTGCCCAACTGAATGCTGGCAACTAAGATCAAGGGTTGCGCTCGTTGCGGGACTTAACCCAACATCTCACGACACGAGCTGACGACAACCATGCACCACCTGTCACTCTGCCCCCGAAGGGGACGTCCTATCTCTAGGATTGTCAGAGGATGTCAAGACCTGGTAAGGTTCTTCGCGTTGCTTCGAATTAAACCACATGCTCCACCGCTTGTGCGGGCCCCCGTCAATTCCTTTGAGTTTCAGTCTTGCGACCGTACTCCCCAGGCGGAGTGCTTAATGCGTTAGCTGCAGCACTAAGGGGCGGAAACCCCCTAACACTTAGCACTCATCGTTTACGGCGTGGACTACCAGGGTATCTAATCCTGTTCGCTCCCCACGCTTTCGCTCCTCAGCGTCAGTTACAGACCAGAGAGTCGCCTTCGCCACTGGTGTTCCTCCACATCTCTACGCATTTCACCGCTACACGTGGAATTCCACTCTCCTCTTCTGCACTCAAGTTCCCCAGTTTCCAATGACCCTCCCCGGTTGAGCCGGGGGCTTTCACATCAGACTTAAGGAACCGCCTGCGAGCCCTTTACGCCCAATAATTCCGGACAACGCTTGCCACCTACGTATTACCGCGGCTGCTGGCACGTAGTTAGCCGTGGCTTTCTGGTTAGGTACCGTCAAGGTACCGCCCTATTCGAACGGTACTTGTTCTTCCCTAACAACAGAGCTTTACGATCCGAAAACCTTCATCACTCACGCGGCGTTGCTCCGTCAGACTTTCGTCCATTGCGGAAGATTCCCTACTGCTGCCTCCCGTAGGAGTCTGGGCCGTGTCTCAGTCCCAGTGTGGCCGATCACCCTCTCAGGTCGGCTACGCATCGTTGCCTTGGTGAGCCATTACCTCACCAACTAGCTAATGCGCCGCGGGTCCATCTGTAAGTGGTAGCCGAAGCCACCTTTTATGTTTGAACCATGCGGTTCAAACAAGCATCCGGTATTAGCCCCGGTTTCCCGGAGTTATCCCAGTCTTACAGGCAGGTTACCCACGTGTTACTCACCCGTCCGCCGCTAACATCAGGGAGCAAGCTCCCATCTGTCCGCTCGACTTGCATGTATTAGGCACGCCGCCAGCGTTCGTCCTGAGCCAGGATCAAACTCTCCGATAAATGGATCGCAGATTGAGTTCACCACATCCTGTGGTAACATCTGCGTGATCTGCATCGTGCAGACCTCAGTTTGACTGACTACGCACATCGCTGTGCGATTTATAATAAAACTTGAATTAACAGGTACGTTTTGTCTTGTTTAGTTTTCAAAGATCATCCGTCACTTCTTTAAGAAGCGACTTTTTTAGTATAACATTTCGACTTTGTTTTGTCAAATGTTTTTTATTTTATTTCTCCGCCGCTGTGAGCTTGTTTTTTCAGAAGCGCATCAGCGACGTTTAATAATATACCATGCTCAGGAATCAGAGTCAACATCTTTTTTAAAAGAATATCCTCGATGAAAGACAGCCTGTCCTTTGGTTTCAATTCGGCACACGCTGATAAGACCTTTTTCTGTCAGGTAATCAAGCTTGACGCCAAGGTCTTGAATGAAATGTTTTAAGTCAGGATGCTGAAGAAGCTCGCTAAATTGCCAGATGTCCTTTTCTTTCATCACTTCGAAAAGATGTGCTGAACCAATCTCAGCTTTAGAATGAATCAGAAAATCATTTGCTAAGAATAATAATTCAAGCCTTTTTTCCAAGCTTTCGTGACTTTCAATCAGCTCGGAATATAATTTGTACACTTGAGGCTCCATCTGACGCACTTGACTCCACACAGTGGTTTCCGGATGGAATCCTCTGTCGATTACTTCAATACGTGCTAGGTGATGCAATGCATGGACTACTGCATTGTAGGCATCTAAAAATTGATTGGCTTCAAAGAAAGCTTTTCCTTCAACGTATCTTCTAATTAACTTGCCGTATTCAAGGCCGATCTTCAGTTTACGTTCTGCAAACGGAAAAGTATTAAGCCTGTCGATAAGCTCAGCAATATACTCATTGCGGTCAAACATGACTCTTCCGTTTACAATCCAATCTATGATTCTTCTATTTGTGCCGAGCAAAATCCATTCTTGAACCTGAGCATCAGTTATCACATGCAAAGAGGCTGTTTTGTGATCAAATTCATAATGCTTTATAAAAACAGGCTTATCAGACTGCTTTACAATGACAAGCAAAGCGGCATCAAAGTTATCTGTTATGGAAGACGTTTTGTTTCTTCTCTCAATCATAATAACAGCCAATGTATTGGGATGACTTGCTCTTTCTTGGTAAATTGGACGGAGAAGATTTTCCATCACTATTCCTCCAATGCAATTGTTCAATTTTTTTATTCTCTATTTGATTCAATTCTATGGTTAAATCGAAATTCCTTTTTTCTAAACACATTGAACTATTATAAACAATTTCAAAGCAAGTCTCCATATTTAAATTCCATTTCAAACGAAAACATGAAGAAAATACCATCAGGTTTGTGCTATATTTAATTCAGAGGGGGATGGACATGGCGAAATACTCCAGCAAAATTAATAAAATCAGAACGTTTGCGTTAAGTTTGGTTTTCGTTGGGTTTATCATTATGTACATCGGGATTTTTTTTAAGGAGTCCGTTTTGCTTTCGAGTTTGTTTATGATACTCGGGCTTTTATCTATCGGGCTCAGCACGGTTGTTTATTTTTGGATCGGCATGCTCTCGACCAAAGCGGTTCGGGTCATTTGTCCGGGCTGTGAAAAAGAGACCAAGGTTTTAGGCAGAGTAGATATGTGTATGCATTGCAGAGAGCCGCTGACTTTAGATCAAAGCTTAGAAGGAAAAGAATTTGATGAGTCTTATAATAAGAAGAAAATGTCGAAATAAATAAGCTGACCGTTTTGCGGTCAGCTTATTTTAATGGTTTTCTTTTTTTGAACACTCTTGGCAGACGCCGTAAATTTCTAAACGGTGGTGGCTTACTTTAAAGCCGGTCACATGTGCAGCAAGCTGTTCCACTTCATCAAGGCCGGGATAGTGGAAGTCCACAATTTTACCGCAGCTTTCACAAATGGCGTGATAGTGATCGGATGTAACAAAATCAAATCTGCTGGAAGCATCACCGTATGTGAGCTCTTTTACCAGGCCGGATTCCCGGAACACACGCAAGTTGTTATATACCGTCGCTACGCTCATGTTAGGAAATTTCCCTTCCAGAGCTTTATATATATCGTCCGCTGTTGGATGAGCCATAGAGTTAACGAGATATTCCAGAATCGCATGACGTTGAGGAGTAATGCGAACTCCGGTTTCCTTCAACGTTTCTAAGGCTTCTTTTAGTTCATGTGCAGCCATCCGTCATGCACCTCTCTTCTAAAAAAGATTCTTACATTATAATGTTTATAATTAGTGTAACTCTTTTTACGATAATTTGTCAATTGATATTAGGGTAAAAGTTGCAGCTATGCTATGAGGCTGATTGACGATTTTACTTTCCCGACATATCTTTCAGCGTCTGGAGCGCTTCAGCTACATGGTCTTTCACTTTTACCTTTCTCCATTCTTTAATGAGCCGGCCTTCTTTGTCAATCAAAAAAGTCGAGCGTTCAATCCCCATATATTCTTTTCCGAAGTTTTTCTTCAGTTTCCATACATCAAACGCCTCCGCCAGCTTGTGTTCGTCATCGACAAGCAGCAAAAACGGCAGATTATGCTTCTCTTTAAATTTCCCGTGTTTTTCCTCGCTGTCCGGGCTGACGCCGATAATCACAGCATCCAGCTCAGCGAAGTTTTCGTGGCTGTCACGAAAATCGCACGCTTCAGTTGTGCATCCCGGTGTCATGTCTTTTGGATAAAAGTAAAGGACGATATACTTCCCTTCATAATCCGATAATTTTACGATCTCCCCATGATCGCCTTTCAACTCAATATCAGGCGCTTTTTGTCCGATTTCAATAGTCATTTCTTTACCTCCGGATGTTTTTGTATTAAGCGTATCCAATTCTTGTCCAGATTACAACTATGACCCTGTATCTTGAGCCTGAATCCGTTGTTCTTGTCTGGAAGCATGCTACAATAGAGGGGACGCAAGGAGATATAGGAGGTTATTATTTTTGTATACAAAATCAGTTGAACTTCACCGTGAAGCATTAGAGCATATTGTCGGCGGTGTAAACAGCCCTTCAAGATCATATAAAGCAGTTGGCGGGGGTTCTCCTGTTGCAATGGAGAAAGCAAATGGCGCTTATTTTTGGGACGTCGACGGAAACAAATACATTGATTATTTGGCGGCTTACGGGCCGATCATCACCGGACATGCCCACCCGCATATTACAGAGGCGATTAAAAAAGCCGCAGAAAACGGTGTATTATATGGAACACCGACAAAACATGAGGTTACTTTTGCAAAGATGCTGAAGGAAGCCATCCCCGCTATGGATAAAGTAAGATTCGTCAATTCAGGGACAGAAGCTGTGATGACGACCATCCGTGTGGCTCGTGCTTACACAGGCCGCACCAAAATTATTAAATTCGCAGGCTGTTATCACGGCCATTCAGATCTTGTACTCGTAGCGGCAGGCTCCGGTCCGTCTACTCTGGGCACACCTGACTCAGCCGGTGTACCGAAAAGCATTGCAAACGAGGTCATTACAGTTCCATTTAATGATATTGACAGCTACAAAGCGGCCTTAGATAAATGGGGCAGTGAAATCGCAGCGGTTCTCGTTGAACCGATTGTCGGCAACTTCGGTATCGTTGAGCCAAAAGAAGGTTTCTTAGAACAAGTAAACGAACTGACACACAATGCGGGCGCCCTCGTTATTTATGATGAAGTCATTACTGCTTTCCGCTTTATGTATGGCGGTGCTCAGGATCTTTTACAAGTGAAACCGGATTTAACTGCACTTGGAAAAATTATTGGCGGCGGACTTCCAATTGGAGCCTATGGCGGCAAACAAGAAATTATGGAGCAAGTCGCACCGCTCGGCCCTGCATATCAGGCAGGAACAATGGCCGGAAACCCCGCTTCTATTTTATCCGGCATTGCTTGCCTGGAAGTGCTGAAAGAGGAAGGCGTGTATGAAAAGCTTGACCATCTTGGCGCTATGCTTGAGGAAGGCATTTTGGCACACGCAGAAACCCACGGCATCACAATAACAGTCAATCGGTTAAAGGGTGCGCTGACGGTTTACTTCTCTGATGAGAAAGTAGAAAATTACGATCAGGCAGAACGCAGTGACGGTGAAACATTCGCTACGTTTTTCAAGCTGATGCTTGAGCGCGGCATTAATCTCGCACCTTCTAAATATGAAGCGTGGTTTATTACAACAGCGCATACAGAGCAGGATATTAAAGATACGCTTGCTGCTGTTGAGGATGCTTTTAAACATCTTAAAAAGTAATTTTGCACAACCCCGGACAGGAGCTTAAAGCTCCTGTTTTTTTGTACTTTTAAAAAGCGTGTAAGATTTTGGTCTTTTTCTTGAAAAATAGCTTGAATAATTGTATTGATCCCTGTATATTACTTAATTGTTTAGCAAATAAACTCACAGGGAATTTTAATGATTAGCCATTTGCTAGGTCAAACAATTTATTATAGAAAGGAATGCACGCACAAACCAATGAAACTTGGTGCCCGCATTTTCAAAACAGGGATCGCGATTACACTGGCTCTTTATTTAGCTTCGTGGATCGGACTTCCCGCACCGATTTTTGCTGGGATTGCAGCGATATTTGCGATCCAGCCGTCAATTTACCGCTCTTTTCTTATTATTATTGATCAGGTTCAGGCAAATATTATCGGAGCTGTTATCGCCACAGTGTTCGGTCTTATTTTCGGACCCAGTCCGATTATGATCGGATTGACAGCAGTTATTGTTATTACCATAATGCTGAAGCTTAAAATTGAACATACGATTTCGATTGCTCTTGTTACAGTTATTGCGATTTTAGAATCTGCCGGTGACGACTTCTTAATGTTTGCGCTGATCAGAACAAGCACAGTCATTTTAGGGGTACTTTCTTCCTTTATCGTCAACCTGGTGTTCCTGCCGCCTAAGTACGAGACAAAGCTGATTCATAACACAGTCGAAAACACTGAAGAAATTATGAAATGGATCAGGCTGATTATGCGCCAGTCAACAGAGCATTCGATTTTGAAAGAGGATATTGAAAAATTGAAAGAAAAAATGATCAAGCTTGATCAGACATATCTTCTATATAAAGAAGAAAGAAGCTACTTTAAGAAAACGACTTACGTGAAATCAAGAAAACTTGTCCTGTTCAGACAGTCGATAATAACCGCAAACCGGGCGCTCGACACGCTGAAGAAGCTGCATCGCCTGGAAAACGAGATTTATCATATGCCTGAAGAGTTTCAGGAAACGCTGACTGAAGAGCTTGATTACCTGCTTTATTGGCACGAGCGGATTTTGATGAGGTTTGTCGGCAAAATTAAACCGCATGATGATACAGATGAAGAAGGCATCCAATACAAACAGCTGCTGACAAAGTCATTTCTTAGAAACCAGCGCAACTCTGATGATGAGCTTCTTGATTATAATATGCTTAATATTATGGCAAGCGCTGTGGAATATCGCGAGCAGCTTGAACATTTAGAAACACTTATTACAAGCTTTCAAACGTACCATCCAAAAGACTGCGAATTGGAAATAGAAGAGTAGCCCGGTTCACATCACCGGGTTTTTTTATACAAAAAAATCTTATATCCTTGATAAAAGGATATAAGATCAATGTTTAGTTCAAGTTTTGGATTGTGAATAAGTGCTTGTATTGACTGTCATAATCCATCAGTTCATCATGGGTTCCTGTTTCGATGATTGTTCCGTTTTCCATGACGACAATTTTATCCGCATGTGTGATGGTTGATAAGCGGTGGGCCACAACAAAAGTTGTTCTGTCTTTCGCCAGCTTGTCCATCGCTTCTTGAATGTAGTGCTCACTTTCAAGATCCAAAGCTGAAGTAGCTTCATCCAAGATCAGCAGCGGCGGATTTTTCAGAAATACACGCGCAATGGAAATCCGCTGTTTTTGTCCCCCTGAGAGCTTAACGCCTCTTTCTCCCACACGGGTCTCATACCCTTCCGGAAAATTCATAATAAAATCATGTGCATTGGCTGCTTTTGCGGCTTCCATAATGTCTTCAAGCGTGGCATCAGGTTTTCCGATCGCAATATTTTCTCTAATCGTTTCACTGAATAAAAAGGTATCCTGAAGCACCATGCCAACCTGATTGCGCAGGCTTCTTGCTTCATACCCCCGAATGTCTGTCCCGTCAATCAATAGGCTGCCGCTTGATACATCATAAAACCTTGGAATCAGGCTGACAAGCGTGGATTTCCCTCCGCCGCTCATTCCAACGAGGGCTACGGTTTCTCCTCTGGTTACTTTTAAAGATACATCGTGAAGGATGTTTTCTTTTCCCTCTTCATATTGAAACGACACATTACGAAATTCGACTTCTCCGCGGATATGGTCAGCTTTGATGGCATTTGGTTTGTCAGTCAGTTCATACGGCTCGTCAATAAATTCAAATACCCTGTCCATTGAAGCGATTGACTGCGTCAAGGTTGTAGAAGAATTAATCAGCCTTCTGACAGGGTTATACATTCTGTCGATATACCCGACAAACGCAACCATCGTTCCGACTGTCAGCGGTCCGTTGATGACAAAATAGCCGGCAAATGCAATCACGATGAGCGGTGCCAGATCTGTAATGGTGTTGACAACCGCAAAAGTTTTGGCATTCCAATTCGTATGACGGATTGCTTTATCTAAGAAATGGCTGTTTTTTTCGTTAAAGTTGGCCTGCTCATGGTCTTCTATCGCAAAGCTTCTGATCACCGGCATGCCTTGAATCCGTTCATGCAAATGCCCCTGTACTTGAGCAAGCGCCTGTGACCGCTCTCTTGTCAGCTTTCTTAAACGGCCGTAAAAATACTTCACTGATATACCGTATAACGGAAACAAAATGATGGAAATAAGCGTTAATTTAACGTCCAGTGTCAGCATGATAGAGATCACGATCAAAATCGTCAGCATATCGAGCCATATATTCATCAGACCTGTGATCACAAAATCCTTTGTTTGTTCCACGTCATTGATGACTCGGGAAATGACTTCCCCTGTTCTAGTATTCGCATAGAAACGAAGGCTCAGCTTCTGTATATGATCAAACAGCTTGGCTCTTATATCATAGAGTACCTTGCTGGCTGTCCACTGGGCAAAATATTGCCGATAATATTCAACAGGCGGGCGCAAAATTAAAAATAAGGCGAACATGATCGCCATAATGGTGAACAATGACGTTGTTTTGTCACTGGCCGTGCCGCCTCCTTGAATAATGTCGTCAACTACGTACTTCAGGAGCAATGGGAGAGCAAGCGGAATGGAGAATTTTACGATCCCGATTAATACTGTAATGAAAATTTGCTTCTTATAAGGTTTGACGAATTGCATATAGCGTTTCATAACCCCCACGTTGATTCCCCCTCTCTTTATCATGATGTGTGTGAGCCCATGTGAAAAACCTGTTGTACCCCGCAACAGGTTTTTACTCAACCATTATTTTGTATAGCGCAAATACCGTTCATACCACATATCGACAAACTCGGGTGCAAACGGGCCCTGCCGCTGATGAATCCAATGGAGCAGCGTGTTTAAGTAGTCTCTTAAAATACTGTCAATTTCTTTTGGATAATTCATGGCTTTCCGATGATCATCATATTCGTCTTCATCGAGAATATTGTAAGTCATGTCAGGAAAAACCTTAACATCTAAGTCATAATCAATATATTTAATTGCTTCGCCATCATAGGCAAACGGAGAACTGATGTTGCAATAATAATGAACCCCGTCTTCCCTCAGCATCCCGATGACATTAAACCATTGTCTTGCGTGAAAATAACAGATTGCGGGCTCTCTGGTTATCCATGTCCGGCCGTCTGATTCGGTTACCATCGTCCGGTCATTGGCTCCGATGACACACATTTCTGTACTTTTTAAGATTGTTGTCTCATTCCAAATTCTATGAATCAGCCCATTATGCTTATAGCTGTGAATTTGAATGGTTTCTCCTTCCTTGGGATAACCCATATTTCTCCCCTACTTTCTATAAAGCCCTACAGTTAGTATGTCCAAATTTGCTTACCGACAACGTCTTTTACCTATTATAACGTTACAAATTGAAAAATGAAAATAAAAGAGCCATTCCGGCTTGGGAATGGCACATTCCTGCTCTACACATAGGAAGACGGCTTTTCTGAGCTGCGATATGAACGAATCACCTGCTCTGTCTGTTTTTGAAATGTATCCTGTATATCAGCAAGATGTTTTCGTTTTACCGCAATTTCATCCTGAATACCGCGCAGCCTTGCATCCCTTTCCAAGTGCCGGAGTTCTGCTTCGATTTCTTTGCAGCGGTCGAGCTCTGATTGGAGATCGAGAAGCTTGTCCATCGTTTTCATCTGTTCTATTACCAGCTTTTCAAATTCCGTCATCGGTTCCTCCTTCAGCCTGGTCAAAGTCTAAACGTTTCTACCATTACTCATTTCGATTCTGATCTGGCAAACCCTTTGACTCATTCTGTTGAGCTTTCACAAGTTTTGTCGTTTTTCAAACAGAAAAAAGCACTTCCACCCGAAGATGAAGTGCTTTTTTCTGTTTCAGTGATTAGCTGTTTTGTTGTTTGTTTTGTTCAGCAGATTGGTTTTGCTGTCTTACCTGCTGTGTGTTCGTTTCACTTGCGAATTCAGTGCCGAATTGACCTTGTTGGCCAGCAGCTGATTGTTGGTTTTGTTTTCTGACTTGCTGAGCGTTTGTTTCGCTAGCAAATTCAGTGCCGAATTGACCTTGACCAGCAGCTGATTGTTGGTTTTGTTTTCTGACTTGTTGAGCGTTTGTTTTGCTGAAGTTATTTGAGTTAGCCATTGTTATCACCTCCACGGTCATTAGAATGTGCAGGTGATCGAGTGGCTATTCCTTTTTTTAAAAAAATTTTTTTAAACGAGCAGAGAACGCCCGCCGTCAACGATAATGGTCTGTCCGCGGATCATGTCAGCTTTTGATGACACTAAAAATTCAACCGTATCGACCATATCTTTAATCTCTACCATACGTCCCGCCGGGGTATTTTGACGTGCATCCTCCAAAAGGTCTTCTCTGTTCGGGAAGTGTTTGAGCGCATCTGTGTCAATCGCTCCGCCTGATACCGCATTTACGATAATCTGTTTTGGTGAAAGCTCTACTGCGAGATAACGGGTTAAAGCCTCTAACGCAGCTTTTGACACACCAACTGTCGTATAGTTTTCAAGGTAGCGGATTGAACCTAATGAGCTGATGCTGACGATATGACCGCCGCCGTTTTTCTCCATCAGCTTTGCCGCTTCCTGAGCGCAGAAAAGCAAGGCTTTTGCATTGATGTTCATCGTCCAGTCCCAATGTGTCTCCTCTAATTCCATAACCGGTCTCAGTACGCCTGATGCAGCATTATTAACAAAAACATCCAGTCTTCCAAAGGTTTCATCAATTTGCTGAAACATCTCTTTAATTTTTGCAGGCTGCCCTACGTTTGCTTTTACGATAAGCACTTTCACGCCAAGTTTTTCGATTTCTTCCGCTGTTTCCAGAGCGGCTTTTTTGCTGCGTGCATAGTTAATGACAATATTATAGCCGTTTTCCGCAAGTCTGATCGCCGCTGCTTTTCCGACGCCGCGGCTGCTTCCTGTTACCAGTGCGCATTTATTTTGTTCCATTTTTTCCTCAGCTCCTTGTAGCGTATAGTTCTCTTCATTCCACAAACAATAATGGCAAGAACTTTAAAGGGGGTCTTCTGTTATGTATGTCGGACGAGATATGAGCGAATTGACCATGATTTCCAAAAAGGACTGGAAAAATAGTGAACTCGCCTTTTTTCATCATGCCTTTCAGCAAATTATGCCTTACTTGAACGAAGAAGGCCAATCAAAATACCGTGAATTAACGCAAGAGATTGAAGCGCGCGGCGGAATGAAGCGCAATGAAGCAGACTACAGCCACGGCACGCGCGTCAGTTATGATTAAGGACTCTTACCGAGCAGCCGAATTAAATGACTCCGGCTGCTTCCACTGCCATCTTCCAAATTTTCTGGTGTGACACTGGAAATGCGAATTCTTCGAGCTCTTCCTTCGTTACTATTTTCAGGTCTGCAGTATCCGACACTTGTTTTACTTTACCGAAAAACACAGAAATATTCCATACCAGGTGGGTAAAAACATGCTCCACTACACCTTGGAGGTCACTGATTTCAGCTTTTATGCCAAAATCACTTTCTAAAAATGCAGTGAGCTGCTCGCGCTCTGTTTTGATTCCTTTTTGTGTTTCAAGATTCGGGAATTCCCACAGATTGGCAAGCAGTCCCTTAGACGGGCGTTTATGAATATAGACTTGTCCGTCATCATCTGTCAGCACAATTGCAGCCATTGTTTTGATCCCGGGTTTCTTCTTTTTGCTTTTCAGCGGGAGTTCTCGTTCAGTGCCTTCTGCAAACGCTGAGCAATGCTGCTGGACAGGACAAAGCAGGCAAGAAGGTGATTTCGGCGTACAGATGATGGCTCCCAGCTCCATTAAACCCTGATTGAATTCAGAGGGTTTTTCTTTTGAAATAAACGCACGGACTGCTTCTTCAAAAATCGTTCTTGTTTTTGGCTTGGCAATATCATCCCAGATGGACAGAATTCTCGACATGACACGCATCACATTTCCGTCAACCGCGGGAATCGGTTTATTGTAGGCGATGCTTAGCACCGCTCCTTTTGTGTAAGGGCCTACGCCTTTTAAACCGCCGAACTCTTTTTCTTCTGACGGAACAACTCCCCCGTATTGCTGCTTCACTTCTTTAACCGCGCTTTGCAGGTTTCTGACCCGCGAATAATAACCGAGGCCTTCCCATGCTTTGAGCACTTTTTCTTCATCGGCATCAGCGAGCGCTTCTACTGTCGGGAATTGCTCCACAAACCGTAAAAAGTAAGGAATGACCGTCTCTACCCTCGTTTGCTGGAGCATCACTTCAGATACCCACACCTTATACGGATCTTGGTCCTCTCTCCACGGCAGAATGCGCTGTTCTCTTTCGAACCAGTTAATTAAATCATTTTGAAATTGCTGTATATCTTTTTGTTTTATCTTATCTTCAAGTACGTTCATATGTGTTTCTCCCCAGTCTCTCGCGCCCCGCTTTTCTTTAGACTGTTTTTTGTTGTACACTAAGGGCACAGTACGATAATATGTTACATTAAATAGAAGTAAAGAAAAAGCGGAAACATATGAGAACGATTAAACAGGTTAAAAGATTGGGTATATAAAAATAGGTAATGTCTTACAAAAGTGAATGTGCAGGATACACCTGCAAGGAGGTCACCTATGGATACGGGCACACATGTTGTCATGGGCATCGCCCTCGGCGGAATCGCGACACTGGATCCGGTTGTCGGAACAGATCCGGCAATGGCTCACGCAGTCATGATCGCTACGCTTGCGGGCTCACAGGCTCCTGATATTGATACTGTGTTAAAACTTAAAAACAATGCTGTTTATATAAGAAATCACAGAGGCTTTACCCATTCTATTCCCGCCGTTTTGTTTTGGTCTGTCATCATTCCGGCGATTTTGTATTTATTTTATCCGCAGGCTGATTTTCTGCATCTGTGGCTGTGGACATTGCTAGCAGTTGTGCTGCATGTATTTGTTGACATTTTCAACGCGTACGGAACACAAGCCATCCGGCCGTTTTCGAAAAAATGGGTGGCACTCGGGCTGATTAACACATTTGATCCGTTTATATTTATCAGCCATCTGGCGGCCATCGCGGTTTGGTATGTCGGCGGCAGCCCCGGTATTACATTTCTCACCTTATACGTAATACTGGCAGGCTATTATATCTTGCGCCTGATGATGCAGCTGCGAATCAAACGGCAGCTCCGTGAGATGATTCACGAAGAGATCGAAAGCATTATCATTTCACCGACGATGAAATTCAGGCAATGGCGGATTGCGGTTACGACTGCGCATGCTTTTTATGTAGGAAGGAGCATGGACGGGCATGTGGTGATACTTGATACGTTTAATCGGGTGCCGGTTCCTGAAACCGACGTTATGCAAGCGGCGAAGCAGGATGATAACATTGCGGCGTTTCTGTCGTTCTCCCCGGTTTACAGGTGGGAAGTGGATACGTATAAGGATCATTACGAGGTACGGTTTATTGACCTGCGTTACCGGAGTAAAGGGCACTATCCGTTTGTGGCAATCGTTCATATCAGCCATGATCTTGAGATACGCTCATCTTATACCGGCTGGATATTCAGCGAAGAAAAGCTTCAGAAAAAATTAAAGCTCGGCTCTATTTAGAGCCGGGCTTTTTTGCGTCTTGTATAAAAAACAGCTAAGAGCAGACTGATGAAAGACATCAGTGCGGATATTTTAAAATATGGCGGATAGTAGGTGAGTTCAATTTGATTGTCTCCCTTTTGCGCCTTAAAACCGATAAAAGTGTAATCGGCTTTTTCAATTTTCTGCTGTTTTCCGTTAATTTTCAGCTCCCAGCCTTTCTCATACGGAATCGGGAGCATGATGTACTGGGGTTTGGAATTGTGATATGTGAATGTCAGCTTGTTTTTATTCCATTCCAGGCTGTCTGTTCTCTCTGTTTTGTTTTGCGACACAGCGTTTTTTAATGTTTGATAATTTTCTTCATAAAGCGCTATGTGTGAAAGCTCGTACGTTCCTTTCGGAAGCCTGATCGAGATATGATCTGATTGAGGCACTCTGATGGTCAAATCATTTACACCCGTTTTATAGATCGATTGATTGGATTTTCTTGTTGTGACATAATCATTTACCTTTAGCGTAAATCCTTTTTCTTTTGCTTTGCTTTTTAAATAAAAACTGACATAGTAATCGCCCGGACCGGCTGTCGCCTTTTTCGGAGTGATGATCAATTCTCCGCCGTTTTCTCCAGTTACAGTGAGGAGTCCGTTTTGATATTGAGCTTGTTTTGCAGTGATATCCGATTTGGAGATCAGATTCGCCAGATCAGGGGGCTGCTCTGTTTTTTCAGTTGGATCTGCTAATACAATTCCTTTCAGCATCGCTTGCTCTTTCGCAAGAGCGGGCAATTTTTCCAAATCCCTTTCTGAGTAAACTTTATCGGCTGATTTGACAAAAGGAAGCATGTATTGATTTTCATAAACGGTGTAGTGCTCTGATTCCATATGTTTTGTAAAGCCGTATGGAACATTCGCTTCGTTTATTTTTTCCGTCATATAGTATCTGCCGTAAAGCAAGCTGTACAAATTCGCTCTGTCCCCCAATGAAGCGTAGCGGCTGACGCTTTCTCTTCCCATATCGATGCGAAGATCATTCCAATAGAAGGAGAGCAAGTGGCTGTTTAAAATGCTCGAGTAGGCGCTGAATCCATTAAATCCGTAAATAATCGGAGTGTTATTGCGGACGCCATTCATCCAGTCGATTCTCATGAGCGGATCATTGTCTTCCTTTTGCACACGTCTAATGAGCTGAGATTGTTCGTCTCCTTTGTATTCCTCGCTTGTCATATAGGATTTTGAGACACTGTCCAGCCCGCCTCCTTCTGAGAGCGCATATTTCTGATAGGTGTTAGCGACAAGCAGCGAAGACAGAATCACCACACCGTATACAGCCAGCTTTGCCCGTTTTTTCACAAAAACTGCGGCAAACAAAGCAGCGATTGTCAGGAACAAAAGCAGCAGGATGCTTTCATTAGCTGGCTTCCATATATCAAGCTCATACCTTTGGACATGATACCAATAAAGAAGCAGAACAATCGCTGCTGCAGGAAGCAGTTCTTTCCGCCTCAGCTCCTGCAGCTGCGATAAACCTGCGGCGGCTGCTCCGGCGATTGTAAAGGCCAAAATATATTCAAACCGGTTTTGCGGGGCGGAAAAGCCGTTAAAGGCGCTTGCCGCGTACGGACTGAAATGAAAGAGGATAAACAGAAGGCTCAATCCGGCAAAAAGGCGAAACACCCGGTGTTTATAAAAAGAAATGACAAACAAAAACAGCAAAAAGATGGCTGGCACCACGATAATCCTGCTTGAAAATAAAATATTATCATCGAAATTCAGCCACTCTATTTTTTCATTATAAGGAGGGCGCAGGTTATTTAAATACCCGTAAACCACCGGCACAAATACCGCCGCACTGATACCGAAAGAAAGGAGTCCCGAGACTAAAAACATTTTGCATTGAACCCATTTTTTCACTTCATGATCTTCCAGCTTGATGAGCCATCTGAACAAAATATAAATTCCAATGAAAATCAGATTTATGTATGCAAAGTAAAAATTGTTGATTAAGCTCAGTGAGCAAGCAATGATAAACCATGCCGGACGCCGCTCCCTGATGATTTTTTCCGCTCCAAGCACGAGAAGCGGGAGCCAAATCATTGTATCGGTGAAAAATTCCCAATACGATTCGTGGCGAAAGTAAATAATCGATACTCCGTATAGTACAGCACCCGTAAACGCCGCTGCTCTGCGTTTGAGCAAATAGCTGAAAACAGAAGCTGCTGTAAAAATAATCAGACTCAGCTTTAAAATGCTGATAAAAACGGCTGACTGTGCCCAAAAAAGCGTGTCCGCCTCACCGATGAGATGAACGGATTGCAGCAGCCATACTGCGGCGGCTGTCGCGAGAAAAAGGAAAGAAGCAGAAAAATAATAGCCAAGCTGACTGAATGTGCCGCCGCCGAGTCCGAATGAATAATCATAGAAAAAGTTTCCTTGCGTGTATTGTTCATATAATAATTTCTTAAATACGATCATTTGCGCCAGTCCGTCACCTGGACCTGTCATATATCTGCCTTCCGCCCATTCTTTCACAAAAAAAGCGTGCGCAAGAACGGCTATGAATAGACTGGCCGCATACATCATGACATGTTTTCTTTTTTTCATAAGAGTTCTCCAGTCTTGCCGTTAACTGTAAGCATGCAAAAAAGCACTGCCAATGGCAATAGATTCATTTCAGTGCAGTTTGGTCAGGCGCCGCATGTTTTTCAATTCGTTCGTTTCAGGCAGATCTTTGCTCGGAATATTTGCTTCTTTGATCAAATAATGCGGACGTTTTTTTGTTTCGTAATAAATTCTGCCGATGTATTCTCCTATGATGCCAAGGCTTAACAGCTGAACCCCGCCAAGGAATAAGACCGCAGATATAATTGTGAAATATCCGGGTACAGAAATACCGTTTGTAAGAATTTTGACGAACGTGGCTATGATATAAATAAGAGAGAGCAGCAATACAAAAATGCCGGTGTAAAAGCATATTCTCAGCGGTTTATGGTTAAAGGAGACAACGCCGTCCATTCCGTAATTAAAAAGGCTGCTGAATGACCATTTGGATGTGCCGTTTTTTCTTTCGACATTTTCGTAAAAAACAATTTTCTGTTCGAAGCCGATCCAGCAAAACAGGCCTTTTGAAAAGCGGTTGCCTTCGCTCAATTTCAAAAGTGCATCCACAGCTTGGCGGCTTAACAGCCGAAAGTCTCCGACACCGTCACGCAAATCAACTTCCACCGCTTTATTAATGAACTTGTAGTAAAGGGACGAAAGAAGCGAACGCACGGGGTTATCCCCTTTTCTGTTCCTTTGGGCAATGACTTGATCATAGCCTTCCTCGTAGCCTTTAATAAAGTCCTTCAGCAAATAGGTCGGATGCTGCAAATCGGCGTCCATCACGACAACGGCCTCACCTTGAACATGTTCAAATCCGGCCAAGATCGCGGCTTCTTTTCCAAAATTCCGCGAAAATGATATGTATTTCACTCGGCTGCATTTGGATGCCAGGTCTTTGATCTGCTGAAGCGTGTCATCAATACTTCCGTCGTTAATGAAGAATATTTCATAATCATAATGAATGTTTTTGAATTCCTTTTTTAAAGATTCATGAATGAGTTTGACATTATAACCTTCATTGTAAGACGGGATAATAATCGAGATTAATCCTTGCTTCATTAAGGCACCTTCTTTTTATTATTCTTTTTAAGTATTGCCTTAGGGGAATTGTACACAAATCTTCAGTAAGGCTATTCCTTTTTTTAAAGTCGTTTAAACCTGTTTTTTGTTACATTTTTGGTATGACATTTGAGTATATGTAATGTTATTTTGTCAGGATTAAAATAGAGTATGAAAAAAAAGCATAGAAAAAGTCTGCCATTTCGACAGACGGTGCAAAGAAAATCTGACTTATTGGTTTTCAAGATATTCTAAAATAAGCTGATTCACGATGGCCGGCTTTTCGTGGCTGATCCAATGGGACGCTTCATCCACAAATATTAAATGCCCGTTTGGACAGCGTCTTGCTGTTTCTTTTGCAAGCTTTCTGCTTAAAAAGCGGTCCTCCATTCCCCAGATCATCCGATAAGGGGCTGTATGGCATTCGCGGGAATTTTCTGCAAGGCTGCCTTTTCTGAGGGCCCTGTACCAGTTCAGCATTGATGTCAGGGCGCCAGGCTGCTTCCACGCTTCTTTGTACTTATTGATATCCTCAGAAGAAAAAAGCTCCGGCCGATCAGATAGCCCGATGGCTTTATCTAATTTCTCATAATCATTTTCTTTTAACGCGGCCTCCGGTTTGTCCGGCAGCTGGAAGAAGGCAATGTATGAGCTTTTCAGCCATTGCGGAGGGTAGACTGGCGTTACGGTTTTCATGACGTGCGGATGCGGTATGTTAATGGCGATAAGCTTTTCAAGATATTCCGGACGTGTTGATGCCAAGTGCCAGGCTACTGCTCCTCCCCAGTCATGACCGATCACGATTGCTTTTTGATCAGTGAATTGCGAAATAAGCCCAATGATATCATCTCTTAATGTATCAATCCGATATGCCTCAATTCCTTCCGGTTTGTCACTGAGATTGTAACCTCGCTGATCAGGAGCGATCACCCGGTACCCCGCGTCCGCAAGCGGTTTGATTTGGTTTTTCCAGCCATACCAAAACTCAGGGAATCCATGGAGCAGGACGATAAGCGGGCCGTCCTCCGGTCCTGCGGAAGCAACGTGGAGTGTGATTCCATTTGTTTTGACAAACTGGCTGTTAACTCCTTCCACTTAAATCTCCTCCTTGACTTTGCGTCATATGTTTCAGCCTTTTCTCCGTCAGCATAAAAGTGATGATACAAGCAGCAACAAGCAAGATCAGCTGAAGGATGATAAAGCTTGATCTCAGGAGCACCCCGGCCCCCAAGACAATCAAACCTGACAGGATCATGAGCGCCGCACTGTAACGGTTGGCTTCCTTCCATAACTTTTGATCTGACATTGAGCGTCTCGTTCTGAATCCATATACACTGTTAATGGATTTTGGAGGGAACAATTTGATGAAAAGACCTGCAATTATCATGAGCCCTCCGCCGATTAAACATGCCATATGATCATCTCCTCTCTCATTGTTACGTTCAGAAAGAAGAAATGTTTCAATATCCAGACAAAAAGACAAGCAGGAGCCTGTCTATTTAGCGTATTTGTAAATCCTTTGTCGGAATATAGCCTTTTATCCCGCCGTAATCAACGAATGCCCAGCTGAAATCAAATCCTCCGTTTTCACTGAATCCCCAGCCGAGCAAAGTGACTTCTGTCCCCGAGGAAAGCTGCTTGGCTTTTCCATTTTCCGGTGTTGGAGAATAGAAGGCAGTCTGCTTTGCTGTTTTTGCTTGACTTGCGGTTTTCATTAAGAAGTGTGTTGAAATATATGCTTTTTTTCCTTTGAATTCGATTTGAGCCCAATCAGCATTAGCAAATCCCTTTACAGTGACTTTCTGTTCAGATGATACTGTGCCGAGAATCGCGCTTTTTTGTTTTGGCTCAGCCCGGACATTCAGTTTTCCTGCTTTAATCATATACGAATCTGATGATGGCAGAGAGACATTTATGGTCTGAAGGGTTGCAGCTTTTGCTGCGGGAGCAGTGCTAAATGCTGTGAAACTCAGTCCTGCGGCGGCAGTTAAAGCGAGTAATACTTGTTTCTTTTTCATACATAGCTCCTCCTCGCATTTTGACAAGATATAAGAGATATTCCCTGATTGCCTGGAGGATGAAACACTTTTTGTTTATTTTTTCTAACAGTTAAGGAAATGTTAAGGTTTGTAAGGTGTACATTACATTCTAATCTATGTATGATACATTATGTAAGGTATACGTTACATAATGAGAGAGGACAAATAAGATGAAGCACGGGGTTCGTAATTGTGTAAAAGAATACAGAAAAGCTAAAGGATGGACTCAGGATCAGCTGGCAGAAAACATTCAAGTGACAAGACAGACGGTCATTGCAATTGAAAAACAAAGATATGAACCCTCGATAGGCACTGCAATTAAATTATCTTCAGCATTAGAGTGCTCATTAGATCAATTATTCTGGATAGAAGGAGACAAATAATATGAACATGACGTATCGTACCGGATTATTTTTGCAAACTTTGCTTCCCATTTTATTGTATGTCCTTTATTGGCATTCACCTTCAACTTTAACACTTCTGTTAGCAGTCATCGGAACTGCACGAGTTCTTTATTCTGCCGCACATATTCATAGAAATAAACTCTGGGGAAACGTACACTTTCAGAATGACCAACGCACCCGCTCAAATGCTCATTTCGCGGGCTATATATCACATTGGGTGATGATTGTTATTTTGCTTATAGGTGTTGTTCTTATTCATCAATCCATGCTTCCTCTTTCCTATCTGCAGCTGATTGCATATACTGCTTTTCTTGGTTTTATGCTTAGAATGGTGATGAGTGATGTACTAAATACAAATGTGTAAAAAAACAGCCTGCCGTACTTTGCCGGCAGGCTGTGTTAATGTAAAAGCCCTCTGCTTTGGTTTAAGTAATCATTCACGTCTTCACGGCCGCTTTGGAAAAGGTGGAGCTGGCCGCCATAGTTCTCAATCCACTGTGTGACGATTTTTTCGGTCATTTTTTCGCCTTGGTAGGCGTGTCCGGCTTTTGCATAGGTTGCTTCAAAGTCGCTCCATAACAATTCCACCCATGTTTTCGCCTGAATGTAGCTGATCATATCGTTTTTTTCCAGAAGCAGATTTGTCAGTTTCTCAATATACGTATTCATTTGGTGGTCTCCTTTCCTTCAGGAAAAAAATTACGCTTTAAAACTTCATGTTCTCCATATACTAACCTTACGTCTTCATCCGGCAAGACGCAACTTTTTGATCTCGAACCTAGGGGGATATGACATGGTCCGCAATAAAGAAAAAGGATTTCCTTACGAAAACGAAAACAAGTTTCAAGGTGAACCGAGAGCGAAGGACGACTATGCTTCAAAACGTCCTGACGGGTCAATCAACCAGCATCCTCAGGAAAAAATGAGAGCCTCCGGCAAACGATAAAAGAAGAACAGCTGCACATGTGCAGCTGTTTTTTTACCCTTTATTGACTTGATACTCATAGACGCTTTTCTTTTCAGAAAGATGCGCGAATGTTGAGAGCACCAGTCCGCAAGCGGTCATCAGCGCTCCTCCCGCAAACAGCCAGGAATAAGAGCCGGTTCCGCTTAAAATGATGCCGCCGATCCAAGCGCCGAGCGCATTAGCCAGGTTAAATGCAGACACGCTCACAGCTGCGGCGATTGTTGTGCCGTTCTCAGATGAAGAAAGCACCTTTGTTTGCAAAAGAGGCGGTGTGCCGAATGCGCAAGCTCCAAATAAGAAAGTCGCGACAATGGCTGCGGCCGGATAAACGGCGATGTACGGAAATACCGCAAGTACGCCGATCAAACCGATCATGACGCCAATCATGGTCCGGGTCAGCAGAGGAAGCGGCACTTTTCCCGCAAAGAAGTTTCCCGCAACCCCTCCCAAACCATAGGCGAAGAGGGCGCCTGTAATGCCGACTGTGCTGAAACCCGCTGAATTTCTTAAAATCGGCTCGATAAACGTATACGCGATAAATACGCCTGAATAGCCTAAAATTGTAATCGCAAAGGAGTACAGCACCTGTTTATGTTTAAATACTCCCCACTCATTCATGAGCATCGGGATGACTTTTGGTTTTCTGTTCGGCACAGTAGCCATCAGGCCTAAAAATCCGATCACTCCAAGCACCGTAATGATGGAAAACACGACTCTCCAGTTTAGGACATCACCCAAGTAGGAACCGAATGGAACACCCAGCATCAAAGCCACTGTTAAACCGCCGTTCATAGACGCAGCGGCTGCGGCGCGTTTTTCCGGCGGCACCATTTCACTAGCGAATACCATCGCAATCGCAAAGAAAGCGCCGTGAATGGAAGCAGATAAAATTCTTGAGACCGCCAATACCGCAAAATTCGGTGCCAGTGCGCTCATCAGGTTGGAAAGGATGAAAATCCCCATCAATCCAAGAAGCACCGGCTTTCTCGGGAGCTTGACAGAAACAATCGTGACAAGCGGGCCTGTCACACAGACGCTTGCCGCATAAGCGGTGACAAGGAGTCCCGCAGAGGAAACATGTATATGAAAGTCATCGGCAATCGACGTCAAAATACCCATCACCGCATATTCTGTGTATCCAATTGAAAACGTGCAGATCATTAGAACAAAAATAATTAATTTTACTGATGGATTTTTCATACTCAACGTCATCGCCTCCTTTAATGTGAAAAAACAACGAGTTCCATCTTAAAAGAAATCCAGGGTGAATTCAATCATTTTTTCTCTAAAAATCGCCTTGAGTGTGCTCAAATAAAAAAGAGGCTGTTATTCAGCCTCTCGGTTACCCCTGCTTCTTTTGCTGTAATACTGAGATTGGAAGCGCTTCTTCTTGATCGGGAGCTGATGTTCTGTATCCCCAAGCGAAAACGCCATTTAAATAGGTAATGTGGAACTCGTCATCAGAACCGTCCACAACATACGTTTCTCCCGGCGAGAAGTCCTCCGGGTTCAGCAAGTAGGCCTTTGCCATGGCAATTTTCCGTTCGAGCACTGCCAGTTCATTTATGATTCCAAGCTGTTCCGCTTTCCTTGCTTTTTCAGAAAGTCCTGCGATTTCTGTATTGAGTTCGTGCGTTGTCATTTGACTGTATCGTTTCTCCATTTTCAGCTACTCCTCTTCCTGCAGAAATTGATCGATTAAATCGAGTGAGAATCCTTTTCTGAATAAAAATTGTTTGACCTTCATGGCACTTTCATAGGAGCCGTCATAACGGTATTTTCTAAACGCTTTTTCCGCATGAAGACGCAGCGCTTCTTTTTCAGTATCTTCGTCATTTTCGTATTCAATCTGCTCCAGCGCCGCAGAGATGACATCAAATGAGAAGCCTTTGCGCTGCAGCTGCATCTGTGCTCGCTGTTTGATTTCTTTTGAAGAGAGTTTCTTGTCTTTCTTCAGAAGCTTTTCGATATGCTTAACTGCTTTTTCCGTCTGTTCTTCAAAGGAGAAAGAACTCAGTGTATCTTTGATGGTGTCGTCATCGATCCCCTTCGCTTTCAGCTCTCTGAACAAAACGTCAGGCCCTTTTCCGTTTGTTTTTTTGTGAGTGCTCACGTAGGCCGCCGCAAACTCTTGGTCATTTAAATAGTTGTAATCGTTCAGCTTATGAATCACTTCCGTAATGACGGGCGCCGAGGTTTCTTTTTTCTTTAAATGGTCTTCTACCTCTTTCGTTGACCGCATTCGATAGGATAAAAAATCAATCGCACGGTTGAAGCCTTTTTTCACTTCATCTCCGTATTGAATCTCAATGATCTCGAGGTCATCAAGCTCTTTTCCCTTTGTAAGCTCAAATTTCACGAGCACATCTGCGTCAACACTGAAAGCATATTTTTCATCCAGAAAAATATTAAAGCGTTCCGTATTCTTCTTTTGCGCTGAAATCTTTGTAATAAATGGCATTTTAATCTCCCTTCTCCGGTCTCAAACGCGTTTTCTATGATCAAAATGAGGTAAAGTATAGGTATCAGAACGATGAGGAGAGATGTTTATGAATATTGCAATGACGGGCGGAACGGGTTTTCTCGGTACGCATCTGACTGGCGTCCTCACCCGCCAAGGACATCATGTTTATATTTTATCAAGAAACGCGCCAAAAACTGAACAAAAAAATATCTCTTATGTCCAATGGCTGACTGAAGAAGCTGCGCCTGAACAAGAACTTCCTCATATTGATGTTTGGGTAAATCTTGCGGGAAAATCAATTTTTGGCCGCTGGAACGAAAAAACGAAGCAGCAAATTCTCTCCAGCCGGATCGATGCAACCCGGGAAGTACGGCGGCTTATTCATAAACAGGCGGAAAAACCAAAGGCGCTTATTCAAGCCAGTGCAGTGGGCATTTACGGCACTAGCCTTGAAAAAACCTTTACAGAAGACTCCCCCACGTCGGACGAGGATTTTCTCAGCCACACTGCACATATGTGGGAACGGGAAGGGCAAAATATAGAGGCGATGGGCATTCGAACGGTTTACGCGAGATTTGGCGTGATGCTCGGGGAAAAAGGCGCTCTCCCGCTGATGGTTCTGCCATATAAGCTGCTGGCCGGAGGAACGATCGGGACGGGCAATCAGTGGCTGTCCTGGATTCACGTGGATGACGCCGCCCAGCTGATTGTATATGCAATCGAAAACGACAGCATCTCAGGTCCTGTTAATGTGACAGCGCCTAATCCGGTTGAAATGAAGCAGTTCGGAAAAACGATTGCACGGGTGAAACACCGTCCCCACTGGCTCCCCGTTCCAGCATTCTTTTTATCAAAAGCATTGGGAGAAATGAGCCTGCTTATTGTGAAAGGACAGCGCGCTCTGCCTAAAAAAGCAATTACGTCCGGATTCCGTTTTACATATTCAGATCTTGAATTCGCCCTGTCGCAGCTGCTGACGGACCGAAAGGCTGTATAAAAACGGAAGGAAGCGTCAACCTTAAGAATAACATGGTTGAAGGAGGTCCTTTTATGGAAAAGAAGAGGGAGAAGCACCAGCAAGGAGCCAACCTGAAGAAAATGCAAGAAGTTCTTTATTCGAGTGAATTTAAAAAGGCGGAAAAAGCTGCTAAGCGGAAGTAGGGATACATAACGCCGGAAAGCAGATACTATGTTTGTTTGATATCACTTTTTAGGGGGAATTTGATATGGGCAGAAATCATATTCACAAAAACCGTGATAAAAACAAACAAAAACTTCCTCAGGTTCCCGATGCGTTAAAACGAGAAACTGACGGCGTTTACGAGGAATATTCAAGTGAACTTGCTGATGCGGATGACCGCGAAGCGCAGGAGCGCGCGAAAGCGGCTGACAGCAGAGCGAAAAGCAAAAAACGTTAATGAAAAACCCCTTGTCTCTGCTTGAGACAGGGGGTTTTTTACAGCTCGGTGAACCGTTCCTTTATCGGTGTGCGTTTTTTCACTTCCGGCATTTCATCAGGATAGCCTGTTTGTATGATCGCGGCGAAGCGCTCGTTATCCTGTAAACCGAAGGCTTGATGCACGTCTTTGTCATAGAGGATCTTTCCGCTTTTCCAAACCATGCCGATTCCTTTTTCCCAGGCAAGAAGCTGGAGGTTTTGAATCAATGAGCTGGTTGCCGCAAAATCATCATCTCGGGCTCTTTCGTTCTCATCTTCCTGAAATACAACGAGCAGAAATCCCGGCACACGGCTGAGTGTCTTTTTGAAGTTTTGGAGTTTTTCTTCCGTCATGTCCGGCTTTGATTTTTTAGAAAATGAAGCAAAGGTTTTAATCAAGCTTGCTTTTCCTGTTTCACTGGAAACGTAAATAAATCTCCAAGGCTCCGTCACTCTGTGATTTGGCGCATATTTTGCCGTTTCTAGCATGTCAAGGATGACAGCCGGAGGGACGGGATCTTGTTTAAATTTACGGATTGATCTTCTGCTGCGTATGATATTCCGCAGTGCTGAATCTTGATTTATCTGTTCGGCTTGAGGCATACCGCTTCACCCTTTCTATCCAATTGAAAATGATTATCAATCATAATCATAACGGAAAGTGCAGCTTTTTGTAAACCGTCAGCCATATTAGATTTCAAGAATCCGAGTTTCTGAGTAAACGGCAGTCCCTGTCATGTTCACTTTGATGTGATCGTTATCTCCATTTATTTCAATTTCCACTCTTCCGTCTTTCCCCATCTCCTGTCCTTGTTCAATGATGAATGTACGCTGCCCGGACCGGCCGTATTGCTGCATGTAAGCTCCCATTACACCGGATGCTGTGCCAGTCACGGGATCTTCTATTGTTCCTGAATACGGCGACGAAAAGTGGCGCCCGTGCAGGTCACTGTCAGAGTGAATCGTTTCAAAGGTAAACGGATGCACTGAGGCTTTTGGCAGATCAACTAGAACATCCGGAAATTGTTTGTTATTCGGCACCATTTTTTTAGAGGCTTCTAATGATTTGAGCGGAACGATTGCAGTCCATATGCCTGTACTGCCAAAAACAATTGGAAGGTCCTCATGAAAGTCCTCCGCCGTAATCCCCAATGCGTCCGCGAGCTTTTCCCGGTCGCCCGTAAATGGTTTGAATGTCGGAGCAGCCTGTTCAAGTGTGATATGGATGCGACCCTCTTTTTCAGAAATGTTTGCTGGCAGGATACCGGCTTTTGTCTGGATGCTGTACGTTTTACCAATCTCCAGCCTTCCTTTTTCACACAATGCGTATAGGGAAGCGACCGTCGCATGTCCGCATAAATTCATTTCGTGTCCAGGAGTGAAGTAACGGAGTTCAAGATCAGCCGCCTCGCTGTTCCGAATAAAGGAGGTTTCTGAATATCCTGCGATTTCAGCTATTCTCTGCATTTCTTCTTCTGTATAATGGTCCCCGTGCAATACCACACCCGCGGGGTTTCCTTTGCCGGGATTTTCCGTAAATGCTTCATATTTTAATACCTCTGCTTTCATTCGCCTGCCATCCTTTCTGCATTAATGTCTCTGTCAGTATAACAAAATATTAATGGGAATTTTCAGTCATTATTAAAAAACCCATTTTCTTTGCAGAGAAAATGGGTCCTTACATTCAGGAATTTCTTGTTTTATAGAGCAAATAAATAAAGTAGGGGGCGCCGATCGCCGCTGTAAAAACGCCTGCCGGCACTTCGACCGGGGCAAATAAGGTTCTGCCGATGATGTCTGCTCCTAATACGAGCAGAGCCCCGATCAGTGCAGATGCTGGGAGCAGGGCACCGTAAGACGAGCCGACGAGACGCCTTGCGATGTGCGGCGCCATCAGACCGACAAAACCAATCGTTCCGGCAACAGAAACCGCACAGCCCGTAAGAGCCGTACTCAGCAGAAGCAGGAAGAACCGGTTTCTTTGCACGGAGCTTCCCGCGCCTGCCGCAATATCTTCACCGAGCATCTGTATATTCATATTTTTAAGACAGATAAAACAAATGAATAAGAGAATGACAGACAGCAACACGGCTATTTTTACATGCTGCCAGTTAGATCCGTAGACCGAACCTGTTATGTATACATTGGCTTGGGACGCCCTGTAGATCGGTCCTTTGATCATGAGCAATGTGGTCATCGCTTGTGCAGACATTGAAAATCCGATTCCGATCAGCACCAGCCGAAACGTGGAGGCGCCATTTTTGTATGCGAGTAAATAAACGATAAGTCCAACAACTGATGCCCCGATAAATGCGGCAGCCGGAAGCCATGACAGACTGATCGTCAGTGAATCGCTTCGGTCTGAGAAGAACATCATGACAAGCACCACAGCCACAGCCGCTCCGCCCGTGATTCCGATAATATCCGGGGATGCGAGAGGGTTTCTGACCAGCCCCTGCAAAATTGCGCCTGCCGCAGCCAAGCAAACGCCGGCGCATACAGCTGTCAATATTCTTGGCATGCGGAACGACATCACCATCATTTCATCGAGCTTTGAACCTGCACCGAAAAATGTTTTGGCCACATCCCAAGGAGGAATGAACCGCTGTCCGAGACCGGCGCTTATGATGAACAAAGCCGCTGTTAAACAGAGTAAAACAAAAAAGACAATCCATGCTTTCTTTTCAGCCGCTGTAATGCCAAAACGAAGTTTCATAGATTCGCCCCCCTTCTTGCGATGTAAACAAACACAGGCATGCCGATAATCGCCGTCATAACCCCGACAGGAACTTCCTGAGGCATAATGATATATCGTGCCCCGATGTCCGCGGCAACAAGTAAAATCGCACCCAACACAGCGGAAAACGGCAGAACCCAGCGATAATCATTGCCGATGATAAAGCGGGCAAAGTGCGGGATGATGATGCCGATAAAGGAAATCGGTCCGGCAATGGCGACAGCCGAACCGGCAAGCAGGACAATGCATAGTGCCATAGCAAATTTCAGCAGTCCCGTTTTTTGACCAAGTCCTTTGGCAACATCTTCTCCCATGACAAGAAGATTAATTTTTCGGCCGAGGAAACAGCTGATTAAAAGCGCCGCCGCGGCATATGGAAGCATTGTCATCAGCAAATCGAGACTCCTGCCCTGCACAGAGCCCGTCAGCCAAAATAGCACCTGAGCCAGCTCGAGTTCATTGACGGAAAGCATGCCTTGTGTCAGCGAAGAAAACATTGCCGCCATGGCTGCTCCAGCCAACGTTAATTTGATCGGCGTGAGCCCTTCTCTTCCAAGCGAACCTGCGGCATAGACAATCGCGGCGGTAAAGGAAGCACCGAGAAACGAGCTCCATACAAGCGCTTGGGGTGATTGAATATGCAGAAAAAATGATCCGGCAACAATAAAAAAGCCGGCCCCTGCGTTGATTCCGAAAATCCCTGGTGATGCTAGCGGGTTTTTTGTCAGCGCCTGCATCAGAGCGCCGGCAGCCGCAAGGGAAGCGCCGACGACCGCGGCAACCAAGGCGCGCGGGAGCCTGACGTCTTTAATGATGACTTGCTCATTTGATCCGTTAAAAGATGTAAACGCTTGATAGACCTGTCCCCATGACGTACCGGTATAGCCGTATATGACACTTGCGCAGACAGCCGCCAGCAAAACGAAAAGCAGACATAATAACAAAATCCATTTCGAATAAGCCTTTTTGAAGATCATCATCCAATTCTCCTAGTGATTTACTATGTACCATTCTTCATCATGACTGCAGTAAATTGATTGTTTTTGAGAATCATCCTCAATTAATGATTGACACTCTCACCACTGCTTATTATGATCTAAATGATAATGAATTTCAATATTGGGAGGAAAAAGATGAAAAAGCACATCAGCATGCTATTTGTATTACTTATGGCCGTTATGGTGCTTTCTGCCTGTAATAGTTCAGAAAGTTCAAGTAACAGCGAGGGGTCAAGCAGCAAAACAAGAACGGTTAAACATGCAATGGGGACATCAGACAACATTCCAGCCCATCCAAAACGGATTGTCGTCTTAACAAATGAAGGAACAGAGGCGCTTTTAGCGCTTGGCATTAAACCCGTCGGGGCCGTGAAGTCATGGAAGGGCGACCCGTGGTATGACTACCTGAAAGACGATATGGAAGGTGTTAAAAACGTCGGGCTAGAAACTGAACCGAATGTGGAAGCCATCGCGGAATTAAAGCCTGATTTGATTATTGGAAATAAAGTGCGCCAAGAAAAGATTTATGATCAGTTAAATGCGATTGCGCCCACGGTTTTTGCTGAATCTTTAGCCGGGAACTGGAAGGATAACCTGACTCTTTATGCCGACGCGGTAAATAAGGCGGACAAAGGCAAAGAAGTCATTGCCGATTTTGATAAGCGCGTTGCCGATATGAAAGATAAGCTTGGCGATCAGACAAAGAAAACTGTGTCTGTTGTACGCTTTCTGTCCGGCGAGTCAAGAATCTATTATAAGGATTCATTCTCTGGCATTATTCTAGACCAGCTGGGTTTTAAACGTCCTGAAAAGCAAGTGGAGCTATTCAAGAAACAAAAGGACCAATTCACGTTCTCAACAGACAGCAAAGAATCCATTCCCGATATGGATGGCGATGTGCTTTTTTATTTCACTTATAAAGCCGATAATGCAAAAGATAATGAAAAATGGGCCAATCAGTGGACGAGCAGTTCACTATGGAAAAACCTCAAGGCTGTGAAATCAGGGAACGCCCATGAGGTCGATGACGTCGTGTGGACAACCGCAGGCGGAATCAAAGCCGCAAACTATCTGCTTGACGATATTGAAACGTATTTCTTAAAGTCTAAATAAAAAAGAACTCCGTCTGTTTAGACGGAGTCTTTTTTGCTTTTGCCGATCAGACGCGTGACGAGGAACATGGTGACAGAAAGAGATCTGTTTTTCCGATACGCCAAGTATTTTCCGCGCCATTCGGGTTTGTATTTTTCTTTAAATGCCCGGAGCCCGCTGAAACTGTACATGTACCGAACATTATTAAAAATGACAGCCGCGAAGCGTTCAGACCAGAAGGATGTAAAGGCTGTGCCGACATTGGCCAAGGGCGCCATACCCATGTTAAATGACGTGCACCCCTCCTCCTTCGCCCATAAAAACATGCGGATGAACAATGCATCCATAATACCGTTCGGGGCGTCGCTGCGATAGCGCATCAGATCGACCGAGATTTCGCCTTCCTGATACATTGGCATGATATTGGCGAAAGCGACAATGTCCCCTTCGGCATTTTTCATATAGGCGATCGGTGCTCTCTGTAAATATGACGGATCAAAGAACCCGAGCGAAAAGCCCTTCTCCTTTTTCGAGCCGAGCCATTCATCGGAGATTTGTTTGAGCTCTTCTAAAAACGCTTCTGAAAATGGAGGATGATCTACATGGAAAGTATATTCCTCCCGTTCAAACCGGTTATTGATCGCCCGCAGGCCGGCTTTTTTCTTCCCTGATATGGTAAACGTGTTTAAATCCACATAGGCTTCCTCGCCAAGTTTAAAAAAGTTATAGCCAAAATCGTGGTACAGCGCCATGTCCTCTCGTTCGATTTGATAGAACAGAACACTGAACCCCTTTTGATGTGCTTCGTTAAGAAATTCTTCGAGCACAAGCGGGAACGACTCCTTTTGGCCGGACGGATCGCCGAGCACGACCAGTCGTCTTGCGATTTTCCCAAACAGAAGCAATGCATTGCCGTCGCTAGAGAAATAAAAGCGCTTATCTCCCAGAAAGCCGAGATGGCTGAGCGCGTTGCCGCCTTTTTCATTCAAAAACTCAGCAAGACGTTCTGGATTAGCTTTTTCCCCAATTGGTTTGGTTTTCTTATGATACACCACTGTAAAAATAAAGAAGAACAGCGGAACGGCAATGATTGCCATGATGGTCGCATGTGTAATATGGGAAGTGCTGTGGACGAAATATTCGTGGCGCAGCACCTTTTTCATCCGATCCCAGATGAAGCTTGCGATAATGTTATAGTTAAACAGCGCCACAGTAAACAGGGCCGCAGCGAAAATCATTTGCCCGAGCGTATAGGAAGCCTGTTCTCTGACAAATTGTTTTTTCAGCAGCACAAGCAAGACGATGATAATCGGCAATATGAATATTGCACTGATATTGAGCCCTTTTAAAAAGCTGAAAACAAATCCGCCGACAAGTGCTGTAATCGCCATTGTATAGGACCGTTTTGTCCGTTTATAAAGCTCGATCGGCAATATCAGCAAAATGAGCGCTGAGCTTAAGGACAGCCCGTTGAACAGCAAAAGGACCGGACGGGGAATGTGCGGAATGACTGTCAGCCGATCAATCGGCAGTGACACCGACGCAAGGACAATGAGACCGGCTACGAACACAATGAGTGAAAGCGATCCCTGTAAAATCCTCACTAACATGGCCCGCTGTACGACAAGCAGCACGTTTGTCGTTTCGATAGCCGGCGCAATTCGCGGGTTCGTTTCAAGCCGTTTCATCGTACTTTCGGTCAGATCGCCGGCAGCAAAGAACAGTCCCAAAACGAACGGGATAAATGAGTAGACGAGCCGGTACAGCACAATCGACGTCACAATGGCTTCCTGATGGTAGCCAAGCTGCTCCATTCCGAGCAAAAACAAAAGGTCAAACGAGCCGAAGCCGCCCGGAACAAGACTGATCATGCCTCCGATTGCCGCAATCACAAATACCCCGAACACATACCTGATGTCAGCATGAATTCCCATGGCGAACAGAGACAGATAGATTACGATTCCAGCCATAAGCCATTCTGCAACGGAAGCACCCATATAAGCGAAAATCGGATTTTTCACTTTGTCTGCGCCCTCTTCATCCCCTGCTTTGCGGCCTTTTCGTTTAGCCGCCGCCAAAGAGATCGGCACAATCAGCGCGAAGCCGATAACAACCGCCCACAGCCATGGTTTTTCATTGATGACTTCATCCACGGGCAGCAATCTTGCGACAACGAAAATGCTGAAAACTGAAAGGCCGAGCAGCATAGAGGATGTAAGCCAGGCAATTCCCTTCACCAGCGCTTTATGGTCTTTTGTATGCTCCTTATAAAACATCATTCTTAACCCGACTCCGGCTAACCCTCCGAAGCCAAGGACATTATTAAATGAATTGGCAATCCAGGATACTCTGAACACCTTTCCGTTTGTGATCGAAAGGCGCAGCGAATATTTAAGAACGTAATCATATAGTGACATGGCCGCAACAGCAAGCAGGCCGATGAGCACAAGAATGAATAAGTCGGTCCGCTCCAGCCCGTTGATTACCATAAGCGTTCGTTTGAATGACAGGTTTGTCAATTCTTTTTTCGACTGATAAAACACAAATAGTAAAACAGCAACAGGAAAAACGATTTTTAAAATTGATAAAGCATTCTTTTTAATCAGCAATGGTCTCTCCAATCATATACAGTTCGATATTTCTTTCCCCAATAATCTCCAACTCATTATACACTACCGCTATTTTTCGGACAAAGTCTCATCTGCGGTTTATGCTGACTTTCTTTCAGCGGTTAAAATCGAGTAATATGGTAAGAGGAGCGAATGACGAGGAAGTGATCAAATGGAATATAACTTACATGATACAACAGTATTAAACGAAAATATTCTTTCATCTGAGGAACGTGAAATTTGGGTGCTTTATATGAAAGTCTTAACATCTGCCGGGCTCGGTGATGTGTCTGAGTGGATGAAGCTGGATATGAGCATGCCGCAAATGAAAGTGCTCATGCTTTTAAACAATCACGGAACGCTGAAGGTCAGTGACATTGCAGAGAAAATGGGGGCTTCCCTGTCAAATACAACCGGGCTGCTTGACCGCCTTGAGAAATCCGGCTTTGTTAAACGCTCACACTCTGAAGAGGACCGCCGTTCAGTGGTTGTTCATTTAACGGAGGATGCGAAAAATATTTTTCGCGGGCTTTATCAAAAGGGCCATATGAAATTGAAGCGTTCCTTGGAAATGCTGTCTCCTGATGAAAAGCAAGCTGTTTCCAAAGGGCTTTCTATTCTTTCCAGAGCGCTGGAGCAGGCTAAAAAAGAATAATGTCAGCGAAGTCTGTCCTCACGCAAACTGCGGAGGCAGACTTTTTTCATTTGACATTTGGTTCATTTTAAATGAATAATATATTCCGAGTGAAGTAAAAGGAGCTGATGAATATGCATAAGGCATTGGCAGATCAAAAAAGCCAAAAGTGGGCGATCAGCCTGTTTACCATCGGTGTGTTTATGGCTGCGCTTGATAACGGGATCATCTCCGCTGCGCTGACCACGATAAACGAATCATTTGCCGTTTCTCCGTCTTGGGGTTCATGGGGCATTACGCTTTATACGCTCGGTCTCAGCGTCAGTGTGCCGATCGTCGGAAAGCTTTCCGACCGCTACGGCAGAAAAAAGCTGTTTCTTATTGAAGTTGGCCTTTTCGGGCTTGGTTCTTTGCTTGTCGCTTTAAGCCAAAGCTTTCCGCTATTTCTTATCTCACGGCTGATTCAGGCGCTTGGAGGCGGCGGGATATTCATCATCGGAAGTTCTCACGTCCTTGCTACACTTCCAAAGGAAAAGCAAGGGAAGGCCCTTGGTTTGCTAGGGGCGATGAACGGGATGGCTGCTGTGCTCGGACCCAATATCGGAAGCTTTCTGCTTGATTGGACCGGGTCATGGCATTGGCTGTTTTTGATTAACCTGCCGATTGCAGTGCTGCTGGTTGTTTTCGGTGCATTTTTTATTGTGGAAACCAAAGCGCCGGAGGCCAAACGTCTCGACACGGCCGGAATTTTTCTTCTGTCCTTGTCAATTTTGGCTGTCATGTACGGCATGACAAACCTTGACGGGGCAAATCTCTTAAAAAGCCTGGGAGATCCTGAGGTTTATGGATGTATTGTTTTCGGTATTTTTTGTTTTGCGGCGCTCGTATGGTTTGAGAAGCGGATGGAAATGCGCGGGGGCGATCCCATTCTGGCGTATTCTTTACTTCGGAATCACATGTTTCAGCGAACGCTTATCATCGGTTTGCTATCCGGGGGCCTCTTGGCGGCGGTTATTTTTATTCCGTCATATGTTGAGCAATATTTAGGCATTCCTGCCGCAAAAGCGGGCTATTGGATGACACCTCTTGCCTTAGCTTCCGGAATCGGCGCTTGGCTTGGCGGAGCGCTCACCGACAAAAAAGGACCGGTGAAAACTGTTGTGCTTTCAGGAATTATTTCATGTGCGGGATTTGCTTTATTTCCGCTTTGGGTGACGGAAAAATGGGAGTTTGTCATTGCAAGCGTGGCGGCCGGCATCGGTTTTGGCTTTCTGCTAGGCGCTCCGCTGAATGTTCTTGTATCAGAAGCAGCTAAAGCGAATAAGGGCACGGCGCTCGGCACGCTTTCATTAGTAAGGCAAATCGGACTGACATTGGCGCCTACTCTTTATGCAGGTTTTATCACAGCAGGGTTTGACCAAATCGGCGATGAAATCAGCAGCCGCTTATCAGACAGCGGACAGTCAGGGAAGGCTATGCAAATGATTCCCGAGATCGACAGTTCAGATGTTTCTTCTTTACAAGAACAGATCGAACGCATTCCTGTGCCTGAAGTCAAAACTGCGATAAGCGATGCCATTCATGCCAGTGTTGCCAGCGGCTATGATCATTTATATGCGGCGGCGGCTGTGATTTCTCTGCTGGTGGTTGCAGCAATCAGTCTCCCGGCTTTCCGCCGGCAAAAGCGTTAAGACCACCCCATCCGTTTGGAAAGCTCCGTAATATGAGCGATATGGTGATGTGAGTGCCAGACATACAGCCCGAGCGCGTTCTCTAGGGTAATGACCTCTTTTGTATCGGGATGGTAAAATCCGCGCTGAAATTGCTGATCTGTCAGAGTGCGAAGAAGAGCTGTCCATCTTCCGTGAAGCTCCTGCAAAAGCGCGAGTGAACCGCTCGGCTCCGCTGTTTTGGAGTCTTCAAGCTCCGACCATGCTTTTTCATCATACGGACGGATGGCCGGCGTCTCTTCTGTCAAGCTTAATTTAAAACGGATATAGCTATTCATATGACTGTCAGCCAGATGATGAACAACTTGCCGGACGGTCCATCCCCCGTCTCGGTACGGTGTATCAAGCTGGCTGTCCGTCATTCCTTCAACCGCTTGCTTCAGCTTAACCGGCACTTCCTCCAGCACTTGAATCCATTCTTCTTTCTGCTCGTTTGATATGAATTTCCTAGGTTTGTACTCTCCTATCGGATAGCTTAGATTGGCTGTTGACATGCGCATCTCCCTCCTGAATGCTTTATTCAATCTTTATTATTTTACAAGAAAACGATTGTTTATTGTGTTATTTTCCCATACAATAAAAACGACACTAGTGTCACTTTTATAAACAGGAGGAGAAAACTATGGGTCAATCATTGTTTTGGAGAAATAAAGGGCTGATGACGCTGTTAGCCTCGCAAACGATTTCTTCCCTTGGCGACTGGCTGCACATTTTGGCCGTCTTAACATTAGCCGCCTTTCAGCTGGATGCTTCTTCACTGGATATGTCTTTTTTAATGATGTCATATGCACTGCCTGTCATTGTTCTCGGCCCCGTATCGGGTGTGCTTGCAGATCGATTTGACAGAAAAATGATCATGTTTCTGTCTGAAATCGGTCGCACCCTCACCGTTATCAGCTGTGTTTATGTCAGTGAGCTTTGGCAGCTTTACGTATTGCTCAGCCTTCAGAGCTGTTTTTCTTCATTGTTTTCACCTTCTAAAAACGGTAAGCTTAAGGAATTGACATCAGAAGCTTTTCTTCAGCAGGCCGTTTCTATCAGCAGCATCATCGATAACACTGCAAAAATTTCCGGTCCCGCGCTTGGCGGCATAATGGTCGCCGCAGTCTCCATTCATTCCGTTTTCTTCATCAACGCGGGCGCTTTTCTTCTATCTGCTGTCATTTTGTTTTTGCTTCCGAGAGATGCATTTCAGCAAACATCCAATACACCTCAAGACAAAACATCAGCACTTGCTTCTATAAAAGAAGGTTTTCTATTTATGAAACAGACACCTCTTCTATTGACGGGCTTGTTCACGGCTTGCTTTGTTCTCTTCATATTGCAGATAGGCGATTCACAGGCTATTATTCTCATCCGCTCTTTTCCCGGTGCGCCGCCCGAACTTGCAGGATGGTGCATGGCCGTAAGCGGGGCCGGCATGTTGCTGACGGCGGTCACTGTAGGGAAAAGGCGAATTTCCTCTTATCTGCTTTATTTCACACTAGGGGCTTGTCTGCTTGGAATAGCAACTGGATGTGTGCCATTTCTGGGAGGCCTCGGAATTGTCGGCACAGCACTTTTTATCTTCTCTTTTTTCATCATGGGAGCAGCTTTCGGGCTCGTTCATATCCCGTTTCAAATTCTTGTTCAGACGTCCGTGCCTGTTGATTATAGCGGCAGAGTGTTTGGCGCTATTCAGAGCATGACGACTCTCGCCTCCATTCTCGGCATGGCGGGCGGGGGCGTGCTGGCCGAATTGATCGGCGTATCTCTTGCTTTTCTGATCTGTGGCTGCTTGCTGATTGCGGCCGGGTTGACTACACTTATAGGTAAGAAAATGGCAGAAAGCAGGCGATATTTTGTCACCGAAAGTAACAAAGGAGCACAAAGATAAACGGCAAGCGGAGATTTTAGAAGCCGCCAAAACCGTTTTTAAACGAAAAGGATTTGAATTAACGACAATGAAGGACGTTGTGGAAGAATCGAGCTTCAGCAGAGGCGGCGTCTATCTTTATTTTTCCAGTACAGAAGAGATGTTTCGCCGCATCATTGAGGCCGACCTCGATGAAGGGCTCCGAAAGCTGGATGAATCAGCTGAAAATCGAAGTGTCTGGGAGACTATTACCAGCTACCTCGATGGACTGACTGAAGGCCTGCGTGGAGCGGCGGATACATTGGCGCCGGTACAATTTGAATATTTGGTGACGGCTTGGCGCAATGAAGAACGGCGCGAGTATTTGGAGAAGCGTTATGATCTTTTTGTGACAAGGTTTTCGAAGCTTTTGCAAAAAGGAATCGATCAAGGGGAATTTCAGCCGCTGCAGCCTCTGGCGACGATTACTAAGTTTTTTCTTAATGTGAACGATGGCATCATCCAGAACGCGCTTTATTTCAATGAAGATAAAGCTGATGTATCAGGAATGGCTGAAGCAGCTAAACTGTATTTAAAAACAGTATTGCAAGTGAATGAAACATAAAAATCACGGCAGGAACGTTTCTCCTGCCGTGATTTTTCAGCCTGCGTGGTCTCGCACTTCCATTTTTACTTTTCGCCTCTTCGGCTGATAGATTTTCCCTACAAACAAATATCCATATTTAAACTTGTTCAGTGCCCAGGATGTCAGGATCGGGCCCGCTGTGCAGACGGCAAACAGCAAGAAAACGGCCGGCACGGCGGGAATGTCTGGCATATTTAACAGCAAAACATAGCCAATGATCATAAAATAAGCGTGCAGCAGATAAATCGAAAAGGAATAGTTACTGATAAACATAATGATTTTCGGCACCTGCTTTATGTTAGAAAACAGGTGAAAGCACAGGAAAATCATACTTGTTGAATAAAGCATGATGTCAGGCCGCTTTGAGCTGATCATGCCGACCTCTCCGAAATAAGAAACAGCCACAACCAACGCGGCGGACCCGACCGCAGCGCCGTATACCCACCAGCGGTATTGATTCAGCAGCGCTAAAAACCGCTTGTACTCTTTTCCGCAGTAATAAGCGAGACAAAAGTAGAAAAGCCAGCCTGCAAACGGAACCCAGAAGAACGGAAATGAACCGCCTTGTTCAGAAGCGGGTGCCGGACTGTCTGCTGAGAAATAGCCCAAATAAGCGGCTGTCACCACAAACGAAACAGACAGCACCCATTTTGGCGATGCTTTTTTCAAATACTCATGAAAGAGCATGTGCAGGATATAAAATTGGAAGATGACAAGAATGAAATATCCGATAAAGTTTCCTAAAAATACGTTTTCCAGATATTTCTGCACAAACGCCAGAAAAGTCAGCTTTCCCCCCATTGCACTGGCCATCAGCAAGGCATCAATGGCTGCGATAAACAAAAAGGGAATAAAAATCACTTTTCCTCTCTTCTTCAAAAATCCCTCCGGCACCCCGTCAGGATAAGAACGCGCCAGCAAAAACTCAGAGATAAAAATGAAAGCAGGCGTGCTGAACATCAGGAGTGTGCGCAAAGAATCAACCGTGTGAGAAATATCAGCAAGTGCTTCCGCCTGAAGCATCAGGACCATTGAAATGATATGGAGCAAGACGACACTTAAGCACGAAATGCAGCGGATCATAAAAATTTCTTTAATTTGCATAACAGCGCTCCTTTTATTTCAAATTTATAGAAATTGATGGTTGTACCATAACACACCTGCTTCAATTGAAAAAAGTGCCTGATTTCTTATCTTTCAGTATGCACGAACGACTAAGACCCATAAAAACCCATAACTTTTTGACATACCGCCCTCAGCCATTTGTCCCGTGCAGCCGGGCTGCTATGCTTGACGCGCGGGTACAGTGTCCTGTTCACTTTTTTGATTCCGCAAAATTGCAAAATGCCTTTTTGATAGTAATCTAATCCGCGATTTGCCTCGGCATCCACGAGTGAAATTACCAAAAAAGCCGGCGTTGCGGAAGGGACCATTTGTCATGAAGGCGGCGGCTCCCGCATTAGCGAAAAGCTTCAAACAAAGAAGGATTAGAGCAGGATTATCCGTTATATGAAGTATTCATTCCGGAAGTGCTGAATAACTGTATTAGAACTTACAAAAAGGTCAGTTTTCGTTCCGACTTTCTGCTCTTTTCAACCTGCCAGAAAACAAAAAACCTGCTGTAACTGAACAGCAGGTTTTAACATAGCGCATATCTTGAAGCATTAGTTCGTATTTAGTCCCCCGCCATTCAATCCTTCTTTGATATAGGCGTTGACTTGGCTATTAGAAAGCAATCCAATATGTCCAATGCCATACAGCTGGATGTTTCTGGCTCCCTGTAATCGAGACAAGCTATTGATTACAATTTGATCATTGAGACTGTAAATAGATGTATAGAGGATCTTTTGATTAGGATCTGTACCCGGCAGCGCCGTTGATGACACTAAACCATTAGCCCCTCCAAGCGTGACAACATTTTGAATCTTATTGCCCCCGCCTAAATATTTAATATAGTACAGCGTATTGGCGCCTCCCATACTATGAGCCACAATATCTACTTTTTTTGCCCCCGTCTCTTTTAAAACACGGTCAACATATGCTGCAAGCTGCGGGCCGTTATTTAAGTTATTCCCTGTTTTATCATAAAAATCAATTGCATACAGTTTATTGCTTTGCCAGCCCTGAGAGATTAAGTAATTTTTAATAGCAAAAAAATTGTATGATGCACCGCTAATCCCATGAACAAGAACAACAGGGTTATGTGCTGTTTCCGCCTTTGCACTTGAAGGCGGAGCTGCTAGAATAGACAAAATCATTGATAGACAAATAGATGATGCAATAAGTAATCTTTTCATTTTCCGTTTCTCCTCAATCATGTATTTACCAGAATGATTATACAGTTAAATTTAAACTTGGTAAATATAAACTTATCAGAATCTTCAATTTCATTATTATTTTGATGAAAGCATAAATTTTTCTATTGGCAGTTGTCTTCCATACACTCGAAAGAAACTTGAAAGGACTATAAGCGTAAGGGGACATGCGGTTGTGTTCCCAGTCTCCCTTTCCTATAATATAGGGAACAGATGAAAGCTAGACATGAGAATAGATGGCATTCACTATTTTGTATAAGAATTCACATTTGTTTTTGCCGGTATAAGAGAAAAGAACGATCCGATTTTGCGGCGGCAGGGCATTTAAAAAGTTTCTTTTTTGCAAAAACAGCCATAGACACGGAGGACAGCATGAGAGTATTAAAATACGCCATATTAGGGCTTTTACGAAAAGGCGAATTGAGCGGATATGATATTACAAGTTATTTCAAAGCGGAGCTCGGCCAGTTTTGGAGCGCCAAGCACAGCCAGATTTATCCGGAGCTCAAAAAACTGACAGATGAAGGCTTTATCACATTCCGGACAACGATTCAGGGCACAAAACTTGAGAAAAAAATGTATACCCTGACAGACAGCGGAAAACAAGAGCTTCACGTGTGGCTGACCCGCCACCACCCTATTCCGGAAACAGTGAAGGATGAATTTATGCTGAAGGCTTATTTCATTTCTTCTCTGTCACGCCAGGAGGCAGCCGCCTTGTTTACAGACCAGCTGCTGAAGCGCAAGGACAAGCTCGCTGATCTGCAAGGAAGTTATGAAAAGCTAATGGCCTCAGCGGAGCCGATGCCGATGTCGTTTTCTTCACCGGATTTCGGCCACTATCTGGTACTGACAAAAGCGCTGGAACGGGAGAAGAATTACGTATCCTGGCTGGAGCATATTTTAGCCATGATACAAGAGGATACCCAGGAGCGGCCTTAAAGGCTGCTCCGCTACTCTTATGCAGGAGGACGTCAAATGAATGTGACATTGAATGAATTAATGGGCAAACAGATCCGAGTGGTGCCGATGGACAGGAGCCATATTCAAGGTTTATATGAAGCGGCAAATAAATGAAAGAATTTGGACCCATTTGCCGAAAACGATTGAAACCGCATATGATATGGAGGACTTTGTTGAGGAAGCATTGCATCATAAAAAATCCGGAACAGAATTTCCTTTTGTGATGTTTCATCGTGAAACCGGCAAAATCGTCGGCATGACTCGTTTTCTGTATATATCGCCTGACAGCAGAAGCCTGGAGATCGGCTGGACGTGGTTTCATCCTTCGGTATGGGGCACAGCCGTCAATACTGAGTGCAAATATTTACTTTTACAGTATTGCTTTGAACAGATGAACACCATTCGGGTGCAGTTTAAAACAGATGAACGGAATATCAGATCCCAAAAGGCGATAGAACGATTGGGAGCAGTGAAAGAAGGAATATTACGAAATCAAATGATCAGAAAAGACGGAACATTTCGTCACTCCGTCTTTTACAGTATTATCGAAAGTGACTGGCCGTCCGTCAAACAACACTTGGAACAAAGACTGAACCTGACAGAACACACGATATAATGATAAAAGCATCTGCCCGGAGGCGGATGCTTTTACGTTCGGAGCGCTTTCAGCCCCGCTGTGAAGGTCACGGCGGCAAAAGCAAGCAAGATGCCGCAAATGCCGAGTATATCCGTAATGGTTGCCCCGTTAGCGATAATGTCTGTCAGTCCGCTCATCGCCCACTTTTGCGGGAGAAAGTCAGCAATGGACTGCATCAGCTTCGGCTCAATTTCTATCGGCCAATACATTCCGCTCACCATACACGTCGCAATAACGAACAAGTTGCCGAAAGCAAGCTGCTGCTCTGGTGTTCTGACATTGGCAGCAATCATCAGCCCGATGCCCACGACTGCAAACAGAAAAAAGGATACTAACACGATCAGTGCAGCCGGATTGCCCCAGCTGATTCCGAACAGCCAATGGGATGCGAGAAGCAGCATTCCAAATTGGATCCAGCCTATCACAAAGAACGACAGCACATACCCCGCTCCGATTTCCGCGCGGCTGACAGACGCGGTGAGCAGTCTCGGCCAGACGCCATTTTTCCGCGCTTCTAATATCGTGCCCGCTGCCCCCATCATTGTCAGCATCACAAACAGAATGGAAAAGCCTGCAGCTCGTGAAGCTGTGTCACTTACGCCCTTGCCTTCTTTTTTATCATTAAGAGATTCCCGTTTTACAGCTGGGGCGCTATCTCCATGATCTTTGGCGATTACCGTTTTATAAGCCGATTTCCAGCTTTCCCCCGCCGCCTCGGCCGCAGTTTTTGCCGCGGTTACCTGAATGTTGAGCTTTGCCAGCTTGCTTTCGGCATACTGTTTAGCGACTGGCGCCTCTGTCAGCTCTGGACCGTGGCTGAAGACCAGCTCCGGCTTCTCTCCTTTTTCCAGCTTCTCTTGGAAAGTGCGGGAAAGGGTGATGACTCCGGCAATTTTCTTTTGTTTCAGTTTTTCTGAGGCTTTGCTTTTAGACATCGTTTGAAATGTATACATGTCATCATGTTGCTTGAGTTCCCGGATATAATGCTGTGAAAGAAGCGTGTCATCCTGATCGACGATCGCAAGCCGCACCTTATCATCATTTCCGCCGAGCATACCGCCGAATACAAAGGTCAGCAGCAGCGGGGCAGCGAACATCATTAAATAGTTCTGCGGCTTCTTAAAAATGAGAGAAAGCTCAACGCCGCAAATGGCTATGATTTTTTTCACCGTGTTTTACCTCCTTATCTTGTGTGAAGCCTTCTGATGCCAACAGCCAGTGAACAAAGACCGATTGCTGCAAAAAGAAGGACCGGTGTTTGAAGTTCAGCCCAGCCTCCCCCCTCCATTAAGGAAAGAAAGCCCTCGAGCGCCCATCGATTGGGTACCGCCTTTGAAACAGATTGCAGAAAATCCGGAAATTGATAAAACGGAAGCATAGAACCGCCGAGAACGGCAAGCACCTGAATGCCAAAACCCCCCAAAACATCTGCTGACTTCATATCGCTGATGCACGAAGCAAGAAGCATTGAAATGCCGGATACAGCTGCTGCGTAGGAAAGCCCCAGCACGCACACAAACAAGAGATTGTCTCCCCAGTACACATCAAATATATTGATGGTCACAATAAGAAAAATGAAAAATTGTATAATGGCAAACAAATAGGTTCCGAGCCACTTCCCGAAGAGAATGGCGTATTTTTGTGCAGGCGTCATCAGCAGTCTGGCAAGGGTTTCTGTTTCCTTTTCCAGCAAAAATGATTTCGCGCCGACCGTCATATGAAACAGCATAAACATGCAAAGCATTGCCGCCGAATAGTATTGAAAACTGGTAACTTCTTTTGTGCCGACTGATTTCTCCGTAACAGCAAGCCTGGCACCCGCTTCTTTTTCAAGCGTCTTAGCAAGATTTTCTGCAATGAGGGCAGGATTGAGCTTTCCTTGTTTTACAGCTTCCGTCTTGGTGACATATTCCATCGAGGCGGATGCCGCTTCTCGTACCGCCTTGTATTGATCTATAAAAGACACTGCAGCCGTTTCTATGATAGAGCTTTTTAATTCCTGATCAGTGCCAGCATAAACAGCGGCCGGTTTCTTGCCGGATCCCCAATGTGCCGGGACGGCAATTCCGACATCAATTTTCTTTTCCGCCAGCAGCTTTTTCATTTCCTTTTTACTGCTCGCTTCTGTGACCTTGATTATCTTCATTTTTTCAAGTACATCTGTTTTAAACATCTTCGACGCGCCTGACTGATCAGACTGGACATAGCCGACTTTGATTTCATCAATCTCGCTGCCTCCGCCAAGGATTGATCCAAGAGCGGCCCCTAATATGGCTGTTAAGATCAGCGGCATTAGGATAAGCATCATAAACCCTTTTTTGTCCGTGATTCTGATTTTGACATCTTTCCATGCGATCCATATTGCTTTTTTCATCGCCTTCCCTCCTAATCCCGCAATGTGCGGCCTGTCAGATTCAGAAACAGCCGTTCCAGATTCGGTTCCTGAACCTGAAGAGACAGGAGATTCGTTTGATGGGCAGCGGCTTCCGTGAGCAGGCTGGTGACTACTTTCTCATGGTGCGCCGCAGCAACCTCAATTTTGAGCTCTGATTCACTCACTGTTACATCATTCACATAGGCAAGCGAGCGGACAGCAGAAAGAAATCCTTCATCTGCCCCGCTGACAGTCATCTGGATGATCGTGTCTCCTCCAAGACGGCTGCACAAGTCGTTTTTTGTGCCGATCGCAATCATTTCTCCCTGATCAATAATGCCGATCCGGTCACATAAATACTCGACCTCTTCCATGTAATGACTCGTATAGATCACAGTCATGCCTGTTTCGTTGAGCTGTTTGACTGTTTCTAAAATATGATTTCTCGATTGGGGGTCAATGCCGACGGTCGGTTCATCCATGATAAGCAGCTCAGGCTTATGCATAAGGGCGGCGCCGATGTTAATTCTCCGTTTCATTCCGCCGGAGAATGTTTCGATTTTATCTTTAGCCCGCTCAGTAAGCCCTACATATTCAAGGACTTCTGCTGATCTTTTTTTGGCCTCTCCATGCGTGAGTCCATACATTTTTCCCCAAAATACGAGATTTTCTTGAGCCGTCAGTGTCGGGTACAGGGCGATTTCCTGCGGGACGATGCCGATTTTTTGTTTGGCTTTGTTCGTGTCTTTACCGATAGCATACCCGCCGACTGTAATCTCCCCTCCGTCAAGCGGCACAAGTCCGGAAATCATAGAAATGGTTGTGGACTTCCCCGCTCCGTTCGGTCCGAGCAGTCCGAACGACTCACCCTTTTTCAAGGAAAAAGAGATTCCTTTGACAATTGTTTTTTTTCCGTATGCCTTTTTGATATTTTCTGCTTGAAGCACGCTGTTTCACTCCTTTTTTTATCCCATTGCCATTGTAGAAGAGATTGAGGGGTGAAACATGTGGCGCCGGATAGAACATCGGGCATAAAAAAAAGGCCTGTGACAGGCCTTTTCAGGGCAACGCATATGCCAAACGTCATCTATCAAAAGACAGATACGCCATGTCTGACGGAATAAATGGCGGCTTGGGTTCTGTCTCTGACCGACAGTTTGCTGATAATGTTTGACACGTGATTTTTCACTGTTCCTTCTGTAATGTACAGCTTTTCGGCAATTTCTTTATTGTTCAGTCCGTACCCGAGCTCAGTCAGCACTTCCATTTCACGCTCGGTCAGGTCGAGCAGTTCCTTCGGTTTTTCTTTCTCTTCCGTTCCTTTCAGCTGTTTTTCCCGTTTCCATTCATTCAGCATTTGGGCTGTGAGTTCCGGCGGGAGCACCATTCCTCCTGATTGAACAGTCATCACCGCTTTCACAATCGTATCGGCAGACATGTCCTTTAACAGGTACCCGCTTGCCCCTTCTTCAAGCGCTTCGGCAATCAGCTCTGAATCTTTAAAGGTCGTCAGCATCAGCACCTTTACGCCCGGCAGCGAGCTGGTGATCAATTTTGTTCCCTCCACCCCGGTGGACACCGGCATGCGGATGTCCATCAATACGATATCCGGTTCCAGCTCTTTCGCCTTTTCAAAGGCTTCCTGTCCGTTTCGCGCCGTGGCGATGACATCGAGCTCTTGCCGGAGCTGAAGCAGAGACGCCAGCCCTTCTCTGACGATATCCTGATCGTCGGTAATGATGATTTTAATCATGATAAACTCTCCTTTTGCTGTGCGGGCCCAAAGCTCCATTTTTTATTGGCCAAAGAAAATTCCGCCATCACGGTAAATCCTTGATCCCGCTCGCTTTCAAAACGGATCATCCCGCCATGTTCGGCCGCCCGCTTTTTCATATTCAAGAGACCAAATCCCAGCGCGGCCTCAGGATTTCCTTTTCCGTCATCTTTAATCAAAAGACTGACTGTTTCCGGTGAACACGTGAGCTGAATCGAGCAGGCAGTGGCGCCGCCGTGACGTTTTGCATTGGTCAGCGCCTCCTGCACCGTTCTGATCACAGTCGGATGCAGAGACAGCGGGACCAGCGCAGGATCGCCGCTGACCGTCAGTTCAGATGTGACGCCCGCATTTTTGTAAAAGTCTTCTGTCAGTTGTTTTAGCGATTCAATGAATGAGGGATCGTTCTCCGTTTGCAGGGTTCGGACTGATAAGCGGATATCGCCGAGTGCTTCACGGGCGAGCGTTTCACAAACGCCGACTGTCTCATCTGCTTTTCGGCTGTCTCTTTTTTGCCATTCACGCAGAAGCTGCAGCTGGACAAGAAGCGCCGTCATTTTGTGCCCTACTGTATCGTGGATATCCCGTGCCATTCTGTTCCGCTCGTGAATGGCAGTGAGTTCTTCGACCTGCTTCGCATATAAATGCAGCTCCTGGTGTGCTGCTGACAGCGCCCGATGCGAATCTGTCAGTTCCTGAAACTGCTGTTTTGCCGTTTCTTGTGCTTCAAGAAGTTTGCGGATTAATTTGCCGACGACTCCGCAGAACACCACAAATGTCATGCTGGTGATGTGATCCATGACATATTCATTGCCGGCTAGCAGATATGTACGTATGAGGACAATTGAAAACAAAATTGAGCAAAGACATAACAGAAACCATGCCATTTTTCTATTGAACCCGCGCAGAAAAAATGCGACAGCTACCGGGCATAGCATAATAATGAACAAACCATTGCCGGGAAACATGAACCCGAACGAAAAGCCGACCGTAAGATCAATCAGACAAAACCAGACGTCATACTTCTCTGTTTTCAGCAGAAAATGATTGGCTGCATACACGGCAGCTCCTAACGCGATAAATAGATATTCAAACCAGTTATCATCCTTTACAAGGGACAGATACATTGAACAGCTCACCATCAAGGTGAATATTCTTGTAAATAAAAGAGCTTTCACGCTCATCACTCCTATAAGCAATTCCTTTCTTATCATACCTGCCTCCTGTTATTTTTTACAGGTGTTTCTGGAAAATAAAAACCGCATATGAACTTTATGTCATATGCGGCGCTTCCACTTATTTATTCGAATAATGGATGTAAAATGAGGCACCATTTTGCTGTATTTAAAGCGATTGTGCCCGATACAAGATGGTTTCAAACGTCCCCTAACAGGTTGGTTCTCCCATCATAACAAGGCGGACAGAAATAAAAAATCCCTCTGCCGTTTTTTACGGCAAAGGGATGACAGTTAAATCACAAATTTGATATGTGCTCCGGAGACAGGGTCTTTCACAAGAAAATGGTTTTCCGTTTCTTCAAGCGAATATCCAGCGTTTTTGACTCGGTCCGACACACGTTTGAGTTCCTCCTGATGAGGCAGGATAACGGTGTAATAGTCGAGCCCGCTCGCATTTGCCGGCTTAGGTGGCGCATGTTTCCCAGCCCAGATGTTTAAGCCGATATGGTGGTGGTAGCCTCCGGCTGAAATGAAGAGAGCAGACATGCCCGCATAGTCTCCGACAATGTCAAAGCCCAGCACATCTGTGTAAAACGCTTTTGCTTCTTTCAGATCACTGACATGCAGATGAATGTGCCCGATGACCGTACCGTTTGGAAGTGTTGTTTTCCGCTCTTCTCCGGCCTCTTCCAAAAGGCCCTCGATGTCGACAGCAGTTGTTGTCATGACGTAATTTCCTTCACGATCCCGCTGCCAAGTGCTGCGGGGGCGGTCAGCGTACATTTCAATTCCGTTTCCGTCCGGATCAGAGAGATAGAGCGCCTCGCTGACAGCGTGGTCTCCCTGTCCGAGGGCAATCCCGTTTTCAATCAAACGGGCGAGCGCGATACCAAGTTCCTTTCTGTTGGGAAGCAAAATCGCAAAGTGATACAGACCCGTTACCGTGCGTTCAGGCAAGACGACAGCGCTCGGATTTTCTTCCAGAATAAGCAGGGGGCGTTTTCCGTCAGCCGTTAATTCAGCTTGGCGGTCCGTCTTATTCAAGACTTGAAAGCCGATCACGTTGCAGTAAAACTGAAGGGAACGCTCCAGACTGCGGATTGTGAGTTTGACATAGCCAATGGTTGTATCCTCATGAATGCTGGTCATGCTGTATGCCTCTTTTCTTATGCTGATACGTTTCCGTTCTTTTTTGCTTTAAACACGAATGGGTCCAGTGCCAGGAATCTGCTTCCAGTAAGCGCCAGGTGAATGGATGTCAAAAGCAGAAGGTAATCAAATTCCGCATTGCCCATGAATGGCGCTTTCAGCTTCACTGTGATGATGGCGCCGATCAGCGTAAGAGCGAACAGTACACCGACAATACGTGTAGCCAATCCGAAAAAGACGAGCACTCCGCCAACGAGTTCAATCGCTGCGATGACATACGCCATAAAGCTTGGAAGGCCTATGCTGCCGAAAAATTGGATCGTGCCCTCCATTGCCTGAAACTTTGATAAACCGTGAACAAAAAAGATAATACCTGTGATGACTCTTAAAAGTAATGTGCCAATTTCAAATGATTTATTCATTTTTATCCTCCTTGATAAATGTTATCACTTACTTAATGTAAGCTAGTATATATACATAACTTGTTTACGTCAAGTAATTTCGTTACATTTTACGAAATTGAAATAAAAGTACTATAAATCTGTAACAAAAAAGACCTTTGTACAGGCCAAAGGTCTTTTTCTTTATTTCTGAAATTGGCTTTCGTATAAGTCACTGTAAAATCCTTTTTGGCGTATCAGCTCATCATGGCTGCCTTTTTCAATCATTTCGCCGTCTTTTAATACGATAATCTGATCCGCTCTTTGAATGGTATTCAGCCTGTGGGCAATGATGACGCTCGTTCTCCCCTCCATTAAACGGGCAAGCGCTTCTTGGATTTTCACTTCTGTAACGGTATCAATGTTGCTTGTCGCTTCATCCAAGATGAGCAGAACCGGATCGGCCAGTACGGCTCTTGCTATGGAGATCAATTGTTTCTGTCCTTGACTGATGCCCGAGCCGTTTTGCGTCAGCACTGTATCATATCCTTTTGGCATCCGCTCAATAAAGCTGTGGGCATTCGCTGTTTTTGCAGCGGCCTCGACTTCCTGATCGGAGGCATCTAGCCTGCCGTAGCGGATATTTTCTCTGATCGTGCCTTGGAACAAGAACGAATCCTGAAGCACAAACCCCATGTTTTTTCTCAGGCTGGCCCTTGTCAGCTTTTTAATATCAATCCCGTCAATTAAAATGCTCCCCTCATTGGGCTCATAAAAACGGGCAAGCAGATTGGTAACAGTGGTTTTTCCCGCTCCCGTCGGGCCGACAAAGGCGATTGACTGTCCGGCCGGCACTGTGAATTGGAGGTGTTTCAGTGTCTGATTGTTTTCCTCGTAGCCGAAGGAAACATTTCGGAATTCAATGCTGCCTGTTTGTATCGGCTGATGCAGGGCATTCTTTTCATCCTCACGCTCCTCTTTTTCATCCAGTACGTCAAACACCCGTTCAGCGCCGGCAATAGCGGACAGCATCGTATTAAACTGATTGGCCAGATCATTTAATGGACGGGTGAACTGTCTTGAGTACTCGGCAAAGACAACGATGGTGCCGATGGATATCCAGCCTTTCAGCGCAAACAGTCCGCCGATTGCAGCAATGATCGTAAAGCTTAAATTGTTTAAAGAGTTCATCACTTTCGGGATAAAGCCGGAAATCGTCTGTGCCCAGAAGCCTGAAGTCTTGAGTGCTGCGTTTTTTTCCAGAAACTCAGCTGTAATCTGGTCTTCCCGTGAATACGCTTTGATGACCTTTGCGCCTGAAATGCTTTCTTCAATATATCCGTTCAGCTCGCCAAGATTTTTTTGCTGTTCTTTAAACAGTTTTCCCGTACGGTTTGTAATCCATTTCAGACTCACCGCCATTACCGGAATGATCGTCAGCGTGATCACAGTCAGCAGCGGACTCATATACAGCATGACGGCAATCGTTCCGACGAAGGTGATGACACTCGACAGAATTTGAATCACAGACGTATTTAAAGTGGAGCTGACATTTTCGATGTCATTGGTCACCCGGCTCATCAGTTCGCCATGCCGCTGTTTATCAAAAAACGGGATCGGCAGCTCATGCAGATGGGTGAACAGCTCGCTTCGCATTCTAAAGACAGTGCCTTGCGAAATCGTGATCATCCAATAGTTTTGAAACCATAGTGATAAAGATTGAATGAGATATATGCCAAGCAGAATGAGCAGAACGGGAATAAGCCCGCGGACCGTCTGGCCGACGATGAAATGGTCGATAGCCTTTCCGATCACAAAGGGGCCGAGGAGCCCGAATATCGCGCTGATTACGACCATCAGCATAACGAGTATGAGCAGCCCTTTTCGTTCTGCCAGGTAAGACCAGATTCGTCTCAGGGTGCCTTTTGTATCCTTTGCTTTCGCTCTTTTTTTGGCGCGTTCTTTTTTATCGATTGGGATTTTGGGATATTGGAAAGGCTTGCGGATGTCTTTCAGCACGACTCGCTCCCCTCCCTTCCGAATTGCGACTCGTAAATGCGTTTGTATAAATGTGAGTCAGAAAGCAGCTGGCTGTGTGTGCCTTTTTCTATCAGCTCTCCATCCTCGAGCAGCAAGATTTCATCAGCTTTCATGGCCGTTGTTATTTTTTGTGTAATGATTAAGGTTGTGCACTCATATGTGCTGATGGCCTCAAGCAGCTTCGCCTCCGTTTGCAGGTCAAGCGCGCTTGTGCTGTCATCCAAAAGAAGGATGGACGGTTTTCTGATCAGCGCCCTTGCAATAGAAATCCGCTGCTTTTGGCCGCCGGACAAATTGACGCCTCTTTGTCCCAGGACGGTATCATATCCCTTCGGAAGCTTCATGATCGTTTCATGGATTTGTGCGTGTTTGGCCGCTTCCATTATTTCATCAAGTGAAGCATTTTCTTTGCCCCAAGCAATATTTTCTTTGACAGTGCCTGAGAACAAGAGCACTTCCTGGGGCACAAATCCAATTTGCTTGCGAAGGCCCTCCGCCGGAAAGTCATCAATAGGCTTTTCATCTATGTAAATGCTGCCCGAATCCGGCTGATAAAGCCGCGGAATGAGCTGAAAAAGCGTCGATTTCCCTGATCCCGTCGCCCCGAGAATCGCGATCGTTTCTTTCGGCTTTGCGGAAAATGTGACATGTCGCAGCGCTTCTCTGTCCATATCCGGATATCGGAAGGACACATCCTGAAAGTCAATTCGGCCTGACAAGCGAGCTGAGAGTAATCCTTCCTCCTGCCCGTCACCTTCTGTTTCAAGCACTTCGCCGATTCTGTCGCCTGAGGCTTTTGCCCGGGTGAAAATCATAATCAAAAACGGGAACATAGAAAGCGCACCCGTAATTCGTGTCGCATAGTTAATAACCGCAACGACATCGCCGACCTGAGAACCTCCGCTTGTGATGCTGTGAGCTCCCGCCCATAAAATAAAAAGAATGCAGAGGTTCATCAGCAGCATCAGCACAGGCATCGTAAATTCTACAAGCTGAAATGCCGAGACCGTTTTTTGCATCAGCATCGTGTTTGCTTTGATAAATCTCTTGACCTCATGGCTTCCGCGCAGCAGCGCTTTAATCAGCTTGATCGCGGTTAAATTCTCCTGCATGATCGTATTCACCTGATCCAGCCGTTTCTGCACAGATCGGAACAGCGCCCCGCCCTTTTTCAGTACCCAAAGCAAAAACAAAATCAGGATCGGAATCGTCACAAGAAGAAAAAAGCCGAGCTTCACATTAACAGCGAGTGACAGCGCAATGCCGCCCACAATCATTAGCGGCGCACGCAGCATAAACCTCAGACTCATAAAAATCAGGTTTTGCACCTGTGTTACATCGTTTGTCAGCCTTGTCATATAGGATGAGGACGAAAACTGTCCAAATGTTGAATAAGAGAAGGACTGGATTTTTTGAAAAAGCCCTTTTCTCGTATCGTAGGAAAAGCTTTGGCTGACATGGGCAGCGTAAAAGGAATTCAGCATACCCGCCGCAAATGATAAAATGGTCAGACCGATCATGACCGCACCCCATATCCAAACGTGCCGCATGTCTTGCTTCATAATCCCATCGTCGATGATTTTTGCGATCAATAGAGGCTGTACCAGTTCAACCGCGAGTTCCGTCAGCATGAGAATCAGCGCAATTCCCACCAGAAGTGAGTATGGTTTCAAATATGATAAAGCCTTTGACATGTAAAAGCCTCCAAATCCCTTATACTCGATTGTCTCTTTCTTTACTTTACTATGATGGTCTTTTTGACGGCAAACGAAAACCCTCCCAAAAAGGAGGGTCTGCTTTATTGATCTAATAGTTTTTCCACACGCTCCCGCATCTGCGGCACGCTCAATCCGATAATCACCTGAAACGCCTTCCCGTTTCTGACGACGCCGTGTGCGCCAAGCGCGCGGAAGACGCTGTCGGGTTCGACCTTTTTTTCATCCTTGACGCTGACTCTGAGGCGAGTGGCGCAGTTTGTGACCTCGGTGATGTTGTCTTTTCCGCCTAACGCTTCGATGTACAATGCAGCGGTTTCATCTGCCGTTTCTGCCGCGGAGGCTGTTTCGTCCTTTTTGTTTTTTCTTTCTCTGTATTCTTGTTTCGAATACAGCTTTGTTTCCTGCTGATCGTCAATTTCCCGTCCCGGTGTGGCAATATTGAATTTGAGGATCAGAAATCGGAAGACGAAAAAATAAATTGCTGTAAATGAGAGTCCAATCAGAATTTGATACACATACGTCATACCGTGGCTGCCAAAGAGCGGAATCCAGTTCAGGGTAACCGCCTCAATTAACCCGCCCCCCATGTTTCCGACAACACCGGCCATATACATGACCGTCGACATTGTCGCGGCGAGTACGGCGTGAACCGCAAATAGGAAAGGAGAGATGAATAAGAAAGTAAACTCAATCGGCTCTGTGATGCCGGCGACGATTGCCGTGAGTGTGACAGGAATCAGCAGGCCGGCGACAAGTTTTTTCTTTTCCTTTTTGGCTGTGACATAAAACGCGAGCGCAATCCCCGGAATGCCGAAGATTTTTGAATTGCCGTGAAGCGCGAATCCGCCTTGCGGGAACAGCTCCTTCAGCGGTTTGGCGCTTTGTGAATATTCACCAAGGTGCTGCGCCCAGTACGTGACGATCCCGCCTTCCGCCACAGCCGGGCCGTAGATGAACGGCGTGTAAATAAAATGATGAAGACCGGTCGGAATCAAAATCCGTTCCAAAAATGTGTAAATCCACACGCCCACCGCCCCGGAAGCGACAAGAAAGCTTTGAAGCGACCCGATTCCCGTTTGGACCATCGGCCAGATAAAAGACACGGCCAGAGCGACCGGAATCATAATGAAGAAGGAAATCATGACGATATACGTGGAGCCTTGAAAGATGCCGAGAAAATCAGGCAGTTTTTTATCAAAATAGCGGTTATGCAAAAATACGACAATGGAAGAAATAAAGATTGCCCCGATAATGTTGGTATCAAGCGTTTTAATGCCGGCAATCATCGTTAATCCGCTCGTTCCGCCGACCTCTTGATTCATATCGACGCCAAAGGCGCCTCCCCAGACTGTCAGGATCGAGCTGACAAAATAATTAAACGTTAAATAAACCGTAAGCGCTTCCAAACAAGCGCGCGCCTGAGCTTTTTTCGCCAAAGCGACTGGAATGCCGATGGCGAATAAAAGCGGCATTTGATTAAACACCGTCCAGCCGCCTTGCTCAATGATATACCAGCACTGATACCAAAACCCGTCAGGATCAGCGAGCGGCCCCATCAGGGTTTCGTTTTTGAAAAGCGTGCTGACACCCACGATAATGCCGGCGAACGCAAATAATAATACAGGCACAAACATCGCGCTTCCAAAGCGCTGGACTTTTTGCATCATACCAAAACCCCCTGCTACTCAATGTCGTTTTTTTCAGCTTCTTTGTAATCAACATATGCGCGGAACAATGCTTCGCCAACGAGAAAAAACGGCGCAAAAGCGACAATTTCTTTTTTATCACTCAATGTCACGGGCTTGCTTGTCGCATAAAGATTATGCGGTGTGAGCTGGGCGAGGACATTGTTTTTCAAATTCGTAATGGAAATAAAGGGAACCCCCTTTGCGGAAAGCATCCTTGCCTGCGGAATCAGCTCAGGCGTTTCTCCGGACAGCGAAATGATGATAAACAGATCATTCACCTTAAAATCATCCTGCATCTGGTCAAATTCATTACTGCCCTCAATCAAAATCAGATACTTATTGAGAGGGATAAACATTCTTTGCAAATCATGGGCGCATATCTTTTGCGCCGTTCCGGACCCGTACACGAAAATGCGGTCCGCTTCATCAATCAGCTGGCACATGTCCGTCATGTCCTTTGTCCTTATAAATTTCAAATTTGCTTCAATATCATCCAACAGCTTTTGAAAACTCATACTCTCGCCTTCTTCCGGCTGATCTTCCCACTTCAAAAAAACGCGAAATTCACTGTAGCCGCTGAAACCGAGCTTTTGGGCAAGACGCAAAATCGAGGAACGCGATACGCTGCATGCTTTCGCAAGGGCATCGATTCCAAGACGATAGCACGTGTTCTTGTGATTCAATATATATTTCAAAATATGAAAATCATTGTCATTTAATTTACTGTAATGCTGATTAATCAGTTCTTCGAGCTGCATATCAGATCCCCCCATTTTCTTTCTATTATATACAATATAGATTTCGAAAATGGGGGATTTTTCAGTTATGAGATACGGCTCGGGCTTTGATCAAGCTCAGGCCAGAAATCTTTGTTGGCCTCCAATAAATCTTCGAGAATAAGCCTTGCCACACGGGCGTTCGGCACTGTTTTTGAGAGAATGAGCGCCTGCCATAGCTTTTGGAAGGATTTTTCCGTCCATGCCTCAACTGTCAATTTCTCAACTGATACCTGCTGTTCCATCAGTCCTTTTTGGAACTGCGGAATGTTTCCGACTGTGATCGGTTCAGGCCCGTTTGAGCCGACGATACACGGCACCTCTACCATTGCTGTCGGGTCAAAGTTTGCGATTGCCCCGTTATTTTCAACAATTAAAAGCATTCTTTCACCTGTATTGTAGGCAATGGCGCGGGCAAGATCGACGATATATGACGCGTGATCGTCTATTTTGATTTCGCTGTTTTTAGAGGACTGCTCGCGTGCAATCATGTCGCATTGGCTGAAAATAAAGGCTTCGCGTCCTTCCATGACTTCGTTTGCCCGCGTATGGTTCGGATTTGATTTTTTCACCATGTCATCCGGGAACAGATAATATTGTAAATACGTATTCGGTAATGTGTCCGGATCGGCGGCCTGCACGTCACGCGCTTTTGCGAACGTGTCATTCCAGCTCGCCTCCACCGCCTCGGACTCTGCGTTCGGAATATACCCGTACTGAGACACATGTTCCTTCAGCTTCGGCATTAAATCATTGCCCTCTTGATCCTGAATGGATGTCCACCAGCCGAAATGATTTAATCCATAATACCGGACCTTCATTTCTTTTCTTGAGGACAGGCCGAGAATTTGCGCCATACGGTCTTCGATACCGACCGGCATATCACAGATGTTGAGGATTTTTGAGTTCGGTCTGAGGCGTCTCGTTGCTTCCGCCACAATCGCCGCCGGGTTGGAGTAATTCAGCATCCACGCATCTGGCGAGTATGTTTCCATGTAATCTAATATTTCAAGCACGCCCCCAATTGAACGCATACCGTATGCGATACCGCCCGGTCCGCACGTCTCCTGGCCCACAACTCCGTACTTCAGCGGAATTTGCTCATCAAGCGCACGCATTGCGTATTTCCCTACCCTGATGTGTGCCATGACAAAATCAACGTCTGTAAAAGCTTCTTCCGGGTCAGTCGTCGCTGTAAATTCAATTTCGGGTGCTTTTTCTCTGATAAAAACGTCACAGGCCCCCGCGATCCGCTCCTGTCTTTCCTTATCATTGTCATACAGCTTCAGCTTTCTGATCGGAAACTCATCCAAATGGTCTAAGAGCATCAGAACAATCCCGGGAGTAAATGTGCTCCCTCCGCCCGCTATTACGATTGAGAATGATTTTTTCTTCATATGACGACCTCCTTGATAACGTTTACATTTTATTTATATCATGTGACAGCTTGTCTCGTAATGCTTTTGGCGCACTTAGATCATTTGATCAGTTTTAGTTTTTTTTCCCATTGAGCGGGAAATTTCTCACTTATCTATCAGTTCAACAATTTGATTTTTTTACCTTTTTTGTAATCTCAAAGTCTCATCATCTGTGAAATTTGAGTGAATATACGCCCTTCCAATTCTTATGAAAAGGTTCTTTTGTACGATTCGGATACATGCCGAATTATTTATAATCATTTATATAAAACATCCATTTGTGCGTTAATTTAGGAAAGGCAGGGGACAAAAGTTGGACTCACATAAAGTCATCGAGCTTGCAAATCAGTACAGTGCAGCCGCAGAAGAGGTCAGAAGCTCAAAAATGCTCCTTGACTCCCGCTTATCTGCATTGGGCGATGCTTGGCAGGGAAAAGCAAGAGACACATTCGACCAGGATTTCGAGGAAACAAAAGCCGCCTACGATCAGTTCGAACAGGAGCTGCTTGAAACAAGCCAGGAACTTAAGGCAGCTGCCGTAAAAATAGAAGAACGAAAAGCTGAGATTGCCAGAATGGAAGAATTAGAAAGAAAAGCAAGAGAGGAAAGACATAAACTCGAGAGGTGAATAGCGTGTCAGGAAACATTGCAGTTGATCCGGATAAGCTTGAACAGCTGGCAAATGATGTGGTCACAGAATTAACTGATATGGAAAACAAATATAAGGATTTACATATGGAGCTGGGACAGCTGATTTTACAATGCGATCCCCGCTACAGCAGCTGTTTTTCGGGGGTTGGGGATGCTTGGAGCTCAGGAAAAGCACTCGTCAGCAAGCTGAGTGACAATGAGATATTCATCAGAAAAACGAGCGACAAATTTGTTGAGCAAGACAATATTTTACGAAAGCTTTATAACGCTTACGACAAATATGGAACGATGACAAGCTTAACCGCCTTGATGCTGACCCAGGGAAAATACTACGGATTAGGGCTTACAAAGTTTGTGAAACAGCCAAGCGGCTTACATACTGCACGGCATTCAAAGCTTCTATTGGACATTTCCAGAGCAGTAGACAGCTCCCGTTATCAAAAAGCAGCCAGAGTGCTTTTGAACCCAAAATATCTGTTTAAAAAGACAAACCGGCCATTTTCTGATTTGGTACATAAAAAGTTTACAAAATACTTTCCGCAGGACACGGTGGATTTTTCAAACAGCGTAAGGAGCTATACAAGAGGATTTGTTAATGAAGCCGGCGTACGCTCAACACTGAAGGATGTCGGAAAAACAGGTTTGAAATTCGCAAAAGGAAATGCCATTACAGCGACACTGATAACCGGAGCGACAGAAACGTTTGGAGCAGGCTTAAAGATCGCCGAAAATTACGCGAAATACGAAGACAAACCCGAAGTGCTCAAACGAGAAAATGCAAAAGCTGTTGGCAATGCAGTGAATAACACGATTTTTGTCGCTGGCGGCGCAACGGCAGGCGCTGTAATAGGAGGGGCGATCGGAAGTTTTGCAGGCCCTGTTGGTACTGTCCTCCTTGGCGCAGCTGGCTCTTATGTTGGCGGAGTGGCAGGAGAACAAATTGCCAAATTTACGGCAGGTTTCGCCGAAAAGACAGCCTTAAAGCTGAAAGAACCGATTCATGCTGTTGTTAATACTGCCAAAAAAGGGCTGGAAGCGGCCGGCAAAGTTGTAGAATCAGTGAATGACGGCATAGATGCGGCTAATAAAACAATTCATAAAGGAATGGCCAAAGCAAAGAAAACGGCGGACTCGCTCATACACGGCGCAACTCATTTCCTTAAAGGCAAACTTTCATTCGGATAGGAGAATAAATCATGAATCAGTTTACGATCAGCTTAGAAGAGCTCATATTTTGTTTTTACAGCGAAGGCTTTTTTGAACAGGGCATGTCACTGAAGCAAGCCTATTTCCCTGAAATAGAGGATGAGCAGCTCGGATTTTTATTTGAAGCGGCCTGCCGTTCGCTTTTGGCGAAGGATGCTGCTGAATATCGGAATCATCAATACAGGTTAAAGGACGAGTACTGCCCGTTTATCCACGTATTAAATGACGCGGACTATACAGTGAAGCTTTCCAAGTTTGACGAGCAAGGCAGCGAACGGAATGTTTCCTGCCATGTTTCAAAATTCGGCACCTACTCCCATGAGCTTCTTTTTGATGAGCAAGTACATAGCATAAAAAAAATGGAATCAAGTGACGGATTACTTACAAAAACAGCTGAGTTTTTAAATATAATAGATACCGAGGATAAAAGCGAATCTATCCTGACTTTGACATCAAAAGAATTTGAAGCACTTCTGGAAGGTGCTTCCGAGACTCCCTCATACCTGAAGGAATTCCTTGGAAAGCACGACTACCAAGAGGACATTACCCGGTTTATAAATGATTTGTCATTACGTAAAGGAAAGATGGATACGCTGATGCGCCTGTCTTACGATAAAGATAACGCACCGGAAGTGGATGACATGGCTTTTATCCTGCCCGGCACCCGCCATACTTGGCTTGTAACGGGTATCACCCAGAATGAATTTACTGTCATGGCTGCTCATAAGGATGTTGTAAATCAAATCATTTCAAAACCGAACGAGAATCTGAATTGATAAAAGGAGAAGAGCATTGGAAAATCAAGTAGTCGAAGTCAAAAGCAGAATGTTCCTGAGAATATGGGCTTTTGTCGGATCTGCCGGTATGGGGCTTGCTTGTTTATGGCTGTTTTATATGGGGATTACCTTTCAAACGAAATATTATCTCCTAGCCATTCCAGCAGGTTTTCTATTCACCTTGTTTTGTTTATATTTATTTATCATCTTTTTTCCTGCCTTTACCCCTAGGGGAAATATCATCTTCCGTATTAAAACCGGAAAAGATGGTGAGATATTCACTGACAAAGCAGCTGTGAAATTTGCCGATATCAAGAAAATTGAAATGAATCGCAATAAATACCGCTTAAAAGGGATTTTTCAGGAAGATGTCATAATTCAAACAACTGACCACAAGACGATTCGCATTCCTACTTGGAATATCATTCCGAACCCTTTGTTTTTTGAAGCGGTTGAACGTTATATTGTCCCACATATGAATAATGAAGCGAAAACGAATTGGATCGGTCAGTTTACAGAGATTCAGCGCAATGTGTATTTAAAAGAATTTGAGAATCATCCGAAGCTTTAGGAGCAGCACATTGGAATCACATGATATCGAAGTCAAAAGCAGAATGTTTTTCAGAATATGGCTGTTTCTCGCAACAGGCGGCGCCGTGATTGCAGGCGTGTGGCTGGTGTCAGAAGCCATTACGTTCGAATCCAAGTACTCTCTGCTTTATTTGGGCGGCGGATTGATGGCGGTTGTCTATGGCTTGATCACATTTTCTATGGTTTTACCAGCGTTCACAAGCCGAGGACATGTTATTTTTCGTATCAAACAAGGGCCTGATGGGAAGATTTTCACAAAAAAACGCAGCGTGCCTTTTACTGAAATCAAGCGCATTTATATGGGGCGCCATCAATACAGTTTGAAAGGGATTTTTTTTGAGGATATTATCATTGAGAGGAATGACGGCAAGATCGTTCGCATTCCGACTTGGAACATCATAGCTAATCCATTATTTTTCGAAGCGGTTGAACGCTATATGCTGCCCCATATGACGGAAGAGGCGAAAAACAATTGGATCAGCCAGTTTACGGAGATTCAGCGCAGTGTGTATTTGAAGGAATTTGAAGAGAATCCGAAGCTTTAACGCGTCTCGCTCCTTTATAATGAAATACAACTGCAGTTTGAGGGGTGTGCGTGATGCTGATGACCATTCTTTTATTTCTCGCGGCGGGACTTGCTGAAATTGGCGGAGGCTATTTGATTTGGCTGTGGCTGAGAGAAGCGAAGCCCGTCGGATACGGGGCAGCCGGGGCACTGATATTGATTGTGTACGGCATTCTCCCGACGTTTCAATCCTTCCCTTCCTTCGGCCGTGTATACGCCGCTTATGGAGGAGTGTTCATCGTACTAGCTGTCTTTTGGGGGTGGCTTGTCGATCGGAAAACTCCTGATCTGTATGACTGGATCGGCGCACTGATTTGTCTGATCGGCGTTTGTGTGATCTTATTTGCGCCGCGAGCATAACAAAATGGCCTGCTTATGAAAGCGGGCCATGTTTGTTTAATCCTCTTTTAAGTTGTTCAGCAGCACTTCATGCTCCTGCTGCGGTTCGTCCAGCGGATAAATTCTTGCTGTTCCGGTTTCTTCATTCACATGCTGAATGTAAATCGGAACTCCGTTATACGTTACTTTCTTCATATCCGGTGATTCCACGATTTCTTTCGCTCTCTGTATATTCATCTCAACACCCTCCTTCACCCATAACGTTTCCATTTCTTGAAAGAAGTATGCTTTATGATCCAGCGGTCATATTAAATTTTTTCAATCGTTTGTAGAAAGTGCTGCGCGGAATGCCGCTGATTTTCGCAGCTTGGGAGACGTTTCCTTTTGCCGTTTCAAGCGCATTGATGAGGATATCTTTTTGAATTTGCTCACGGAGATTAAGCCCCTTTGTTTCAGCCTCCTTTTCTTTTACGGGGCCGATCGGCAAGCCCGACGCTTCGAGCAATAAGGAAAGCGGCTCGTCACTCAGCCGTCCGTCCGGAAACCTGATGGAAAGGCGTTCAAAGACATTAAACAGCTCGCGAATATTCCCCGGCCACTTCCATTGCTTCAGTACGTCCAAAAAGGCAGGCGGAAGCTCTCCCGGCCATCCATTTTTCTGTGTGTAGTACGCAAAGAGGGTCTCAATATCTTCGAGACGGTTCCGCAGCGGAGGAAGCTGAATCGGGTAGACATGAAGGCGGTAAAACAGGTCCTCTCTGATTTTTCCGCTTTCTGCGAGTTCACGCAAATCACAATGTGTGGCAGCAATCACTCTGATATCAACCGGAATTTCTTTTGTCCCGCCGACCGGCGTAATCTTGCGTTCCTGAAGCACCCGTAAAAGCGCCACCTGCATCGAGTGGGAAATTTCTCCGATTTCATCTAGAAATAAGGTGCCGTGATGTGCTTTTTGGAAGGCGCCCTTGTAGCCATCTCGTTTCGCTCCTGTAAAAGCCCCTTCTGCATAGCCGAACAGCTCGCTTTCGATTAAATCCGACGGGATCGCTCCGCAATTCACGGCTACAAACGGGCCGTGCTTACGGTCGCTGTTTTCATGAAGCGCGCGGGCCGCGACTTCCTTGCCCGTGCCGGTTTCACCCGACAGGCAAACTGTCGCATCAGCCGCGGCCGCTCGTTCAAGGCTTTTGAGCATCGCTTGCGATTGCCTGCTTTGTCCGAGGACTCCATTGAATCGAAAGGCCGGCTTTTTCTTTTGTTCCGATAAATAAAAACAAGTGGCGCTGTTCCCCATGGTGACCGCTTTTTCGATCGTAAAACCTCTTTCCTTCAACTCATAAAGATGCCGGCCTTGCCAATCCGGTATTGACGTTCGTATCGGCAGGCTTGCGCCGATGATGTGCTGCTTGGCATTGCAAAGCACGATCGGCACACGGGACGCTGCCCTATCGGCAAAGCGGCTGAGCAGTTCAAGCTCTTTCTCCCTGCTTTTGGCTGCCAATTCCCTTTCCGCGGCAAAGGCAATGGCCGCGGAAATGCCGAGCATATTTGGCTGTGCGTGCGCTGCCGGGCAAGAGATATCAATCACCCCCGCAAGACTGCCGTCCTCATAATGAATTGGTGCTGCTGAGCAATTCCAGTGATGGGAGGCGACAGAATAATGCTCTGATCCTTGAATGACAACCGGCTCGCTAATGTGAAGCGCCGTTCCAATTGCATTTGTGCCAACCGCCGTTTCTGTCCAGCACGCGCCTTCGACAAAGTTAATGCGTTTGGCTTCATGCAGCGCGCGGCGATGGCCGTCAAGCGCCAGCACCACGCCGTCCGCATCAATTAATAGCGCCATCATTTCCATTTCTTTTATTGCGGGCAGCAGTTTTTCCAGATAAGGCATTGCGGTCGACAGAAAGAATGAATGCTTGTTTGACTGCTGATCCAGTTCCGTTTGCTGCAAAACCTTCGGGCCTTTTTCTAAATAGGGGTTAACCTCAGCCTTTCTGCAGCGGTGCCAGGATTCGGCTATCCTTTTTCTTATTCGGGCTTCGTCCAGCACGCCGTCTTTCACAAAACGTTTCCAGGTTTGCAAATCGTTCGGGATCGAATTCATTCCTTGATCGTTCCTCCCTTACACGCCGTTTTCATCTATTGTAGGGGAAAAATAAAGCGCTTTCAACATAAAAAAGCCGGCGCATTCGCCAGCTTTTCTTGTTATGCATGCACCGCAAGCCCAATCGTGCTTAACAATGCTTCGTGCAGCGTTTCCGACAGTGTCGGATGGGCCGCGATAAAATGCTCTGCCATATCCGCCGTCATTTCTCCGTTCATGATGGCAGCCGCCTGGCCGATAAGCTCGGTCACATCCGGTCCGATCATTGAGACTCCGACGATTTCGCCGAACTCCGGTTCCGCCACGATCTTGACCTTTCCTTCCGCTTGGTGTTTGATGAGCGCCTTCCCGTTTGCGGAAAAAGGAAATTCACCAATCTGTACATCTCCGTAAACGTGTCTTGCCTGTTTTTCCGTCAATCCGATACATGCGATTTCCGGCGATGTGTAAATACATCGGGGCACGTTTTTTTCATTCATTTTGACGTCGCGTCCTGAAGCGTGTGAAGCAGCGATGATCCCTTCATGGAAAGCAGCATGGGCCAGCTGAATGCCACCGATCGCGTCCCCGCATGCGTAGATATGAGGAACATTGGTCTGCATCTGCTCATTTACGGGAATACCTTTTTGGGAAAAATCAATTCCCGCCTGGTCAAGCTGTAATCCATCCAGACGAGGTTTTCTGCCGATCGCCACCAGCACATAATCGGCCTTTGTCTTAAACTCACGCTGTCCGCTTTTCCATATCGCCGTTTTGGCTGCTTGATCAACACGCTCTAACCGGGAGGAGGTGTGAACTTCAACTCCGTCTTCCTCAAGCTTTTCCTGAAAGAGACGGGCGATATCCTCGTCCTCTGCCGGGATCAGCTGGCCGGCCGTTTCAATGATCGTCACCTTCGATCCAAGTCTGGCGAACAATCCGGCATACTCGCAGCCGATCACACCGCCGCCGACAATCACAAGCGAACCGGGAATTTCAGAAAGGCCGAGTGCATCTTTGCTGTCGATCACCCATTTGCCGTCAAACGGGGCAAAGGGCAGCTGGATCGGCTCTGATCCGGAAGCAATCAATATTTGTTCAGCCTCTCTGATTTCTTTTCCGTTCTCCCCTTCGATCAAGAGCTTCTTGTCAGAAAGAAAGGAGGCCTCCCCCTTCACGACTTGTATTTGATTTTTTTTCATTAAGTACTGTACGCCTTGGACAAGCTGGCTGACAACCTGCTGTTTTCGGCTCTGCATTTTGTCCCAATCAACCGATATTGCACCGTGCGGAAGCTCAATTCCGAAGCGCCCGGCATGTTTAATTTTATCGAGCACATTTGCGCTTTCTAACAAAGACTTCGTCGGAATGCAGCCTTCATTCAAACAGGTTCCTCCAAGCGAGCCTTTGTCAATGAGCAGCACCTTTTTTCCCTGCTGTGACGCTGAGACTGCTGCCGCATAGCCTGCTGGTCCCCCTCCGATAATGGCTAATGTCATGTCGTTTCACCTGCTTTTCTATAAAATTAACGCTGCCGGTTCCTCCAAATATGTTTTGATCGCCTTCAGAAATTCAGCTGCCGGAGCGCCGTCACAGGTTCTGTGATCAAACGTCAGGCTGAGCGGCAGTATCGTACCTCTGACAATCTCCTCTCCTTGAAAAACCGGTGTGTCATAGCTTGCTCCGATGCCAAGAATGCCTGTTTCGGGCGGATTTAATATCGGTGTAAAATGCTCCACGCCGGATGCGCCAAGGTTTGTGACTGAGAAGGTCGAGCCTTGCAATTCTTCGCTCCCCGCACGTCCCTCGCGTGCTTTTTTGGCGTTTTCTGAAATGGTTTTGGCCAGCTCAATCAGCGGCAGTTTTTCAGCATGACGAATGACAGGGACAACCAACCCTTTTTCAAGAGCAACAGCCATTCCGAGATGAACATGAGGATGTGTGATAATGCGCTCATTTTTGTAGAAGCTGTTCAGCATAGGGTGTGATTGGAGAGCGAGCACCGCAGCTCTTGAGACAAAATGAGTGATCGTCAATTTCGTGCCGTGCCGTTCCTCCGCTGTCGGCGAAAGCTGTTTTTGAAGAGCTGCCAGCTTAGTGATATCAGCCTTCATTGTAATCGTCAGCTGGGCGCTGTTTGCCAAGCTTTCCTGCATTCTGGACGCGATCACTTTTCTCATGCCTGTAACTGGCGTTTCCTGCGCCTTTTGTTCGGAAACTGGCTCAGCCTGTTCCCTTTTTTGTTCAGAAAGCGCCTTTGTGACATCATCCTTTACGATTCGTCCGCCCGGTCCCGTGCCTTTCAGATTTTTCAGGTCTAACCCTGCTTTTTCCGCTATTTTTCTGGCGACTGGAGAAATTTTCAGTCTGTCTTTTTTAGTGTTTGCGGGTTTGTTCTCCTGTTTAGGAGGCGGGGGATTGGCTTGCCTGCTAGCTTCAGCGGCTGGCTCTTTCGCCTCTTCCTGTACCGATTCATTAGCGTCCCCGATGTAGCAAATGGCCGTACCGGGCGGAACCTCTTCCCCTTCTTTCACCTTAATATCAATCAGCGTGCCCTTTTCAGGCGCTTCGATGTCCATTTCAATTTTCTCCGACTGAATGCTGGCGATGCTTTCTCCCTTTTCAACCGGATCTCCCACTTTTTTGTTCCAAATCGATACTTCTCCTTGTTTCATGGCCATTCCCAACTTTGGCATCACTACTTTGACCGCCATATGTGTCCCCCCTTTAATTCACTGCCGGCTCGCCAAGCAATTCAAGCGTGACGCTGACGATTTTATCTGGTGTCGGCAAATATTGGTCTTCAAGCACTGGCGAAAACGGCACAGGTGTGTGCGGCGCTGTAATCCGCTTAATCGGCGCATCCAGCAGATCAAAGCCTTTGTCGGCCACAATCGCGGCTATATCTGTGGCTATGCTGCATCGCGGATTGGCTTCGTCAATGATGATCAGCCGGTTTGTTTTTTCTAGCGATGTGAAAATTGCTTCCTCATCCAGAGGAGACAGACTGCGCGGATCAAGAACTTCGGCTTCAATGCCTTTTTCTGATAATTGTGCTGCCGCTTCGAGTGCGGTATTGACCTGCTTGCCGATCGCAAACAGCGTAATGTCGCCGCCCTCGCGTTTGATGTCCGCTTTTCCGAGCGGGATTGTATAATACTCTTCCGGCACTTCCCCTTTCATGTTGTAGGACGTTTTGTCTTCAAAAAAGAACACCGGATCGTTGTCTTCGATCGCCGCAAGCAGCAGACCTTTGGCATCATACGGATTCGACGGAACAACCGTCTTCAGCCCCGGAATGCTTGTGAAAAGGCCGTACAGCGTCTGGGAGTGCTGTGCCGCAGCCCGGAAACCCGCTCCGTATGTGGTGCGGACGGTAATCGGCACTTGCGCTTTTCCGCCGAACATATAGCGGAATTTTGCCCCTTGGTTAATGACCTGGTCAAAGCACGTGCCGATGAAATCGTTAAACATCAGTTCCGCAATCGGTCTCAGCCCTGTTGATGCCGCAGCCATAGCGGCGCCCATATAGCCCGCTTCAGAAATGGGCGTATCCAGCACCCTGCTCCGTCCAAATTCCTGAACGAGCCCTTTTGTGACGCCTAATACGCCGCCCCATGCTTCGTCATCCTGCAAATGATCGACTGCCGCTCCTCCGGCTACATCCTCACCGATCAACAGCACATTTTCATCTCTTCTCATCGCAAGCTTCATTGCTTCATTGATCGCGTCTGACATACTTATGACTCTCGCCATCTTACATTCCTCCTTTTTCGTATGAGACATATACATCTGCCAGCAGCTCTGATTCTTTCGGATATGGGCTGTCTTCGCTGAACGAGACGGCTTTTTCAATCGATTCTTTGACGCTTTGTTCAATGTCTGCCAGTTTTTTTTCATCCGCCTCTTTTAACAGATAGTTTTTAAAGCCTTGTATGGCATCCTTTTCTTCAAGGTGCTCAGCTCTTTCATCCTTTGTTTTATAGGTTTGGGCATCTCCTTCGAAATGGCCGTAGTTTCTGTAAGTCATGCATTCAATCAAGGATGGGCCTCCGCCGTTTCTTGCTCGTTCAATCGCTTCCTCTGCTGCCTGATAAACTGCTAAAATATCTTTTCCGTCCACGGTTACTCCCGGCATGTTATAGGCAGCTGCCCGATCAGCGATTGAATCACAGGCTGACGCGTACTCAAATGGGGTAGCTTCACCATAGCCGTTGTTTTCAGCAACAAACACGACAGGAAGGTTCCATACAGCCGCTAGATTCAGTCCTTCGTGGAAGGTGCCTTGGTTATTTGCTCCGTCTCCGAAAAAGCAAACGCTTACATTATTGGTCTGTTTATATTTAGCCGTGAGCGCTGACCCGCATGCGAGCGTAAAACCGCCCCCGACGATTCCATTTGCCCCTAACATGCCCTTATCGAGATCGGCAATGTGCATCGACCCGCCCTTGCCTTTACAAAGCCCGGTCGCTTTCCCGAAAATTTCAGCCATCATGCCATCCAGATCACAGCCCTTGGCGATACAATGCCCATGCCCTCTATGTGTGCTTGTAATGCTGTCGCCATCATCTAAGTGAGCGCACACGCCTACAGCTACCGCTTCTTCACCGGCATACAAATGGACGAATCCGGGAAGCACTCCCTCTGCGAACAGTTCATGCACTTTGTCCTCAAAGCCCCTGATTTCCAGCATCTTTTGGTACATCCACAGCGCTTTTTCCTCAGTTAATGACAAGCCTTCTCGTTTTAACAGTTCCATTGTGTGTGCCTCCTTCTATTTAGGGTTCACCTTAATGAATGCAAGAAGTGTGCCAGCTATTGGATGCCCGTAAAATCAGTCTTTTATGTTGATACCATGAGACAGTTTGAGACAGGTGTCTCATTTTGTCTCGATATGAAACCATGTGTCTCGTTTTATTCCAAATCAAAAAGACCGGGCACCTGCCTGGTCTTTTGACGTCGATCGACATATTTATTTCCTCGGAAATCTTATCAACTTCCTAATGCCTCTGCATCGTTTTTCTGAATGGCGATTTCAGGAGTGAAATCAATTGAATATTTTACATAACCAAAGCCGCCGTCCCCATCCTTCTGCATGCAGTCTATCGTGCCTCTGAAATATGTATACCCTTTTTGATTAAGCGTTTTTCTGACGGTTTCCGCCATCGCCGCGGCATCTGTTTTTGTTTTTCCGCTTGCATCTAACTGAATCGTCAAACTCAGCGGCGCTCTTTCAGCCAATTGCTTGCTCCATCTTGTATCTAATGTAAACTGGGCGTTTTCAACGCTGATATCTGCTTCGGCTTTTATAAGTTGCGGAACGGCTTTTTTCAAATCCGCTTCGATTTCCTTTGATGCTTCTTGATTTAGATGTTTTGCAACAGACTCGGTATAGGCTTCTTCAATCCCATCGCAGGTTACCTTAGGATGGAGAAACCCCATCTCGCACATTTGGTAGCTTTGAGATTGGGTGTTTGCTTGAAACACATATTCCGAGGTTTTAACGTTATATACCCCATTCGTGATCTTGATTTCTTTTTGAGGATAGGTTTCTTTCACATAAGAGACAAGCTTTTGCTCTGCGGTATTTTTCGTAAATGGATCACCGAAACATACATGATAGATGAATAGTCCGCATCCGAATAATGCAATGGCAAGTAAGCCAACCACAAGTTTTTTCATGTTCACACTCTTTTCTTCATCTGCACGTTCTGCAGTTCATGCTTTTCTTCAACAGCCCGATTCAGCGCTTGAAGCATGTAACCAATGCCTTTGTACGATGACAGAGGCCAGCTGATATTCTGATGTTCTTCAATGACGGCGTTTAGGACGTTTCGGTATTTTTTCCCGCCAAGCATAACAAGCTGTTCAATGTCGGAAAAGCCTTTTTCGTGAAATTGACGGCGCAGCTCGTCCGCTGCCATAATCTCCGGGTGAGCGGTTCCAAAAGTGACATCGTAATTTTCGGGTACGACATCATCTGGGCGAAGGAATCCGTGCTTAGCCGACAATATGACCCACTCGTCGAAAAAAGCTTTCGCATATCGCTCGCACGCCTGATGAAACGGGCTGAGATAAGCGTCTTCCGCCCTTACCGGACCTGTATCTGGCCGGATGTCCCATATTTTTTTCTTGCCGCAGGGGATGATGCATAGTCGTTTCATTTTTCTCTTCCCCCTATTTCTGTTTCATATAATAGTTGAAATAACAAGCGCCCCTGTTTTATTTTCCATATCCCGGGCAGTTAGTTCCTCACATTATTGTGAAAGAGGCATTTGTTAAAATTTATTTTTATCTTTTCCCAAACCAGCTGTAAAATCTCCTTTGATCATTGAAAACATATATAAATCTTCAAATTTACCACAAGCGAATTCATAATGTCTCAACAAACCCTCTCTGCTAAAACCTTGTTTTTCTACTAGTTTTATCGATGGGATATTAGAAGGTTCAATAAGAGCTTCAACTCTTTCCAGCTGCAAGTGGTTATATCCATATTTGACAACAGCCTCTAATGCTTCACTGACGATTCCTTTTCTCCAGTAATCTTTGCTTAATTCGTACCCAACTTCAGCTCGATAATGTTTTGCAAGTCTATTAAGAAATCCACAACTTCCTATTACGACGCCAGAATCTTTAAGGGTAATTCCCCATCTGATTCCTGTACCTTCTTCATAAATGGATTTATACCACCTGATCTCTTCCCACACATCTTTAGTTGTTTCAAAGGGGTCTAACCCCATCGGCTTAACAACATCTTGATCTGAAAGATATGGTAGCATATCTTTGGCATCTTCAAAGTTTACTTCTCTTAAACGTAATCTTTTTGTTTCAATTATAGGAAATTCTTTCACCGTAAACTCCCCCTTCATTGTTTCCGCACCATCTCCTGTTATTACCATGTATTTTATCTTATCCATTTAGATAAAAAAAGATAGCAAGGACAATTCCCTGCTATCTTGATTCTTATAATACTTCAACAGCTTCTAGGCAGCATGTCTCCCTGAATATCGAGATGAAAATTTGCAGGAATAATCCGGCGCAATACCGCATTCACACCAGTTTAATGTCCCCACTTCGCTCTCACCTTGAATTGGAACACTTTTTACTTTGGCTCCGCCCCATCAAGATACTTCCTCTCAAATTCATCGAGCAATGCACGCACTTCATCTGTTGACTTTGTGTTCATGCATTGATTTCTTAATTCACTGGCCCCTCTGAATCCGCGGAGGTAAATCTTGAAAAAGCGAGGAAGAGGCTTGTATGGACGGGCTTCTAATGCTGAATATTTATCATGAAGATCCAGATGCAGCCGTAAGAGATCAAGCAATTCCTTACTGCTATGCTCTTTCGGCTCCTTTTCAAAGGCAAATGGATTTGTAAAAATACCGCGGCCAATCATAATCCCATCAACACCGTATTGTTCAGCAAGTTTCAAGCCAGTTTGACGGTCAGGAATATCCCCATTGATCGTCAACAGTGTATCTGGCGCTACCTCATCACGAAGTTTCTTAATCTCCGGGATGAGTTCCCAATGCGCATCCACTTTGCTCATTTCCGATCTTGTACGCAAATGGATAGAAAGATTCGCAATGTCTTGTTTCAGTACGTGTGTCAGCCACTCACGCCATTCGTCAACATCTGTGTAACCAAGCCTTGTCTTCACACTTACAGGCAATCCCCCTGCTTTTGCTGCTTGTATTAGTTCTGCTGCAACCTCTGGACGACAAATAAGGCCGCTTCCCTTTCCATTCCCCGCCACATTAGGTACAGGGCAGCCCATATTAATATCCAGACCCTTAAACCCTAATTCCGCCATACCAATACTCATTTGGCGAAAGTTCTCAGGCTTGTCTCCCCATATATGAGCTACCATTGGCTGTTCATCCTCTGTAAAAGTCAAACGGCCGCGCACACTGTCCTTCCCATCCGGGTGACAATAGCTCTCCGAGTTTGTAAATTCCGTAAAGAACACATCAGGTCTTCCTGCTTCACTCACTACATGGCGAAACACAACATCCGTCACATCTTCCATTGGTGCCAGTACAAAAAAAGGCCGTGGTAATTCACGCCAGAAATTATCTATCGTCATTACATTCAAATCCTTTCATTATGGGATACGGCTACACCTTTATCCCAAAATTAAAAAGCTGACCATACTTCTTTTACACTTATAGCATGCTTAAGCACTTCTTATCAAACGATAGTAAATTTTGAACATTTAAATCTTTGCTAATCACACATAAAAAGTGACAAAGTTTGGGTCAAAGGTTTAGGTACATGATTCAGGTTTCTTCTGTATGTTCCTGAAAATTTTCTTATCAATTGCTGGGGGGCTCATCACATACTTGTTTCTGCGTCCCTGTCCAAATTTGTTAAAAAAGTATTGCCAAGATACTGAATCGAGAAATTATTTGATACAGAATGGGAAGTTTACTTTTACAGTACAATTTCTGTGAAACGGTAATAAACATGATCCCCTGTTCCCCTCCATTTTCTATCTTTATAAGGATCTCTGAAAAGAGAAGAGTCAGGGCAAGGTCTGCGCATGAAAAAGACCCGGAAATCGGCAATGTTCATTCTACCGAAATCCAGATCTGATTAGGACTTAATGAGACGATTTCATTACAAGCTTCGCCACTGCTTCAACATGAGCCGTCTGCGGAAACATATCGACAGGCTGAATATATTCCACGCGATAGTCTTTCGACAGCGCCTGTAAATCCTTCGCAAGCGTGGATGGATTGCAGGAAACGTACACAAAGCGTTTCGGTTTGACTTTTTTGATCGTGTCCAGGAACGTAGTGTCACAGCCAGTTCTTGGCGGGTCGACGATGACGACGTCCGGGCGGAAACCTTCTTTCGTCCATTTCGGGAGCCAGTGCTCGGCTGTTCCTGTTACGTACGTGGCGTTTGTCATGCCGTGTTTTTTGGCGTTTTTCTTGGCATCATCAATTGATTCCTTGATGACGTCCATGCCGCGGACTTCCTTCGCTCCGTCCGCCACCCACATGCCGATGGTGCCGACGCCGCAATACGCGTCAACGACTTTTTCTTTTCCGGTCAGCTGCGCCGCTTTTTTCACTTCGTCATACAGCTTGACGGTTTGCTCCGGGTTGAGCTGGAAGAAGGCGCGGGCGCTCAGTTCAAATGAAACATCTCCGAGCACCTCTTGAATCACGGTGTGTCCGGCGAGGGGTTTTGATTTCTCACCGAAAATAACAGAGGTTTTCGCTCCGTTTACATTTTGAATAATGGATTTGACCTCAGGCAGGCGCTTTTGGATCGCGTTGACGATTTCTTCCTTATGCGGAAGCGTTTCTTTTGCTGTCACAAGCACGACCTGCACTTCGCCTGTTTCAAAGCCGACTCTCGTCACGATCGTGCGAACGTCGCCTTTTCGTTTTCTTTCATTATAAACAGACACATTGAAGTCCTCTAAAATGCGGCGGACGATGCCTGTTGTTTTATTTGTTGCCGGATGCTGGACGACGCAGTCTTTGATCGGCACGATATCATGAGAATCAAGGCCGTATAAGCCGGCGATGATGCTGCCGCTTTGTGAGCGTCCGATCTGGAATTGGCTTTTGTTGCGGTAATTCCATGGATTGTCCATGCCGACCGTTTCTCTGATATCCATGTTTTCGACTTTAAACTTCGTATGGCGCTCCAGAGACTGGATGACGATGTCGCGCTTTTCCCGAAGCTGCTGGCTGTATGCAAGATGCTGAAGCTGACATCCGCCGCACTGCTCGTAGACAGGGCAAGGCGGTGCCACCCGATGCTCTGAAGCCTTGCGAATCTTCTTGATCCGTCCCTCCGAAAACTTCGGCTGCACTTTCGTCGCTTGGACGACAACCTCTTCACCAGGAAGGGCGCCGGGCACAAAGACGACTTTTTTCTTAAAATAGCCGACACCTTCTCCGTTAATGCCGAGACGTTTAATCGTCAGCGGAAAGGTCTGTCCGACTTTCAGTTCGACGGGCGCCTTTTTGTTTTGTTGGTTCACGTTGTTCTCTCCGTTTCTATATGAAGCTTTCTGCAGATGGCAGAAAGTGAAATGGTTTTTTCACATCTTTCTAGTATAACACGTTTGCACGATTTCCTTCATTGTCAGACGAATTATTCTATACTCCTCCACAAATACAACGACGCATAGCTCAAATAAGGCTCCCACTCCTTGCTCATCGCGAGCATAACATCCTTTGCCGGTTTGTCGTCCAAATTGAAATGGCGTTTGATCGCGTTTTGCAGTCCGATATCGGCCAGCGGGAATAAATTGGGCCGTCCGAGCCCAAACATCAGTACGTTTTGTACTGTCCACGGGCCGATGCCTCTGATTTTGATCAGTTTCTTCATGATGTCTTCATCTGTCAGTTGGGGCAGCTCTGACAAATCGAGTGTGCCTTCTGCGATCATCCTTGACGTATCAATAGCGTATTCCGCTTTTCTCATGCTGAACTGGAGCTCGCGGAGATCTTGATAATCCAGCGCCGCAATCGTTTCCGGCTTCGGATAGCACCACACGCCGTCCTTCTGCTCGCCGAAGGTTTGGACAAACCGTTCTGTCAAGGTGTACGCAAAAGATAAATTCAGCTGCTGATGCACAATGCATTTCATGATACAGTTGTACACGCTGTAGTCCAATACAAGCGGCGTGCCTGCATGCTCTTCAAAAATCGCGGAAAGATTCGTTTTTGAGAAATGATCAAGGACATGCTGCAAATCATGTTCCCATTGAAAAATCCGTTTGATTTCCTTCATCATGTCTTCCTGCTCTGTTTCCCCGCTGACGAGAAACTCGGGCTCGTCCGCATGGCCTAAAGCCTGCACCTTCACAATACATACGTCACCGGCCTTATTTCTGATCGGCACTCTTATGTCCCGCGCTTTCAAATCAACTGCATTCAGAGGGTCTAACGCCAGCCTGTTGAGCACACGGTCAAAATGGTACGGCGGTGTGACCGATACTTTTTCTTTCCACATATGATCAGCCCTTTTTCCGTTTTTTGTTCAGTATACCACGCCGCTGGAAACCGGTAGAAAACACTGTATACTTTTCTGAAAAAGGCCGCATGATATAATGGCAGGTGGAGGGTTGTTTATGATCAACATTACCGCTATCACAACACAGCATCAGCTTTTGAAAAATATACCGATCGAACGGGTTGAACAGCCGGATATTGCGTGGTACTGGGTTGATTTTTACGGCCCGGAGGAAACGGAAACCGCGTTATTGAGAGATTTTTTTCATTTTCATCCGCTTGCGATTGAAGATTGCTTTCAGCATATGCAGCGCCCGAAGCTTGACCATTACGATGGCTATCGCTTTTACGTGCTTCATGCGCTGAATCAGGAAACACTTGAGACCGAGGAAGTCGATATCTTTCAAGGCGAAACATTTGTCGTCACCTTTCATTTACACGAAACGCCCGGTATCGCCAAAGTCCGGGAGCGATTATATGCTTCACCGGACATGTTTAAAAAAGGGCCGGGGCATATTTCTTACATGATCATGGATCAGCTTGTTGATGAATATTTTCCTCTGGTGTACAAAATAGAAGACCGGCTGAATGAGATTGAAGACAGCCGCAGCCACAAAACGTACGGGACGCTGATGAGCGAGGTGTTTGAGCTCAGAACTGACCTATTGCATCTCAGGCGGACCATTATTCCGATGCGTGATTTGCTGTATCGGATTTTAAGTCTTGACCATGTGAAAGAGCAGCGGGAAACAAAGGCATACTTCAGCGATATTTACGATCATTTATTAAAGCTTTCAGAAATTGTGGAATCTAACCGCGACATGACGTCCGATTTGCGTGACAGCTACGTGACACTGAATTCGAACCGGATGAATGCGATTATGATGACATTGACCATCGTGTCTACGATTTTTATCCCGCTCACGTTTATCGCCGGCGTTTACGGCATGAACTTCGACAACATGCCGGAGCTTCACTGGAAATACGGATATTTCGCTGTGCTTGGCCTGATGGCCGCTCTTGTGGCCGGCATGCTGATATGGTTTGTACATAAAGGATGGTTCAACATCTTTAAATGAGGACAGCGTGAAGCTGTTCTTTTTATTTTGGTAAGCCGATTTCCAGCATATCCTGTTCATTTTGTATATAATGAAAAAAATGTTCAGGGAGTGATCAGATTGAAAATCGCTGTGATCGGACTCGGCAATATGGGACAGCCCATTGCCCGAAACGTGCTACAAGCAGGCTATCGTTTGACAGTATACAATCGGACGAAAGAAAAGACGGAGGAATTCGCATCCCAGGGCGCCCAAGTGGCAGAAACGCCGCGCCAGGCGGCCGAGACCGCTGATATTGTCGTGACAATGCTTTCTGATGACAATTCTGTCAGCGCCGTGACATTCGGCAAAGACGGATTGATTGAAGGATTATCAGAGAATGGCATTCACATTTCGATGAGCACGATCAGTGTGGAGTTCTCAGAAAAACTCGCGGCCGCCCATGCAGAAAAAGGACAATCCTTCCTTGCGGCTCCTGTGCTGGGAAGACCGGATGCCGCCGCAAAAGCCGCGCTTCGCATTATAGCGGCAGGACCCGCGGAAGCGAAAAAAACAGCAAAACCTCTGCTCGAAAGCTTGAGTCAGCAAGTGTTTGACGTCGGCGAAGAAAGCAAAACAGCAAACGCAGCGAAAATCAGCATCAATTTCCTGCTCGTATCCATGCTGGAGGCGTTATCTGAATCATTCCTGTTGATGGAGAAATACGGACTAGAGCAAAAACAATTTTTAGAGATCGCCAACGCGCTTTTCGGTTCCCCCGTATATCAAAATTACGGAACGATCATGGCCGAGCAAACATTTGAGCCGGCGGGCTTTAAAATGTCATTAGGGTTAAAGGACACCAATCTGGCGCTCGCCGCCGCGGAGCAGGTTTCTGCAAACCTCCCTCTTGCCGAGCTGGCGAAAAGCCATTTTGAAAACGGTATTGAAAAAGGGCTTGGAAACCTAGATTGGGCCGCTTTAATAAAATGCATAGAAAAATAGAAAAAGCCTCTCCATTGCGGAGAGGCTTTCTTGCTTACAAAGACGGAAGCTTCATTTCTTTCTCAAACATCAAGTCATCAATGCTTTTAAAGGTATAGCCTTGTTTTTTCAGGTCGGTAATCGCATCGTCCAGCGCCTCGGCATTGTCCTTGGAGACAGTGTGAAGCAGGTAAATCGCACCCGGATGCGCCTGTTTGATCATGTGGTCGTAGGCGTATTTTTTTCCTTTTTGATGATTGATTTTCCAGTCGACAAAAGCGACGGACCAGAAAACGGTTTGATAGCCCATGCGTTTTGTTTCTTTCAGCACATATTCACTGAATACGCCGCGCGGCGGCCGTAAGTACAGGTTGTCCTGCTTTCCCGTGATCTTATAAACTTCCTCGTTGACTGAATCAAGCTCATCCTGAATTTGGTCAGCTGTTTTTGTCGTCAGATCCGGATGGTGAAAGGAGTGGTTGCCGATGATATGCCCTTCATCCGACATCCGTTTGATCAGCTCGGGCTGATCCTTCACGAAATGCCCGGTGACAAAAAACGTTCCTGTCACGTGATGTTTTTTTAAGACATCAAGCACCTTTGGCGTATAGCCATTTTCGTAGCCGTTATCAAATGTTAAATAAATTGTTTTTTCTTTTGTATTGCCTAAATAAAACGCGTCATATTGTTTGATCAGGCTGTTCAGCTGTTTTCCCGCATCTGGCGGCTGATGATTAACGCTTCGCTTAAAGCCCCAATTAATCGGCTCATTCGGTACCGCATCTGCCTGTTTTGCTCCTGCTACAAGCAGGACGGCGGCGCAGCATATTGCACACATCCACTTCATGGCCAGCGCTCCTTCTGCATTTTTTCTTATTTTACAGAAAGGCGCCCTGTTTTATACTAACGCTTTATGCCAATATAAAAAACCGCGGCATGCGCGGTTTTATTCCCAGTCTTTTTTAAATCGTTCATATTTGGCTTCCAGGTCATCCAGCATGCCGATGAGTCTGTCTATATCTTCAACGTCTGTTGCTTCAGGGTCTAATGAATCGATGACGTTCATAAACATGTCTAGTCTGTTCTTTAAATAATCAAGCTGCTGATCTTTATTGTTTACTGCGTTCCCCATTCTGCGCCTCCATTCATTTTTTATTATGGTAGCTCATTTTTTGCTGTTTTTCAATCGCCCCGCTACTTGCGATCTTGGCAAATCAGGTCTAAAATTAACTGTTGGCAGCGTTAGTATGCCCCATTTATAAAGGAGTTAGATAGTCATGACACAAAACACGAAGCTGCGTCCGATTACACCTGAGTTCGATCCTTGGGAAGCCTATATGGATGTCGACCAGTATGGAGATATGCAGCTGACGAACGTTGAATTTACAACGACGACACTGTGCAATATGAGATGCGAGCATTGCGCTGTAGGCTATACATTGCAGCCCAAAGACCCGAATGCTCTGCCAATAGATCTTCTGTTAAAACGGCTGGAGGAAATTCCCCGCCTCAGATCCATCAGTATTACAGGCGGAGAGCCGATGCTTTCATTAAAATCTGTAAAGGAATATGTCGTGCCGTTATTGAAATACGCCCACGAGCGCGGGGTGCGGACCCAAATCAATTCAAACCTGACTCTCGATATCGAGCGATACGAATGGATTATTCCGTATCTTGATGTGTTACATATTTCTCATAACTGGGGAACGGTTGAAGAGTTTGCGGAAATCGGTTTTGCTATGATGGACAGAAAACCGACCTTCGAACAGCGCGCGCGCTATTTTGATAAAATGATCGAAAACAGCCGCAAGCTAGTGGATGCCGGAGTGATGGTATCAGCGGAAACGATGCTGAACAAACGCACACTTCCGCACATTGAGCATATTCACCGCCAAATCACAGAAGATATGAAATGTCAGCGTCATGAAATCCATCCGATGTATCCGAGTGATTTTGCGAGCGCCCTTGAATCTCTCAGCCTGAAGGACATGAGACAGGCGATTCACCGTTTGCTGGATATTCGTGATGAAAAGACATGGATGCTGTTCGGCACACTGCCGTTTTACGCATGCAGTCCTGATGAAGAGGATCAAGAGCTGCTTCGCCGGCTTCGCACGGCGAAAAACGTGACAGTGAGAAATGACCCTGATGGCCGGTCGCGCCTGAATGTCAATATTTTTGACGGAAATATTATCGTGACCGACTTTGGCGATACACCGCCGCTCGGCAATATACAAACGGACAGCCTGCCTTCCGCCTATCAAAAGTGGAGAGAAACAAAGCTGGCCAAAGAACTGAACTGCCACTGCCCGAATGTCCGGTGCCTCGGACCAAACGTTCTCGTCAAAAACAGCTACTACCAGGATACAGATTTTTCAAAACGTCAAGCCAGGAGTTAGATGCGGATGGAAGAAACACTTACGGAGATTTTTCAGAATAAAATCGTTGATGTTCTCCTCGTCGCCGTCATTTTGTGGATCGGTGTTTTTATCATTAACCGATTGGTGCAGTTATTTTTTAAACGGACGGACTTTATTGAAGAAAGAAAAGAGAAAACCATTGAAAGCCTTGTCCGTTCTATCACCCAATATACGGCGACGATCGGTTTTATCTTTTATGTTATTTCTTTATTTGTGCATGATTTCGGCAAGATTTTAGCCGGGGCGGGCGTAGCCGGTATCGTCATCGGTTTTGGCGCCCAATCACTGATTAAGGATGTGCTGGCGGGTGTGTTTTTAATTTATGAACGCCAGCTTCATAAAGGCGATTATGTGACGGTAAATAATTTATTTAACGGCACCGTCGAAGAAATCGGCCTGCGCTCGCTGCAAATCCGTGAATGGAGCGGAAAGCTTCTCACCATCAGCAACGGCGAGGTCAGACAAATAGAAAATTATAATATTGATTTTATGCGGATTACCGAATCCTTTCTCATCAGCTTTAAAGAAGATCCAGATCGTGTATACAGTGTGCTGGAGGAAGCGTGCGACATGCTGAATGAAGAGCTTCGCGATTCACTGAAGCGGGATGAATTCGGAAACCCGACAGAGCCTTTTCAAATACACGGCATCACCGCTTTGAATAAAATCAACCGCGGGGTTGAATTTACCGTAAAGGGCATGGTGCGGGATGAAGATTATTTCAGTGCCAGCCTTGCCGCCAGACGGGTTCTCGTTCGCCAGCTGTACCAAAACAATGTGCAAATGCTTGAGGAAGCTATAAGAATCGAAAGAACCCAATAAAAAAACTGATTCCATAATGGAATCAGTTTTTTGTTTATCTTGGCTGTGAGGAAAGCTGGAAGCTAAACGTGACATGGTCTTGAACCGGAATCCACGCGCCGATTCCCTGTGACGTGACATTTTTCACTACAAGTTTTCGTTTATTGCCCTTGAGCACTAAATAGACTTCTCCGTAAGTCACTTTCCCTTTTTCATTCACAGCCGGAGCATATGCGTTTAAATAACCGAGTTTTTTCGGAGCGACTTTATAAATTTGATCTCGTTTTGTTCCCGCTCCGATGACCGTTTCAAATGCTAGCGGAAGATTTGTTTTTTTCATCGCCTTCAGCATCATCATGCTTTTGACATCTTCCGTGTTTGGAACTTTTGCTGTCAGGCCGCCCGTTACTCTATATTGCTGCTCTTGGTCATAATGCATTTCAGCCGTTTGTTTTCCGCCGCGGTTATCCGCGCGGTTTGTATTGATTTTTTTATACTCCCAGTTGGCGACTGTTTCATTCGATTCATATCCAAGCGCCCATTTCCCGAGAAATATTGTGGCTCGGTAGCCGACCGCAAGCGGTGTGCCAGAGACCGTAGACTCGTTCAGCATTTTGATGAGGTGCGGATTTTCGATCTGTACCTCTGATGAACTCAGCAGTTCCTTAGCCAGCTTGCTCGGCTGAAGCATCGGCTGATCCTGTGAAGCATTCGGATACGTGTTTTCCTTCGAAATGCTTGCTACAGAATTCGGCACCTTAAACTGCTTCTTCGCGTGGATGGGCTGAACGCCGAAAAAACTAAAGAATAACAACACAATAAGTGTGGAATGAAATAGCTTTTTCATCATATCACTCTTTCTATCGCATTTTCCCTTAGTCTTTTCATCCCGCTTTGTTGTTATCCATCATTTTTTCAGGTTAAAGAAGGAAAAAGCCGATCGCCATAATGACATAAGCCGCTAGCAGCGTGGCACCTTCAAACCAGTTGGAATCACCATCATTCGAAATGGCAATCATCAAGAGAACGGAAGATACCATCGCGACAAGCTCCGGCAGTGTAAACACAAGCGGCATGCTTACCGGGAAAAAGATAGAGCAGATCACGAGAACCGGCGCAACAAACATGGCAATCTGCAAAGTGGAGCCGACAGCGATCTCCACCGCAATATCCATTTTATTTTTATAGGCCATAATGATGGCAGACGCGTGTTCCGCCGCATTACCGACAATCGCAACGATGATGACCCCGATAAACAGCTCGCTCCAGCCGAACTGTTCAGCAACCGAGTGGAATGTGTGCACCAGATTTTCGGAAATGTACGCCACGACAATTGTTGCCGCAAACAAAACAATCGTGGCAACCTTCCCTGACCATTCCGGCTGCTCCTCTTCCTCAGGCTGGACAGCATTGTTCGGCTGATATACACCGCGGTGCGTGACAAGCTTAAAGTACAGAGCCGCCACATATAACAGAATCAAAATGATGCTGATACCGATGCTTAAATTAAGCTTGCTTGTATCCCCCATTCCAACCGAAAATACCTCAGGAATTACGAAAGCCACAATAATGGCGAAAATCAAAAGCCCGGAATTATGGCGTGCATCATGGATATTAAACTCCTGCCGCTTGTATTTTAAACCGCCGACAAAAAACGATAACCCCGCAACCAGCAGGAGATTTCCCAGCACTGAACCTGTTAAAGAGGCAAGCACGATTCCTGTAAGGCCTTCCTTTAATGCAAATAGCGAAATAATCAGCTCAACCGCATTCCCGAAGGTGGCGTTCAACAGACCGCCGATCCGCGGCCCGGCAATAATGGACAGCGATTCTGTCGCTCTTCCCATATAGCTTGCCAGAGCAATAATTGTTACACAATAGACTGCAAAGAGAATGGCAGAAGGCCAATGCATCAAACTGCCGATAACAGAAAGCGGAACACCAGCCGCCACTAATATAAAAAAGATACGATTCATAGTGAATTGACTCCTTTAGTATGACTTGTTTTATTTTTATTCTTCACAAAAATCATCATGATTACACGAGGTCAAATGTTTGCGCGCGATATAGGCTTTTTTCAGGTTGCCGCCTTTTGGAAATCGGTGTACGATCAACATAGATCTCACAAAGGAGAACAGACACGATGTCACGAATGCATTTTTCTATTCTGGTTTTGCTCGTTTCCATATCCGGGTTTTCACAGGGCATGCTGCTCCCCGTCATCTCGATTATCTTTGAAACAAATGGTGAATCAGCGGCGATGAACGGCCTGCATGCGACCGGGCTGTACATCGGAGTGCTATTGGCTTCTCCGTTTATGGAGGCTCCGCTTAGAAAACTGGGCTTCAAACCGCTGATCGTCATTGGCGGAAGCATCGTCATTTTAAGCTTGTTCGGGTTCATTTGGCTTCAGTCGGTTTGGGTGTGGTTCCTGCTTCGTCTTTTCATTGGGATCGGCGACCATATGCTTCACTTTTCTACGCAAACGTGGGTGACCTCCATGTCGTCAAAGCAAAACCGCGGGAGAAATCTTTCCATTTACGGACTCTCCTTTGGTCTTGGTTTTGCTGCGGGCCCGTTTATGGTCCCGTTTGTTAAGCTGAGTCCGGCACTGCCTTTTATCGTGTCAGGCTGCATCAGTTTGCTTGCGTGGCTCTTTGTTTTCTTGCTACAAAATGCATACCCGGAAACCAGCCCTCACGAAACCAAATCAGACAATAGTTTCAGACGCTTTTACCAGGCTATGCTGTTTGCATGGGTTGCGTTTATGCCTACGTTCGGGTACGGATTTCTGGAGACTGCATTAAACGGCAGCTTTCCTGTGTATGCGCTGCGTCTGGGTTTATCTGTGGACGCCGTCGCTTTGATTCTTCCTGCATTTGCGATCGGAAGCATTATTTTTCAATTCCCGCTCGGCATTCTCAGCGATAAATACGGAAGACGGAATGTGCTGCTTGTGATTTTGCTGACGGGGGCCTTTTGCTTTCTCATCGCAGGCGTGTTCCCTTTTCCTTACGTGATCGGCTGCTGCTTCTTTATTGCGGGCATGGCAGTCGGGTCAACCTTTACACTCGGCATCAGCTTTATGACAGACCTTCTTCCGTCCCACCTGCTTCCGGCGGGGAATTTGCTATGCGGCATTTCATTCAGTCTCGGCAGCATTTTCGGGCCGATTGCAGGCGGCTGGTATATGCAAACCTTCGAAAGTGCTAACTTGTTTTATTTGATTACCCTCATTCTAGCCGCTGTCTGGCTCGCTATCGCTTTAGGCAAACCGAAAAGCTGGCCAGCGGCTGAGACCTATTCTTCCTCTTCATAAGAAAAAGCCTCCTGACACAAAGTCAGGAGGCTTTTGTTCTAATGATAGCCGTTTTGTCCGTTGGCACTTCCGCTTGTTTTATGACTCGATTTGCTCTTTGAGTTCTGTTTGTTATGGCTTCCGCCTTTTTTCGTATGCTTTGTCATCACGTTTTGCCCCCCGGATCATTTTTGAACTGAAGTTCCTTTATAGGGTGCGCTAATTGTAGGGATTTTCATCAGGAAGCTTTTTACGTTTATGTAAAAGCGCGTTGATTTCTCCCCCTAAAATAATTAAAATCCCGCTTAAGTAAAACCAGATCATCAGGACGATGATCCCCCCAATGCTTCCGTATGTGGCGCTATAGTTCGCAAATGTACTGACGTAAAACGAAAACAGGGTGCTGACGACAATCCAGCCGATGGCCGCAAACAGCGCACCCGGCATTACAAAGCGAAGCGACAGCTTTTTGTTAGGCGCGATGACGTACAAAGCGGAAAAAACAATCAGTAGCACAAGCGGGCTGACTCCCCAGCGGATCGCCGTCCAGATGGATAAAAACAGGTCCGAAGCGCCGACAAAGTCCGCAGCAAGCATTCCGATCTGCCGGCCGAATACCGGCAGAAGCAAGGCAACTAAAATGGTAAACACCATGGCGATCGTCAGAAAAATTGAGGTTAGACGTACAATGATAAAAGAGCGGTTTTCCTCCACTTCATACGCGTGGTTTAACGATCTGACGATGGCATTCATTCCATTAGACGCAGACCATAACGCCGCGATGATCCCGAATGACAGCAATCCGCCGTTTCGGTCATTTAATGTTTGGTGGGTAATGGATTCAACGAGGGACATCGCACTTCCGGGAGCGTATTGTTTTATAACCCCCAGCACGTCATCTGTAGAAATCGGAAGATACGCGGTGAGCGTCAGCATAAAAATCAAAAACGGGAACAGCGATAACAGAAAAAAATACGCCAGCTCCGCAGATTTGCTTTGCCCCTCATGAAGGGTGTATCTGCCGAACAGCTCTTTCAGAAAGTTCATGTCGTCTCACCTCGAATGTTTAATCATTTATCTTTTGTAAAATGTTCCTTTGTTTCCTGTACCAGCTCCATCACTTTCGGCGTTGTTTTCTTCAGCTCTTTGACTTGCTGATTAACGAAGCCGACTTCATCTGACAGCGTCTGGGCCAGCTGTTTGGCTTCATCAATTTTTGTAATGACATTGTTTTTCAATAGTTCAGGATTGTTTTTGTACAGAGACATTTTATGCTTGCACGTCATCCATCTCATGCCGCAGGCCTGTCTCGTCGGCTTATGGAGCAAGGATAGCGCCGCGCCTGCCGCAGCTCCGAGAATGACACCTTTCAGCAACCAGCGTTCATTGTTCATGATGAACTCTCCTTTCCCTCACAATTGTTTTTCTTCTTGAATGGATGCAAGCAGATGCTCACAGCCTGATCTGATCAATTGATAGACCACGTCAAAGTTCCCAGTGTAGTAAGGGTCGGGAACGTCCGCAAGATCTGAATCATCAACGTAGTCAAGCAGCCTCTTGATCTGTGCGGCTTTTTTTAAACCCGCCATGCTTCTCAGGCTTCCGATATTTTCTGCATCCATCGCAATGATGTAATCAAAATCGGTTAAATCCTGTTCGCGCACCTGGCGCGCCAGCATGCCTTCAAAGCTGATCCCTTCTCTGTGCAATATCTCCTGCGTTCCTTCATGCGGAGGATTGCCGACGTGCCAGCCGCCGATGCCGGCTGAGTCTGTTCTGATTTTCCCCTCTAATCCTTTTTTCGCTGCCAAGTCCCGAAATATCGCTTCCGCCATCGGAGACCGGCAAATGTTTCCCAAGCAAACAAATAACACGCTGATCATGTTGTGCAACCTCCCTATTCTTTGCCCATATTTCTCTAAAAAGAAACCTTTACCGCTATCTTAGTAGGATGTTCAATCACTTTTCAACTGATGTCACCACTTTTTTGAAATAAATGGCCGAAATGAGAATAGGGTTTTTTTCTGATGGAATTCTGTTAGAATAAAACATACCAAATGACGCGAAAGAAAGGATGGAATCATTTGTCCAGCCAAAATACAGAAACATTAACTCAAATGATTGAAGAGATTTCACAAAAACTGAACATGCTGAATGTCGGGGTTATCAAAGCGGAAGACTTCAGCGACGAAAAAATAGAGGACCTCACCTACCTTCATAAAATGGTGATGAAAAAAGCAGCATTCAGCCCGAGCGAAATGCAGGCGATCGCTCAAGAACTTGCATCACTTCGAAAATAATGGGGCTTGCCGGCATCCGGCAAGTCTTTTTTATTATTGATGAAGATGATTCTTTTTGCTTTCGTTTATTAGGGAGCCGGAAAGACGCGGCAGCAAGGCGCCGGGCTTCCTGAGGCCGGCGAATACAGCAAATGGCCGAATAAGATTTTGAAGGAGTACTAGAATGAAAACGAAATACGTCAAAACAGCAACCGGAATGTACATCAACTACTTCTTGCTCGGAATGGTCAATATCATTCTCGCATCCAACATGTCCTCCTTAACGAAGCAGTGGAATACCGACCCGACAGGCATCAGTTATGTGATTGCGGCTATCGGATTCGGCAAGCTGCTGACATACGGAATATCTGGCGTTTTATCAGATAAAATAGGCAGAAAACCGCTCATTGTGGCTTCCGCCGGATTGATGGCTGTCTTTTTAATCGGTATTCCATTATCACCGAGTTATGAACTTGCGTTTGTGTTTGCTTTATTAGCCGGAGTCGCAAATTCGGCCATGGACGCAGGAACATATCCGGCTTTAACGGAGCTCTTCCCAACTGCTCCCAGCTCGGCGAATGTCTTGGTAAAAGCTTTTATGTCTCTCGGGGCCGCTCTTTTGCCGCTCCTGATTACAGTTTTGGCAGACCATAGCCTATTCTACGGATATGCATTTTATTTGCCGGCAGCTGTCTATGTGCTGAACATCCTCTGCTTATCAGCGGTTTCGCTGCCAAAAAAACAGAAACAGCCCATCAGCACCGGGCAACAGGGATCTCCTGCTTTCTTATCTGAACCCGACATGAAGAAAGAAGGCGCCGCGCTGATTATCATTGGTTTTACATCAACGGCTTTATTCACAGTATCTCAAATCTGGCTTCCAAGCTTCGCCCAAAAGGCTGCAGGGTTAGCTGAATCAGCTTCCGTACAATTGCTGAGCTACTATAGTATAGGCGCTTTGGTATCTGTTTTATTATTAGCCCTTCTGCTGAACAGATGGGTAAAACCGGTGATGATTACGCTGCTGTATCCGATTATTACATTATGTACGCTTGCCGTTATGCTGACAGTTCACGTCCCAGTTGTACTGGACATCACAGCCTTTTTCTTAGGATTTTCAACCGCAGGTGTGTTTCAAATTACCATTACATTAATGACAGAGCTTTTCTGGAACCGCAAAGGCACCGTCACCGGAATTGTTGCGACAGCTTCAAGTATTGCCTCGATTCTGCTGCCGATCGCCACCGGGCTCATCGCAAAAGCGGGAGGCATAGCCCATATCTTTATGTTCGACTTCGGCATTGCCGTCATCGGAACAGCTTCTGCTGCTTTTTTGTATTACAGATACAATAAACTGACCGCACGTTCCAAGCTATCATGAAAAAACGGACGTCCCCGCAGGGCGTCCGTTTTTGTTATTTTTCAAGCAGTGCCAAAGATTCGCGGTTAAATGCAGGAATGTCATCCGGCGTGCGGCTGGTGACCAATTGATTTTGGCAAACCACGACTTCCTGATCAACGACATCTGCCCCCGCGTATTCCATATCTACACGAATGGACGTATAACCTGTCGCTTTTCTGCCTTCCAGCGCTTTAGCAGTAATCAGCAGCTGCGGGCCGTGACAAATCGCAAATACCGGCTTTTTGTCCGTCATAAACGCTTTTGTAAACTGGACGAAACGCTCATCGGCACGAAGCTGGTCAGGTGAAAAACCTCCCGGAATTAATAGCGCGTCAAAGTCGGAAGGGTTTACGTCATCAATGGACGCATCGACTGTGACTTGCGCATTTCCCTGCTTGCCTTTTACGGTTTTCCCTTTTTCATTTTCGATAACGGTCAGCTCATGCCCCGCTTCTTTAAATGCTTTTGCTGGTTCAGTATACTCGCTGTCTTCGAAATAATCTGTCAGCACAACTGCGATTTTTTTACCCATGATTGATAACCTCCCCCTTAATATGTCTACATAAAACACTCTACCCCAGCCACAATATAATAAACATTTTGCAGAGCCGACAAACGATAAGCATAATGACCCAATTCACATCACCCAAAGATGATACATAATACTTATTTTTCTCCCTTTTACAATAATCATAAAGAAACATCTACAAATGCTTACAAAATATTCTTACAATAGAACCAGTAACACAAATTTCGTTGAAAGGTGGAGAACTGGTGAGAATACAGAAAAGACGAAAAGACGTCAGTAACATTCTCCGTATTCTGCTGCCCCCAATTATGATACTTAGCCTAATCCTCCCAACACCGCCCGTTCATGCAGAAGAAAACACGGCTCCTCAAGTGAATCTCAGTATTTTGGCTACAACTGATATTCATGCCAACATGATGGATTACGATTACTACAGCGACAAAGAAACGACAGAATTCGGGCTTGCCAGAACGGCGCAGCTGATCCAAAAGCACCGCCAGGAGAACCCAAACACCTTGCTCTTGGATAACGGTGACTTGATTCAGGGAAATCCGCTGGGCGAATACGCAGTGAAATACGAAAAAAACAACATTATCTCCGGCGCGAAACCCCACCCAATTATCAGCGTCATGAACGCGCTGAAGTATGACGCAGGAACACTTGGCAATCATGAATTCAATTACGGGCTCGACTTTCTTGACGGCACGATAAAAGGAGCCGATTTCCCGATTGTAAACGCCAATGTGAAAACAACTGGCGGCGAACACCGTTATACGCCGTATGTAATTAACGAGAAAACAGTCACAGATGAAAACGGAAACGAACAGAAGATCAAGGTAGGGTACATAGGTTTTGTCCCGCCGCAAATCATGACCTGGGACAAAAAGAATCTCGAAGGACAGGTTCAGGTGCAGGATATCGTCGAATCTGCCAATGAAACGATTCCGAAAATGAAGGCAGAAGGCGCGGATGTCATTATTGCCCTTGCCCACACTGGTATTGAAAAGCAGGCGCAATCGTCAGGTGCAGAAAACGCCGTTTTTGACCTGGCCACGAAAACAAAGGGCATTGATGCGATTGTCTCGGGCCATCAGCACGGACTCTTCCCTTCCGCAGAATATGCGGGTGCCGCTCAGTTCGATGTTGAAAAAGGAACCATTAACGGCATTCCGGTCGTCATGCCAAGCAGCTGGGGCAAATACTTAGGCGTCATTGACCTCAAGCTTGAAAAAACAGACGGCTCGTGGAAGGTCGAAGATTCCAAGGGCAGCATCGAATCAATTTCCGGCAGCGTCACATCCAGAAACGAAGCCGTCACAAAAGCCATTCAGCAAACACATCAAAACACGCTGGAATATGTCAGAAAGCCTGTCGGAAAAACAGAAGCCGACATTAACAGCTTCTTTGCACAAGTCAAGGACGACCCTTCTATTCAAATTGTGACAGATGCGCAAAAATGGTACGCGGAAAATGAAATGAAGGATACCGAGTATAAGGATCTTCCAATTTTGTCTGCAGGCGCGCCGTTTAAAGCCGGCGGCAGAAACGGTGCCAATTACTATACAAACATTCCGGCCGGGGATCTTGCGATTAAAAACGTCGGAGACTTGTATCTGTACGATAATACCCTCCAGATCGTGAAGCTGACCGGCAGCGAGGTGAAGGACTGGCTCGACATGTCAGCTGGACAATTTAATCATATCGATCCGTCAAAAGGCGGCGACCAGGCCTTGCTGAATGAGAATTTCCGCTCCTACAACTTTGACGTGATTGACGGCGTCACCTATCAGGTCGATGTCACAAAACCGGCCAAATACAACGAAAATGGAAAAGTGATCAACGCGGATTCAAGCCGGATCATCAACCTTTCCTATGAAGGCAAACCGATCAGCCCGAGCCAGGAATTTCTCGTAGTCACGAATAATTACCGCGCCTCCGGCGGCGGCGGTTTTCCTCATCTGACGAGTGATAAGATTGTCCACGGCTCCGCAGTTGAAAACAGACAGGTACTGATGGATTACATTATTGAACAGAAAACATTAAACCCAAAGGCCGATAACAACTGGTCGATTGCACCGGTTTCCGGCACAAATTTGACGTTTGAATCTTCGCTTTTAGCCAAGCCTTTTGCGGACAAAGCCGATGATGTCGCTTATGTGAGACATTCTTCAAATGAAGGCTATGGCGTGTACAAGCTTCAATTTGACGACGATTCAGATACCGATCCTCCTGAAGGCGGATTATGGGATCTTACCGTCATGCATACAAATGATACGCACGCTCACCTTGATGACGCAGCCAGACGAATGACGAAAATCAACGAAGTAAGAAACGAAACAGACCACAACATCCTGCTTGACGCGGGAGATGTGTTTTCCGGCGACCTGTATTTCACGAAATGGAACGGTTTAGCCGACCTGAAACTGATGAACATGATGGGTTATGACGCCATGACCTTCGGAAACCACGAATTTGATAAAGGTCCGTCCGTTCTTTCTGATTTTCTCAGCGGGAACAGCACAACTGTCGATCCGGCGAATCGCTATCACTTTGAAGCGCCTGATTTCCCAATCGTCAGCGCGAACGTGGATGTATCAAATGAACCTAAGCTAAAATCATATGTCAAAAAGCCGCAGACCTTTACTGCGGGAGAAAAGAAAGAGCCGGGCATCCATCCGTACATTCTGTTAGACGTTGACGGTGAGAAAGTGGCCGTGTTCGGACTGACAACAGAAGACACAGCCACAACATCAAGCCCGGGCAAAAGCATTGTATTTAACGATGCATTTAAAACTGCGCAGAACACCGTGAAAACGATTCAGGAAGAAGAAAAAGTAAACAAAATTATCGCGCTCACCCACATTGGGCATAACCGCGATCTTGAGCTAGCCAAAAAAGTGAAAGGCATTGACTTGATCATCGGCGGACACACCCACACTCTCGTGGACAAAATGGAAGTCGTGGAAAACGACGAACCGACGATCGTGGCACAGGCAAAAGAATACGGCCAATTCTTGGGGCGCGTTGATGTCGCGTTTGATGAAAACGGGGTGGTGCAAACAGACAAATCAAATCTGAGCGTGCTGCCAATTGATGAACATACGGAAGAAAACGCGGAAGCAAAAAAAGAGCTCGATCAGTTCAAAAGTGAATTAGAAGACGTGAAAAATGAAGAAGTCGGCTATACGGATGTGGCGCTTGACGGCCAGCGTGAGCATGTGCGCACGAAGGAAACGAACCTCGGAAACTTCATCGCGGACGGTATGCTGGCAAAAGCGAAAGAAGCAGCCGGCGCCAACATTGCGATTACAAATGGCGGCGGCATCAGAGCAGGCATTGACAAAGGCAAGATCACACTTGGCGAAGTACTGAACGTAATGCCGTTCGGCAATACGCTTTACGTGGCCGATTTGACCGGAAAACAAATTAAAGAAGCCCTTGAACAAGGCCTAAGCAATGTGGAAAATGGCGGCGGCGCTTTCCCTCAGGTGGCCGGAATCGAATATACCTTTACATTAAACAACGAACCTGGACACCGTGTGTTAGACGTGAAAATTGAATCGCCTAACGGAGACAAAGTTGCTATAAATACGGATGATACCTACCGCGTGGCAACAAATCATTTTGTCGGTGCCGGAGGAGACGGATATTCTGTCTTTACAGAAGCCTCCCATGGTGAAGACCTTGGCTACGTTGATTATGAGATTTTCACCGAACAGCTGAAAAAACTAGGAAACAAGGTCTCTCCTAAAGTTGAAGGACGGATCAAAGAAGTATTCCTGCCGACAAAGCAGAAGGACGGCAGCTGGACACTCGACGAAGACAAATTTGCGATTTATGCCAAAAACGCCAACAAGCCGTTTGTCTATTATGAAACGTCTGAAGGATCACAAGAGAAACCAATCAATCTAAAAATGAAAAAAGACCAGGTCAAGCTATTGAAGGATAGAGAATTAGATCCTTCCCTGACGGTGTTCAACTACTGGTACAGCATGAAGCTTCCAATGGCGAATATCAAAACCGCGAACACTGAAATCGGAATCAAATCTAAGGGAGAATTAAACGTCTCCCTATCAAATGTATATGACTTTACAGTGAAGCAAAAAGGAAAAGAAATAAAATCATTCAAGGAGCCCGTTCAGCTTTCGCTTCGCATGTTTGATATTGAAGAAGCCCATAACCCTGCCATTTATCATGTCGACAGGAAAAAGAAAGCTTTCACAAAGACAGATAACGGATCAGTTGACGATGATATGGTGACAGGATACACAAACCACTTCAGCGAATACACGATCTTAAATTCCGGTGCTCACGATAAACCGCCGGCGTTCCCGTCCGATCAGCCGACAGGCGGCGGTGATGATGGCAAGAATGGCGGAGGGCCCGACAATCCAGGCGGAAAGCAGCCAACTGACGGAAACGGAGGAAATGATACGCCTCCCGGCACTCAACCGACTAACGGCTCTGGAGGAAACGGTTCGGGCGGATCAGGAACAGACGGTCCGGCTGGCGGCCTCCTTCCGGACACAGCCACATCCATATACTCGATCCTGTTGGCCGGATTTCTGATCAGCGCACTCGGTACGGCAATGTACTTACATCAGAGGAGAAAACAGAATAGAGCGAATCAGGCATAAAAAAAAGCTGCTCGTTATCGAGCAGCTTTCGTTTTTATACCCATTTCACAACATCTTCAACTGCAGATCTTGTTTTCGGACGAGGGTCTCGCACACGGTAGCCGAATGCCACCATAACAGAAATATCAAAGCTTCCGTTTTCCAGAAGGCCTTCTTCTTCAAGGATGCGATGAATTTCATCATATTGGAAGCCTTCCACAGGGCAGGAATCAACGCCGATTTGCGCAGCGGCTGTCATCATGTTGCCAAGCGCGATATAGGTTTGTTTTGATGCCCAGTCAAACAGGGTTCTGTCGCTTTCAAGCAAATGCAAATCGTGCTTCTGGAACTCCTCTGTTTTGCTGAGATAACCTTCATACACGTCTTGCGGCATTTGTTTTACTTCTTTTAAATGACGTTTGATGTAGTCCGCATTATATTTGATATCCTTCGCTGTACGTGCCAGAATCAGGACGAAATGGCTTGCTGTCGGAAGCTGCTTTTGCGCGCCCCATGTGTATTCGCGAAGCTTTTCGCGGAATTCGGGATTTTGGACAACAACGAATTTCCAAGGCTCAAGGCCGAGTGAACTTGGAGACAGTCTTCCTGTTTCTAAAATAAATTCAAAATCGCTGTCTGATACTTTTTTATTCGGGTCAAATTCCTTTGTCGCATGTCTGAAATTGTATGCGTCCAGAATTTGTTTCTTTACATCTGCCATGTTAAGCACCTCTCCTTTTGGTTACTCTCACTTCTATTGTAGCCATTCTCACAAAAAGTAAAAGTACGCACATTTTTGTATGATAGTATCAATTTTGATACCAAGAGAAAAAAGCGCTCTGCCGCAGGCAGGCGCTCTTTATTTTCCCCGTCGCGCAAAATCGACAAACCTGAATTTGTCCAGACGGTGTCTGCTTTCCGTATATTGAAAGAGACTTGTATCCTCTAAAAAGACATAGTTTCTCACAACCACCATATGGTCATAGCCTCGTAAATCAAGCAATTCCCTGTCCTCATCCGTACACGGCTCGGCCACAATTTCTTTCTGCGCATAACTGATCAAAAGACCAAGCTCTCCTTCAATATATTCATAAATGGAGTTTTCGCAAATTTCTTTCGTCAGGTGAGGCACATGCTTTCTGAAAAAGTAGTCCTTGTCCAAAATGACATGCTCCCCGTCAATCTTTCTTGACCTGATCACTTCCCATATGTCATCATCCGGCTGTGCCCGAAGCTGTTTTTGGATCAGATCTGACGGGGGCACCAGCCCGAATTTGTGAACGGCTGTTTTCGTATCTTTTCCCAAAGTTTGCGCCAGTTCCTTGAAGCTGACAAGCCCAGAGACCGGAAACTGCATTTTTTCACGGTTGAGAATCACGGAGCCTTTCCCCCTGATTTTCTGGATATATCCATTTTGAGCCAGCATGTGAAGCGCCTTTCGAACCGTTTCTCTTGATGTGCCGTACTGTACGGTCAATTCATGTTCAGACGGAAGAATCTCCTCCGCCTTCCATCGGCCGTCTTCAATTTGCTGTGCGATGTCTTTATAGATTGTGATAAATTTATTCACCTTCATTTATGACCACCCAGCTTAGTTTAGCACGGTTTTGTTAAATGATAAACAATGGACTCATACGGGCGGAGCGTCATATTCTTCAGTTCTTCTCTCTCTTCATCATTTGTCAGAAGCACCTCTGCCTTCCACTCGCCGGGCTTCAGCGTGTCCGGCAGTGTAAAGGCTGCCTCCGTCCCGTAAAAATTATTGATGATGAGCAGCTTCTCATTTTCGCCATGTCTCATATACGCAAAAACGTTCGGATCATCCTTTGCGATCAATTCATACGTTCCCTCTGTGACAATGTCATAGGTTTTTCGGATCTGGATCAGCTTCCGGTAGTGATAAAAGACCGAGTGTTTGTCCTTCAGTGCCGCCTCAGCATTGATCTCCCGGTAATTTCCGGCGGCCGGTATCCATGGCGTGCCTGTTGTAAATCCGGCATTCGGCGTATCATCCCACTGGACGGGTGTTCTGGAATTGTCACGGGATTTTTCCTGTAAAATGGCTAAAATCTCTTTCTCCGCCATGCCTTTTTTCTTGAAGGCGTGATACATGTTCAGCGACTCGACATCCCGATAGGAGCTGATGCCGGTAAACTTCGGATTGGTCATGCCGAGCTCTTCACCCTGATAAATATAAGGCGTGCCCTGCATCATATGAATGGCCGTCGCAAGCATTTTTGCTGATTTCACCCGATATGGACCGTCATTTCCATATCTCGATACAATGCGCGGCTGATCGTGATTGCACCAGAACAAAGCGTTCCAGCCCCCTCCCGCCTGCATCTCCGTCTGCCATACAGATAAGATCTCCTTCAGCTTCAGAAAATCGAACGGAGCCAAGGCCCATTTTTCTCCGTTTGGATAATCGACCTTGAGATGATGGAAGTTAAACGTCATATCAAGCTCTTCATTGCCGGGATTTGTATATCGGATGCAATGATCTACAGTTGTTGAAGACATCTCACCGACCGTCATGCTGTCATAATGTGAAAACACCTTTTCGTTCATTTCATGCAGAAATTCATGCACCCGCGGCCCGTCAGTGTAAAAGGTACGGCCATCATCGCCGTTTTCCGCATTCGGAAAGCGCTGGTCTTTTGAAATCAGATTAATGACATCAAGCCTGAAGCCATCAATTCCTTTTTCAAACCAAAAATGCATCATCTCATAGACATGCTTTCTGACCTCTTCATTTTCCCAATTCAAATCAGCCTGTGTGACATCAAACAGGTGCAGATAATATTGGCCTGAGGCTTCGTCAAGCTTCCATGACGAGCCGCCGAATTTCGATTCCCAGTTTGTCGGGGCTGTCCCGTCTTCGTTCGAGTTTTTCCATATATAAAAATCACGGTATGGGCTGTCTTTTGAAGAAATCGCCTCTCTAAACCATTTGTGCTCAGTTGACGTATGATTGACTACAAGATCCATGACGACTTTTAAGCCTCTTTTGTGCGCTTCAGCTAATAAGCGTTCAAAATCTTCCATTGTGCCGTACTCTTGATAAATCGTGTAGTAATCACGAATATCATACCCATTATCATGCTGCGGCGAGTCGTAAATCGGCGTTAGCCAAAGAACATCCACCTGAAGCGTTTTTAAGTAATCAAGCTTTTCAATAATTCCATTCAAATCGCCAATGCCGTTTCCCGTCGTATCTTTAAAGCTTTTCGGATAAATTTGATAAACCACGGCTTTTTTCCACCATGGTGTTTGTTCTGTTTTCATCTGTCTCCACCACCGTCTTTTTTAATGAAAATGGGAAAAAGGGAACGTCAAAAACACGTCCCGCTCCCCTTTGTTATTTACGTTTCAGTCGCGCATAAGCGTATGTTCCGGCAAACGGAACAATCAAGACAATCGCCATCCCGATTGCGAATGCGCCCCAGTACTGGCTCATAATCGAGAAAATGCCGGGCACGCCGCCAACACCGACGGAGCTTGCCAAAACGCCTTGAGATGAGATATACATCCCGGCAAGCCCTGAGCTGATCATCGCAATGATAAACGGAAATCTGTAGCGAAGGTTCACCCCGAATATGGCAGGCTCTGTAATGCCCAGATAAGCGGAAATGCCTGATGTTAAGGAAAGGCCTTTTTGTTTCTCATCCTTTACGATAAACATCATCGCCAGCGCCGCTGACCCTTGAGCGATATTTGACAGCGCCAGCATCGGCCATAAAAAAGTGCCTCCGAGCTTAGAACCGATCAGCTGCAGATCAACTGCCAAAAACGTATGATGCATTCCGGTAATCACCAGTGCCGAGTATAAGCCGCCGTACAGCAGCCCGCCCAGCGCGGCAAATGAGCCGAACACCGAGATAAGCCCCGAAGTTAACACATTCCCGATCGCAAATGTGACCGGTCCGATAATGATAAAGGATGCAAAACCTGTCACGAGCAGCGTAATCGGCGCGACGACTAAAAGCTGTATTCCCTCGGGTGTCCGTTTCGTCAAAAACAATTCAATCTTGGCGAGCAAATACGAAGCGAGCAAAATCGGGAGCACCTGCCCCTGGTAGCCGACCTTCTGCACCTCAAGGCCGAAAAGATTCCATACAGGGATCTCTCCGCTTTGTTCCGCAGCGCCATACCCCCACGCATTCAGTAAATCAGGATGCACGAGCATAACGCCGAGCACAATGCCGAGGAGCGGATTGCCGCCAAACCGTTTCACCGCCGACCAGCCGATCAGCGCTGGCAGGAACGTAAAGGCCGTGCCTGCGATTAAATTGATCATATTGGCGAGATCCGCCCACTGCGGGTACACTTGCACAATCGATTTTGTACTGAAGAAAATCCCCTGCGCCGTTAAGATATTGTTGATCCCCATTAAGAGACCCGCCGTGACAATCGCCGGCAAAATTGGAATAAAGATATCTGCAAGCGTTTTCACAGCACGCTGCAAAGGATTCATATTTTTTTCTGAGGCCTTCTTCACGTCATCCTTTGTTGACTCGCCAATCCCCGTTTCCTTGACCAGTTCCGCATATACTTTGTTGACTGTTCCCTGGCCGATCACAACCTGAAACTGCCCGTTTGTCGAAAACGACCCCTTTACAACATCGATTTGATCCAGCACCTCTTGGTCAACCTTGCTTTCATCTATTAACGCGAAGCGTAAACGTGTTACACAATGAGTTGCCGCTGCAATATTTTCAGCACCGCCGACTGCTTCAACAATTTGCCGTGCTGATCTGTTCAGTTCCCCCATGCCAACCCCTCCGTTTGATAACTTGTATATACAACTTATGTTTACATTGTATTCCTGTATATACATGTAGTCAACAACTTTTTATAGCGCTTTCATACTATTCGTAAAGTCATAGAATATCTTAAACAGGCAGGGTTGCTCTAAAGAATAAACACGAGAAAGCCCTGCAGCTCCTGCGTGAGCTCGAAGGAAAACTCTGACCTTTTTAACAGAAGGCTGCTCAGATTTGTGTTTACAAAGTTGGACTTCGGAAATGTGCATGCGGATCTATTGTATATATCGAAGGAATCGTAAAATCTGAATCTATTCAGGATCACGTCCTCCGTCTTTTTTTTGCGGCATCTGAGGGATGAAATAAGGAAAACGAGGAATCTCAGCCGATATGCTGTCTATTTCCAGCGTATTGGCTGAGACGAGTTTAGATCTATTATTTTGTAAACGGCAAAATGCCTGATTGTAAAAATAAAAGGCGGCCAAAGGAGAGTCACTGAAGAACCGATCACCGAGTCCATCAGAAGGCTTTACAGAAAGCCTCAGAGTCAATAGTGCTTTTGTGCGCTTTCGCGTCAATCACTTCAGCTTAAACGATCGCTTTTAAAATCGGCCCGAGAACCAAGACCGACATCGTCTTAGCCTATATCGGACGGAATGGCAGGTACGCAGGGCATTGACAAGATGAAAAAAGAATCAAAACAGATAGACTTAACAGAATCAAACCGCTCATTAACGTGGTGATGCGATCTTGCTGCCTTTGTTCACCTAATTGATTATCAAGAGTAAGACGAGGTTAAGTTCCAAAAACACTAAGAGTTTTCGGCTTCTTTTGTCTGGCAAACAGCACTCTGTTTCGTTTTTCTTCTATCTTTCAGGTAATACTGTTCAGATGTGAAAAATTCGGTATACAGCGCTTTTACCTTCTTGCTCAATAATAACAGCGCAATCACATTCGGAACGAGAATGAAAACTAACGCTAAGTCCAGAAAGCCCCAGATGGCTTTTGCTCCGCCGGCGGCACCTATGATAATAGCCGCTAAATAAACGAATTTAATAACATGCCCCGACAGCCGTCCGAATAGAAATTCAGCTTGTTTTACGCCGTAAAAGATGACAACCATAATGGTCGAGACAACAAAAAAGACGAGAGAAATCGAAACGAAGTATCCTCCGCCAGTTCCGAAATAATGCTGAAATGCAGCCGTAGTCAGTGCTGCTGGGTCACTTGAGGCGTTCTTCCCTGTCCAGACTCCGGATGCAAGGACGACAAATGCCGTGGTGGTGCAGATAATCAAGGTATCAATGACAATGCCGATCACAGACCAGAACCCTTGTCTTACGGGGTGGTCAGTCATTGCCGCCGCATGTGCAATCGGGGCGGTTCCCATCCCGGCTTCATTAGAATACAGGCCGCGGGCAAACCCCCAGCGGATGGTTTCAGCCAAGGCAGCGCCTGCAAATCCTCCTGCTGCCGAAGAAGAAGTAAACGCATTCGAAAATATCAGAGAGAAAAACGCCGGAACAGATGAAAGATTCATAAGAACGATCAGGAGACCGGCTCCCGCGTATGCCCCTGCCATGAGAGGCACAACAAACTCTGTTACTTTTCCGATCCGCTTAACCCCGCCAATTACAACTAAAGCAATCAAAAACGCGATGCCGATTCCGGCGTATATTTTATTGAAAGAAAACGTTTCGGCAAGAGAGACTGAAACTGAATTCCCCTGAACCATTATGCTTGGAATCAGCTCTACGATCAGTGCAACAGAAAAAAACACGCCGAGCCATTTCATGCGCAGCCCTTTTGTTATGTAATACATCGGTCCCCCGACAAATTCACCCTGCTCATTTTTTTCTCTGTAATGAACCGCAAGCACACTTTCTGAAAACTTAATTGCCATAGCAAATAAGGCAACCAGCCACATCCAAAAAACAGCCCCGGGACCGCCAAACATGATAGCCGCAGGCACTCCGACAATGTTCGCCGCCCCAATCGTCGAACTGAGGGCTGATGTCAATGCCTGAAGAGGCGTAACTGTCCCCTCTCCCTTCGGCTTTTTTCCTACGCTGCCGATCGTCTGCTTTAAAATGTATAATGGATAGCGAAATTGAAAAAACTTCAGCAAAATGGTGAAGTACAATCCCGTCCCCGTCAGTAAGATAATTAGCGGCGGCCCCCACAGCCAATCAGATATACGCTCTACCCATTCTAATAGTTGTTCCATCCCATCACCCTTTCCCGTTTATGGGTCAATTCCCCACAGATGGAAAAACATAAACCTTTTAGGGCAGACAGAACTAAGTCAAATTGAGGAATAAAGGAAGCTGTACGGCTAAAAAACATCGCCTGACAAGGAAAACTAAGTGGAAGAAGGTCTGTTTCGCCCCAGCCGCTCATATACTTGATTCTTATAAAACGATGACGCTGGTTTGGAAAACATGCCTTTTTTGTCGGCAAGCTTATCGAGCATCAGCTGCTTCTCTGATTTTTTTCTTACTAATTGCTCACGTTCCTTTTCGTCATAGCACTTGGAGATTAAATGGTTGAGGGTCATAAGCTCTTTTTTCAGTGCACCCTCATCCTCAGCCATCCCTGCATTTTTTAACATTCGGTATCCCATCCGCAGGGATTCCGGCAAGTGGGCCGCATCATCCTTTGGCAGCGGTTTTCCCATTCCCGGCAGGTTGTCAAATTCTCCGTCTTTGATGGCGCGTTTAATCTTATCTTCAGACACAATATGAGAATAATCCATCGTCCCACCTCTTTTCATTAATGAATATATTTTATCATACAGCTGTCACAAACCATATTATTCCTTTATTTACAGTAATAAACCTGCTTTTACATCTGGCAAATTCCTAAGAAAACGTTGATTCGACGGCGTTTTTCGCCACTTTTTCCATCGGACGATTTTCACTTTTCTAATCCGCTGATTCGTGTTATATTGGATACGTTCGTTTTTTCTATCGTTTCGCTCGAACTGTGATCGGAAAAAAGGAGTGTAACAATGAAAACATTTATAAAAGAAAGAGGACTGGCCTTCTTCTTAATTGCGGTCGTCCTGTTATGGGTAAAGACGTATGTCGGTTATGTCCTGAACTTCAATTTAGGAATAGACAACACGATCCAGAAAATATTGCTTTTTGTGAATCCGCTCAGCTCAAGCTTATTCTTTCTTGGATTTGGACTTTTGTTCAAGAAAAAATTACAGCAGACAGCCATCATAGTGATTCATTTTTTAATGTCTTTTTTACTGTACGCAAACATTGTGTATTACCGATTCTTCAATGATTTTATTACGATTCCGGTCATTATGCAGGCTAAAACAAACGGCGGCCAACTCGGTGACAGCGCATTTTCGCTGATGAGACCGACTGACGCCTTTTACTTTATCGATACGATCATTCTGATTATCTTAGCGATTAAAGTGAACAAGCCTGCCGATACGTCTAACAAAAAATCATTCCGAATCGTTCTTGCGTCTTCGATTCTCGTTTTCTTAATCAACCTGGCAGTTGCGGAGTCAGACCGTCCTGAATTGCTGACGAGATCATTTGACCGAAACTATCTTGTCAAATATTTAGGAACATACAATTTCACGATTTATGACGCTGTGCAGAATGTCAAATCCAACAGCCAGCGCGCACTTGCCGATTCAAGCGACGTAACGGAAGTTGAGAACTACATGAAAGCCAATTACGATGTGCCGAACAATGTATATTTCGGCAAAGCGGAAGGAAAAAACGTCATTTACGTTTCACTTGAATCTTTACAGTCCTTTATCATCGACTATAAAATTGATGGCAAAGAAGTGACACCGTTCTTAAATAAACTGGCGCACGATAACGAAACGTTCTACTTTGATAACTTTTTCCACCAAACAGGACAAGGTAAAACATCGGATGCAGAATTTATGATGGAAAACTCTCTGTACCCGCTGGCTCAGGGTTCCGTTTTCGTGAACAAAGCGCAAAACACGCTTCAATCCGTTCCGGCGATTTTGAAGTCTAAAGATTACACATCTGCGACGTTCCACGGGAATACGCAGACGTTCTGGAACCGAAACGAAATGTACAAAGCGGAAGGCATCGATAAGTTCTTCGACTCTGCTTACTATGACATGAACGAAGAAAACACGAAAAACTACGGCATGAAAGATAAACCGTTCTTTAAAGAATCAATGCCGCTGTTAGAAAGCTTGCCGCAGCCGTTCTATACGAAGTTCATTACCCTGTCTAACCACTTCCCATTCGGAATGGATGAGGGGGATACTGACTTCCCGGCTGGAGACTTTGGCGACTCTGTCGTCAACAACTACTTCCAGTCAGCCCATTACCTTGATCAGTCCATTGAACAATTTTTCAATGACCTGAAAAAAGACGGGTTATATGATAAATCGGTTATCGTGATGTACGGAGACCACTACGGCATCTCTGAAAACCACAATAACGCGATGGCCAAAGTGCTTGGCAAAGACGAAATTACCGATTATGACAACGCCCAGCTTCAGCGAGTGCCGCTCTTTATCCACGCTGCCGGCGTGAAGGGCGAAAAGGTTCATAAATATGCCGGAGACGTCGATGTGGCTCCAACCCTTCTGCATTTGCTCGGGGTGGATACGAAAGACTACCTGATGTCCGGTTCTGATATTTTATCTAAAGAACACCGTGAAGTGATTCCGTTCCGTAACGGAGACTTTATATCACCGAAGTACACGAAAATATCCGGCAAGTACTATGACACAAAAACCGGTAAACAGCTTGATGAATCTGAGATCGACAAGTCAGAAGACTCACTCGTCAAGAAGGAACTCGAAATGTCCGATAAAATCATAAACGGAGACCTGCTGCGTTTCTACAGCCCGAAAGGTTTTACAAAGGTGAACCCTTCCGATTATGATTACACAAAACACGGCGAGGATTCAGAGACGTCAACAGAAGACGAAGATAAATAAGAAAAAAGCAGAGAGGCCAGCCTCTCTGCTTTTTTTATTTCACTGCAGCACGTAATTCCTCTGCCGCAAACTCTACATTCGGGCCAATAATGACTTGTACTGATTGCCCGCCCGATTTGACGACTCCTTTTGCGCCTGCTTTCTTTAATAACGCTTCATTTACTAAAGACGTATCTTTCACTGTCAGTCTCAGCCTTGTCGCACAGTGATCAATCGTCTGCAGGTTTTCTTTTCCGCCAAGCCCCTTCAGCATGATGTTTTCATTGACAGACTGTGCTGTGTTCTCGTCCAGCACTTCATCCAAATCATCATCCTCACGTCCCGGCGTTTTCAAATTCAACGTCTTAATTAAGACGTAAAACACGACAAAGTATACAGCCGCATAGCATATACCTACCAGAAGCAGCAGCAGCGGCTTTTCTGCAATTCCGTAGCTCAAAAGATAATCGATCGCACCGGCTGAAAAAGAAAATCCAGAGCGTATGCCGAGCAAATTAACGATGAATAGCGACAGTCCGGTTAAGACTGCATGCACAGCGTATAACAGCGGAGATAAAAACATAAATGCAAACTCAATTGGCTCGGTTATCCCTGTGATAAACGCAGTCAACGCAAACCCGATCATCATTCCGGCCGTTGCTTTTCGTTTTGACGGCTTGGCAGTCACAATCATTGCCAGACATGCCGCCGGAAGACCGAACATCATAATCGGGAAGAATCCCGTCATGTATGTGCCCGCTGTCGGGTCTTTAGCGAAAAAGCGCGCCAAATCTCCTGTCACTCCGTTATATTCGCCGAATTGGAACCAAAAAATATTATTTAGCACGTGGTGAAGACCGAGCGGAATTAACAGCCTGTTGAATAAGCCGAATATGCCCGCGCCGATTCCGCCAAGCCCAAGCATCCACTCCCCAAACGCGTTAATTCCCGATTGAATCGGCGGCCATATCGAACCGAATATTCCTGCTAAAATGATTGTGAAAATAGCGGTGACAATCGGCACAAGCCGTCTGCCGCTGAAGAACCCGAGATATTCCGGCAGTTTTGTATCCTTGAAGCGGTTATAGGTGTAACCCGCAATTAAACCGGCAATAATTCCCCCAAATACCGCCATGTTGTTTGCTTCATTAATCGATTTTGTTGCCGCGTCGAGCATCAGATACGAAATCGCCCCCGATAAACCCGCGGCCCCATTGCTGTCCTTTGAAATGCCGATGGCAATCCCAATCGCAAATATAAGCGGCAGGTGATCAAAAACAGCAGTTCCCGCTTGATAAACAAACGGGATATCGAATAAATCCTCCCTGCCAAGTGCAAGGATAATCCCGACTGCAGGCAAAACCGCAATCGGGAGCATAAATGACTTTCCAAGCTTTTGTAAAAATGAAAGCATACCCATCCCCCTCTTACCCTTTTTTAAAAATATACCATACAAGATATCTAGTGATCTATACCAATTTTCCCGGCATATTTCTTTTTTCCCAGGTTCGTGTGTTTCCTATTCTAGAGCCAATTGTGGTAAGCTTAAACTAGATTATTTAAAAAGAAAGCGGGAATGACAGATGATTGTAACAAACGATCAAGAATTAGACGGCCTGAAAAAAATCGGCAGAATTGTAGCGCTGGCGCGTGAAGAAATGAAACGGAAAGCAGAGCCCGGCATGAGTACAAAAGACCTTGACCTTATCGGAAAAGCGGTGCTTGACGAGCATGGCGCTGTTTCGGCTCCGCAAAAAGAATACGACTTTCCTGGTGTTACATGCATCAGCGTAAATGATGAAGTGGCGCATGGTATTCCAAGCACATCCACTATTTTAAAAGCCGGAGATCTTGTGAACATTGATATCTCTGCTGAATTCGGCGGTTTCTACTCCGATACAGGCATCTCGTTTGTGCTCGGTGAAGGAGAAGAACGACTTCACAAGCTATGCCAATGCGCAGAGGATGCCTTCCAAAAAGGGCTGCAGCAGGCAAAAGCCGGCAAGCGCCAAAATCAGATCGGGAGAGCCGTTTATCATGAAGCACGTTCTAAAGGATTTACCGTCATTAAAACCCTGACTGGCCACGGAATCGGCAGAAGCCTTCACGAAGCGCCGAACCACATCATGAACTATTATGATCCATTTGATAACGCGCTCTTCAAAAACGGCACAGTGATCGCACTTGAACCATTCATTTCAACAAAAGCGGAAACCATCGTCGAAGCTGGAGACGGCTGGACCTTTAAGACGCCGGATAAAAGCATGGTCGCCCAAGTTGAGCACACCATCGTCATTACCAAAGACGAGCCGATTATCCTGACACAGCTGTAAAAACACATTTCGTATGTTTAACCTCCTCCTATTACAGGTAAAGCATCACTATTCTGCAGGAGGAGGCACTGTAATGAACAGAGATCAAGAAAAAATCCAAATTGAAAATGAAATGAATGCAATGCACGGAACAATAAAAGAAGAAATGTTAAAAGACTTTGAAGAATTTAAAGACTACCTGAAAAAACAAGTTAACCGGGGCAAAAAAATAGGATTAGATGACGGCAAGCTTGTCAAAAGCGCTGCGATCCTGGGAGACTATCTCGCGAAACATGAAGAGCCGCAAAACGGCGAAGAAATGCTGCTTCAGGAACTTTGGAGCGTTGCGGATGATGATGAGAAAAAACATTTGGCACAGCTGTTAGTCAAATTGGTTGAGAAACAATAAATACCTAAGCCGGGCGTATGCCCGGCTTCTTTATATTGTCACAAGCCCGGCCCATCCAGATATGCTACACTAGGATTAATGTCTGTGAAAGGAGCCATTGTCCGCATGTGGTTTATTATTTTTGGAATCGTCTTTTTCATTGAAGGCATCATCATGACCGTTTTCGGCGTGAAGAAAAAAAACGGGATGCTTACATATATCGGTATTGTGTTCAGCATCATGACACTTGGCATTGTCGTGCTGAAACTCACCGGGCATTAAATCATATTCAGCGTTTACTCCGCATATACATACAAGAAGAAAGTTCGCATCACTAGTGCGAAAGACTCAGTTTTTCCCGCATCTCTTTTCAGCATCTTTTGATAGATGTTACAATGCCAATCGTTTGGTCAATCAGATAGGGAAAGGAGTTTTCTGACATGCATTACGGCAGTAAAGGCTGGTATGTGGCAGAATTAAAAAAGCAGGGTATCACGAAATATGAAGGAAGAAAGCTTCAAAGCTATAAAACCTATTTTCTTGCCAACCTGCTTGAAACAAAGAAAAAACAATCCTGACATGGTAAAGCCGCGCACGTTTAGATGCGCGGCTTTTTTATTGAATCGGAAGCAGCCTGTCCCGTTTTTTGATAAAGGAAGATCTCCAGCTTTCCGACAATGCATCTTCACTTAAAATCCGTTCAATGGCGGCGAGATTTTTTGTGTCATGGTATTTGATATGGTTTGCGAATTGGACGGATATGCCTTTTTTGCCTCTGGACAGCAGGTCGAGCTTGGCGCCCGGAGCAACCCTGCCCTCTTCCAGCACGCGAAAATAAAATCCCGTATATCCGGTTTGCTGAACTTTCAGCACCATATCCTTTGCACCGAACTTTTTGGCAAGCTTTATACACGGCTGACGCGGCTGGCTGACCTGAACCACGGCGTCATCGAGCTGAAAGACATCGCCTATGCAAACGTCCTCCTCAGTCAGGCCTTGCACCGTGAGATTTTCACCAAACGCGGCGCTCGGGAGCGGTCTTGAGAGAAACTCGGCCCAAAACGGATAGTGCTCCGCCGGATAGACACAGACAGCCTTATCAGGGCCGCCATGATTGACGAGATCCGCTTGTCCGTCTCCCTCAAAATTCTCCCGATACAGCATCACTGCGGAATCTGCCGGCCGCTTCATAATGCCGGTCTCTATTTTCTTTCCATCGTATTCAAGCGTCTGCGGCTTTCCCAGATTAAGAGAAAGAATGGAATAATGCGCTGATGTCATATAAACACATCTCCTTTACAGGATATAAAATGATTGATTATCATAAAAAGAAAAGGTGGTTTTTTACATGCTTCAATATCGAATCGTTGCAGACGGCCGGGTTCAAGGTGTCGGTTTCCGCTACTTTGTTCAAGCGGAAGCCGATAAGCATAAACTCACCGGCTGGGTCAAAAACCGTGATGACGGGCGTGTCGAGATTTTGGCCGAAGGGCCGGAAAACGCCTTGCAATCATTTCTTGAGGCCGTGAAGAAAGGCAGCCCCTTTTCAAAGGTTACCGGCATCTCTGTCACTGAATCCAGCAGCCTTGAAGGCCATCACCGGTTTTCAATTGTCTATTCGTAAGGCTTATCCTGATAAAAGTAATTCGGCTTGACGATTGAATTGTCATAAGACCGGTGAAAAATATGTGTGGAGGCGGGTGAAATCGGCGGTATCAGCCACGTCCAGTCACCCGTCAGCTTTCTGCCCGCTTCTTCCTCCTGTTCTTCAAACCGTTTAAACTGGCTTGCAGCCGTGTGATGATCGACAATGCTGACGCCGTGCTTTTTATACGAGTGCAAAACAGCTTTATTCAATTCAACAAGCGCCTGATCCTTCCATAAATCTGTATTGTAATCAGCAGCGATGCCGATCACGGACGCCACTTTTTTCAGCATGTCATACCGCTTCACATCTGCCAGGTTTCTTGCTCCGATCTCCGTCCCCATATACCAGCCGTTAAACGGTGCGGCATTATAATGAACGCCCCCGATCTCAAGCCTCATATCCGCAATAATCGGCACGCCGTACCATTGCAGCTTCAAGTCAGAAAACGCTTCGAATTCCGGGTGGGTCAGCGGAACTTCTATCACCAGTGAGCGGGGCAGCTCATACCAGACCGGCAGCTTGTCACCCTTCATGCGAAAAATAAGGGGAAGAAGATCAAAATCGGTCCGCTCTCCGCGCCAGCCGAGCTGCTCACAGGCTGCGGTGAGAGAACGGGAAGCAGGATCGCCGATTCTTTCTCCGTTGGATTCATATCCCGCGTACCGGATCAGCTGATGATTCCAGATCTCGACTTGCTTTTCGCCCTTCTCTTCCGGAGGGAATATCGTAATGGTCGGCCTGATTTTCCCGTTATTTGTGGCGGTTTCAATGTGATGAAACAGAGCGTCCCGTACTTCTTCTTTAGTCCGGACGTCACGTCTGTCAATGACATTCAGCGAGTTCCAGAACAGTCTGCCGATGCAGCGGTTGCTGTTTCTCCAAGCCATTTTCGCCCCGTGCGCCAGCTCTTCCTTTGTATGTACATAGCTTCCAGTCCGGTCAATCTCACTTTTAATGTCATCGAGGCGGTCTTGCGCTTCATCCTCCTTTCCGAGTTCCTGATAGCAATTGGCAATAAACGCTTTCGCTTCGTTCCAGAGTATTTCTTTATCTTCCAACAAACTCTCTCCTCCAAATCGCATTCATGCTTCTCATTGTATCGTTTTTGAGCGGGAAGACAAATGGTTTTTCTGCATCTTCTTGGAAAAACAAATAAAAAAACACCCGCATTTGCGAGTGTCAAAGGAATGATAAATGATGGGCCAATTCCATTAAATCACTGCGAAAGTTTCTGCCTGTCATTGGGATGCCGTGCCCGGTCAGCAGCGCTTCCGGTTCTCGTTCGGCAAGTCTTTGAATGGACTCGGCGGCCATCTCAGTGTCAGGTGTGAAATAAGCCGGCGGGCCGTGAAGCTCCTGTTTTTGAATGAAGACGTCAGCCATTTTTTCCTGTTCAACTGTAATCACCGCATCGCCAGCGACAAGCACACGGCCGTCCTCGCGGAATAATGAAATATGGCCCGGTGTGTGGCCCGGTGTTGCGATCCAGATCCACTCGTCCAAAAACGGAACAGTGCCGTCTTCAGGCAGTGCTTGAACATGAGAGGAAATATCGATCGAATGGCGCGGAAACAGCGGCGACAGCTTGGCAACCAGCCCGCTTTTGCTGTCTGGGCGCGCCGGCGGATAATCCTCTTTTCCGGTCACAAAAGGCATTTCCCGCGAATGAACATAAACAGGAACATCCCAATGCTCAAGGATCTCTTCAATGGCCCCGATATGATCAAAGTGCCCGTGTGTCAGAATAATGGCCTTCAAGTGATAGTCATCACCGAATCTTTGTTTTGCTTCGTTTAAAATCATGCCGGCTGATTGAGGCATGCCGGCATCTATTAAAATAAATGAACGTGGTTCAGAAGGATACTGAATAAAATAGACATTCGCAATTTGCACGGTCAGACCATGTACACCCTTTGCGGCCTCGAACCCAGTCCCGCTTCTGACTGAAGTCAGCGGCATATAAGGATCACTCATGAAGACACCTCCGGTACGTTGTATGCCGTTAGTGTATGTCATTCCGCCTGAATTATCATGCAGAAATCGAAATGGCACCGATCAATAAAGCGGTAACCGTCATGACAATCACGGCGAGAACCGCCCATTTCAAAGCGAATTTTTGATGATCGTCAATGGAGACCCCGACAAGCCCGACAAGCAAATGTGTAGATGGCACAAGCGGACTCAGCATATGAATCGGCTGTCCGATAATTGAGGCTCTGGCAATTTCGACTTTATCAACACCGTATGCGACAGCCGTTTCTGATAAAATCGGCAGCACTCCGTAAAAATACGCGTCATTCGGCATGAGAAATGTGAAAATGCCGCTAGTTAAGGCTACAATCGCCGGGATAAACCCGCCCATTTGTTCAGGAATCATCGACACAAGCGAAATCGCCATTTCGTCAACCATTTTGGTGCCTGTTAAAATTCCCGTAAAAACGCCTGCTGCAAAGATCATGGAGCCAATGGCCAGCACGTTGCTTGAATGTGCTGAAATACGCTGTCTCTGATGATCAAGGTTCGGATAATTCACAATGAGTGCAATACAGAATGCGATGACAAACAGCACCGTTAAACTGATTTTGCCTGATACTAAAAAGCCTATTAATGAAAGCGTCAACAACAAATTGAACCACCAAAGCTTCGGGCGTTTCCACTCATCTTCAACCGCAGCGGCCGGTTCGTTGACATCGGCCGGCTGTTTCAGCTCAATCACGCCGAGTCGTTTGCGCTCCGCTTTACCCAGCACATACGCAACTGCGACCATACAAAGCATTCCGCTCGCGATCACAGGGATCATCGGCCCGGTCAGCTCAGCCGGATCAACCCCTAGCGCGCTCGCCGCCCGCGGCGTCGCGCCTCCCCACGGAATCGTATTCATAATCCCCATGCCGACACCGGCGATTCCCGCCAATATAATCGGCCGGATGCCGAGCAGCAAATAGAGCGGAAGCATTGCGCTTGTTGTAATCATATAGGTTGTTGAACCGTCTCCATCCAATGCAACAAGCATCGTAAGAACCGCTGTCCCGACAACGATTTTTAACGGATCGCCTTTGACCATATTTAATATTTTGGCAACCATCGGATCAAAAAGCCCAGTGTCAATCATGATCCCAAAATATAAAATCGCAAACATAATCATAACAGCCGTCGGCGCCACCTGCTGAATCCCCGAGATCATCATATCGCCAACTTCAGTGAACCCGAAACCGGCTATCAACGCAAACACAATCGGCGTCAAAACCAATGCCGTCAGGACAGAAAGCCGTTTTGTCATGATCAGTACCATAAACACAAGCATCATAAGAAATCCTAAGATTGCTAACACATTCATTCCCCCTTTAAATGAATCCGCTTACATTTTATCCCCTATTCCCCTTTTGCCTTTTTGTCATCGTATGAGAAAAACGGTTTCAAGTAAATAATTTGGTTTTTTTATATTTTTAATTTTTTAAAACCGTTTTGTTCTTTTTGGTCATATCTAAACACAAAAAAAGCATTCCGCCTACGGCAGAATACTTTTTGCTTAATTGCCTGTCATGATGGTTTGATAAAACGCTGATTGTTCTTCAAGAAACCGTTTCGTTTCCTTGCTGTTTAAATAAAAGCTCTCCCAGTCTTGCTCGTTTATTTTCTGCTTCCATTCGGGCGAGGATGTAACCTTTTTTAATGCTTGGTCCCAGTAAGAAATCTCTTCCTCAGACATGTTTTTCGGCCCCAGCACCCCTCTCCAATGAGAGAAGACAAACGGAATGCCCTGCTCTTTCCACGTCGGCACTTTTGGAAAACCGGGCAGCCTTTTATCTGACGTGACGGCGGCTAATGTAATCTCGCCGTTTCGCTCGTACGGCTTGGCTTCTGAAACAGTCATGGAAGCTGCTTCTATCTCATGCCTGATCAGCGCCTGGATCAATTCTTCACTGCTGTCAAACTGTAAAAACTCAATGTCGAAAGGGTCAATCCCGTACATATCAGCGGCTCTGACGAACGAGAGCTGATCGTCATTGCCAAGCCCCGGGGAAAAACCGATTTTGACTTTGCCAGGATGCTTCTTGATCTCTTTCAGCACATCCTTTCCGCTTTTCAGCGCCGACCCTTTCGGAAGAGCGACAGTCTGCCATTCCTTAGCGAGAATCGCCAGCGGCGTAAAATCATCAGTTTTTAATTTACTTTGTCCGAGCAGGTAATTGCTCAGGATTAAACTGGACATCATACTGATAGTCTTCCTGCCGCTTTGGTTGACATATTTCCAGCCTTTATCGCCTCCGCTCCCAGGCTTATACACAATATGAATCCCGCCTTTCATCAGCTGTTTTTGCCTGAGCACGGATTGAATCGCCTGCGCCGTTACATCCCAGCCCCCGGAAGGCTCGGCAGGCACAACGATTTCAACCGGCCCGTCCGGCAGACGTGGAGCGGCCGCCTTCCGGATGTCACCTTGCATGAAGACCAATAGACAAATAAATAGGATCACACATTTTTTCATCGCTATTCAGCCGCCAAATAATATTTTCTCTCCGGTCTGCCGATAATCCCGTACTCCAGCTCGGCTCGCGCTTCTTCCTTAGACACAAGATATTCGGCATAGCGGCGGGCTGTTGTTCGTGACGCGCCCATTGCTTCGCCAAGTTCTTCAGCTGTCATTCCTCCGTCCGCAGTACGCAGCGCCTCTTTGATTTTTTTCAGCGTGATCGGATTGATGCCTGTCGGCAAATCCTCCGCAGTGACAGCTCCCTTAGAGCTGCCCCCAAAAATATGGTCAATCATGGATTGGCTGACCTCCGGCTGAGACAGCAGCACCTGCCTTTTTTCTTTATACTGGAGCAGCACCTGTTTGAACTTGTCAGCCGTTACGGGCTTTATCAAATAGTTTGCGATGCCCGTCCGCAGCGCTTCCTGTAAGTGGCGGGTTTCCGTTGCGGCTGTGATGATCATAATATCCACTTCCGGAAACCGTCTCCGTATCTCTGGAATCAATGCTGTTCCAAGCTCGTCCGGCATATAAATATCCAATAGCAGCAAATCAGTTTTGTGTGTCTCCAAAAGCAACATTGTCTCTTTGGCATTGCCCGCTTTGCCGATAATGCTGAATCCATCAAGCTGTTGAATCAATCTCTCATGAATTTGCGCAACCCGAAAATCATCCTCCGCAATCACGATGTGAATCAAATGGATTCCCCCTTTGTCTGTTTCTCCTTCGGTATAAAAACAGTAAATACCGCTCCCCCGCTTTTTTGATTTGTCAGCTCGATCCAGCCTCCCAGCTCACGCACTGACTCTTTTACGTTGGCGAGTCCGTAGCCTCTCTTCATCCCCTTTGAAGAGTAGCCTCTTTCAAACACTGCCTCCATTTTATCAGGCGGCACTCCCATTCCCGTATCGGATACTTCGATAACAATATCCCGTCCGATATCTGTAATAAAACATGAAACCTCCTGTACGCTTTGATCCGCTACAGCTTCGAAAGCGTTATCAATCAAATTGCCGATAATCGTAATGAGATGGGACAAGCCGACATGAGGAGGAAGAGGCCCAAGTGTGCTGTTGTCATCGATCGACAGCTTCACCTTTTTTTCCGATGCTTTGCTCATCTTTCCTAACAAAATCGCCTGCACCTGCTGCGAATGAATATTTTGGAATAAAATATCATGCTGTTCATTTTGGATGGCGTATTCCTCTTTAATCAATTCAATCGCTTCCTCATATTCGCCAAGCTCAAGCAGCCCTAAAATCGCGTATAGCTTATTAGAAAATTCATGAGTCTGGGCGCGCAGATCTTCTGAGTATTTTCGCACCTCTGTCAGCGTGTCAATCAGCTTTTTCAGTTCTGTTTTTTCTCTGAAGCTGATAACTATTCCATACGCCTGTCCGCCTTGTGTCATGACTTTTGTATTGATAATAAAGACTTGGTCGTTGACGCATACCTCCTGATTCGGCGGCATATCTTCCTGCTCAAGCACAGACATCAGCTCTGCTCCCGGCATCACGTCATCAACAGGCACGTTCATCACAGGCTCGGGTAGCTTAAGCATTTCAGCCGCCGATACGTTCATCATCGTTACAATGCCATCACGATTGGTGGCGATAATCCCTTCCTTAATCGCCCGCAGCATCGCATTCCGCTCCCGATAGAGAGAGGCAATTTCGTGCGGTTCAAGGCCAAGCGTATCCTTTCTGATGCTTTTGGCAAGCGCGGCGGCACCGGCAAATCCAAGCAGCAGCACGAGTACAGCCATGAAGCTTAAGTCTCTCAGATGTTTCTTGATGCCTTGCTCTGCCTTGGTTTGCAGAAAATCAACGGACACGCTGCCGATTACGTGGCTGCGCCCCTTTTGTTCCTCGATAATCGGTGCGCTCCCACGGATCACCCTTTGTCCATCCGCTTTCGTCTCTGAGACGTGAGAGCCTCCAAACAGGATTTCTCTGCTTCTCGTCAGATGCTTATTTCCGCTATTTTCCGAGGCGGTTCGGACCATTCCTTTTTCATCAAGCACATAAATCGCATAAGCGCCGGTCTGTTCTTTCATTTGTTCAATGACCTCCTGCGCCTCGGCAGCTTGCCCGCCTTTCGACACGATAAGCTCCTTTGCCGGCGGCATATAGGAAATCGTTCTCGCCGTCTGCACCGCCAGCTGCTCTGCCTGTTTTCGCCCTTCTTTTGTTTGCTGAACGGCAAACGTGACCGTCAGCACGCCAATCACAAAGATCAGCAGCGCCGCAATCAACCCCATTATTTTTGTTTGCAGAGAAAAATGGAATCGCTTTTTCACCACAGCACCAGCCGTCCTTTCTACCTAGATCATACCATTTTTCGCCCGGGAATTTTCTTATTTTTCAAAATCCACTTCTTTGTTAATCAGGATCTATTATTCAGATCAAGATGTTTCCTTTTCACATTGTCCAGTTTTGCTGAACAATCCTTCTTTCATGAAGGAATCATTCCGTCTGAACATTTCGATATACATATAGTATCTGAGTGATATGGTGAAGGGCGGGAGGTTATGGTGAAAACGAGTCTTATTGTGCTGACTTATAATCAATTGGCGTTAACAAAACAATGCTTGGAGAGCAGATGAACGCATACCGATGATGACTGTATAGAAGTGATTGTTGTAGATAACGGCTCCTATCAAAACGATTTTTAATGAAACAAAGAAGGGTTTGCGAAAGCCTGCAATCAGGGCCTTGAGGGATAAGGTTTCTTGGTGTTATTTACGCGGATATTAGAACAAATTAATTAAGTGACTGATCATCCTCTATGACTTGTCTAGTAAATGACTGAGTCTCATTTGTCATGTGATCGAATATAAAAAAGGCAGACCGCGTCTGCCTTTTTTCTTTCTACCATATCCCTAATAATTTCCACCATAATCCGCCGATCACAAGCCATGTGACAATATGAACGATCGACAGGATAAATCCGATAGACCACCATTTGCCTTGCGAAATGTAGCCTGCCCCGAAGAAGACCGGAGCCGCTCCAGAACCGTAGTGAGTCGTTGACCCGAACAGGTTACTGATGAACGCGAGGCTCAGCGCTGCTAAAAGCGGCGGTGCGCCCGCTGCCACGACAACAGCCAAAAATGCTGAATACATCGCACTGATGTGGGCTGTCGCACTTGCAAAGAAGTAGTGAGAGTAATAATACACAACAATTAAAATTAAAAATGCCACAATCCAAGAGAATCCTGATACAGATGATTTCATGGCGTTGCTGAACCAAGAAACCATGCCTAATTCATTCAGGAAGTTGGCCAGCATAACAAGCGCCGCAAACCAAGTGAGCGTATCCCAAGCGCCCTGTTCTTTCTTGATATCATCCCAAGTCAGAACCTGTGATAATAAAAGAACTGACAATCCGATCAGTGCGGTTGTGGTTGCGTCGATGTTGAAGCTGCCGCCAAAAATCCAAAGAGCAAGCACTAAAAGAAACACAATAACCATGGAAAGCTCTGATTTTTTAAATGGTCCCATTTCTTTCAGTTTTTCGGTTGCGATTTTCGCTGCGTCCGGTGTTTCTTTAATTTCCGGCGGATACAGCTTGTAAATCACAAGCGGTGTGATGATTAAGCTTACAAGTCCCGGTACAATCGCGGCAATTGCCCAGCTTGTCCATGTTAAGTCCACCCCTGCGACATCATGGGCCAGCTTGGCAATCAGCGGGTTCGCCGCCATCGCCGTCAGGAACATAGCAGATGTAATCAAGTTTCCCTGAAAACCGGTTTTTAATAAGAAAGCACCTATTTTTCTTTCTGTTCCATCTGCCGGGCTTGATCCGAATGTTTCGGATAATGATCTGATAATAGGAAATATAATGCCTCCTGCACGCGCCGTATTACTTGGAATAGCAGGTGATAATATTAAATCACTGAACAGCAGTGAATAAGAAAGTCCAAGGGTTTTCTTCCCGAATTTCTGAACGAATACATACGAAATTCTCGCACCTAGCCCGGTTTTGATAAATCCCCGGGAAATAAAGAATGCGATGACGATAAGCCAGATGGTCTTATTCCCGAATCCGCTTAATGTATCCTCAATTGATAATGTTCCAGTTAATGCAGTAACCGCCAATGCAAAAATTGCAATTGCACCCATTGGCAAGGGCTTGGAGATAAAGCCGATAATTGTCGCGACGAAAATCGCAAACAAATGCCATGCTTTAGGTTCAAGTCCGGACGGAGCGGGAATAAACCAGATGATTAGTCCCACAGCGACAGTAATAAGCAATGGAACAAGCTTTACTGCTGACTGTTTTCCTGCGTCTTTTTCTGAAGCCATAAATAGGTCTCCTCCTATATACTTGTTTTCCGATCCCCTTTTTCATTCTACTCCTTAACTAAGTTAATAAACATTTTAATTAATTAAAAAAACACAAAGGTGAGCAGCCCTTTGTGTTTTTTCATTTCTTAATTTAGTTTACCCGCGCCCGCTTGAGATGTAACATTTGACTTCACATTCGCGGAAGCATCAATTGATCCCTGCAAAGATGGCGTCCATCCGACAGAAGAGCTCAGCCCGTTTGCAGCCGATGCGTTGATCTGCGTACCGTTCAGCAATGTGCCGGAATCGTATAAAGCCGTTCCCCCGCTGAATACGCTGATCGTTTTAGCAGCAGTCAATCCCGGAACGTCAATGGCATTGTTTTGCGCATAAATTTTAGATGATTTTCCGATTCCCCACGCATAGCTAAAGGCATACTCTGATGAGTTTTTATTGCCTTCATAATAGTTGTTGTAAACGTGTACCTGTCCAAAACGGACTCTCGGTGCGCGCTGAACGATATTTTTGTAGCGGTTATGATGCAGTGTGATTTTTAATTTGCCGTCATCGGAAGTTTTGCTGTCGCTTGATCCGAAAATGGAGCTTTTATCATGATCGTGATAGAAGTTATAAGACATTGTAATGTAATTAGCGCCGTTAGAGGCATCAGTTTGGCCGTCATGGTGCTGATATTCTCTTCCAAAATACTTTGGAGAGGTGCTGTCTGGACGCGAACCGTCATTAAATGTACAGTGATCGATCCATACATGTGTACCGCCGTTTATTGTGATGTTGTCATATTGTGAGTTCCAGTTTCCTGAACTTCCGTCAGTCGGGTCCCATTGCGGGAAATAGTCATATGCGTCTTGGAATTCGATATTGCGGATAATGACGTTATCGCTCTTGATCTGGAAGTTTCCGCCCAGAACTTTAGCATTTGACCCTGATCCGACGATCGTCGTATTTGCAGGGATATCCACCATCACGCGTGCCTTTTGGTTTTTCTGTGAGCGTGCTCTGGCCTCTTCCTGTGTTCCGGATGGTTCTTTTTTGCCCCATGTGCTTGGGTCATAGGCTTTCAAATATTTGTTCAGATCGTACTCTGGATCTTTATAATCATTCAGACCAAGCGGTTTCAGATTGTCATCGACATTCATGTCAATCGTTCCCTTGATATAAATGATTTTTGGCGTAGTGTTGGTGTCCTTGCCCAAAGCCGAAACGAGCTGGCTTCTGTTGCTGACTGTATACACGTGGGATGACGAGGCTTTTGATCCGCCTGTCGTGCCTGTCGAGTACGCTCCCCAGCCATCATTTGACCCTAACGTCTGATGGCCCAAATCCGCTGCGTTCGCCCCAACCGGAGTCAAGCCTAATAACAAAGCCGTGGCTAACATCACTTTTTTCATGCAGTCTGAACCCCCATTTTCTATTTTGTGAGAATTTGTTCCATATTCTCACAAAAAACATAATAGCAAATTCATGGGTATCCATAACCGAAAATGTACCGCTTTTTATTGCGGCATCCTGCAAAAAAACACCGCAAAGACCGCAAATATAAAAAACCCCAAAAGGACGATAATCGCCTTTTGGGGTTACATTCCTGCATCATGCCCAAGATTTTACTTTTTCGTTGTCTGTCACAAAGAGAAGCACTTTCCCTTCATCGAGCCGTTTTTCAAACTGAGCCGCTTCGTCTTCTGAAAAACCGATTTCGTGGATTTTATTGCGCAGCTCGTCACCTTTTTTATTAAATATGTTTCCTACCGCATGTTTGAAACCTGTTTCTTTGGCTCCGATCGTGTTGGCATTCGTGTTGTCTGCCAGTCGTTCCGTTCTGTCATCGTCGTGAGCTAAGACGTATACATCCTCTTTTGCGACACCCATTTGCTGTAATTCTTCTACATCCTTCATGAGCTGTTCGTCGTTTGTATACTCTCTTACAACTGGTTTCATATCCAATTCCTCCTTCATCATGTCTATGTTATATTCATACCCGATCCTTTTTCTATGAAACAGCATCCAGAGCATTGGGCACAAAAACAGGAAGAATGGTAGTAGATATTTCATTTCTAACCATGGTAAAGTGATAGAACGAGAGTATTTTCAGAATAGTCAAAATCAAAACCGCTGCACGGAGCGTCCGAACATGAATCGCCATTTTTATCCGTACAAGCAGGAGGTATGTCCAATGCAATACTTTTCACCAGAACAGCAATACAATGCGTGGGTTGTGAGTGATTTAGTAAAACAGGTCTTCCATCAGCGTGTCGGCTATTCAGCCGGCATTCACCAGCTTGCCATCTTTGCCGAAGAAACATTTCACATCGATATTGACTTTGTTTTCTCTATTGTCATGAATATCGGAGACATTGAATTTGCGCTCTCTGAAGAAATCGAAAAAAAATTGTCCGGCTATCTCAGCGTTCTTCTTCCCCATGTCAGCAGAGATATGCTTGAAGCCTCTAAAGCCAACGCCAGTTCGTTTTTATCCCACAGACACGGCGATGCTGTGTACGATTTATTTGTGCCATATGACCCATACATCAAAAAAACATAAAGCAGCGGGCTTCTGTTTCTTTATTTAAAAAATATTGACATAGGAAGCCATGATATTATAGTGTTTATTTGTGATAATGATTCTCATTATTAAATTCAGAAAAAAGGAAGAAAACAATGCGCACCTATCCTAACAAGTTTATTGCCATCATCAGTGTTTTATTAATCGCTTGTTTCATTATATCCGGCTGTTCATCAAGTCAGGATAACAGCGGCAGCAAAGCCGGAAGCAAATCTAAGGATTCAAGAGTCATTCAGCACGAAGACGGGAAAACAACAGTGACCGGCACACCTAAAAAAGTTGTTGTGCTTGAGCTTTCATTCCTGGATGCTGTTTACAATCTCGGCATCACGCCGGTAGGCATCGCCGATGACAACAAAAAAGACATGATTCAAAAGCTGGTCGGCAGCCCGATTGATTATACATCCGTAGGCACGCGAAGCGAACCGAATCTTGAGGTCATCAGCTCCTTGAAGCCTGATTTAATCATCGCTGACGCTGAACGCCATAAAAACATTTACAAACAGCTGAAACAAATCGCACCGACCATTGAATTGAAAAGCCGGGAAGCGACTTATGATGAAACAATCGACAGCTTCAATACCATTTCTAAAGCATTAAATAAAGAAAAAGAAGGAAAAGAAAAACTCGCCGACCATACAAAGGTCATTGACGATCTGAAAGCGGAGCTTCCAAAAGATGAAGACCGCAGCATCGTTCTCGGCGTGGCAAGAGCCGATTCCTTCCAGCTTCATACGTCATCTTCTTATGACGGAGAAATCTTCAGCATGCTCGGCTTTACGCACGCCGTGAAGTCAGATAACGCGTATCAAGAGGTCAGCCTCGAGCAGTTAAGCAAAATCGATCCAGATATTTTGTTTATTTCAGCCAACGAGGGTAAAACAATCGTAGATGAGTGGAAAAAGAATCCGCTCTGGAAAAACCTAAAAGCGGTGAAAAACGGACAAATCTACGATGCAGACCGTGACATTTGGACAAGATTCAGAGGAATCAAGTCCAGTGAAACAAGCGCCAAAGACGTGCTCAAAAAAGTGTATAATAAGTAGGACAAAAGAGAAGCGAGGAGAATCCTTGCTTCTTCGTTTTTGCAAACAGACGCAGCAAGGAAGTGAGACTGTTGTATTACTCAGCCAAACGGCGCTCATCATCAAGATTGATGGTTTTTATCATTGCACTGATCATCCTTATTTTCGGGCTTGGGCTGAATCTCTCAGTAGGCGCCTCAGACATCGGCATCATTGATGCTTTGACATATCTTTTTGTATGGGACGGATCAAAAGAACAGCTTATCATCTCTACTCTTCGCCTCCCCCGCACATTAATCGGCGTTTTCGTCGGCGCCAGCCTGGCTGTAGCAGGAGCGCTGATGCAGGCCATGACAAGAAACCCTCTGGCTTCACCTCAAATTTTCGGTGTGAATGCGGGTGCATCGCTGTTTGTCGTTGCTTCTCTCGTCATTCTGCCGGCGTCGTCCTACTCTTCGGTTGTGTTCGCTTTTGCAGGTGCGGCGGCAGGCGGCGCAATTGTGTATATGATTGCCTCTTCCGGCGGAATGACACCTGTCAAACTGGCGCTGTCAGGAATGGCGGTGCATTTGTTCCTGTCCTCCATGACACAGGCGATTATTATTTTAAATGAGTCTGGAGAGGATGTGCTGTATTGGATGACGGGTGCGATTGACGGAAGCAATTGGCAGGACGTTATGACCATTGCCCCGTTTTCTGTCATCGGCATTGGACTTGCCCTTGTGTTTTCAGGCCCCGTTTCTGTTCTCGGTCTCGGTGATGAAACCGCAAAAGGACTCGGGCAAAACATGAACGGCATGCGGATTCTGATCAGCTTTATCATTTTAATTCTTTCCGGCGCTTCTGTGGCGGTTGCCGGCCCAATCGGCTTTGTCGGGCTGCTCGTCCCGCATATCGTCCGCAAGCTGATCGGAGAAAATTACAAGTATGTGCTGCCGTTTTCGGCGCTGTTCGGCGCCATCTTATTGGTGTACGCAGATGTCCTGGCCAGATGGATTGCATTCCCTTATGAATCTCCGGTCGGCATTGTCACCGCCATTATCGGAACACCATTTTTCTTATATTTAGCAAGGAAAGGGCGAAATCTGAAATGAAGAAATCAACCAGAAAACAAAAACGCCCCTTGCTGGCCATCCTCATATTGGCTGTCATCCTGCTAGTGCTGTCCGTGATCAGCATCGGCTTCGGGGCATTGTATATTTCACCTGATGCGGTGGTTACGAACCTGTTAGGAGCGGATCATTCCTTCGAGTTTATTATTCAGCAGTACCGGCTCCCCCGCATTATACTGGCGATTCTGGCAGGCGCCGGGCTTGCCGCTGCCGGAGCCATTTTGCAGGGTGTCATCCGAAATCCCCTTGCGTCTCCGGACGTTGTCGGAATTTCAAAAGGGTCCGGACTGGCCGCCATGGCCGTTATTCTCATTTTTCCTGAGTCTCCGGTCTACGTGCTGCCGTTCTCCGCATTTGCCGGAGCAGCCATTATTGCTGTAGTATTATTAATGATAGCCCGCAAAAAAAGCATTCAGCCCTCTTCATTGGCTTTATCAGGCATTGCCTTAGGCGCGGTCTGCCACGCCGGCATGCAATATATGATGGTCAAATTTCCGGGGGACGTCAATGCAGCGCTCATTTGGCTGACAGGCAGCCTCTGGGGGAGAAACTGGGAAGAAGTCAAGCTCCTTGCGCCATGGCTTTTGGTTCTGTTGCCGATTGTCTGCATCCTCATTCCGAAGCTTGATCTGATGTCACTCGGAGATGAGTTAGCGCAGGGTCTCGGCGAAAATGCAAACAGGCTGAGATTCATCCTGATTTTCACCGCAGTTGCACTGGCGGGGAGCTGTGTAGCTGTCGTCGGATCAATCGGTTTTATCGGGCTGCTTGCGCCGCATATCGCCAGAAGGCTTGCCGGAGAAAAAGCTAAATATTTACTGCCTGCATCGGCATTAATTGGTGCTATTATATTACTAATCGCAGATACATTAGGACGCGGCATCATGCCTCCGGTTGAGATACCCGCCGGAATATTGACAGCTGTGATCGGCGCGCCTTATTTTTTATATTTATTGAAATTCGAAGCGAGGAAACAGTAGGGAGAGGATACCATGGGAAAACTGGCTGCAGACCAGCTCACTCTTTCATATGACAGCACAGTGATTATTGACGGAGTCGATTTAAAGATTGAAGAAGGAAAAATCACTGTGCTCATCGGCGCCAACGGCTGCGGAAAATCAACAATCCTCAAATCGCTTGCCAGGCTGATGGCACCAAAAAGCGGCACGGTCCTATTAGAAGGAAAAGATATTCATCGCCAGCCGTCCAAAGAAGTGGCTAAAAAGCTGGCGATTCTTCCTCAGTCTCCTCAGGCGCCTGAAGGATTGACGGTACAGGAACTATGCTATTTCGGCAGACATCCTCATAAAAAACTGTTATCCAAGCATACGCAAGAGGATCACGATATGGTAGAGTGGGCGCTTGACGCAACCGGAATGAATGAGCTGAAGGATCGGACACTTGATGCCCTTTCAGGCGGTCAAAGACAAAGAGCCTGGATTTCCATGGCGCTTGCACAAGGCACTGATTTGCTTTTGCTCGATGAACCGACCACTTACTTGGACATTTCTCACCAAATTGAGGTGCTGGAGCTGCTGAAAAAGCTGAACCGGGATCATGGACGCACAGTTGTCATGGTGCTTCACGACTTAAACCAAGCCGCTCAATATGCTGACTATCTGATCAGCGTCCTGGACGGAAAAATCTACAATGCCGGAACGCCGGAAGACGTCTTTACCCAGCCGTTTTTCCGGGAAGTCTTCGGCTTGGAATGCTGCATCATGAGAAGCCCGATCGACCAGAAGCCGATGTGCCTGCCGATGGGACTATGCCCAAAATTACGGACGTGATGAAAAAGGAGAGGAATCTGCCTCTCCTTTTTTTATGCGGCTTACTTTTTGTATTTCATCACTTGTCCGTGTTACATTGGTGTCAATCAAATGATAGGAGGATGAATATGACAACAGCTCAACAGCAGATTCAATTAGCAAGACGTCCGCAAGGGGTGCCCGTTCACGAAGATTTCCGCTTTGAAACGATCCCCGTTCCTGAGCCGAAGCAAGGTGAGGTGCTTGTCAAAACACTCTATGTCTCAGTCGATCCTTACATGCGCGGACGAATGCAAGACACGAAGTCATACGTAGAGCCATTTGCCTTAGACGAAGCGCTGTCAGGCGGTGTCATTGCTGAAGTCGTGTCAGACGGAGATAAGCTGAAACAAGGAGAAATCGTAATCGGAAACCTGAACTGGCAGGAATATTCCGCTGTCAGCGAGTCCGCCGTGCGAAAAATTGATACAAGTCTCGCCCCTGCTTCAGCGTATCTCGGCATTTTAGGAATGACCGGTTTGACGGCATATTTCGGCCTGCTGGACATCGGCCGCCCGAAAGAAGGCGAAACCGTGGTTGTCTCCGGAGCTGCAGGGGCTGTCGGTTCCGCTGTCGGACAGATCGCCAAAATTAAGGGAGCACACGTCGTCGGTATCGCAGGCTCTGATGACAAAATTGACTACTTAAAGAATGAACTGCAATTTGACGAAGCGATTAATTACAAAACTGCAGATGATATTCAACAAGCGCTTGCTGACGCTTGTCCGAACGGTGTCGATGTGTATTTTGACAATGTCGGCGGGCCGATTTCAGATGCGGTCATGAACCTTCTCAATGAGTTTGCCCGTATCCCTGTGTGCGGCGCCATTTCTTCCTATAACGCGGAAAACGAAGCGGACGACATGGGCCCTCGCGTCCAATCCAAGCTGATCAAAACGAAGGCGCTGATGCAAGGATTTATCGTAAGCGACTACGCCGACCGTTTTCCTGAAGGCGCAAAACAGCTGGCGGAATGGCTGAGCGACGGAAAGCTTCATTATGAGGAAACGATTACTGAAGGCTTCGAAAACATTCCCGATGCATTTCTTGGCTTATTTAAAGGAGAAAATAAAGGTAAACAGCTGATCAAAGTCAGTGATCCAAGCTGAAAATATACCAATAAAAGGAGGGCTTTCCGCCCTCCTTTTATTTTTGAGAATACGTCAATGACGAAGAGTCAAAGTAAAAAATCCATCTTCATCAGGTTCTGTTTCTGCCGACGTAAACCCGGCTGCTTTAAAACAGGATAAACTGACTTGATTGTCTTCTTCAATGCAGGCAACCCATTCACTTACCCTCGCAAAATTGGGATCATCAATTAATTTACGTAATATCGTTTTCCCATAACCTTGAAGATGCTGCTGAGGATTTACGATCAATCCAATATACGCCTTATCCTCTACGAACTCAATGACGGCCATCCCTGCCGGCAGCTGTTGGTCATATGCCATCATGACAGCATTGCTTTCATCATTAATCACTCGGGCGTACCACTGATGTAATGGCAGCATTCCATCCATTCTCTCCCTGACATTCTCATTCTCAAACCACTTTTCAATAATGTTCAGCTCAGACTCCTTCAAAAAACGAAAACGGTCTATCGAAGCCATCTCCTCATCCCGCTCCTATTTTCTGTTATTTTACAGCAAAAAGGAAGGGCGATTCCGCCCTTCCTTTTATTTCGTATTCAGGTTACCGCCTGAATAAACAGCTTCACTCAGCTCCACGCCAAGTTTCTTCGCCATTTTCTTCAGCTTTGATTCTTCCATACGCGTGACAAGACTCAGCACGTTCCCTTCTTTTCCAGCCCGTCCTGTTCGCCCTGATCTGTGAACATAGCTGTCTTCATCAGGAATATCGGCGTGGATCACATACGGCAGGTTTTCAATATCCAAACCGCGCGCGGCAATGTCAGTTGCCAAAAGCAGCGGAAACTCGCCCTGCTCAAACGCTTTAATAATCTTCGCCCGCTCCATCTTTTTCGCCTCACTGTGAAGGATGCCAAGGCCGACATGATGGTACGCCAGCTTTTCCGCGTACACACTAAGGTTACCGATATCTCTCACAAACACAAGCGCCTGCATGCCATGAAGTCTTGAAAGCTTTTGCAGCAGCTTCACTTTGTCGCGCTGGTCACAGATGATGTATTGATGCTTCACTTTTCCCGCTTCCGCTTTGCTGCGTTCTACCTTCAAAACCTCGGGCTCTTTCGTCATGTCGCGGAGCACGTCTTCTGTTTCTTTCTTCAGTGTGGCTGAAAAACAAAGAAGCTGGCGGTCTCTTAATGTAGTTTTAATGATTTGCTTGATTGTTTCACGATGCTCCGGCAGGACAAGCTGATCGGTTTCATCAAGTACGATCGTTTTCACTTCATGCATCTTGAGTTTTTTCGCTTGAATCAGCTCAAACACCCTGCCCGGCGTCCCGACGATAATATGCGGATGATTCTTTTTCAGCTTTTCGACCTGCTTTTTCACATTCGCTCCGCCGATTAAGGAAACTGCCCGTAATTCTGATCCCATTTTCCAGTCCTGAATCACCTGAAAAATCTGCATCACCAGCTCACGTGAAGGTGCTAAAATCACCGCCTGCGGATGCTTCTGATCAGGTTTGATGCGCTCCAATACCGGCAGTGCGTAGGCAAGCGTCTTACCTGTTCCTGTCGGCGATTCTGCGATGACATCCTTACCTTCCATGATGAGTTGGGCCGCCTGCTCCTGCACAGGAGTCGGCTTTTCAAAGCCTGAAGCGTTCCAATTTTCTTTGATAAATGATTGTGCATTATGTAAAAATGGCCAAGTTTGCGTCATTTTTGTTCTCCTCGATTCCTAAAATCTATTCCATAGTATCTCAAAACAGCGCGCAGAACGCAATTTTTCTTTTTCTTTCCTATGCCTTTCAACAATCGTCTTCCTCCTTTATAATCAAAAGGTGAGAAATACACGCCATACAGCGTGTTCGATAAACGATAGAGGTGTAAACATGAGTATTTTATCTGTAAAGGACTTAAGCCACGGCTTTGGTGACCGGGCCATTTTTAATAATGTATCTTTCCGTCTATTAAAAGGCGAGCACGTCGGTCTGATCGGCGCGAACGGTGAAGGAAAATCGACCTTCATGAATATTATTACCGGAAAGCTTGAGCCTGATGAGGGAAAAGTCGAATGGTCAAAAAACGTCCGTGTCGGCTATCTGGATCAGCATACCGTGCTTGAAAAAGGAAAATCCATCCGTGATGTGCTGAAAGACGCTTTCCATTATTTATTTGCAATGGAAGAAGAAATGAATGAGATTTATAACAAAATGGGCGAAGCAGATCCTGACGAGCTTGAAAAGCTTCTTGAAGACGTCGGTGTGATTCAAGACGCGCTGACGAACAATGATTTTTATGTGATTGATTCTAAAGTGGAAGAAATTGCACGCGGACTCGGCTTGAGTGATATCGGACTTGACCGTGACGTTACTGATTTGAGCGGGGGTCAGCGCACAAAAGTGCTTCTCGCCAAGCTGCTTCTGGAAAAACCGGAAATCCTGCTTCTCGATGAGCCGACCAACTACCTTGATGAGCAGCATATCGAATGGCTGAAACGCTACCTGCAGGAGTACGAGAATGCGTTCATCTTGATTTCCCATGACATTCCGTTCTTAAACAGTGTCATCAATCTGATTTATCATGTAGAAAATCAGGAGCTGACACGCTATGTCGGCGACTACCATCAGTTTATGGAAGTCTACGAGGTGAAGAAACAGCAGCTTGAAGCGGCCTACAAAAAACAGCAGCAGGAAGTCGCGGAGCTGAAGGATTTCGTTGCCCGCAACAAAGCCCGCGTCAGCACGCGAAACATGGCGATGTCCCGCCAAAAGAAACTCGACAAGATGGATATGATCGAGCTGGCGGCGGAAAAACCGAAGCCTGAATTCCACTTCAAGCCGGCCCGAACATCAGGAAAGCTGGTTTTCGAAACGAAGGATCTCGTGATCGGTTACGATTCCCCGCTCTCACGTCCGCTGAACCTCCGCATGGAGCGCGGGCAAAAAATCGCCCTTTACGGCGCAAACGGGATCGGGAAAACGACATTGCTGAAAAGCCTGCTTGGCGAAATCCAGCCGCTCGAAGGCTCTGTTGAACGAGGCGAGCACCTCTTTACCGGCTATTTCGAGCAAGAGGTCAAGGAAACAAACAACAATACGTGTATTGAGGCAGTTTGGAGCGAATTCCCTTCATATACACAGTATGAAATCCGCGCCGCTCTGGCAAAATGCGGACTGACGACAAAACATATCGAAAGCCGCGTCTCCGTATTAAGCGGAGGCGAAAAAGCGAAGGTCAGATTATGCAAGCTGATCAATTCGGAAACCAACCTGCTGGTGCTCGATGAGCCGACAAACCACTTGGATGTCGACGCCAAGGAAGAGCTCAAGCGCGCCCTCAAAGAATACAAAGGCTCCATTCTTCTTATTTCTCACGAGCCTGATTTCTATATGGACATCGCGACAGAAACATGGAACTGCGAGTCTTGGACGACGAAAGTGCTTTAATGTTACGAAAAAACCCGCCCTTCACCAGGCGGGTTTTTTACTACCATTTTTTCTGAACGATTCTCAAAAGCTCTCTGTCTTTTAAAATGAGCTGCAATGGCGAGGTGAATTCATCAAGTGTCAGCTCTCTTTTGGCAGACAGTTCAAGGTCTTCCTCATCAGCCCATGCGGTGAACCATTCAACCGAAAAGCTGTTTTTCATAACGCTGTGTATGTATTGATAAAGCATGTGTAAACACTTCAGGTCATATGCTTCAGGCTTTGCCTTATGCATGGCAAATGATCCCTCTTCAGCATGAACTATTATTTGATAAGGCAACCGTAAATGCACAGACACATTCTCAGCTTCCTCAAGATCAATGCCCGCCGCGTCAATACCTGACCGGAGCGGATGCCCTTTCCAGGAGCAGCCGGAAGACTGACTGAAAAAACCGGTTTCTAAAGGCGTTTTAGCAGCTAAATAGTAAAATTGTGTCATCAGGATGCCCTTTCTCGCGTCGATTTAATTATGATTAGATTATAACCGATTGCAAAACATATCCTTGCATGCCATTTCACTTCATAATAGAAGGGGTTAAAAATATGATAAATGGCTATCTGACGGGAAATACGATCATACCATTATGATGGGAAGGTTAAGCAAATAAAAAAAGACACTGCACCTTAGCAGTGTCTTTCGTTATTAATGCCCTGCCTTGATTCCGGCAAGATGTTTACGACCCATGAGAAGGACAAGCATGCCGACAAAAACGACGATACCGCCTACTGTATATGGTGTGCTTGCGGTAAAGTGTTCTGACAGCATTCCCGCAATCCACGGAGCGAGCGCGCCGCCGATGAAGCGGACTGAGCTGTAGGCTGAAGACGCGATTGAACGTTCAACAGGCGCAGCCCCCATGACAGCTGTTGTCATGATCGTGTTGACCATACCAAGGACAGCACCGGCCACAACGATACATGTAATAATCAACGCCTGATGCTCTGTCCAGATGCCCATAATGATCAGAATGACCGCAAAGGCGATAAAGAGAACAACCAAGGAACGCACTGTGCCCAGCGCTTTGTGCACGATCGGCGCCGTAAAGACTGACGTAATCGCCAGCAGAAGTCCCCAGCCAAAGAAAACATATCCAAGGCCGTGTTCATCTAAATCCAGAACGAACGGAGAATAAGCGAGCAAAATAAAAAATCCAAAGTTGTATAAGAAAGCCGATACCGCCATTGTCAAAAGGCCTTTATATTTGAGTGCCTTCATGGCGTCAAATACCCCAACGCGCTTCGCCGGTTTAGGCAATTTCGGCAGCATCAAGGAAATGGCGATTAACGCAATAAACATCAGGACAGATACTCCGAAGAACGGCGCACGCCATGAGATGCTTCCAAGCTCTCCGCCTGCAAGCGGTCCGACGGAAATCCCGAGTCCGAGCGCCGCCTCATACAAAATAATCGCTTGAGCGCTGCCGCCGACAGACACGCCGACAATGACCGCAAGCGCTGTTGAAATAAATAAAGCATTACCTAGTCCCCAGCCGCCGCGATAGCCGACAAGCTGAGCAATTGAGCTTGAACTTCCGCCAAGCGCTGCAAAGACAATAATAAAAATAAGTCCGAGAATTAACGTCCATTTTGCGCCGATCCTGCTGGAAATGGCTCCTGAGAAAAACATCATAAATCCGGTAACGAGCAAATAACTTGTAAATAAGAGTGATACTTCACTAGGTGAAGCATGTAATTGTGCGGCAATCGCCGGAAGAATAGGATCGACCAGCCCGATTCCCATAAAGGAAATCACACAGGCAAACGCGACAGCCCATACAGCTTTCGGCTGATTCAGCAAACCTGTCTTCTGATTCACTTGTTTTGAATTATCCATTTGATCTGACCTCCATCTTTATTCCATTAAAAGAAACGCTACAAAAATAGCGTTTAGCAAACGTTTTATTCGATTGATTGAATGGCATGCTCCGCTTTGTCTTTCATCCCGTGCAGACGTTCCTTAAAGCTTTGGAATGTGCGGATTTTTTCATCAATCAAATCCAGCTGGTGATTCAGCGTTTCCTGAATTTCCTCCAGCTTCTCTTTCCGTTCCTTTGGATCCAGTGACAACAAATACCCCTCTTTGTTTAACTCAAGCTGGCGGCTGGTTTCCATGAAATGCTGAAGCTCCTGAAGGGAAAAGCCAAGCACTTCCTTTGTGCTGATCACTTTCTCAAGCTCTTCCATATCATCCTCTGAATAAAGTCTAACGCCGCCTTCCGTCCGTTTCGGCGCTGGAATCAAGCCGATTTCTTCATAAAACCGAATGGTCCGCTTTGTCAGCCCGCTTCTTTTGGCAACTTGATCAATCTTCATCCATTCCATGGTAAATCCCCCTTCGCCTTTTCTGTTATTATTATACACCTTTTGCACCTTAACGTAAACGTTAAGTTTTGAAATGTAATAAAAAAGACGAGTACATAAAGCACCCGTCTTTCATTATCCTATTTTAAGCTAAGCTCCCTGTCACTGACAAAGACTGCTTTTGCATACTTTCAGAAAGCAGTCGATACGCGATAACCTTCTTCTTGTACTGTTTCACGACATCGATATGGTCATCGTAGCTGTACACAAACAGCTTTACATCTTTTTTGCCTTTTTTCGTATCTATCACGAGCGGTGTTCCGCCGTTTTCGGGGTATAAATAACGCTCTTCGTCGCCTGGGTAAATATAATATTTCTCCAGAAAGACAGCTTCGTTAAATTGATCGATCATGTGCCTTTTCTCTTCACCCTCGAGCCATTTTCCATCTAGAGAGAGAACAGCATCTTCGTCGTTCAGCTTGGCGTGCACCTCAAATTTGCTGAGCAGCCATTCTATGACGCCTGTTGGCAGGCAGGTTAATACGATTTTCACCAGACTCATGAGGATTAACATCACGATAGCCCATGTCATACTTCATCATCTCCGTTAGTTTTCCGTGTGCCGCTGACACACAATTCCATCCTATCATAAGCTGGCCGTTTCGTTTTTGTACATTATGTGAAAAGTGCGGCCTGCTGCGGCCGCACTTTTCTAGCTTTCCAGCTCTTCTATCATGAGGGACAATTCCGTCCAGCGATCCATCGCTGTCTCAAGCTCTTCCGCTGTTTTTGCCTGCTCGGCCATCAGCTCTTGAATTTTCCCGAAATCACTGCCCGCCGCGGCGATATCCGCTTCAAGCTGTTCATGCTTTTCTTCAAGCTCGGCAATTTTATCTTCAATGCCGTCCCATTCAAGCTGATCTTTGTAAGAAAGCTTTTTCCGTTTTTTCTTCGGTTCCGCTTCAGCCGGTTTGATTTCAGCTGCGGGTTTTTCAGCCGTTTTTTTCGCTTTGGCCTGCTCCATATAGTCGCTGTAGGAGCCCTGGAACCGTGAAATCACGCCATTCCCTTCAAATACAATCAAACGGTCTACGACGCGGTCAAGGAAGTAGCGGTCATGGGATACGGTGATGACAACGCCGGGGAACTGTTCAATATAATCCTCAAGCACGCTTAACGTTTCTGTATCCAAGTCGTTCGTCGGCTCATCGAGAAACAGCACATTCGGCTCCTGCATCAAAACCTGAAGCAAGTATAAGCGCCGCTTTTCTCCGCCGGACAGCTTGCGGATATAGGTTTGCTGCATGGAGCGCGGGAAGAGGAAGCGCTCAAGCATTTGTTCAGCGGTGACGATATCGCCGTCCTCTGTTTTCACGACTTCCGCTGTTTCCTTAATGTATTCAATCACCTTCAGCTCACCGTTCATTTCACTGTGATCCTGGGTATAGTAGCCGATTCTTACTGTTTGGCCGATCGTAATATGCCCGCCGTCAGGAGTGATTCGTCCGGCAAGGCTGTTTAACAGTGTTGTTTTTCCAATGCCGTTCGGCCCGATGATCCCGATTCGTTCACCAGGTATAACCAGTTCATTGAATCGATCGACAAGCACGTTTCCTCCATAAGCGATCATCACGTTCTCCGCTTCGATTACTTGCTTTCCAAGACGGTGGGAGCCGATCGCAAAGTCGAGCGAGCCGGCTGACTGAGGGCCTTTCTGCTCCTTAAGCGATTCTACCCTGCCGATTCTCGCCTTTTGTTTTGTGGAGCGTGCTTTCGCTCCCCGTCTGAGCCAGGCCAGTTCACGGCGCAGCAGATTTTGCCGCTTCGTTTCTTTTTGCTCAGCCTGCGCTTCCCGTTCCGCGCGCTTTTCCAAAAAGACTTCATAGTTGCCTTTGTAGGTATAGAGACTGCCCCGTTCAAGCTCATAAATGCGGTTTGTCACGCGGTTTAAGAAGTACCTGTCGTGCGTCACCAGCATGACGGCGCCTGGATATTGCGCCAAATACCCTTCAAGCCATTCAATCGTTTCATTATCCAAATGGTTCGTCGGCTCGTCTAAGATCAGGAGGTCGGCGGGCTGGATTAAGTTTTTCGCAATCGCCACCCGTTTTTTCTGTCCGCCTGACAGCTCGTTGACAGGCTTTGTTACGTCAGTTACTCCCAGCTTCGATAACACCGTTTTCGCCAAGGTATTCGCATCCCACGCATTGTTTGCATCCATTTTCGCCTGCGCAGCCAGCAGGTGTTTCTGGCGTTTTTCATCTTCCGGGTCTTCTCCCAGTTCATAGAGCGCCTTTTCATATTCACGGAGCGTTCTCATGACAGCCGATTCACCGGAATAAATATGCTCCAGTACAGTTTGTCCAGCAGGCAGCTGCGGGTCCTGATGAAGAAATTCAACATGCACGCTGCCGGATTTGGCGATGTCTCCTTCTTCAACAGATTCCAAGCCGGCAATCACTTTCAGCAGCGTTGATTTTCCGGTGCCGTTCGGCCCGATTAATCCGATTCTCTCATTCTCTTCAATATGAAAGGAGATATGGTCAAATAACGTCTTATCTCCGTATGTTTTGTAAAGGTTCTCCGCTTTTAGTATGCTCATGGTTCCTATCAATCCTCACGTAAGTTCATGTGTACATTTTAAATCAGCCGCTGGAATAAAACTAGTAAAAGAGCAGACAAATTTCATGGAAATACCGGACAGAAAAAAAGACCGGGGACTCTGTCCCCAGTCTCTTACTCTTCTTCAAGCGCTTTCTCTGCCATTTTAGCGAGATGCTGCGCACTGCCTGAGATCTCCTGCATCGTGGCGGAAATCTGTTCAACAGCAGCAGCTTGTCCGTCAGTATGCTGATTAATCGATTCAATCGATTCTTCTAGCCCTTTTAACAGGCTGTGGATTTTTTTCGTGATCTGATCGATCTGGCCGACATTTTCTTTCGAATGCGTCGCAAGCTTTCTGATTTCATCCGCTACGACAGAAAATCCTTTTCCGGACTCCCCTGCCCGTGCGGCTTCAATCGCAGCATTTAAACCGAGCAGATTGCTCTGATCAGAAATGCCTTTCACGGTTACTGAAATATCAGCGATTTCTCCCGCGCTTTCGCTTACCTTTTTCGCTTGTGAGGAAATGCCCGACATTTGCGATGAGAAACCGTTAATTGATTCAGAAATATCGGAAATGGCCGCAGCCGTTTGTTCAACAACTGCCGATAAGCTTTCCGCTACATCATGAAGCTTAGAGGACTCCTCAAGACTCGTGCCGAGGCCCACTCCCCCAATCACTCTTCCGTTCTGGTCATGAAGCGGGATGGCGCGTGCGATTAATGGAAAGCCGAACAACTCCTTCGGCACCATGCTCGTTTTTTTCTGATTGCTGCGGATCGCGTCTGTGATGATATCTCCTTCCTGCAGCGGATCTCCGGCTTTTACGTTAAGGGAAAAGGTTTTTGCCGGAATATTGACCAGCAATTTCTCCGTATCATAAATGCCGATTGTAATATCATCCTGAACCAGGCTGTTTAAATAAGGGGCTACTTTCACAAATGCGTCTAGAAGATCTGCTGTTTCATTTTCCGTTCTTATGCTCAATTCCAATCACTCCTTTTATTAGTAAGGGAAGCTTCGTTTTTCGTGCTGAACCGAAATCCATTTCAGCGTCGTAAATTCTTCAAGGCTCCATTCGCCATTTAATCGGCCGAGGCCAGATTGCTTTTCACCGCCGAAGGCCACATTCGGTTCATCATTAATCGTCGTGTCATTAACATGGATCATGCCCGTTTCAATCCGTTTCGCAAAAGCCACGCCGCGTTCAAGATTTGAGGTATGTACGGCTCCGCTTAAGCCAAATGGGGTATCATTCGCGATATCCACCGCTTCGTCTTCTGAATCAAACTTCATGAAGGAGACGACTGGCCCGAACAGCTCTTCCTTGGCAATGCTCATAAACGGTTTTACGTCTTTTAAGATGGTCGGCTCCACGATCGTCCCGTTAAATCCGCCAAGCTTCACTGGAACAGCCCCTTCTTCAATCGCTTTCTCAACAGATTTCATTAACCCGTCAGTCTGCCTGCTGTTGATTAAAGGCCCGATAATCGTATCAGGGTCCATCGGGTCGCCAACTTTCAGCGATTCCACTTTTGCCTGATACAGCTCAAGGAATTGATCATAAATTGATGAGTGAACCAGTACGCGATTGGCTGACATACAAATCTGGCCTTGATGGGTAAATCTGCTGAACACTGCCGCATTGACTGCATATTCGATATCCGCGTCTTCAAGCACGATAAAGGCGCTGTTTCCGCCAAGCTCAAGAAGCGGCTTTTTAAAGTGCTTCATCGCGAGCTGGCCGATGTAGCTCCCCACTTTCGTAGATCCTGTAAATGAGATGATCCGCGGCACTGGATGTTCGACAAAGCTGTCACCGATTTCTGCAATGTCAGTGACAACAACATTCAGCAGTCCTTCCGGAACGCCCGCGCTTTCAAAAATCTTCGCAATCAGCGTACCGCCGCAAATCGGTGTTTCTTCGTGCGGCTTCAACACAACGCCATTGCCTGCTCCGAGTGCCGGCGCTACTGATTTCATAGATAAAAAGAATGGGAAGTTAAAAGGACTGATGACACCGACAACACCTGCCGGCACGCGATATAATCTGTTTTCCTTGCCGTCTATTGTAGAAGGAAGAATTTTCCCTTCCATGCGGACAGGGAACGTCGCCGCTTCTTTCATGATATTTTTCACGAGTCCGATTTCAAAAGCGGCTTTCAGCCTTGTGCCGCCCAGCTCTTCCATAATCAAATAAATGATGGCTTCTTCATTCTCTTCTATATACGTTACGGCTTTTTCTAAAATTGCTCTTTTCTCGAATGGGTTGACCGCATCCCATTTTTTCTTTGCCAAAGCCGCTGCCCGGTACGCTTCATCTACATCATCAGCAGTCGCTTTTTGAAAGGATGTGATTGTTTTATGAGTATAAGGATTTTTGTTTTCCAATACATTTGGGCTGCTGCCCTCCTGCCATTTTCCGCCAATAAATTGTTTGTTTAATTCTTCATATTGAAACATGGTCAGCATCTCCTTTTTAACAGCAAATCAAAATATGGCCAATCTATCATTTCTATCGGTTCACCATCAGCAAAATTCAATATCCCGTTTGTAAAAATTACTATATTATGATACGACAACGCTTTTTAGCTTCTATCGTTTAAAGCAGAAAAATATATGATTGACGGCGTCAAATTTCGACAATATAATACAACGAGAAATGTATATAATGATTAGAATATTTTGAATTTTCCAGGAGGAACTTTTTATGAGTTCATTATTTAGAAAAAAACCGCTTGAAACATTAAATGCGCAGAGCCAGTCAAAAAGCCTCGCCCGTACTTTAAGCGCATTTGATTTAACACTTCTCGGTATCGGGTGTGTCATCGGCACTGGGATTTTCGTTATTACAGGAACTGTGGCCGCGACCGGTGCCGGTCCTGCTCTGATCTTATCGTTCATTTTAGCGGGTCTCGCCTGTGCGCTTGCCGCCTTCTGTTATGCTGAGTTTTCGTCTTCGATTCCGATTTCAGGAAGCGTGTACTCATACTCCTATATCACACTTGGAGAGCTGCTCGCCTTTTTAATCGGATGGGATCTCATGCTTGAATATGTCATTGCGCTGTCGGCGGTTGCCACGGGCTGGTCTTCATACTTTCAATCGCTGCTCGCCGGCTTTAACTTTCATATTCCGGCTGCGCTGACAGGAGCTCCGGGAAGCTCGCCGGGCGCCGTGTTTAACCTTCCGGCTGCGGTTATTATTCTCCTCATCACTGCAATTGTCAGCAGAGGTGTCAAAGAAAGTACACGCTTCAACAACGTGATCGTGCTGATGAAAATCGGAATTATTTTATTGTTCATTATTGTCGGCTTCGGTTATGTCAAACCGGATAACTGGACTCCTTTTATGCCGTTTGGAATGAAAGGCGTCATTGTCAGCGCGGCAACGGTTTTCTTCGCGTATCTCGGATTTGACGCAGTTTCCAACGCTTCAGAAGAAGTGAAGCATCCGCAAAAAAATATGCCGATCGGCATCATTTCAGCTCTGGCCGTCTGCACCATTTTGTACATCACGGTATCGCTTGTTTTGACAGGTATGATGCCTTATGCCAAATTAAATGTCGGTGATCCGGTGTCCTTTGCGCTTAAATTCGTCGGCCAGGATGCGGTTGCGGGAATTATTTCTGTCGGCGCTATCATCGGAATCACAACAGTGATGCTCGCATTGCTGTATGCCCAGGTCCGTTTAACCTTTGCCATGAGCAGAGACGGTCTTTTGCCGGGATTGTTCGCAAAGATTCATCCGTCATTCAAAACGCCGTTCCGCAACACATGGCTGACAGGAATCGTCGCGGCGGGAATCGCAGGATTTATTAATCTCGGCACACTTGCGCACCTTGTGAACATGGGAACGCTTGCGGCATTTACTGTCATTTCGATCGCTGTGATTGTGTTAAGAAAGAAACACCCGGAAATCAAAGCCTCCTTCAGGGTGCCGTTCGTTCCGGTTGTGCCAATCATCAGCGCTGGAATATGCCTTTGGTTTATGTACAGCCTTCCAGGCATCACATGGCTTTCATTTGTCATCTGGATCGCCGTCGGAACAATCGTTTATTTCCTTTATGCAAAAAAACACAGCTTATTAAACAAATAATTGTAAGCCGTCGGTGCGGACATTTCAAACGTCCAATTCGCCGGCTTTTTTCTTTTTTGCGTGTGCTATACTTTGAGTATACATACAGAAAGGAAGACCAGCCTTGAAACCATACCGCACTTTATTATTTGATGTAGATAATACCATTTTGGATTTTACAGCGGCAGAAAAATCAGCGCTGCGCCTGCTGTTTGAAGACCAGAACATTCCGCTTACCGATGAAATGGAATCCCGATATCAAACAATTAATCAAGGCCTCTGGAGAGCCTTTGAAGGCGGAAACATGACTCGCGATGAAGTGATGACCAACCGTTTTTCCGCTTTGTTCAAGGAATATGGATATGAAGCAGACGGAGTGCTGCTGGACCAGAAATATCGCCGTTTTCTTGAAGAAGGGCACCAGCTTATGGACGGGGCTTTTGATCTCATCGCAAAACTGGAACAGCATTTTGATTTGTATATCGTGACAAACGGCGTTTCCAGTACTCAATATAAGCGTCTCAGAGATTCAGGATTATTTCCGTTCTTCAAGGACATTTTCGTTTCTGAAGACACAGGTTTTCAGAAGCCGATGAAAGAGTACTTCGACTATGTGTTTGAACGGATTCCCCATTTTTCAGCGGAGCACACCTTAATCATCGGCGATTCGCTGACAGCGGATATCAAAGGCGGACAGCTCGCCGGAATTGATACGTGCTGGCTTAATTCTGGCATGAATCTCACTGAAACAGAGGTTGTGCCGACGTATCATATCCGTAAGCTTGAAGAGCTATATCAAATTCTGAAAATCGAAAAACCAATCATCAACTGTTAATGTTTTTTGGCTTCGGGTGCTGCTTCTATCCAGAAGGCGTCTTTTTTCCTCTTGATAAATCCTTCACCTTATGAATAATATGGTGGTATGCATTGGTGATATATGTTAGGAGGAGAATCATTTGGCTATTGCCGCCCCGCTGAAGGAAAAACCTGTTCAAAAACCGGGCACTACCGTGTATCCGATTTTGTTTATCATCGGAATCTGCCACATGCTCAACGATTCGCTTCAGGCTGTGATTCCGGCCATGTTCCCGATTTTGGAACGCTCCATGAGTTTGACGTTCACACAGCTCGGCATCATCGCTTTTACGTTAAACATGGTGTCTTCCGTCATGCAGCCTGTTGTCGGCTGGTATACGGATAAACGGCCGCGGCCGTACGCCCTGCCGATCGGGCTGACTGCCAGCATGCTCGGCATATTGGGCCTTGCATTTGCCCCGTCATTTGTGACGATCTTGTGCTGTGTGTTTTTCATCGGATTAGGCTCCGCTATTTTTCATCCGGAAGGCTCCCGTGTGGCTTATATGGCCGCCGGCACAAAACGCGGGCTTGCCCAGTCCATTTATCAGGTCGGAGGAAACTCAGGCCAAGCGATGGCGCCCCTGATTACCGCGCTGATCCTTGTCCCGCTCGGACAATTCGGTGCTGTCTGGTTTACACTTGTAGCCGCGCTCGCCGTTATGTTTCTGCTTTATATTGCAAAATGGTACGCCGCTCGGCTCGGCAGTCTTGCACAGAAGCAGGGCACCCAAAAGAAAGCCGCTGAACAAAACTCGTCTGTCACCAAGTCCGTTATAACCGCTCTTATTATTATTATCTTTTTGATTTTCGCGCGTTCTTGGTATACGAGTGCGATCGGCAACTTTTACACGTTTTACGCGATGGATACATATCACGTAAGCATTCAGCAGGCTCAGAGCTATATTTTCGTCTTTTTGCTGTTTGGCGCTGTCGGAACCTTTCTCGGCGGCCCGCTCGCAGACCGTTTCGGAAAACGAGTTGTCATTCTCGGCTCGCTGCTGTGCTCAGCGCCGCTGGCGATTCTGCTTCCATTTGCCGGACCGGTTCTGGCCTATGGGGTACTCGCTTTGATCGGCTTGGTTCTCATGTCGAGCTTTTCCGTAACAGTTGTGTATGCACAGGAGCTTGTCCCCGGAAAGATCGGCACGATGTCCGGTTTAACCGTCGGCCTCGCCTTCGGTATGGGAGCAATCGGCGCTGTGGCGCTTGGCGCTCTCATTGATGCTGCGGGACTGACCCCGACCATGATTGCCATTTCGTTTCTCCCGATTCTTGGCATCCTTGCGTTTCTTTTGCCGAGTGATCAGAAACTGAGAGAATGGCATAGCTGAAAAAAACCCCTGCCGCCTGGCAGGGGTTTTTTAATCAAGCTGAATAAAATGAGTGTCCGGCACCGCGTGCTTCGGGATAAAACCGTCCGCAAAGTCCGGAAATGCCGCCTGTATTTCGTCAATCCATCTTTTCAGGTTTAACACATACGGCATATAAATCATTTCAATTGTCGCTTCGTCTTCAATGCGGTAATACCAGCAAAGATTAAATTCGTTCTCCGTCACCAATGTGAATCCGGAGAAATGATAGAAAATCAGCGGCGTTTCATCTAGATAAACGCGGCCGTCCTTTTGAGTCACCTGATAGTTTTCTATATTCCAAAGCGCCGTATTGGCTCCGGTTGATTTGACAACATGCACACCCTGATACTGCGCCGGCCACTTCTCCACATACCTTTGATCGCCGTACGTCTTTCTTTTCGTATTCATTTCCACCGTGCAATATTCAATGCAATCCTGTCTCCACTGCCACACCGCTTGATAGGCTTCTTCCGTATTCCGGGCGCCGACAAAGCCTGTGTTAAAACGCCCGGTCCGCTCATAATAAGACTTGAACCGCGGCGAGTTGCGGTGATCGGTCAAATACAGTGAAGCCGCCGGATTTTCGGCAAAAATACGCGCTGGATCAGAAAAGAAAAACAGATCGGTATCCATATGGGCATAATATTCGGCGTCATCCCACTGGCTCATGACATGGAACAAAAATGCGGGCTTCAGTGTCCAGCAATACTCATGGAACGTTCTGTTGCTTTTCGCTTCCAATAGCTCCGGATCTTCCATTTCATGAAGCTGCACAAAGGTGACATGCTCCCATGGCACGTGCTGTAGCAATTCATATGCCTTCTGATCGACACACAGCACATATAAATGAAAATCATCGCAATGCTCATGGAGGGAATGAATCATAGGCATCAGTTTAAAGATGTGCGTCCTTGACACTATTGTTGAAAAATGAAATTGACTCACCATACCACATCCATTTATCTAAGATCCACGTGCAGTATATCATTGACAAGCGCATACAGCGCATTGGCAAAATCGTTTACGCCAAGCTTCTTCTTCGCTTTTGGCAGAAGCTTTTGAACGGCTTGCAAATCAAAGCTTTTCGCAGTCACCCGCGGTGTTTTTTTCTGCCAATCCGGGTCCAGATTGCGATCCTTCACGACATGGAGCAGCTCAAGAAACAGATGCAGCAGCATGTCGTATTTCTTCGAGTCCAGCAGCTTATGAATATCATCCATGATCCTGTTGGTCATGTCCGGAGGGAATGGGCCGTTAAAGGCAAGATGAACGTCTAATGACTGAATGTTGTTATATTTGTCGCACATATAGGCAATGTTTGCTCTGATATCGTCTACTGACTGACAATTGCTCGGGTGCTCCTGATGAACGCTGACAATATCGCGGTGCAGCCTGAACGTGAGTCCGGCCTGATGGAGCCTGATCCCAAGATCATAATCCTCAAACCCGTACCGCACAATGCCTTCGTCAAACAAACCGAGATCAGCCACATGCTTTCGTTTTACTGATGAATTGTTTGTGATAAAAAAACGCCACGGCATATGGTAGCCCTTTAAGTCATCGCCGTATTCATCCAGTATCCGCTTCAGCACGTCAATAAAATCGGTATCAAGGTCAAAGCTTTGGTCCAGAAAGCTTTCGTTTTTGATATCCGCTTCCGCCAGAAGCTTTTGTTTGTCTTTTTTCGGCATTTCATCATACAACTTTGCGAGCTGCTTCTTATGTTCATCTTCAAAGCGCTCATAATAATAGCTGTAGATCCTTTTCCAAAATAAACCGCACACAACAAGATTTTCTTTGTTTTCATGCGCTTTGATATGCTTTGCCACAAGATCTTTGGCAGCAAGCATATCGCTGTCATGAAATATCAGAATATCTCCTCTGGCATTGCGGACCGCCTGATTTCTTCCGTATGCAATGCCCCTGTTTTCTTTAATCCGTACAAAAATCAGCGGAAAGTCCGCTTGAAACGATTTGAGCATCGAGAGCGTCCCGTCCTCAGAGCCATTATCCGCTACGATGACCTCAAACTCTTCATCGCACTCCTGCTGGTTTAAAGACAGAAGGCTGTTATAGAGGCGCTCCTTTGAATTATATGCAGGAATAATAACGCTTGCTTTCACTTCATTTTCACTTCCTGTATTTAATCATTTATTTGTTATCATCTTTTGAAGCAAAACCGTTAAATTCAGGGTCAAGCGCTTTGATATGCTGAATGATATGCGGCAGGGTCTGCTGGTACAGCTCATGCACGAACGGCAGGTCTGTGCGTGTTGTTTCGTGAATCTGTTTGATTTCATTGATGCTGACGATTCGATATCCGCTGAAATGATAGAAGATCAGCGGGTTTCCATCTTCCAGCACAATTCGGCCATCCTTCCAGGAAAACGTATGCTGTCCGTAATTCCAATGGCCAATGTTCACACCTGGTGTCGTAATGTCACACACATTCGGAAACAGCTCAGACATATAATCCAAATAGCCCTGATCCCCGAATTTCCCTTCACCCGGCGCATTTTTACACTCCTCAAGACAGCGCTCCTTCCACCACTCCAGACAGTCCGTTCCTGCTTTATCATGTTTAAAGCTGATAAAGCCCGAGTTATATCTGCCTAACAGACGCTGCAGCATATCAATTTGCTCTCTCTCAAAGGAAGGGATGATAATATCGCCCCGGGAAAGCAGCACCGAGCAGTCCGGCTGGTTCGCAAATATCGGTGACGGGTCGGCGTAGAAAAATAAATCTCCGTCAATATACGTCACCCGTTCCAGTTCGGGATTGCTGTTCAGCACAGCTTGCAGAAAGATCGGCTTCATCGTCCAGCAGTATTCGCTTTGATCCCGTGTATCCTTCAGCTTTAGGAGCGTTTCATTTTCAAGCGCTGACACCGGTACAAGTGTCAGCTGCTTCAGATTCAATTTCTGCAATACGCGGTGCGTGTCATCATCCATACAAAGCGTAAAAATGGGGCTGTCTTGATCGACTTGCGCTAAAGACTTAAATAAGGCGACTGCCTGATATAATCTTCCTTTTGATAAAACGGTGCAATAGGCGCTCGTCACGGTATGTTCACCTCATTTCGCGTTACTTTTTGAAGAATTCTGTGTACCACGCAATGGTTTTTTCAAGTCCTTCATCAATGGTGTAAGCAGGTGTCCAATTCAGCAGCTTTCTCGCTTTTTCCGCAGATAAATATTGGTGCTTGATTTCATTGCTTCCCTGATTCAGCACCTTCGGCTTTAGATTGCTGTTCATTTTCTTTAATATTTTCTCGACTAACTCAAGCACAGTCAGCTGAATCTCATTGCTGAAGTTAAAGGCTTCTCCGGCGAGATTGTGTTCCTCCATTTTCTCCGCCAGAAGCAGATAAGCCTGAACGGCATCTTCAATATAGAAATAGTCGCGGACAAAGGTGCCGTCGCTGCGGATTTCGGGAGCTTCCCCGTTCAGCACAAGCTGAATCGTCTGCGGAATGATGCGGTTGAAGTTCAAATCCCCGCCGCCGTACAGATTTCCGCAGCGTGTAATACAGACCGGCAGGCCATAGGTGTGAAAATACGTATGGCTGATCAGATCCGCGCAGCTTTTCGATACGTCGTACGGATGCTTGCCTTGCAGCGGCATATCTTCATCGTACGGAAGGTTTTCTTGATCGCCGTATGCTTTATCGCTTGACGCGACAATGACACGCTTGATTAACGGATGCTTCCGGCAGGCCTCAAGAACATTCCACGTGCCGAGAATATTCGCTTCAAAAGTGGAAACCGGGTTGCGGTTCGCTACGCCGACAATCGCTTGTGCAGCGAGGTGAAACACCGTGTCGATTTCATACTCGCCAAGTGCGCGTTCAATCACGGGCAAGTCTTCAAGAGCGCCCTGCACGATGTTCATTTTCTTCACGTGTTCTCCCTGATATAGGTTGGACTGAGGCACATGATCTCTGACAAGCCCCGTCACGTTTGCGCCCTGTTCGATCAGCTCTTTCACCAAATAGCTTCCTAAAAGACCTGTACAACCCGTGACAAATACGTTTTTATTTTTCCAGAAACTCAAATCAGTTCACCATACCTTCCATACATGTTGTCCTTGATCCCACAGCTTGTTGACTTCCAAAAGATTTTTATACGTATCGATTGCCGTCCAAAATCCGTAATGGCGATACACGGCAAGTTCACCGTCTTTCGCAAGGTTCTTCAGCGGTTCATCTTCGAACATGGCGTTTCCGTCCTTCGGCAAATAATCGAAAACCTTTGGATTGAGAACGAAAAATCCGCCATTGATGATGCCGTCACTCGATGTCTTTTCAGAAAATGTTTTCGCTATGCCATCCTCAACCGTTAAGGTGCCGAACTGCGAGACTTTATCAATGCCGGTGACAGTCGCGGCAGCACCCTTTGTCTGATGATAGCTGATGAGATGAAAAAGATTGATATTGGCCAGCCCGTCCCCATAGGTGAGCATAAACGTTTCATCGCCGATGTAGTCCTTCGCCTGCAAGATTCTTCCGGCTGTCAGCGTGTCTTCCCCTGTCTCCAAAAATGTGATTTTCCACGTTTCAGGCTGTCCCAGCATCTGCACCTCTCCTGTAGAACTGTCGAGCGTGAGGCTGTTGTGCTTCCATTCGTAGTTCAGAAAATATTCTTTGATTTTTTCTCCTTTGTAGCCTAAAAGCAGAATAAACTCGTTCACTCCGTAGTACTGATAGATTTTCATAATATGCCATAGAATCGGTTTTCCGCCTATCATGGCGAGCGGTTTAGGAAGTTCATTCGTGACCTCACTCATTCTCGTTCCTTTTCCGCCGCAGAGAATGACCGCTTTCATCTCTACCCCTCATCTCTATGAATATTGAGTTCGAAACCTTGGTACCTCCTTACAATCTATCAAGGCATTTCCCCGATAATTTGTCCGATTCCAATACCGGTTTCAAAATCTACTGTAATGATATGAGAGAGAGGCGGCCTTGGTGACCAAATAGAATCTATTTTTTCAACTTGGTTATGTAACCACACAAAAAAAGAGCCCTGAGCGCGGCAATGCGCCCGCTCAAGGCTCTTCTTTGTCTTATTCGATATCTTGTTCCTTGCCGTAATGATAATCAGAAGGATCAACAGTTTTAAAGTCACTGAGTTTATGGAATCTCAGCAAGTCTTTGTAAAGGACACTGTCTGAAAGCTTCAGCTGCTGTGTCACTCTCGTTTTCAGGTTCTTCGTATCTTCATTCGCTTTTACTTCTTTACCTGTCTTCGTATCATAGATGATATTGTCGACAGATGTGTACTTCGGCGTTACGAAGTCGCCGTTTCTAAACGCCACTGTGTCGTCGTGGTCTTTAGAGAATAAATCGGTACCGAAGTTGATATATTTCTCAGAATCAATACCTTGCAAGTGAAGAAGTGTCGGCATGACGTCAATTTCGCCGCCATACGTATGGTTCACTCCGCCTTTTTTGCCAGGAATGCGGATCATCAGAGGTACACGCTGGTTTTGCGCGTTTTGATAATCTGTGATCTCTTTTCCGAGAATTTCTTTCATCGCGCGGTTATGGTTTTCAGAAATCCCATTGTGGTCACCGTAAATCATGATGACTGAGTTGTCATACAGACCTGCTTCCTTCAGTTCCTTGAAGAATTGCTCAAGGGACTCGTCAAGGTAACGGGCAGTCTGGAAGTAGCTGTCGACTGTATTATCGCCAGTCGTCGCTTTCTTAATCGTCGCGTCTTTTTCATCCAAGTTAAACGGATAATGGTTTGTCAAGGTAATCAAATGCGCGTAAAACGGCTTTTTCAGAGATTCAAGTTTTGGAATCGATTCTGTAAAGAACGGCTTATCCTTGAGCCCCATATTAATGATGTTTTCTTCTGACATATCATACGTGCTTGCGTCGAAAAATTTGTCATAGCCGATATGTTTGTAAATCTGATCGCGGTTCCAGAACGATTTGTAGTCACCGTGCAGAACGGCGCTTGTATAGCCTTCCTTCTGATCCAAAATCGCAGGAAGCGACTGGTATGTGTTTTCGCCTTTTGTTACAAATGCGGAGCCTTCCGGAAGACCGAAGATCGAGTTATCCATTGTCAGCTCGGCATCAGATGTTTTACCCTGACCTGTCTGATGGAAGAAGTTATCGAAGTACGTGACGTCTTCGCCGCCGTGGGCCAGTTTATTTAAGAATGGCGTAACTTCTTCACCGTTCAGCTTGTAATCAATCAGGAACGACTGGAAGCTTTCCAGGTGAATCTTAATGATGTTTTTGCCTTTGGCAGAACCAAAGTACTCAGCGTTCGGCTTCGCGTAATGTGACGTCGTGTAATTCTCGACACTTGTCAAATCATCGCTGCTTGCATACGCTCTTTGCGTTTCTGTTTGAGCCGTCTGCACACCGTCATAAATGGTGTAATTGTAAAGACCTAAGTATTTTACGATATAATTGCGGTCAAACGTTCTTGTCAGCAGCTGCGGGCGGTCTTTTTCCGCAAAATGCAGGTTGATGAAAAACAGTGCGACCCCGGAAAGAATCACCAAAGACGCAAAACGTTTTTTCATTTTGAATTCTTTGAATTCAGGTCTCCAGATCAGTACCGCAATCAAGATGATAATATCTAAGAAATAGAAAATATCATGACCGGCCATGATGCTGAAAATACCGTCTCCCATGTTTCCGACGTTGCCGGACTGTTTAATGTTCGGGAACGTTAAGAAATCATCAAAGAAACGATAGAATAAAATATTTGCATATAAAATGAACGTCATCACAAAATCAATAATCAGCATGATAATAGCCGATTTTCGCCCTTTCGCAAGCAAAGCCAGTCCTAAAAAGAAGACGGCGCTTGAGAACGGGTTAAACACCAAAAGGATTTCTTGGGTTGTGCCTTTTACCCCAAGGTTAAACTCTGTTTTGTAGGATAAATACGTTTTTGCCCAAAACAGTATAACAGCCAACACAAAAAAGCTAAGTTTGTAAGAAAAAAGTTTCTTCATGGCAACCTCTACTTTCTTAAACACTTTAAGTCTTTATTTACTTTTACCTTCTCTTTTTATCCTGTCTTCCAATTCCTTCTTTCCAAACAAAATCAAGGCATCACACAACAAATAAATATACCGCGCTAACCGGGATATTTACGTTTTGCACCATACCAGTTCTATTACACCTATTTCAAACCAAACACTGGACGAAAGAAGCCCTCAATTCGTTTCACTTTTTTCTCGTAAATAAAAAAGGTTTCTTTTGTCATGCCCGCTTTTGGAAAAAAAGAAATAGATACCGAGTATAAGAATAACATAAACTAGCAAAAACGAAAAATAGGTCTTAAGGACAGCCCGCCCATCAGGCGGACTGTGGTTATTGTATGCACAGACGTTTAGCGAGATCACATTTTTTTAAAAAGGACATAACAAAAGGACTGGATCTTTCCAGTCCTTTGTAAAAACAATCAAATCCCCGACCAGACATCCTTTGCATACATGCCTGTTTCCTGCAGATGTCTGAGCCAGTTTTGCGCTTCTTCTTCACTGGTGCCATGAACAGACTGATACGCGTTTTGCAGCGCGGCCTCCACATCAGGCGCCATCCTGCTGCCGTCACCGCATACATAAAGCCGGCCGCCGCGGTCGAGAATCGAAATTAAGGTTTCCGCATGTTCCGCCATGAGGTGCTGAACGTACGTTTTCGGTATGCCTTCTTTACGGGAATAAGCCGTGTGCACAGTAACAACTCCGTCTTGTTCAAACTGCTTAAGCTCATCCCGGTAAATAAAATCGCGGTCATTTCTGCAGCCAAAATAAAGATGGGCTTCACCGAGCGTTTTCCCCTCGCGTTTTAAAGCTGACCGGGCTTGCAGGAATCCGCGGAATGGCGCAACCCCTGTTCCCGGCCCCACCATGATGATTGGTGTTTCAGGGTCTTCCGGAAGCTGAAATCGGGATTCCGGTGTGCGGACAAACATCACGACATCATCTCCCGCCTTACGCTCCGCCAAGTCATTCGATGCCACTCCGCGGTATTCGCCGCGTCCGCTCCAAGCCGGCCCACGCACAACGCCTACAGTTATCGAGGCTTGTTCCGGATTCACCCGCGGAGAGCTTGAAATCGAATAATACCGCGGTTTTAACGGGCGTAAAAGCTCTAAAAACCGTTCAAACGGCATTTCACATGCTTCATATTGTTCGAGCAGATCCAGCATGGAAATCCGTTTTTTCAAAATTTGTTCCTGATAAACGCCCTCTTCTGTCATATCTTCCAATTCACGTTTATGAGGCGGACAGACGGTAAATGCGGCCAGCTCGCGTATTTGCGCCCTTGTTGCCGCTTCCTGCACCTCGACGCTGTAGCTGAGCAGATCATGCAGGCTGACAGGCCGATTCAAAGGCAGATGCCCCGAGCTGCGCCCGCTTGCCGTCAGTGTAACTTGGTCAGTTCCTTTTAAGCCGAATCTGTGAAGAATCCGGCTGACATTTGTCCGGCTGTTCCTTGGCAGAACGCCAAGGTGATCGCCCTCCCGGTATTCGACGCCAGAAGGCAGCGCAATTTCAATATGGCGGGTGCTGCGCCCACTGTCTGCGGACTGGAGTTCACGATTTTCCGCAATGGATGCGTGAACCGCTTCATACGACCGGGCTAATGGGGATTCTCCCAGCCCCCTGACAAACTGAAGGCTCAGCGTGCTTCTCTCCTTATCAGCGTTTTCATTAAGCTCGAGTCCGAAGGCTTTGATGGCGTCCGACCACATGCTTTTTTTCCACTGGTCAAGCTGTCCTTCAAAATCGCCGCTCACATCGCCCTCTCCGCGTGCAGAAAAACGGGTCGCCCCTTTTTCCGCTAGCTGCTCGTCAATGGTTCGGGGTACATATTGATACGTGCTTGCCCAGTTATGATCTCCGCAGCCAAACACCGCATAATGGACACCCTCAAGCTCACCCGGCTGTATTTCTTCAAGCCACTGCACAAACTGTCCCGCATTGCTTGGCGGTTTTCCATTGTAGGAAGAGGTGACGATCACAACAGCTCCCTCTTTCGGCAGCTTTCCAATCTGATCGTTCAAAGGCGCAACCTCAGTCCTTACGCCGTGAAGACTGGCTGTATCTGCAAGCTCCCGGGCGACGCCTTCCGCGGTGCCTGTATCAGAGCCGTACAATACGAGTAGCGGCCGGTTGTTGAGACCGATAACCGAAGCACTTTTCGTTTCCTGTTTGCCCTTTTGTTCATCGTCGTGCGCCGCTTTTTCCTCAGACGGAACGCCGGCATGAATCGCTTCCTGATTTCGCGTTTGAACCCGGATGTGAAAATCACCGGGCTTAAGTGTCAGCGTTTGTTTGATATCAAGCTCATAATTCTCATGATCGATCAAAGTGAAATATTTTAAAATCATGCCCAACACAAGTGTAGCCTCATGCAGGGCGAACTGCATGCCAATACAGGCTCTCTGTCCATTCCCGAACGGCTTGTAGGCATGATGAGGCACTTGGTCCTGATGTTCGAACCGTTCTGGACGGAATTCCTCAGCATCAGCTCCCCATGCGTCTTGATCGCGGTGAAGCTGCGGAATCAAGACAGAAATTCTGTCCTTGGTTGTGATCGGATATTTTCCGCCAATGACCGTATCTTCCTTTGGATAAAGGCTGAAAGCCGGAGCCGTCGGCCATAGACGCAATGATTCATTTAAAATCATCCGGATGTATTTCAGGTCAAGCACTTGTTTATAGGTCGGCGCTGCATCCGTCAGCACCCGGTCGACCTCTTCATACGCCTTTTTCAATTTGTCGGGATGCTTCAATAAAAAGTAGATCGCAAACGAAAGCAGGCCGCTCGTTGTTTCATGGCCGGCAATTAAAAATGTAATGATCTGAAAACGGATGTTTTCATCATCAAGCTTTTCCCCGGTCTCTGGATCTTCCACCTTCAGCATCCGGGCGAGCAAGTCTTTTTCATCCTGATCCCCATCCGCCTTGCGCTCTGCAATAATGCTGTCGACTAACGAAAACATCGTTTGTATATCGTGGTGGAATTGGCGCTTTGTTCTGACCATGAGTTTATCCTGAACATCAAGCCGCTGCATCTGGTGCATCGCTTCATCCAGCGCGCGCACCATACTGTTGATAAACGGATGAGGCGTTTCTCTGTAGTAGCTGTTAAAACGATAGTTAAATCCGCATAACCCGATCGTGTCCAGCGTCAGCCGGGTCATATCCGCAGGGACGTCGACTGCTTCGTTCGGATTGAGCCTGGCCCACTTTTGAATCAGCTGAACAGCGATATCGACCATTTTTTCATGATAATCCTTCATGGCCCGCTGGCTGAACGTCGGCATCAAAATGTTGTGCGCTTTTCTCCAGTTGGGCTCATGCGTCCAGCTTGTAAACAATCCGTCACCGGAAAACGCGCGAACTTTTTCCAAAGCGCCTTCAATGCTTTTATCGAAACGCTCTTCATCACAAACTTCTTTTACGAGTTCATGGCCGGACACCACAATTGTCGTGCCCGCCGGTGTGTGAATTTGAAAAATGGGGCCTTGCTCGTCCGCCAATTTGATCAGTGACAGGGTCGGTTTATCTTTATCAATTAAAGGAAGATTGCCGAGCGGTCCAAACGTCTTCGGCTGAGGAATCGGGCTTGTTTCCTTCATCGAACCATTCCTTTCGTATGTAATGCTTTCTATCTGACTACATTTCCCTTTCATGGTGACGATTATTCCATTTCTCTGATTGACGCCTGATCATTGTTTTTTCTATACTTGAGAAGCTGTACAATACGCAAATAAGGTGAGTTCATATATGGATTTTGAAATTCGGTTTTTATCCTTTTATGTCATACAGGTGGAAGGCAAGGATGAGCAGGCAAACAAGCAATTCAAGCACTTCCAGACCCTTGATACAGAGGAATTTGAAGAAAGCGAACTGAAGGACTTTCTTGACGGAGAGCTGAAAAAAATCGTCAAACGGAAAGCCGACCGCCATCCGCAGTCCGAGCAGGTGCCGACGAAAATCGGCCATTTTATCGTCGAACCCGGCCACGAGCTGGATTCCAACCCGAACTACAACATGTTCAACCGCGCGCGCTTGGCGGAAACAAAAGAGGACTTTAACGAGCTGAGCGAACAGTTCGTCCGCACGTACCTTGATACAAGCGCGGTCCGCGGCGGAGTGTTCTTAGTCGCTTCGGCCGTGCCGAGAAAGTACTTCGACGAGTCATTTGTCTTCATTATGAAATGTGATTTTGAGCCGAAGGTCGCCCGCATCTCAGACGCGTCCTCCCTCATTAAAAAAGTCGAAATGGCCATCACGACAAAAAACATGAAGAGCATCCAATACCCGTTCATGCCGGAGGAAGGAATGGTCGAGGAAGGCGAGCTGAAAATCCACCAAGCCTCCCACGCCCGCTATTTCGAGGATTTCCTGAAATTCGTTGAGTACGGCGAATCAATGCCGGAAATCATGAAAACCCAGGTCATGAACATGGTGCAGGAGCACGTCTATGAGACATTTGAGGACAACAGTGAAGAGCTCAAGCAGTTTGAACAAGACATCGAAATCTGGGAAGCGAGCGAAAAACGGGAAATCCAAGAACGCCTCGACACGCATCAAGTGATCGAAGCCTCCGCCCAGATCATCGAGCACACGCCGGAAGCCGAGCTGAAAATGAAAGTCGGAGAAACCGAGATTAAGGGATTGCTAGCGGATTTTGGCGAATCGATTCACCTAGCGAAGGTGAACGGGCGCTATGTCGCGCTGATTGAAGCGGAGACGATTTCGTTTGAGAAGGGCAGTTCGCCGGTGGAGTTTTATAAACCTGAAGGGCTGCATGAGGTGATTGAGCGGATACAGAATAAAACAGAGCAAGAATAAAAAGTCCAGAATTCAATTCTGGACTTTTCCTATTTAATATCCTTCTCTCAACACCGCATAACACTCCCCGATCAGCTCTTCCGCTCCCGGCTGGCCTTTCAGCCCGCGGCGGACGATTTCTGAGGATAAATCCTGCACGTTGAGCGCTCTTGGCGCTCTTCTTTCGTAGTATGCATGAAATGCGGTTTTGATGCTGTCGTGGTTTTTGAGTTCTTCGGCTAGGACCATGGCATCCTCGATGGCCATTGCCGCTCCTTGTGCGAGGGTCGGCGCTCCGGCATGGGCGGCGTCTCCCCCGATGACGACGCGGCCTTTGTACCATGGCTCCTGCACTGCAACCTGCTCCAGCTTGTTAAAAATGACGGGGTGTTCTTTTGACATATGCTTTGTGACAAAATCGAGTCCCGGAAAGCCAGAGAGAATCTCTTTGACTCTATCAAACCGGGTGTCTTCCTCATCCCAATAATCGCTCGCGCAAGGCTGGAGGACGAAAACATAGCCGGCATGTTCCCCCAAAGGCACAACGCCGATTTGTGTCTCTCCGCTTCTGTACATCAATGTCGCGTCCTCAAATGTGTCATCGGGAAGTTCGATATAAAAGCGCCACGCCCCCATGCCGAGAAACTCTTTTTCTATTTCTTTTTGCAGCATGGCATCCCGCACAATAGAATGAATGCCGTCAAAGCCCGCCAGAATATCGGCCTGCATCTTTTCGCCATCATCAAATACAGCGGTAACCGCTTCAGGCGTTTCTTCATAAGCCACAATCTTTTTCCCCCACAAGATCCTTGCACCCGAAGCTTCGGCATGCTTGATGAGAATGTCATTTAACGTTTTTCTCAGAATATTATTGCGGCCCGGAAGCTTATCATCTAAGAAAGACTCACTGACTTTGAATAATAGATTCCCCTGCTTATCGAATGTTTTAAACCATGCTGTTTGAAATCCATGCTCGCAGCACTCTTCAAATACGCCCAGCTCCTTTAACACCGCCAGTGCGTTTTGCGGCTGGAGAATCCCTGCGCCGGTCTTGCGGTTTTCTGCAGCCGCTTCACATAAGGTGACGGAAAAACCTGCTTTACTGAGAGAAATGGCTGCCGACAGCCCGCCGATTCCGCCCCCCGCAATCAGTATATGTTTCATGTTGATAACCACCTTTTCAGTTCTCTGCATGTAGTTAGGCACCTAATTATATTACCTTACTATGTGCGGCAAACAGCTGTCAATCAACTCCAACACAGGTTGCGTTCTGATTTTCCCTCCATTATAATCGTGTCACGACAAACGTACGGGAGCTTATTGTGATGGAATTAAAACATTTACCGAAATACAAGCATATAACAGAACACGCCGAGACGTATTCCAATGTGAACGCCGGTTCTCTTGAATTATTTTTATCTTTGTTTGATATCTCGAAAAAAATGAATCATGTGATGGAGCATTATTTCGCCAGATGCGGACTGTCTGAAGGAAAATTTAAAATCCTGATGCTTTTGTTCGATGCAAAGGACCACACGTTAAGCCCGACGGAGCTCGCCAAGCAATCAAACGTCACAAAAGCAACGATTACCGGCCTGCTTGACGGACTCGCGAGGGACGAATTTGTCCGCCGCAGGCATCACACCGAGGATAAACGAAAAATGAGTATCGAGCTGACAAAGGAAGGCAAAGAACGGCTAGAGCAATTTCTGCCCGGCCATTTCAGCAAGATTTCCGCTGTCATGGAAAACTACAGCGACGAGGAAAAAGACATGTTCGTAAATATGCTGGGTGATCTGTTTGAAAAGCTGAGCGTGTTTAAAGACTAAAAAACCCGTCCGGTCTGGACAGGCTACAGCATTTTTCTTTAAACACGTTGACAAATATCGCTGATTACAAACACAATGCCGATCAGAACGAATAGAAAAATGCCGGACACTATTGTCACGCTATTGTACATAAATAACAATTTCAAAAAGCGCCTATCTCAATGACAGGCGCTTTCTGATTAATCATCACTGTTTAAAATGCCAAAGAAGCGAAGCAGGTTGATGAACAAGTTGATAAAGTCAAGATACAGTGACAATGCCATAACCGGAATTAAGTCCTCTGTAATATGACGGTGTTTGATTTGGTTTAAATCATACAAGATGTAAAGGGAAAAGACGATGGTTCCGATCACGGAATACGCCATCATCGCCGCTGAGTTTAACGGGCTGAAAATGTTGAAAATGCCCACCACTGCGAGTGCGAGCACCGCTACCAGCAGAAATGACCACAGGAAGGATAAATCCTTCTTCATTTTTGCGCCGATTGTGCCGAGAACGGCAAAAATGACAAATGTAGAGCCAAAGGCTTCAAGCACGACATAGGCGCCGGCGATAGAAGCGTAGTGGCTGACGATCGGAAATAACGTAATGCCGGAAATGAAAGCGAATGTATATACAAACGCATACCCGACCGCTTTTCTTCTGCGCATCCAGAAGGCCAGAATAATCATCCCCACTTCAAGAATGGAAAGCGGCAGCATCAAAGCGACAGGAACAAATTGGCCGATATAAAGGCCGACAGTCGCGATCAGCAGCGTGAAGACAAAGACTGTCAAAATGCGCTGCATGATCGATTGCTTACTCTCGTGAACCGTAGCTTGCATGTCAAAAATCCTCCTAAGAAATGATCTTAAAGGTCTATTATATAAAAAATGGATGAAATATGTATATGTTTTAAGGAGAATTTATGTCGAACAAAGGCCTTTAAAAAACCTCTTTTACTTCGATTCTTTGCTTTTCAGTGAGAAACGGTGCTTTTCGACCTTCTCAATCTGTGTGATCTGGGAATCGTGTACGGTGATTTGAACGGTGCCGAAATCCAGTGTTTCCAACGAACTGATGATTTTTTCAATCACTTTCGGATCAACGGTTGTTTTTGAAACCAATGACCTTCCCCCCTGTTTGGTTTTAATTCATAGTATTCTTATAAGAATTATAATATTATGTTTTTTCCAATAAATCAATGGTGATTTCTATTCAAATCAAAAAGGCATATGATCACCTCATCAAGGGGCGGTCATATGCCTAATCAGATTTCATCTTAGTTTTCTTCCAATTCCTCAACAATACAGCGGACGCCCATGTTTTCAAGCGCCTGCTTCAGCGTGCCGTATGTTTCATATTCACTGAAATCGAGCCCTAATTGAATGGATGTTTGGGCTACATCCGGTCGAATGCCTGAAAATACGGCTTTGACGCCAAGTAAGAAAAGTGTTTTTGACAGGTTGTACAATTGCTGTGCAACCATTGTATCCACAATCGGGACGCCGGAAAGATCGACAACAAGACTTGTGATTTTTCTCTCAATGCATTGGACAGGCACTGTCTCTAAAATCACCTGCGCACGTTTTGTGTCGACAGAGCCAATCAGCGGCAATATGCCGATTCCATCCGCAATGGAAATCACCGGACAGCCTAATTCACTGATTAATTCCTGCTGAGAAGTGAGCCTCATCAGCATAAATTTTTGATACTGCTCGGAAAACTCAATAATCAGCTTATCGAAAGACTGATTCACAGTACGGTTCCAGCGGTCAGCATCCTCATTTGTGACGATATCCCGATGCTCTTTTATAAACGTAACGACAGCATCCCAGAATGCGATTCTTGAATTTGATATGGCTTCGACGACCTCATGCACCGGAACATCTTGCTCTACTCTGTTTTTCGCAACATTCAGCGCCCATTTTGCCATATTGTCTTGAAATTCGGTTTGTTCCTCCAGGAATGCACTTGCGATTGTTATATTCGTAAACGTATGCTGCTCTGTCAAAAGCTTTTTCGTTTCTTCACTTAAATGGTCGGCGGAGTATAATTCGCCTTGCAGCTGACTTCGTAAACTGAACCATTTCTCAGTAATGTCAGCCGTATGGTCTATGATATATTGATATAGTTTTTGATCGATATTCACGGTCTGTCTCCTTTTTCATAATAGAAGCTCTTATATTATAAAATTATAAATCGGAATTGTGAATGGGACTAGGGAAAAATGGATTGTTTCTGCACACTGAGCGCATGCCAATTTCATCCATAGGCAGATTCACTAATATAAGCCCACTCTCATATCCTGTCAAATGTACAGTTTACTATGAGAAAGGACGTTATGATATGTATTATCATCCATATATGTATGACGGACCGATTTATGATCCATGGCTCGCAGTTGAATATGATTACCGCTACCCAGTTGGATACCCAGAGCCTGGAATTGGCGGAGGCGCCGTGCCCGGAATTGGCGGAGGCGCTGGGCCCGGAATTGGCGGGGGTGCCGTGCCCGGAATCGGCGGAGGCGCCGTGCCCGGAATTGGCGGGGGTGCCGTGCCTGGTATAGGCGGAGGCGCCGTGCCCGGAATTGGCGGGGGTGCCGTGCCTGGTATAGGCGGAGGCGCCGTGCCCGGTGTTGGAGGCGGGGCGCCGCAAGGTCCTCCCCCGCATAAAAAGCCGGCAAAACCGACAAAGCCTCAGGGCTTGCATGGGGCGGCTTATTTAGTTGAACCCGTTCTCATTCAGCCTTGCCTCTTCCGTTTTACCTATGTTTGGTTAACCAACGGCAGCTCATTTTGGTTCTATCCAGTCATTCTTGGCAGAGAATCCGTCGGCGGCTTTTATTGGGATGCCTCACACCACCGCTGGTTTTATTACGCCTTGGACACAAAACATATAGATGTCGTAAGCTGCTCATTTTAATGGTAAATCAGCCGGTTCTCCCGGCTGATTTTTCTGTGTTACTTCAGCTTTATAAAGGTTATGATATACATATCTATCGAATTGGAGGTTTCCCTATGATCAAACAAATCGGCACTGTGGCTGTATATGTTGAGGATCAGCAGAAAGCAAAGCAATTTTGGTTGGAGAAGGTCGGTTTTGACATTGTGGCGGACCATCCGATGGGGCCAAACGCAAGCTGGCTGGAGGTCGCACCCACGGGGGCACAGACTCGTTTAGTCATTTATCCGAAAGCGATGATGAAAGGCGCCGAACACATGAAGGCTTCTATTGTCTTTGAGTGTGAAGACATCTTTGGTACATATGAAAAAATGAAGGCAAACGGCGTAGAATTTCTCAGTGAGCCGAACCAGATGGACTGGGGCACCTTTGTTCAATTTCAGGACGAGGACGGCAATGAGTTTTTATTGAAAGCATAAGTGTGACGGCGGAGAAAATGCTCCGCCGTGCTCTTTTTTTGACATTGAGAATGAATTTCATTTACAATAACGGATATATGAGCGTGATTGGGGAGAGATACATGTTTGTTCAGTTAAGAAAAATGACGGTAAAAGAAGGCCATGCTGATAAAGTGATCGAACGTTTCAGCGCTGAAGGAATCATTGAAAAACAGGAAGGCTTAATTGATGTGACCGTGCTTGAGAAAAACGTCCGCCGCGGCGATGAGGAAGTCGTTGTCATGATACGTTGGCAATCCGAGGATCACTGGAAACAGTGGGAAAAAAGCGATGCGCATATCGCTGGGCATAAAGCGAACAAAGGCAAGCCAAAACCTGACTATATGATCAGCACTGAAGTGAGCATGTATCACGTGAGAGCTGTTAAACAAGGGACTCATCAATAACGAAAAAGAGCTTGGGCTATGCCGCAAGCTCTTTTTTCATGAGGATCTGCTTTCTTCAAATGTGATGGCGTACAGCGGTTTATTAGGATGCCATTCAGCAAATAATACATCCTTAGTCTTTTCAATCCCCTGCTTTTTCAGCGTTTGCTTCAGCCACTGTTCGTCTACCCCTGCTTCTCGCAGGTTGTCATACACAATCTCCCCATCAAGAATTAAAGTGGTGGGCAAAGACACATTTTGCTGCGGAAGATTCATATCTTTTCTCGTCGGATTGCCAAAATCGGATTTCTGAAGAACACTGACCATCCCGTTTGTTTCTAATATGGCATATTCCACTTCCTGTATGGAAAAGCAGCCTGCCTGCCTTAAAAGGCTCTGCAGCTGATTAATGTCGAGCTTGTTTTTCTTCAGCATTTCATATTTGAGCTTTCCATTATGGATGACGATATTCGGTTCACCTTCCAGGAACTTTCTGGACCCTTTTACTTTTTGGGTAATGAATTCAATTAGATAAATCAGCAGTCCCCACAGCAGCGAAGCGAAAATAATCTCTCTGATCTTAATTTCATGATCGTACACTGCATTTCCGACCAGTTCCCCTAAAATCAATGCAGAAATAAAGTCAAACGGCGTGATTTGAGAGAATTGGGTTTTTCCGAGAAACTTCAAAATGACAAATAAAATACCCAAACCGCAAACTAATTCTACCGCTACATTGAGATAATCTCCCATGTTGATAGCACCTACTTCTTAAGAGCTACTATCATTATGGTCAACTGCACGTTTTCTAAACGGTCACTGATCGCTATTAAAAATTCGGCTGGTGCTTTGAAAGCATGTCGTCAAAAAGCTGCTCCGCATCACGGCGGTCGAGCGTGACAAGCGGGTCATTGAGAAACGCTTGAAAAGCGAGACCGCGGTCCTTTGTTAGCCCCGCTTCCGCCACTGCCTCCTGATTGGATACGTGTCGTGCCGCCAGCATTTCCACACCCTTCGGCAGCGCTCCGGAAACAATCGGCTGGACACGGTTGCGCGTAATGAATGCGTTTGTTTCCACGATCGCATCTAATGGCAGATGAGCGACCTGGCCTTGATTCGGCAGATTCACATTTGTTACAAGTTCGCCCAGTCCGAGGAGCGCCGCCATGATGCTCACGCCCTCTTCTCCTGATGCTTTCCTCTCAACACCCTGTTTTTGCTGTGCCATGTGATCCGTTTCTTTTTGTTTCCGGTTTCTGTCCTGTTTTCTGAGGGATATGGGTGTCAGGTGAAACTTCCATGTCTCAGGCTGTTTGAGATAACAACCGGGGAGAAACTCAGCCAGGTGCCTGTCACCGGCAGCGGGGATGGCACCGTACGCTTCAAATAAATCGAATGTAATACGGTGCGCAGAGCGAAATACGCTGTCCTTCCAGCTTTCCCCCTCCAGCTCATAGCCGGATTCGGCATAATGCGCGCAGAAATCACGGAAAACAGGCAGCAGATCAATATGCCGGTAAGAAGCTGCTGTGACCCATGTAAAATGGTTAATGCCCAGCACATGAACATGGACGTCTTCACGCCGCTTTACCTCTAGTCCAAGCCTATCTGTAACCATCTCCGCCAGCAGTTTTTGCGTGCCGAATATTTCGTGGCAGCAGCCGAACGCTTTTATGCCGGGAAACACTTTATACAGCGTTCTCGTGCACACAGACATTGGGTTTGTATAATTAATGACCCATGATTCGGGGGCGTAGTCTCTTATTGCCCGGGCAATTTCTGCAAACATCGGAACGGCCCGCAAACCTCTCATGATTCCCCCCGGGCCAACAGTATCACCAACTGATTGATAGATGCCGTATCGCTCAGGCAGATGAACGTCCGTTTCCATGTCATCCAGAGTGCCCGGCAAAATCGAAATAATCACGATATCCGCACCGGATAACACTTTTTTCAAAGTAGACACCGCCTCGTACCGCCATCTGCCGTCTCCGCTGTTATTGCCGATGATTTCATTTTTCTGCGCCGCTTCAACATTCAGATCATAGAGCGCCACCATGCCTGACATTCGGTCATCAAGGGACAAATCGCTCATTAAGCTTCGGGCCCAGCCTTGGGAACCCCCGCCGATATAGGCGATTTTGATCTGATCTAACGTACTGATATGAAACACTCCCTTTCTCAGCCTTTCACAGAACCGATCAGCATTCCTTTGGCAAAATGTTTTTGTAAAAATGGATAAACCGCCAAAATCGGTATGGTTGCGATGACGATGACAGCAAGCTTAATCCCCTGCTCCGGCGGAATGGTATTTTGCATCGTATCGCCATTGGTCGCCGTTAAGTCCGATAAAATCGTGACCTGGCGGAGCACCATTTGCAGCGGCCATTTTGCACTGTCATTGATATATAAGAGAGCATGGAAGAAATCATTCCAAATCCCGACCGCATAAAACAGCGCAAAGGTGGCAATGACCGGCTTTGACAGCGGCAAAGCAATCCGCCAAAAGACGCCGATTTCTGAACAGCCGTCAATTTTTGCTGATTCCTCAAGCTCCCGCGGCAGCTGCTGAAAGAAGTTTTTGATAATAATAAGGTTAAACGGATTGATCGCCATTGGCAGGATCAACGCCCAATAGGAATCCAGCAATCCAAGTGATTTGACAACAAGATACGTCGGAATCATCCCCCCGGAAAACAGCATCGAGAAAATCACAAGGTTTAAAAGCAGATTCCGTCCCTTCACATGCCGCTTCGCCAGCGGATACGCCATCGTAAAGGTGAAAAACAATTGCACGGCTGTCCCGACTACGGTAATGAAGATGGATACGCCCATACTTCTGATAAACGTCGGTGTCGAAAACACGTACCGATAAGCGTCAAGGGTAAAGGTTTTCGGGAAAATAAAGAAGCTGCGCTGAGCCAGCTCAGCTTCTGTCGCAAAGGAACCGGCGATAATATACAAAAACGGCAAAATGGTAATCGCGCCGACGCCGCCAAGAAACAAAATGTTGCAGACGTCAAATACCCGTCCGGCTTTTGTGTTGTGCATCGTATGAATGTCAGCCATACCTCTCCCCCCTTTAAAACAATCCTTCCTGATCGAACTTTTTCGCGATGTAATTGGCACCGAAAATTAAGATAATCCCGACAACTGATTTAAACAAACCGACAGCTGTGCTGTAGCTGTACGCGCCTTGGGTAATCCCCATCATGTAAACGTACGTGTCGAAGATGTCAGCCACGCTGCGGTTAAGCGAGTTTGTCATCAAATACACCTGTTCAAAACCGATATTTAAAAAGCTTCCGATCCTTAAAATCAAAAGAACAATGATGGTGCTTCTGATTGCCGGAAGCGTAATATGCCACATCCGCCTAAACCGGCCGGCCCCATCCATAATCGCCGCCTCATATTGCTCCTGATCCACCGTTGCCAAAGCGGCGAGAAATAAAATCGTTCCCCAGCCTGTCTCCTTCCAGATGCTTTGCATGACAATCATCGGCCGGAACCAGTCAGCGTCTGATAAGAAAGAAATCTGATTCCCTGTCAGGCTCATGACCATTTTGTTGATGACGCCTGTATCGACTGTAAAGAAAACAAAGGTGATGCTGACCACGATTGTCCATGAGACAAAATGGGGCACATAAATAAGGGTCTGAATGCACCTTTTATACACAGCCTTCCTCAGCTCATTCAACAGCAAAGCCAAAATGAGCGGCGCGGGAAAGGCAAACAGCAGATCAAGGCTTGCCAGCATGAGCGTGTTGCGCAGCAGCCGGAAAAAATCCGGATTCATAAAAAAATCTTTAAAATAATCAAGACCAACCCATTCGCTTTTCCAGAAGCCGAGATATGGCGAATAATCCTTAAACGCGATAAGCACGCCCCACATCGGCAGGTATTTGAAAATCAGAAAATAAAGCAGACCGGGAATAAGAAGAAGATAAAGCCATTTGTCTCTTTTGAGCGCAGCCATCCAGCTGATGCCTTTTCCAGCAGCGAGAACTGGTGCGTTTCCCTTCTTCGGCACCGTTTCCATATCTGTTCTCCTTTCGTGTTACCGATGCGCCCGCTGAACGGCAGGCGCATCGGTTTATTTTGACGATTGATACAATTTGTTTAAGTCCTTCATCAGTTCATTGCCGCCGCTGTTTTCCCAAAGCTTCACCGCATCCTTGAAGCCTTTTTCATCGATTTCTCCGATAATAAATTGTGTTCTTGCATCGAGAATGATGTTGTCCAGCTGGGCTCCTTTTTGGGTATATACATCGGATACAAGCGACTCAGCCGGGTTAAAGACGGCTATTTTTTCTCCTTCAGTGATGATGTCCTTGCGATGCTGGAAGAGCTTTGTTTTCTGATCTTCGATGTAGTACTCGCTTTTCGGGATGGACATGCTGAACTGAGCCAAGCCTTCATGCTCATACAGAAGGGATTTGTTGTTTTTTTCAAGAGAGGTGAATACGCCGTCCTTCAGCTCATAATTACGGCCCTCGACTCCGTTGTTGGTCAGAATCTGCGCCTCCTTATCGTTCAGCTTATCGAGGAAGGACAGCACCTCTTTCAGCTCTTTTTCCGTTTTCACGCTTGATTTTGGTATCGCGATCATGCCTGAATATCCTGATGTCGGGAAAGTGCGCTTGCCTTTTGGTCCTTCTACTGTGCCGACGATATCAATGATATCCTTGTTCGACTCATCTGCTTCTTCCATGGCGCTTTGAATTTGCGACGCTCTGGAGCCTGTATCAACGATGACACCCGCTTTTCCTTTTACAACCGGGTCATTCCACTTCGCCGAATCCATAACAGCGAAATCCTTGTTGATCAAGCCTTCATCATACAGCTTCTTAAAGAAGGTGAGCGCCTCCATATATTCCTTCGTTGTAAAATCAGGCACCAGCTTTCCGTTTTCAACGCCGTAGCGATTCGGGGCGCCGAACCAGATTTGCAGAACATCCCACGGGCTTCCGTTGCCAAGCCCCATCCATTTCGGCACGACCATGCCGTACGTATCGTCCTTGCCGTTTCCGTCAGGATCTTTTTCCTTAAAAGCCTTCAGCACTTCATAAAAATCATCAAGCGTTTCCGGCATATCGAGCCCGACGTTTTTGAGCCAGTCGGTTCTGATGATCATACAGGCTCTGATCAAGTCTCTCGATCTGTAGACCCCGTACACCTCGCCATTTACCGAGCTGTTCTTGAGTATCTTTTCATCAGCCTGGCTTATATTCTTGTAGTCTTTTAAATAAGGAGACAGCTCCCAAAAAGCGCCCGCTTTGACAGACTTAATAAAGCCGGCTGACTTATCTTTAATCACAATCGCATGCGGCATCTCTCCAGAGGCCATGACGATGTTAAATTTATCGTTGTAGGATGAATCAGGCACCCATGTGACCTTAATATCTTTGCCTGTGTATTTCTCTAACGCTTTTAATGATGGGCTTTTATCACTCGGGCTTTCCGGTGACAGCAGCGGTGCCATGATGTTAATCGTGTTTTTTGAATCGCTCGCTGAATTGGATGTTTCTGAATTGCTGCACCCGGCTATCATCATGGCAGCGAGCGGTAAAGCAATCCATCTTTTTCGTATTCTTTTTTTCATGATGCGTAAGTCCCCCTTTTTCTCCTTTTTCATTTCTCCTTTGCCACCCTTAATATAAAGCGCTTACATAAATTCTTGCAATCTTCATTTTTTGCATCATTTCTCCTATGAATTGACGGCAGTTATCCTTTTTTGCCGGATGTATCCTTTTTTGCGGGGAGGTATTCACCAATTAATTCAAGTGCCGCAATGACATTTAAACACCATTGGGAGACAGTGTTTGTCGTTACCCACGTAAGCTCTTCAAGCTGAGTCCACGTCTCGATTTGCGCGGGTTTGATCGGAAGCGGCGTATGGCTCAGTTTATGGTCGAGCAAAAGATTCCACGCTTTTTCGGCGAGGTTATGGTCTTGTTTTTTTCTCGCAGCATAGGCTGTCATACCAGCCGCAAACATCGGCCAGTGAAAATGCCCGTCATGGAGCGCACCTCCGCTTTTTTTGCGTTTTTCTTCATCACTGAATGTGTAAAACTCGCCGAATTCACTCAGCATTTCCTTCCATTCACGGTCATCGAGAAGCTCAGCCAGCTCCATCCACACTTGCGGCGCGCCAAACGCAATGATCATATGATAGCCGCCCGCGATGCCGTCTCCCATGTGATGAAGCATAGATGTCGCCGGATCATATTCAAACGTCGGACCTGATAATAAGCGAAGGGGCAGGGGTTTCAGGCAGCTGATGCCAGTTTGGATTTTCCTGAGATATTCAGGATTCTCAGTCCGCTCCCATTCCGCCAGCCAGTTCGAGCAAAACGCCGCCCAGTCCGGCCCCGTTCTGACGTGAGTCGGGTGCTCTCCTTTCTCGTAGAAAGCACGCATCGGATCGGTGTTCACTAGGGCGGCATCGGCGTCCTTCACTTCCGTCAAAAGATCTCCCGTGCGCTCATCGCCCGTCAGATAATAATAGAATTTATAAAGGCCGGCCATGCTGATTCTCGCTTCCTTGCAGCCGCATCCCCAGTGCACCACGTTATGCCGGGAGCCAAGCCCCGCATATTCTCCGAGATGAAAACAGTCGGTTTCACTTGTATGGCGGGTCATTGCTTCTGCCATTCGGAACAGTTCTTCTCTGCCGGAGCGGAAAAACGCCTGCCACAGCCACAAGGTTGGAACGAGCTCATTATTTTGCCACGCGTACCCGCCGAGATCATACCGCCACATATGCCGGACCGGGTCATACGTATGCATGACGTCTCCATAGTTCCAGAACCCGTACCATCTGCGCTGCTCCACTTCTTTTTGATAAAACGAGAAGGCGGCGTCCAGCTGTTCTTCCAGCTCTTTTTTGACCGGATCGGCCGTATCGATTACACTCCAAACGCCAAGCGCTTTTGACTCGTAATAAACGTCCGGCTCACAAATAAGCAATGGCGGCGCCTGCCATTTGTCCGCTAACGCATTCAGCACGTCATCAGACGGCATCTGAGAAAAGCATGACAGGCTGATGTCGTTTGTGTTGGCAATGCCTGTCGGATCAGAGCGCATCTCATCAAACCCTTCGTACGCGCTGACGACATGGGTGTCCCCTGTATAATGCCTGAAATCCATTGCTTCCGCGTCTGGCGGCCAGAGCCAGACGGTCAAGTTCGGCTGATCACCGGCAAGACCTGTTATCTCAAGTGACGACGGATATTTTTCAAAAAAATACCGCAGACCGAGCGCTAAGCCTCCATTTTCGCCGCCCGCATAGCAAAGCCCCTTCGCCCGCGTACCATGCAGCATGTCAACCCATGAATATTCCTTTTCGGTCCGTTTTGCCAGTCGGTAATGATCGCTGGAGTCCTGAACAAGTTTCATATCATTCCAAACTGCGTTCTGTACGCCGTGTGCGAACCAATCCTTGTGCTCTTCACTTGGAGAAATCGGTTCGCCGTTGATGTGCCGCTGATAAAGTGGATGCCGTTCATTCCATTTGCGGGTGCCAAACAGCTGGGCGGGTTCCTTATAAACGCCTTTGTCCCCCGCAAAACGGAAATGGCGGTTGTACGGCTCTCCCTGTAAAAAGAGGTCAAACTGCATGCCAAGCCCTTTGATGAACTCTCGTTTGAAATTTCTGTCGATCAGCTGAGTGTGCATGATATTCATCTCTGAAAGCCCGGCATAAAACGTCAATCTGATAATGAAGGGCAGCCATTCTTCATTTGTCTTTTGGAGTACATGCCCCCCCTCAATCTTGATGACTGCTTTTACAGGACCTCTCTGTTCAATGACCGCACGTTTTATGAGACTGACCGATGTTTCATGAGAGAAAACCTTTTCCGCCGCCATCTCCTTTCTCGTTTCCTTTATTGCGATCAGCCGCCCGCCTGCGGCGATCGGCTTTCCGTTAATCACCAGCGATTGAATGATGTCGGAACCTGTTTTATTCACAGTGCAAACAAGCGCCCCGGTATCCACTTGAATTGCACCCTTTGACTCGTGGATCATGAGCTTTTTCGCTGGCAGCTGGTTTTCATCTCTTTGAAGGGTAAAGCTTGTATCGGTTTGCTCACTGAACACAGCCGCGTGCTTCGTCCATTTGATGCTCCCGTCCGGCCAATAGGCCGACGGATCGCTTTGCACATAGCGGCTTTCACCCTTTGCATTTACAAGCGCCAGACAGTCTCCCTTTTTCAATTCACCTCTTTTCCAAGGCACACCCCACGTTACGCCGCTTGTCAGCTTAGGCTGTTCTGATAGCCATTTGATCTTTTTCATCGGTTCTCTCCTTCCATATAAAAAAGCTGATTCAATGCAAAGAATCAGCTGCGATTATCAAACTGAATCACACGGTATTCGTGTTGGCCGACTGACAGTCTCCCCGCTCCGACTGAACGGTTTGCCAAAAGGTCGGTCCCCTCTTCCCGAAGCGTCACACTCCCGCCTTTTCCATCCATATTAACGATAACCCATACAAGGCCGTTTCCTCCTTTTCTCGGGGCAACAATCGTACCGGGGGTGACATCGGACTTGACAGAAACGGCTGCTTCTCCCGCATAATGCCTGACGAGTGCTTCCAGCATTGCATCCCCTTTTTCGCCTGATGGAAGCGAGCCGAGCATGACCATTTTCCCTTTGCCGTGCTCTCGTTCTGACAGAAATGCATGGCCGGCGCCAGGCCCGGATTCAATTGTGCCGAGAGTGTTTCCGCTCTCTGTATCAAACACCGCGCTCCACAGCCCGAGCGGCGCCGTCATGCCAAACGCTTTTCCTGTATTTGCATCCTCGTTCATCGGGAACGTGAACAGTGTTTTGATTCCGGCTGTTTTCTCCAGTTCTCCAAGGGCATAATCGGTATGAACCGTATGCTCGCCCGTACGCCCTCCCGTCAGCGGCCCGGCAATCCATATGCCGCCCGCTTCAGCAAATGCGGAAGCTTTTTTGATAAAAGCAGAAGACAGATAAGGCACAAATGGTGTAAACAGCACACGATAGCCCTCCAGCGGAAAGCCTTCCGGAACGAGATCACGATGAATACCCGTGTTGAGGATGCGCTCGTAAAAGTGTGTGATAAGCGTTCGGTGTTGGAGCCCCCGGTGAGGTTCTGTTTTCAGAAACGCTTTCGCCCTGTCGGAATAGGTCATTGCAACTTCAGCCTGAACGGGCACCGTAGAAAGAATGATCGGTTCGATTTCCTTTCTTGCCCGCTCAACCGCCAAAACGTTTTGATAACCAATCGTCGGCTCTCCCCAGGCACTAAGGACGGAACCGTGTGAAATCTCGCTGCCGGAACGCTGCTGGCGCCACAGCCAGTAGCAAAATCCCTCGCTCCCCAAGGCGTAAGAAGACACGGCTTCAGCTTGTAAATACCCACCGGCGTGCGGCATGGCACAGCTTTCGAGCGAGGCTTCATAGGACGGGCTTGTTTCCAGAATCCAAAACGGGCGGTCTTTTTTGAAATGCCTCCAAATATCACAATTTAATAAAAATGCAGATGCATTTTCTTGGGAAGCGTACGTATCATAGGAAGCAAAATCGAGATTCTGAAACATCCGCTCATTGTCTGTGCTGAACATGACCGATCCGTTATGAGTGATTGGCGCATCTGAATAACAGCGGATGATTTTCGCCTGTTCATCCGCAAATTGAGCGATCATCTCCATCGAAAACAGCTGATACATCGTGCGCAATGAAGCGTGATGCAAAAACGGGGCCGGACCCGGCTGCGGCACCTGCTCAAAGGTTTGATAGGTTTCGCTCCACACATCGGTTCCCCACGCTTCATTTAACCGTTCAATCACACCGTAACGGTTTCTAAGCCAGTCATGCCATAAGCTTAAGCACGTCTCACACATGCATTCAGCCACATGGCATTTAAATTCATTATCGAGCTGCCAGCCGATCAGCCCCGGCAGGTGTCCCAGCTCTTTGGCGATGCTTGTGGTGATGATGGCGGCTCTTTTTCGGAAATACGGGTTATTTGTACAAGCATGCTGACGGGAGCCGTGCCCCATCACCTCTCTTTTTTCGTTGATATGCATTCGCTCAGGCCGGCCGTGCGACAGCCAAATAGGCGGTGTCGGTGTCGGTGTGCACATGATCATTTCGATGCCGTTGTCATACATCCGGCTGATCATTTCCTTAAAAAAGCTCACGTCAATTTTTCCTTCTTCCGGCTCGATTACAGACCAGGCGAATTCACCCATTCGCACCACATTGATGCCGACCTGCCGCATCCTGTCAATGTCCTGCTGAATCGTCTTTTCATCCCATAGCTCCGGATAATAGCAAGCGCCGTGATATAATTTTCTCCCCAAGTCCTTCACCCTTCTTTGACGATAGATTCTGTTAATGGCAGGCCGATCTCCTTCATGCCTTTCGCTACGAGTTTTGCCATTTCATTTGCGCCTTTTTTTGTAAAGTGCGTGTAATCGTCAATCCCCTCAGAAACCATAAAATAGGTGTATACTTTTTCTTCGCCCTTCTCAGTAAAGAAAGCGAGGCTTTTTTCCATCAGATCAATGAGCTGGACATTCTCCTCAGCGGCTGTCTGCTTCATGGCAATGCAATAATCAGGAAAGTCGTTCAAAAACACGCCGTTTTCATAATGAAAGCGGGCTACTGGGGTAATGAGAAGCGGATGCGCGCCTTTTTCTCTAGCGCCTGCGATATACTGCTTTAAATATTGTTTATAGGTGGTATAGGGCTCGGTGTAGCGCTCCGGCTTATTTTTCGACGCGTCATTATGGCCCATCTGCACAAACAGCCAATCATCCGGCTCAATCACATCAAGGATCGCCTGAAGCCTGCCTTCCTCCACAAAGGTTTTTGAGCTTCTGCCGCCGATCGCTTTATTGATCACCTGAATATGCTCCGGCAGATGCGAACCGAGAAACTGCCCCCAGCCCCCTTGATTTGTACTTTCTCCATACGTTTGGACAGTCGAATCACCAGCAAGATAAAGATGATGTGCCATGTCTCATTCCCCCTCGTTTTTTTCACTTAATATAAACTCAATGGCAGAAAGCTCCTCGTTTGAAAAGTCCGCTGATTGCAAGGCTTGAACGTTTTCCTCTATTTGTTGCGCCCGGCTTGCTCCAATTAAAACGGAGGTCATCCGGGCATCCTTCAAAAGCCATGAGAGCGCCATTTGCGGGAGCGATTGTCCCCGTTCTTTCGCAACCAGATTCAGCCTTTGCGCCTTACTGACCGTCCTTTCGGTAATGTGCTCCGCCTGGAGGAAAGGACTGTTCGCATCCTTTGCTCTTGAGTTTTCCGGGATGGCGGAAACGTACTTTGTCGTAAGAAGCCCTTGAGCGAGCGGCGCAAACGCGATGCAGCCGGCTCCCTTTTTGTCCAGCACATCAAGCAGCCCTTTTTCCGGATCTCGGTGAAACATCGAATATCGCGTCTGATGGATGGCGAGCCGGACTCCGAGCTGTTGTAAAAGATCGGCGGCGCGCTCTGTCTCTTCAGGGCTGTAGTTTGACAGTCCGACATACAAAGCTTTTCCTTGACGCACAAAGCCCGCCAGCGTCTCCATCGTTTCCTCAAGCGGCGTTTCAGGATCAGGACGGTGCGAATAGAAGAGATCCACATAATCAAGCCCCAGCCGCTTTAAACTTTGATTCAAGCTGGCAGTTAAATGTTTTTTCGAACCGCCATTGCCATACGGCCCCTTCCACATGTCATAGCCGGCTTTAGTGCTGATGACGAGTTCATCACGGTAAGGCGCAAAATCCGTTTTCAGCATGCGCCCGAACATCTCCTCAGCGGAGCCGGGCGGCGGGCCGTAATTGTTGGCCAGATCAAAATGGACAATGCCTGCATCAAATGCGGCTCTCAGCATGGACCGCGCGTTCTCCGGAGAATAGGCAGCGCCGAACTGATGCCAGAGGCCGAGAGAAACGGCGGGAAGCCTTAATCCGGTTCGCCCGGCTTTGTGATAGGTCATTTTGTCATAGCGTTCAGTCTTTGCTTCGTATCCCATACGGTTCCTCCTAAAGCGGCGTCTCCGCTCTGTTTCCCGCTATGTACAGAGCGGGCTTCGGCGGTTTTTTCATCCCTGTTCCGAGATAAAAGCTTGTGTGCGGCGGCTGGTTGTACGCGGTGTTCTGCCAAGCGATCCCCAGCCTGTAAACCGGATCGTGCATCAGTGTGTAAAAACGATGGCGGGTAAGGTGTGTCGTTGTATAGATACGGAGCGCACTGCTGTCTTCGGTTCTCCAAATGACCTCTTCCCGCCAGTCTCCGAACAGGTTGGCCTGAAGAACCGGGCTTCCTTTTGTCCCGTTGTTGGACAGCACACCTTCCGGCTGAAAAATCGTTTTTAAACAGCGGTTTTCAGCATCCCACTTTTCAATCTTTGGTTTGCCGATTGTCCCATTCCATTCATGATCCAACAGCTCCCTGACCAAGTCCCCGTCCCACCAAATGGCGAAATTGGCTGAAGCAGGCGCTTTGTCACTGATTTTTTCTCCTTTGCTCGTATAGAGCCCATATGACATTCCATCATTGCCCGGCGGATCAATTCCCCAGACGAGCGATCCCTTGTACCGAGGGTCAATGTGAGCCGCCATTCCTCTGCCGACATCTGTTCCGGCATGGACGCCCCATAACACCTCGCCTGTTCCGGCATCACGCAGCGACAACCCATACGGCTTGCTTGCGTCCTCATGAACCTGAAACACTTCAAGCCCTTTGCGTGACGGATCTAGATCGCCGACGTGCATGGCGTCTCCGTGTCCGAGTTCCGTCGTGTACAGACCGGTTCCGTCATGATCAACCGCCATGGCGCCGTAAATAATTTCATCCTTTCCATCTCCATCAACATCGGCAACGCTCAAGCTGTGGTTGCCCTGTCCCGCGTATGCTTCATGCCCCGGCTGATTGGAATCAAACATCCAGCGTTTTTTGAGCCTGCCGTTCCTGAAATCATAAGCGACCAGTACCGTTCTCGTATAATAGCCCCGTGCCATCACCAGGCTCGGCCGCTCTCCATCTAAATAAGCGATTCCGGCGAGAAAACGGTCCATCCGGTTGCCGTAGCCGTCTCCCCAATCCTTCAGGTTACCGCGAGGCGGTTCATAATCGACAGTCGTGAGCGCTTCACCGGTTTCCCCTTTAAACACTGTCAAATATTCCGGACCTGACAGGATTCTGCCCTGCTCATTCCTGAAATCAGCATGCGCTTCACCGATGATGTTTCCTTTGCCGTCTATTGTGCCGTCGGCTGTTTTCATAGCGATTTCTGCTTTTCCGTCACCGTCTAAGTCATAGACCATAAACTGCGTATAATGGGCGCCTGCTCTGATATTTCTGCCGAGGTTGATCCGCCACAGAAAAGTGCCATTCAGTTTATAGGCGTCAATGAGGACGTCTCCGGTATATCCGTCGTGGGCGTTATCTTTTGAGTTGGACGGGTCCCATTTCAGGATGATTTCATATTCTCCGTCCCCATCCACATCTCCGACGCTCGCATCATTGGCGCTGTAGGTATACGGTTTTCCGTCCGGTGTCACGCCGCCTTCGGGTTTGTTAAGCGGGAGCTCGAGAACGTTTTCCCGCCAAACGGAAGCTTCTTTCGAAAGCCTTTCTTCCCGGCCTTTATAGACAGCCGCCACTTGATAGAGAGAGCCCTCCGTTCCCTTTTCATCCAGAAAATTGGTGCTATCCGCAATCGGTTTGCCAGTGATCCGATCTCCGTTCCGATAAATGTGAAAAGCAACAGTCTCATGATCGGTTCCGAGAAAACGCCAGCTCACAAATACGCCTTGCTCCGTTTTGACCGCGATCAGGCCTCTGGTCAGGTATTCCATTTGCCTCTTTTTTGGTTTCATTTTAATTGGGAACGGGCCAAGCGTGCGGCCCGTTCCTTCCCCCCTTCTGTTAAGGCGTATACATATTCGGTTTAGACTGTGCCGCCATGCCGTCTCCTAAAAAGAAGCTTGTATGCGGCGGCTGGTTATACGCGACATTTTGCCAGGCAATGCCGAGCCGGTACACAGGATCATGCATCAGCGTATACAGCCTGTGCTCGGTCGGGATTGTGGTGGTGTAGATGCGGAGCGCACTGCTGTCCTCGGTTCTCCACACAGCTTCCTCCCGCCAGTCACCGAGCAGATCAGCCTGAAGAGCCGGTGTTGCTTTTGTAGAGTTATTGGAGACAGCACCTGATGCCGTCAGCAGGTTTTTAGAGACGCCGTTTTGATAATCCCATTTATCAATCCTGTTGCTGTCCAGCTGTTCCCGCAGCAGGTCATCGTCCCACCAGATGCCGAAATTGGTTGACGACGGCACACTGCTGCCGATTTTGGCGCCTTTCGATGTGTAAAGAGAACCGTTCGCCCAAACCTCTTGTCCCGGATAGCGCGGATCAATATCAGCAGCCATGCCCCGGCCTACATCCTTGCCGGCGTGGACACCCCAAATGATTTTTCCCGTTGCGGCGTCACGGAAGGATAAGCCGTATTGCGCGTTTTTGTCCTCATGAACCTGAAATACTTCAAGCCCCGGCCGGCTCGGATCAAGATCTCCGGCATGCAGCGCGTCTCCGTGGCCTAAGCCTGTCGAGTACATGCCTTTGCCGTCATGGTCAACCGCCATTGAGCCGAAGATGATTTCATCCTTGCCGTCTCCGTCCACATCTGCAATGCTTAAGTTGTGATTTCCCTGTCCGGCGAAAGCTTGATTACCCGACTTAGAGGAATCCAGCGTCCAGAGCTTTGACAGTTTTCCGTCTCTGAAGTTATACGCAACAAGCATGGTTTTGGCGTAATAGCCTCTAGTCATAATCAGGCTCGGACGCTGTCCGTCGAGATACGCAATGCCCGCAAGAAAACGATCGACCCGGTTGCCGTAGCTGTCACCCCAATCTGATACATTGCCCCGTGCCGGTTCAAAGTTTGAAGTGACAAGCTCTTTTCCCGTTTCACCTTGAAAGACAGTCAGGTACTCAGGACCAGAAAGCACACGCCCCTGCTCATTTCTGTAATCGGCATTCGCATTTCCGATCACTTTTCCCGTGCCGTCTTTTGTTCCTTCAGCGGTTTTCATCGCCACTTCCGCTTTTCCGTCACCATCCAGGTCATACACCATAAACTGAGTGTAGTGTGCGCCCGCTCTGATGTTTTTGCCGAGACCGATTCGCCATAATTTTGTTCCGTCCAGCTTATACGCATCAATAAACACTTCACCCGTATAGCCGTCCTGTGAATTGTCCTTTGAATTGGACGGATCCCATTTTAGGATCAGCTCATACTGCCCATCGCCATCCACATCGCCCGTACTGGCATCATTGGCACTGTAGGTATAGGCTTCACCCTTTGGTGTCGTGCCGCCAGCCGGTTTATCAAGCGGAACGGAATGATACGGCTGTGCCCATACAGAGGCTTTTTCAGAAGCGGCCTGCTCGGTTCCGTTTACAACAGCCCGAATGGAATACGATGAGCCAGCTGTTCCGTTTTTATCGATATAATTCGTGGATTTGACAGGCGAAGCATTCAGCTTTTGTCCGTCTCTGTACACATTAAACGTCACAGATGCGTTTTCTGTCCCAAGAAACCGCCAGCTGACAAAAATGCCGCCATCCGTTTTGACTGCCACAAGGCCCCGGTTCAGCGCTTCCATCTGCCGCGCCGCTCCTTCTGCTTTGACAGGAAACACAGAAGCCCCCATCATCAACAACACCAACAATGTGAGAGTGGTAAACATGCTTTTTCTTCGTCTAATCATCAGACAGCTCCTTATCATTTATCTGTAAGCGCTTACTTAAATTGGATTTTATGCGCTTGAGGAGCTGTCTTCAATGTCACATTTTTGCATAAACGTTTTTGATTAGCTGCACTTTTTTGCCCGTTTGTCATTTTTTTGTTTATCAGGCCTGATGACGGTGCTGCGCCTCTGTTTTTTGAAACCCTCTGAAAGCAAAAAACATCGACACGAGCCCAAATAAACTTGGGCCGTAAAATGGGATCAGGCCCGGAAGCGTATACAGCAAATAAAGCACAAATCCGCAGCCGATCAGCATGCAGCCGGTGGTCAGCGGCCGCATGGCGCCTAACAGCAGCGCTTGCGGAATATATTGGCGAAGCGGAAGCTTGTAATGCACATAAAGAGGAAACACATACATGAGCGCGACAGTATACAAAAGCCCCGCCAAGAGGGTGCAGCTCGTCACGGTAAAGGACAGCCAATCCGCACTTGCCGAAAAATAATAATAATTAGCCGACAAAATAAGCAAAAGAGCAAAAAACGCAAGTCCAATCGCATTGACCTTCAGAAACTCTTTTTTGTAGGTATCCAGAAATAACGCAAATACCGGGACATCTTTTTGCCCCATCAGCCATTTCCGTATGACGGCACACATCGCGGCTGTGCTCGGCGCCCATCCGAAAAGAACGCCGCCCAAAAGTGTAAACAACAGCCACAGCCCGTTCAGCCACGCGATTTTTACGACCGCTTCACAGCCTGCATAAAGCGCATCCGTCACAGTCGTCTTCATTTTCTCACCGCTTGGTGCACAGACAAATCACGATAAGCGGCTTTCATCGGCGCCATTTGCCTCAGCCCGATTTTTCCTTTTGTTAACACAGGTCCGAATGTGCTTCCGTCATCCTGCCACTCCAGAATGGGCAGATCATTGATCGAAAAATGCACATACCCTTTATCCTTAATAAGCTTCATATGATACGGGGAATCAGCGTCGTCCGGAGAAGGCAGCGGATCAGCTCCCATTGCAGCGAGGTGGAAACCGCGGCTTTTTCTTACATTGCAGGTGCGGAACGCTCTTTCCTCCGGGTATTTTCTGCGGAAATACGACAGATGGAGCGCATTGATGTCTCCGGAATGGTATTCGGGGTACTTTCCTGTTCTTTTCTTGAGCCGCGGGTCAAATAAGTCCTCGCCTCCGATGCCGGCGGCTGCGAAAAACAGCATACACAGCCCCGGCTGTTCAATCGGGTAAAAATCCCACTTCACAATGATGCCGTCGGGAAATGTTTCCGGGCACCAATAAACAAAGTGCGCTTCGTCCTGTACATGTGACAGGTGCATACGGTAATCTTCGAATGAAACCTGCCCGCCTCCCTCCATCCGCCAGTCCTTCACATCGCTTGCTGAACGGAACGGATTGCGGTACAGGCACGCGCCTTCTTTATACATGTTCTTTCCCCTCCCGGCTTACGAGATGGTCCTTCAGCGGAAAGCCGATTTCTTCGATGCCTTCAGCAACGAGCTTCGCAACCTCCATGGCCCCTTCTTCTGAAAAATGCGTATTATCCTCAATGCCATCTGGATAATTCGGATGTTCATTCGGCTGAAGCCACACGAACAAACGCTTTGACTCCTCCGGTCCGTATGCTTCATAAAGCGCCTTCGTTTTCGTTAACAAATCAATGACCGGCACATCAAACTCCTTCGCTAACGCTTTCATCGCATCCGGATACTCACCGAGCGTGTGCTCAATATTTCCGTTCTCATCAAAGCGGCGGCGCTGCACTGATGTAACGAACACAGGCTGCGCTCCTTTTTCTCGTGCTGTGTCCGCAAACAAAGTGAGAAATTGCTGATACGTCGAGTACGGCTTCGTCCCCCGCGGTTTCTGGTCATTGTGGCCGAATTGAATAAACAAATAATCGCCTTGTGCTATGCACTCAGCAATCGCCCGAAGCCTTCCTTCCTCCACAAAAGAGTTGGTGCTTGCTCCCCCTTTGGCGTGATTGCGCACCTTCACCTGTTCAGTGAACAATTGACCGAAAACCTGCCCCCAGCCTGCCATCGGCGCTTCATGCGGCGGGCAGTCGCTTACGGTGGAATCCCCTGCTAAAAACACCTGAATCGGTTTTTCCATCACATGTCCTCTCCTTTCACGGCGTTTCCTGATACATTTGCCTAAAAACTCCCGGCGGCATGCCGACCTGCTTTTTAAAAATCCGGTTGAAATAATTATGGCGATAGCCGACTTCTTCTGACACATCATGAATTTTTTTATTCGTATTTACCAGCAGTTCTTTTGCTTTTTCAATTCTGATGCGGGTCACATAATCAATAAAATTAACGCCCGTCACTTGTTTAAAGGCCTTGCTCAGGGTGTAAGAATTCATGCCCAGCGCATCCGCGCAGCTTTCAAGAGAAAGATCCGCCATATACTGCTCATGAATCATCGCAATCACACGTTCTGCCACCTGTTTTTGCTGTCTGTTTTTTCTGCCTTCAAGTTTGGCGAGATACGGGGTGACAACCGCATCCATCAGCCAGGCAGCCGCTTGGACAGGCTCATGCAGCTCAGATATTTCCCGAAGCATATCCCTGTTGCCAAACAGCTCGCTCGGATGAAGGCCGGAATGCAGAATATCCTCCTGGATGCGGGAAAACAGCTGAATCAGCGCAGAATGCACTTGTCTGTCGCTGACCGCCTTTTCGGCCAGTTCATCCATACATAAGCGAATCAGCTCTTCTGCTTCCGCTTTTCTTTCCAGCCGAATGGCCTGAACGATTTGCTTTTCAAGTTCAAAAGGATAGCAGGGTGCGGATGGCTCAGCCTGAAAAACATCATCCTGCAAATCTATGATCTGATGGCGATTGGCAAAACACCTGCGGGACTTGCCGCTTTTCACATCCTTAAACAGAGATGGGATATCCATAATACGGGCCGATTGCCTGCTCATTGTTCCGGTCAGGCTTAGTCCCGTGACCGCACCAAATATGCGGGCCAGCTCTGAAACATACCCCTTCAGATCCGATCCGCTCGTTTTCATCACAAGCACGGTGACGGAAAGGCGGCCAATATCAAGAATTGAAGGTTGAAAACGGCGGTTTGCCGAAAGCTCCTCATGTAAATTGGTCAGTGTAAACACAGCAAGCTGTTCATCATCGGCATAGAACATGCTTTGATCACCACGAAGCCCTGTCACCTGAAGATCAAGCACGTGAAATACGTGTTCCCCGATGTCCCAGCCCGCATCCTCCATCCGCGATCTGAGACTGTCCTCTGTGTCATAGTAAAAATCACCCTGGAGAAGGTGCTGCAAAAAACTCTTTTTCATATGGGGCGTCTGCCGGAGCAGCTGCTCTTGAAGCTTTCGGCTCTCAAGGGAAAGATCATTCCATCTCTTTTCTATCCACTTAAATTCGTCCTGGCCTGACGCCTGCCATGTTTTTTTCTCTCCTCCCGTAAACAGTCCGAGCAGATGCTGAATCGGGCGATAGATTTTCTTTGAAGCGTACCACGTCATGCACACAGCCAAGCCGATACAAATGACAAGCATCACAATAATCACCTTTGATAAAAACACCATCGGCGCTGTAATAGCTGAAAGAGGCGCCGCAGAAACAAAGGTCCACTTCTGATGCATTCGCTTCATTTCTCCATAGGAGACGGAATACACCGTGCCGTCCCAATCCATCTGAAAATGACCTTTCTGGTGAGGCTGTTTTTTCACCTCATTCAGTAAAGCATTTTCAAAATCCTTTTCTCCTCCATGGAAAAGCACCTCCCGCTTTTGATCCAGAAGAAGCGCGCTGCCTTCAGGATAAGGAGACAAACTTTGCAGGAGCGCCTCCATTTCTTTCGGGTCTACCGTCAGCATGATCGCGCCAAACGGTTTCTCGGCCGCACCCGGAATGAGCTGAATCAGTGCGGCGTCTTTTCCCGGCCGGCTCCAATAAATACTCCGATCTGAGGTGAGAAGCGAGCGGTATTTGCGAAGCATATCCTGTTCTGTCAGCGCGCTGTATTCAGGGCTCAGCACAAGAGGCCGGGGGCTGTTCAGAAAGATAGAAGCCTGCTGAATCAGCGGCTGCTGGTCCCGCAATAGAAACAGCTTTTTCGTTAATTGATAGGAGAATGTAAAGTCTTTCTCCAAATCCTTTTCGGCCAATCCGTTCATCAGCGAGGAATCGTATGCCATTTGGGCAAGCGTCAGCTCAAGGTCTTCCAACTTCTCATCCATCCGGCTGACTTCACGCGCCACCTGTGTTTCATGCGACTTTTGCAGCTCTTTCTCCACCTTATCGATAGACAAAAAGTAGATGGCCCCGCCTGTCAGCAGTCCGGGAATACAGGCAATCAGCAAAATGAAAACAAAGTTTCTTTTGAAATACGTTCCCTTCCAGTGTGAAACCCGTTCTTTCTGTTGAGGCTGTTTTTTCATCCCTTTCCCCCCGCCGCCGTCTTTACTGATACACGCGTTTTTTCGTTCTCAGCACATCAGCGAGAAATGTGAGTGCAAGCCCCTGTCCCCAGCCTTGTATTCGTTTGTAAGGCACTTGTTTGTATCCTTCCGCATTTTTCATGACGGCTGTGCCCGCGGATACTTTACTGACCCGACCGTCCTCTTCCACCGCATCCAAAATGGCGGCAAGTGATTTCTGCACGTATTTTGTATAGAGCTTCCCGCTCGACAGCAAAGCAGAGGCAATGCCCGCCGATGCGGAAACCTCAAAATACGAATCCGGATCATCCAAAATGGTATGCCACAGCCCTGAATCGTCCTGCAGCCGGACAAGCGCGCTCAGCTGGTCTCTGAGCGATCCATCAATAATCATAAAAGAAGGATGCGTCACCTCAATGAGCGGGAGCGCTTTTGCCATCGTGAGCGCAGCCCAGCCATTCGCCCGGCCCCAATAAATCCCCGATAGGTGGTTTTGCGCTTTATTGTCCCAGGCATGGTAATACAGATTGGTCATGGGGTCCTGCAGCACGTCCTCATGTCCATGAAACTGGCGCAGGCCGTCCTCAAAGTAGTCCTCCCGCTCCATCACACGGCCGATTCTCAGCATAAACAGCCCCGCCATCATCAGCGTATCCGCCCATGCCTGCTCAGGAAACACATAATCCGCCGAGTTCACCGTATGCTGAAGAATACCTTCCCCAAAGCGCGGCGCGTGATGAAGCACATATTCCGCCATCTCGCCAGCCGTTTCCAAATAGACATGATCTCCCGTCACCTGATGCAGAAACAAAAGCGTATGCCCGATGGAAACCCCGTTGATCGACAGCGGCGGCAGCCCATCCTCAAGCTGTTCATCCACCCACGTTTTTAACAGTTTGATATACTCCTCGTTTTCCGTCGCTTCATACGCCTCCGCCACGCCGTAAAACGCGACGCCGCCCGGCCAATCCCACGCAAAATCCATTTGAAATGTTCGTTTCACGATTCGGTCAATAACGGATGTGACCTTTTCTTCATCAAAGATAAGCTGTGCCATCTGCAACACTCCTTTTTATTTTAATCCAGTCGTACTGATGCCCTGAACGATATATTTTTGAAACAGAAAGAATACGAGAATCACAGGCAATAACGAAACGGCAGACATGGCAAACATCGCGCCCCAGTTCGAAGCGGATTCCGTATCGAGGAAAAGCTTCAGCGCAAGTGAAACAGGATAAAGCTCCGGCTTATTCAAATATAAGAGCGGCTGAATCAGCTCCTCCCACTTCCAATAGAAGGAAAAAATCGCAGACGTCGCAAGCGCCGGTGCAATGAGCGGCAGAATGATCCGCCAAAAACAGGCAAAGCGCCCGCACCCGTCGATTCTCGCTGCTTCATCCAGCTCCTCAGGGATCGTCCGGATAAACTGGATCATCAGAAAGATAAAAAACGCATGCCCGAAAAATTGCGGAACGACAATCGGTTTAAAAGAATTCAGCCAGTCTAATTTCGCAAACATAATGTACTGCGGAATCATCAGCACTTCATGCGGCAGCATTAACGTTCCCATCATGCAGGCGAACCAAAATGCTTTTCCTTTAAACGGGATGCGCGCGAAGCCGTAGGCAATGACAGCCGATGACAGAACGGCGCCGATTGTAGACAGCCCGACAATGATCGCCGAGTTTTTAATAAAGGTCAAAAACGGCTGACCCGCAATGCCCTTCCACCCTTCAGCATAGTTGCTGAGAATAAAAGGATCTGGAATGAGAGAATGAGAGGTTGTGAAAATACTGGAGCTTTCTTTAAAAGAACTGACAAACAGCCAAATGACGGGATACAGCAATAACACCGCCAGTGACGCCGTAAAAACATGGAACAGAATGCGTTTTGGCTTGATGCGCCCGGCTTTTTTCCCTTCAAACACCGGGGCTTGCCTGACAGGCTGGTTGACCGGCTCCATCCGTTATTCCTCCTTTGATTCGTAGTGAACCCAATATGATGATGTTTTAAATAAAATCAGCGTAATCAGCCCGACAATGATCAGCATGATCCACGCCATTGCCGAGGCGTAGCCCATTTGAAAATAGTTAAACGCCCGCTGGAACAAATAAAGTGAATACAATAGCGTCCCGTCAAGCGGACCGCCCTCGCCTTTTGAGATGATATAGGCCGGGGTAAAGGTCATAAAAGCAGAAATCGTCTGCATGACCAGGTTAAAGAAAATAATCGGCGTCAGCATCGGAAGCGTGATCCTAAAGAAGCGCTGCACCCGATTTGCGCCGTCCACGCTGGCCGCCTCCAAGTATGATGCCGGAATGTTTTTCAGCCCGGCCAAAAAAATCAGCATGGATGACCCGAACTGCCAGACGGACAGCAGAATCAGCGTCCATAACGCGCTTGCCGGGTCTTGGTACCAGAGAATTTTTTGATCAATCCCGACAAAAAACAGCAGCGCATTGATGACCCCGTCATTGCCGAAAATATTGCGCCACATAATGGCAACAGCCACACTTCCGCCGATGATCGAAGGCAGATAAAACAGCGTCCTGTAGATAGCCGTTCCCTTTGCCGCATTGTTTAAAATGACGGCAATAAAAAGCGCGAAGCCGAGGCGGAGCGGAACCCCGGCAAGCACGTACGTGAAAGTGACCTTCAGCGACTGCCAATACTTTTCATCACCCGTAAACATTTCCTTATAGTTATCGAGCCCGATCCACTTCGGTGCCGTAAAGAGGTCGTAGCTTGTAAAGGACAGAAACAGGGACGCGCCCATCGGAATCACCGTAAAACAGAAGAAGCCGATAATAAACGGAGAAATAAAAGCATATCCCGCCAGATTGTCTTTTCTCATACTCCGGCTTATTTTCATTCTGTCAGCCCCATTTCCCGTCAATTATTCCTCTCTAAAATGTCATTGGCCTGCTTCCGGAACGTTTTGGCGGCTTTTTCCGGCGATACCTTCTGATACAGAATCTGATCAGACGTATCCTTCAGCAGCTTGATGACCTCCGCGCTTCCTACAGGCTCCGGCGGATCGGCTTTGCTGATATTTTTCGACGCGGCTTCCACATATTCCACAATGTTGGCCTCTTCCTCATTCAGCTCCGGTTTAATCGCATCTGCCACCTTGTCGGAAACCGGAACACCCCGTTCGCCTTTGATCAGCATGTTGGCTTCTTTATTGTTGACGAAGAAATCGATAAACTTTGCGGCCTCTTTTTTATGCTCAGAGCTTTTCGGAATCGAAAACAGCATACTCGGCTTCAGCGTCAGCGCTTTTTCCTTCATTTGCTGCGGCGGCAGATAGAGAGAAAGCGGCGAGTCTGTCAACCGGGCAAAGCCTAAATATTGATTCGAGTAGTTCCATGTAATGGCTGATTTGCCTTTGACAATAAAGTCATCTTCCATCCCTTTAATTTGGGCGCTTTCGTCCGGTGTTGGCGACGTTTTTGCTTTGACCAGTCTCAGCTGCCTCTCAAAATAGTCAACAAACAGCTTGTCATCCTGATACGCAAGGCCCATGCCGTCCTCTTTATAAAAACGCTCACCCTTCGTGCGCAAATAATACGGGAAGAAAATATCAGGCGGGTGCATTCCGTTAGATCCGTATATGCCGGCTTTTTCCTGCAGCTCATACGCCAGCTTCTCATAATCCTTCCACGTCCAGTTTTCCTGATGAATTGAAACACCGGCTTTCTTCAGCAGATCATCATTGGCAATCACAGAAAGCACGTTGACCCCAAGTGTAAATCCGTAAAGCTTTCCGTCAATCTTTCCGCCGGACAGCATATTCTCATCGATTGAACTGACATCAATTGTTCCGTCCTTCATATATGGCGATAAATCCTCAAGCTGATTTTTCTTTCCGTATTGCGCCAAATATGCCGTATCCATTTGAATGACATCAGGCAGCTGGCCCGCGGCAGACATTGGCGCAAGCTTCTTCCAATAGTCATCCCAGTTCGCAAATTCCGCTTCAATATGGACGTGCGGATTCTTTTTCTCATATAATTCAATGACCTTTGTTGTATAGTCATGCCGCGGCTGTCCGCCCCACCATGCGATTCTGAGCGTAATGTCTTCTTTTTTCCCTGATGCTTCTTCACCCGCAGAACATCCGCTGAAAAACAAGACGCACACAAGTGACAGCAGCACGTAGTAAACCTTCTTCACATCAATCCCCCCTTTAATGTAAGTGCTTACATTTTATTTTAAAGGGTTGTGACGGGGCGAAACACTCAAAAAACAGTGGCGAAAGTTAAAAAAACAGAGATGGCTATCCTGCGGAAGAAGCGCCTCCCTGTTTTCTTCTGAATTCTGACGGTGTCAGACCGGTATATTTTTTAAAGACGAGACTGAAATACTTCGGATTATCACCGAATCCGATTTCTTCCGCGATTTCTGATACACTCACATCCCGCCTCAGCTTCATCTGCTTCATCGCATGCTCAAGACGCACCCGCGTAACATATTGGGAAAACTTTTCGCCTGTCTCCTGCTTAAAGATTTTCCCCACATAATCAGGGTTCATAAACAGCATATCTTTTGCTGCCCATTTCAGAGAGAGATTCGGATTGCCAAGCTCGTCGGCGACAAGCCTGGTGATTTTAGAAATCAATTCACTCCGCTTTTGGCCACCGGCCGTTTCAGTTGCTTCACGGAACAGCTGTCCTGCGTCCTGCAGCTCCCCCGTCCGGCTGATAATCACCCGGCAGCCTGCAAAGCCGTCCGCCGCCTTTTTCTCCAGATCGGGCGTGCCCTCCTCCACGGCAAACACCGCACGTCCTCCGCTGCAGCAAAAAGCTGTCAGCGCGGAACCAAACGCCTCTCTGGCGGCAGAATCTTCAGGCTGAGTGTTCTCCGCGATGATAAGGCGAATCTTCTTTCCTGCAAGCGAAGGCGGCGGAGACAGATGGGTGACACCGGCGATCAAGCCTTCCAGGTATTGATCAGCCGCAAAGGAACGGATATGATTCAGCTCATGTTTCAGGTGGGCGGCTTTCTTCTTCCGCACATCATGCAGCTTCAGCTCGGCGATGATTTCCTCTAATGAACGGATAATCTGCTGCTCATTACAGGGCTTCAGCAAATAATGCCTTACCCCGTATTTCATCGCTTCCTTCGCGTACTCAAACTCCCCAAAACCAGACAGGACGATAAATTGCACGGACGGGCAGACGGCTGACACCTTTTTGATCAGCTCAAGCCCGTCCATACCGGGCATTTTTACATCAGTGACGACGATATGCGGCTGCTTGTTTACGATCTTCTCATACGCTTCAATTCCGTTCTGCGCTTTGCCGACTAAAGAAGCGCCAAGCGTCTCCCACTTAATGATCCCTGCCATTCCGTCAAGAATGATTCTCTCATCATCAGCAAGGAGTATTTTGTACATCACACCACCTCATTTCGGCACGGTATTGTCAGCAAAATCGCTGTTCCCTTCCCTTTCTCACTTTGAATGCGTAAGCCATACGGCTCCCCGAACATCAGTCGGATGCGTTCATGAATATTCCAGAGCCCGATCCCTCTTCCGCCCGTTTTTTCAAGAATACGTTCGTCCATGCCGGGCCCATTATCTTCGACAGTAATACAGACGCACTCCTCCGTTTTTTTCGCTTGAAGGCGGATGGCGCATGGCCGAGTAAAAGGCTCAAGCGCGTATTGAATCGCATTCTCCGCCAGCGGCTGGAGTGTCAGCTTCGGAATTCGGCAATGCTTCACCTCATCGGCGATGTCCAGTGTGAAGTTCAAGCGCTCCTCAAACCGGAACCGCTGAATCGTCATATAGTGAAGCACAATATCCGCCTCCTCCTGAAGGGTCACTGTATCTTCTTTGATATGAATGCTGTTTCGCAGGAGAAAACCGAGCGATTCCACCATTTGAGAAATTTGCTTCTGCTGATTCGCTTTCGCCAGCCAATTGATGGACTCAAGCGTGTTATACAAAAAATGCGGGTTAATCTGGGCTTGCAGCGCCTTCAACTCTGTTTCTTTAATAATAAGCTGCTTTTCCACATTTTCTTCCATCAGCTCATTGATCCGCTTCATCATCACGGTAAAATGGCGGTTCAGCGTTCCGGCCTCATCCTGTGTGTGTTCCGGCAGTGACAGCGACACGCCCGCCTCAATTCCGCCGTGCTGCACCGATTTCATTGCGGACACAAGCTGCTCGATCGGCTCTGTGATGCTGTTGGCAATCTTCCGCCCGAAAAGCAAAACCACACTGAAAAACAAAAGAAAACACGTACCGATCACCGTTTTCATAAAGGAAATTTTCGCGAACATCTGATCAAAGGGGATGACATTGTAGTAGCTCCAGTTTTGATAGGATGATTGAAGGAAAGAAATAAAATAACGTTTGCCATTCTTTTTTACCAAGTCATAACCAGGATGCCGCAGCGTCTGCTTTGTCATCTCAGGCGTAAGCACCGATGCATGTGCCGAATACACCAGATTGCCGTCCTTGTCTGCGATCATTATGTCTCCTACCGAATCGCCCCAATCCTTCGGCAAATCACGAATCATCTGTTTCACATTCACTTGAATCAGCACCATGCCCAAGCCATTTAAACTCAGCTGATGAAACGATCTGATTTGCCGCGCTGAAATCAGGACAGGATCTGAATTGCCAAAGGTCATCCAAAGATTCCTGCCTTTTTGTGCTTTCGCCCGTTCAAATACCTCTTCCTGCTGCTGCTTCATAAGGTCCGATGAACTGCTTCCGGCGGAATACTCTGAGCCGCGGGCATCAATCAAATGAATCGAATCAATGTACTTTTCATCGCCGGCATATTGCGCAAGCTGATCCCACAGCTCCTGCTTCATTTGATACTGGTCATACGTATCATCACGGTTTTGCATGCTGAGAATGCGCTGAATTTGTTCATCGGTAATGATTTCATACGATACATCTTCGATTTTCTTCAGCTCGTCTTCAATCCGTTCAGAAGACATCCGCAGGACCTCCGAGGATTTGCGGTAAATTTGCTCATCATAGACATGAAAAGCGTACTGCACCCCGCTGTATACAAACAGAAAGGACACGGCCATGATCGATGACAGAAACACAAACAGCTTATCCTTAATCTTCATCCGCCTGTACCAGCCCGCGACTCTTCCTTTCATGCCGCCTTTTCTATCTCCTGACGCTGATCTATTGACCTAAATGCTGTAAAGGACAGCTTCGTTAACAACAAGCTCAGCACGCTGCCGCTGAAAAACAGCAAAAACGTCATATGAAACAGCACTAGAAACAACATTCCGACCGCACCCGCTGCCATCATCAGCGTCACCAATGGCCGGCTGAAGGCAATTAAAAAGCTGATGCTCAGCACCTGTCTGAGCTTTACATCAAAATGAGAAAAGACCGGAAACACATATAACAGCACAAACAAGAAAATCAATCCGATGCTCATAAACACATTCACCAGCACAGGCTGATTCATCTGAGCGGCAATCCGTATATCCGCAAACAAAAACAAACCGGCCGTCACAAGAATGAGCCCCAACAGCTGAGCTGCACCCCACTCCTTCTTAAACGTCCGGATAAACACAGAAAACACCGGGACATCCGTGTTCCCCTTCGCCCACTCTCTCGCCACTGAAAACATCGCGGCCGTAGCAGGCATCAACCCAAACACGACGAGCCCGGCAAGAGAAAACAAGATCCACAGCACATTTACATAAGCCAGTCTCATCACCCATGTACAAAAATGATTCAGCCCATTTGTCAGGCTATGTATCATCGACATCACCTTCCCACTACAGAAAACGCTTTCATTGTAAAGTAATATGTATTTCTCCACTCGAAAGAAAATTCCTGCCGCCCCGTAAAAAATTCGACATCATTTGAGACGGCACATGTCTTACCTTCTCCTGATTTGCCTTTTCAACAGCCGGAACACCGTCTCGATCAAGTACCCGGCAAACGCTCCGACTATCACATGAATCCCAAGCATGCCCAGCGCCATGCCATCCCAGCCGCCGACAAAAAAGATGCTGCACCAAATTGTGATCACACCGAGAACAAGCAGCCCACCCAGTATCCATTCCGGCCATTTATTTGGCGGCATCCTCAACCGCAGAAAAATGGAGACACAAGCGGAAATACAAGCCGTCGCAATGGCCATCACATAAAAAAGATCATCCGGCCTGTCCTCCCTTTTCAAAAAGGCAAAAAAGCCCCCTAAAAAGGACGCTTATTCTGACTTGTTCAGTTCTTTCTCAAACAAATGAAACCCCGAGGCATCTGATCCCTTAAATTCATATCCCATTCTCCGGTAGAAGGAATGCAAGGCGTCGTTATCAGCAACACAATCAAGACGGATCCGCTTCTTCCCCGGATACTCAACACCTGTCTCCGTCCATGTGAGAATCTCGGCCCCAAGCCCATTCCCCGCAAACCGGCGGCTGACCGCCAGTCGATGCAAATAAATGGACTCTTCGTGCCCTTCGTCTCCCCAAAGCGTTCTGTCCCACTCGCTCGGCTCAGGAAGAAGCATCACTACACCGGCCAGCTCTTGATCTTTCTGGAACACAAACACATGTCCGCTTTCAATTGAGCCAACAATATCATGTGAGTCATGCCCCTCCAGCAGCCCGCTCCATTGGTCAGAGCCCCGGTCCCGCAGCCATTCAGCCGTACGGACGAGCAGTCCCGTTATTTGCTCTGCATCCTCACGATCTGCCAGGCCGGCGTGAAAATCATTTGCGACAGTTTCTTTCGTAATCTTAAAAGATGTCATAAAGGCCCCCCGATCAAAACTAAACTTACATGCATACCTTCATTATAATGCAAGCAAACGACAAAAAAACAGAATATTTTGTCTGTATGTAAAAGGACGCATGAAGGGAGCCCCCGCTGCCTGTTAAAAGAGTTTCTTCTTATCCCGTTCTTCTTTTAAAATCTCAACCGCTTCCCTGAAGCGCATAGAATGCACAATTTCACGTTCACGCAAAAACCGCAGAGAATCGTTCAAATCAGGATCATCCGAAATATCAATCAGCCACTGATACGTCGCACGCGCTTTTTCTTCTGCCGCGATATCTTCATACAAATCCGCAATCGGATCGCCCTTCGCCTGAATATAGCTTGCCGTAAAAGGCACCCCCGCCGCATTGTGATAAAAAAGCGCGCCGTCATGATTCGCGTAATGATCGCCAAGCCCGGCTTCACGCAGCTGCTCCGGCGTCGCATCTTTCGTCAGCTTATACACCATCGTCGCAATCATTTCCAGATGGGCAAACTCCTCCGTGCCGATATCTGTTAAAAGGCCGATGACCTTATCAGGAATGGTATAACGCTGGTTCAAATACCGGAGAGCCGCGGCCAGCTCGCCGTCCGCTCCGCCATATTGCTCAATCAAATACTTCGCCAGCGTCGGATTGCACGTGCTGACCTTGACAGGATATTGCAGCTTCTTTTCATACACCCACATTCAGGCATTCCTCCTTATACTTGCCACGGCCAAGGCCCTTTTCCCCAATCCCAATCCTCGCCCGCGGGGCTGTTTCCGAACTGCAGAAGCGGTCCGTAAGATGATTCGAACTGTCTTTTTAAGTGCCTCGAATAACCGGAATATTGATTAAATTGCTTCAGTGCGTCTTCATCATCAGGATGTGTATCTAAATACAGACTCAGCTCAACAAGCACAAAATCCGCTGCTTGAATCTGCTCAAGCTGGCGGTAATATTCCGCATCAACCTTTTTTGTCATGTGTGTCTCCCCCTCGATAAGGATTTTCATAAAAATCATAGAGATCCTTCCAAAGGGTGCCTTTCCTTAAAGCCTCCATCGGCGAAAACTGCTCCATATGCTCAGGCTGAAAGGTCATATAGAGGTTAGGCGGCGTTCTGTAATATTTCTTCCCTATGGGCGGACAGGGATCAAAACGGCTGTGAAAGGGCGTGTATGATTTAACAGGTGTAAACGGCTGCATATCCTTCATTCTGGCTCCTCCTTTCTCAAAAACAATGACCTTAATAGGTATGAGGCAGGAGGCGTTATGATGACAAAAATTTAATAAGGAAGCTTGATTTGTTTTTCTATATCTGCAATCCGGAGCGGGCCCAAAAGCGTTAAACGCGTTAATTGATTCGCCATAAATAAAGGACTGTACTTCATGCCGCTTTCCAGCCAGGAACAAATCATCCCGATATGGGCGGAGGTGATATAGCTGACCAGTATCTCTTTCAATCTGAAGCTGTTTCTCAGATTCTTCAATGGATGAAAGCAATTCCGTAAATTCGTTTCTGAACGAATTCCGCCATCAGACTTCTGAATTGAGGAAGCCCTCTGTCGCTCAGCATTACTTGAAAGTACTCGGCGTGTTCATGGATGTACTCAAAGAGTTTCACAAATGAAACAGGCGGATGATCCTCATCCATACTGACCGGTTCTACCGGCGTATCAGGCTTAACCTGCCGGATTAAATCATCGAGAACCTCCGTCAGATTCAAAATCGGCACCGAAAACGCGGCAAGCCTTTTTAAACTCAATAGATAAAAAGAAGACCTTCGGCAGAGCAGAAAGTCTTTCTAGACTGTTCAGTCCAAAAAGAGGTCAGCGCGTCCAGTACGAAGCGTGATCAGCCGCAAACTCATCCAGCGAGCGGGGCTCTTTTCCCGTGACACGCTTCACTGTATCCGTCACCCGGTGTTCGGCACCATGGCGGATCGCTTCATCTAATTCCGCCATAAAGCGGGCATAATCCGCAGGCAAACCTGCTGTTTCCATCCTATTTTTCAGTTCGGAAGAAGACATGCTGACATGCGTCACCGGTCGTCCCGCCGCGGCTCCTATAATCTCCGCCGCTTCAGTGTAGCTCAGCGCCTCAGGTCCCGTCAGAATATGATGAGTATTATGAGGCACACTGTCAATCAAAGCACGCACTCCTGTTTCTGCAATATCATCAGCATCAATAAAACCAAGTTTCCCTTCACCCGCCGCCGTGATGATCTGCCCTTCAGTTTGAATGGACCTGCGATGCTGGACATTGATGAAGTTTTGCATGAAGTATGACGGCCGCAGCACCGCCCATTCCGGAAACCCGCGTACTGCACGATGCAATGCCCCAAATACAGGACCATCCTCAGGAACAGCGGACGCGCTGAGCATCACCACACGTTCAGCACCGAGCCGCTTTGCTTCCTTTAAAAAGGGAAGCACATAAGGAGACGGATCAAGCACACCAACCGGCGCAACGAGGTAAATCCGTTTCACCCGCTCCAATGCAGGCGTAAAGCTGGACTCATCCTTCCAATCAAAATATACATACTCCGCATTGCTAATCTCTCCCTTTTTCCTGCTCGCGATGCGAATGCTGTAACCCTGCTCAATTAACCGTTTAGCAATCCGGCTCCCTGTTGTGCCGGTTCCTCCCGTAATCAGAATCTGATCGTGACTCATCATTTTTCATCCTCCTCTGTTTGTACAAATGTTTCTCCAAATGTCTCATTGACGACAAGCGGATTCCAATAATCCTTATAATGCAAAATGCTGCCGTCCTTCGTTTCAATCACACTGATATAGGTTTGCCGGTAAGGCAGCCCAGTCGCGATCGCATAGCCTTCACATTGAAACTCCGCAATGATCGTGTTTGTATCAGCCGAGCGATACACTGTCGGAGCAGTAAAAGCAGAAATATGAATGTTATCAGGAAAATCCTTAATATAATCGTAAATGGCCGCCTTCCCTTCAATTCTTTCCGGAAATCCCTCTGGCGCATAGGGAAACTCCAACACAGCATGTTCATCCCACAGCTCTGCCCAGCGCTCCATATCCTTTTCAAGCATATATTGCATAAATTGATTCAGTGTGTCACATGCTTTTTCGTATTCCGTCATCATCATGGATCATCACCTCTTTTTTTAGACCATTCAGTCCGAAAACTACATCAAAGGGCAAAGCACCCTTTATCAAAAAAAGTCAATCAAGTACAGATAAACTCACTTCAACATAATCCTGAAGCTGGTCAAAATCAGCAGAAACCTTAGCGATAAACGTCAGAGACAGCCGGCTCTGGTTTAAATAACGGGCAAGGGCCGATATATCAAGATGTTCCTTCAATTCTCCTTCAGCCTGTGCTCTTCTCAGCGCCTGATAAAAGGCCGTCTCAAGCTGTTTCGTCTGTCCTTCAAAGTACCGGGCAAGGGCCGGATCATGCGGGATTTGTTCAATAGCGCTGTTGATGATAAAACACGCCTTTGAACGTTCAGGATCTTTCAGGACATTCACACCCTCCTGAAAAATATCACGAATGGCTTCCTTGACAGAGCCCGGTGCCTCAAGCCTTTCCACAACAGCCGCGTTTTTTCCCTCAAGATACGTTTTAACAGCTGACAGAAACAAATCCCGCTTCGTTCCATACGTATCGTACAAACTCTGGCGCGCAATGCCTAAATGAGAAAGCAGCTCTTGCAGTGACGTGCCTTCGTAGCCATACTCTCCAAAAACCTCTATCGCTCTGCGCAAAACAAGCGCGGTATCGAATTCTTTATTCCTACCCAAACGAATATCACCTCCTGCAAGAAGATATTACCTTTTCCAGACTGAACAGTCAAGAAAAACAAAAACAAAAAAACACCCTTGATCAGCAAGAGTGTCCGTTCTCCACGCTTTTTATTTATGGCCGTCTTTTCCCCAGTGCCCCATTTGGTGGTGATGGTGCCCGTAATTTCCGTCATCATGATGCCCATAATTTCCATCCTGATGATGTCCGTAATTTCCATCCTGATGGTGTCCGTGATGTCCATCATTATCATAGTGCATTCCGTAGCTCGGATAACTCATTGAGCTCGGATAGCCTCCGCTTGGGTAGCCGCCGAATCCTCCAGACATGCCATAACCCGGGTAGCCTGCGCCTCCATAACCTGGTTGGCCCATCCCTGTATACATGCCATGGCCCGGATAGCCCGCGCCTCCGTACATGCCGAATCCCGGACCGCCTGCACCATAGCCTGGGTAAGCGCCAAAACCGGGTCCGCAGCAGAAGTGTCTTGTATCAGTCATATCCAATCTCTCCTTCACATAGGTTACAGTCCAGCGTATGAGAAGAGCTTACAGATCGTATAGACACCTGCCTAAAAAGGAGAAAATAATTTTTGGAACACAAAAAACAGAATAAAATTCAGTCTGCTTTTAATTTATCTCTCGTAACTTTATAACTTTCTTTTCACTTCTACTATTATGGGTTTGTGTTGTGATGTATGACCCTTTATAACATATAACTTTTATTAGAGTGATTCTATTAATACATTTCCTTTAACAACAAAGGATACTTCTTCATTTTTCTCCTCATTATACAGACTTACCTGAAATGCCTCTAGCCTTTTATAGGCTTTCATAAATGCATTAAATCCTCTTTTTTTATTATTTCCATTTGTATAGCCATTTATTATACAACCATTAAAATCAAGTTGTATGTAAACTCTATCTATTTCTTCTTTAACATATAGTTTAGTTTGATTATAAAAATCTATACTCTGCCCCTTAGATGGGAAATCTCGAATCAAATCTAACTTTTCGGTCATACTTTTAATTACATTATTAAAATCCTTATTCTTGCTATAAATTTTTCCGACTAACGGAATTCCCCATTTTTCTTTAGTATTTTTCTGTACACCTATAAAAATTTTATCGTACTCGTTTGGTAAATTTAATAAAACCTCTTGTTCTTTTCCTAGTTCTACTTTGATTTGATTTTTTTTATGTAGTGTAACCCTCAAAGCGAAACTATTTTCCCTTCCTATATAAGCTAAAACTATGCCATTGTTTTTATTCAGTTTTTTTCTTTGATAAAGACCCATCCATTTCCCTATATAAATCAATCCTTTATCATGTTGATTATTTGCTAATAAAGACACCCCTAAACCAATTAATCCTAACTCATTAGTAGGTTCGATATCCAAACATTGAAGATAATATTCTGAAGCTAACTCATACATACCTTGATTTTTATAATTGTCCCCTATTAAAGCAAGGGCTTGTGCATTTTTTAAATTGATTTTCAACACCTTTTCCAAATAATATAATGCATTTGGATAATCAAATAATGCCGTATATATATTGCCAATGATTAATAATGCCCACTCATTTTCTATATCAAGATCGAGAACTTGTTTTAGCCAATTAATTGCTTTCGAATAATTACCAAGAGCAAAATGCAATATTCCATATTGGATATATCCCTCAGGAGTTTCCTTAATAGATAACGATTTTTGTATTGATTTTATTGCTTGTTCATAATTTTTCAACTCAATATAAGCTGAAGCCTTTATTAGATAAATCAGATAATTATTCTCATTAATTTTTAGTGATCTATTACAAAATCCAACCGTCTTTTTATACTTTTTAGATAACATAGATAAGACTGAACATTTAATAAACACTTCTTCCTCTTCAACAAAATTCGCCATACTGCTACAGAGTTTTAAAGCCTTTTCAAACTCTTTTTTCTGGATCCAATTCTCTATTTCTTGATTTTTTTGATCAAATGAGCTTAATAGTTTCTCCTTTCTTAATAGAATATTTTGATTGCTTTCTAATATGATTTTTTGGAACTTCTTTATGTTATCACCAATTTGAATAATCCTTTCATATATTCTGTTTATATTTTCTTTATTTAACTCTTTATAAAACCTATAAGTTAATCCTTTTTGAGATGTTGAATTCAAATTGAGATTTTTTTTCAATGCGTACTTTTGTATTTCATTTGCCCATTCCCAAACAAAAATCTCTTCATCCTCCAAATAAATCATAAATATAGAAGAAGGATTATTTAATAGATAATTTAGACTTTTTATTTTCACCTCATAACTATAAGTTCCATCCATATTCTTAATAGAAGCACTATTTAACTTATCCTTAAGTTGAATTTGACAAAGGTAATTACTTGCATATTTTTTATTTTCACCTATAAGTTTAGCCTCTATATTCAGATCAACACCATAATCATTTTGCCTTATGTCCCTTATAATAAAATTTGAACGACCTATAACTAATCTAAAGGCAGTTATACTATTTTCTTCCTGTTCATGTTGACTTGTTGTTTCTGGTAGATTTACTTCCATATTACCCACTCCTTAATTCGAAAAAATTATTGTTAACATCTAAAATTTACGAATCATCAGTTTTAATAATTCAATTACACATAATAAATTCTTTAATTATATATATTTAAAAATTTCTTTTACGAAATTAAAACTTCGAATAATCAAGTTTTAGAAAAATAAATGTTATGTTACAAATATACATTTTAAGCCATACTAAATAATATTTACAAAATAATTATTAAAAGGAATTTAACATTTACAAATAAAAATAGGCTTAAAAAGGAAAACTCATTTTTGAGGACCGTTACGGTAGACTCTGAACTTTTTGCTCTGTATAAATTAAAATTCTTTCTTCATCAATGAACTCAGATTTGTTATTGTGAATTCCTATCATATTCTGATTTATTTTATCCATTTTATTTATTGTAGCCTTTAATTTTCTGTGTATTGATATATACTATAGAATCAACTTATCCTTTGATATTAAAAGAGCTCACCTCTTCTATGAATGATTTTCATACAAAAAGTGAGCTTAAATGTGCAAGTGTATTAGAAATAAAAAGCGTTAATTTAACACGTTTGCTTTACTCTCCTAGATCTACGTTATGATACACCTGCTGAACGTCTTCCAAGTCCTCTAACGCGTCAATCAGCTTTTCGAACTGTTCCTTCGCGTCCTCAGGAAGTGTCACTTCACTTTGCGCAAGCATGGTCAGCTCCGCTACCGTAAATTCCTCGACGCCCGCGTTTTTAAATGCCTCCTGCACCGCATGGAATTGATCCGGCTCCGCATAGACGATCACGCTGTCATCCTCTTCTAAAATATCGCGGACATCCACATCCGCTTCCATGAGAATTTCAAGCGCTTCATCAGCCGTTTTACCTTCCACACCGATAACAGCCGTCGCGTCAAACATGTAAGCAACAGATCCGCTCACACCCATGTTTCCGCCATTTTTCCCGAACGCCGCACGCACTTCCGGCGCCGTACGGTTCACATTATTCGTCAGCGCATCAACGATAATCATTGATCCGTTCGGCCCGAAGCCCTCATAACGAAGCTCATCATAATTTTCTTCCGCTCCGCCCTTCGCCTTCTCGATCGCACGTTCAATGATATTTTTCGGCACGCTGTAAGTCTTCGCGCGTTCAAGCACAACTTTCAGCGCCTGATTGGATTCCGGATCAGGCTCGCCCTGCTTAGCCGCCACATAAATCTCACGGCCAAACTTTGCGTAGACCCGACTCGTATTTGCGTCCTTAGACGCCTTCTTCTCTTTAATATTGTTCCACTTACGGCCCATGATGTTCCACTCTCTTTCATATATATCAATCTAAATACTGTTATTCACTTTAACCATTATACCTCAAATGCTTTGGTTGTTTCGAGTGTCTTGCGTTAGAAATAGAAGGAATGCGGTAGTTTAAAAGAACCAGACGACACGAACTTCCAATAAAGCAAGAAAAAAAGCCCTAGCTAAGGGCTTTCTTATCCTGATCAGTCATGTCATTGTGAGGAGAATGATCGATATACGTCGTGTTTCGATCCGTTGATTCCTTAACACCGCCGGAGTTTGTCAAGAACGGAAAAGACAGGCTTCCGCCAAATATAAGAGTAACACCAAGACATACCATCACTTTTTTCTTAATATTCATATAGACACTCCCCTTTTTGAATATCTTCTTGTGCTTGCAGCACTTTTCGGTAAAGCACAGCAGCATCTTCAAAATGACAGCGGCTTTCAAATACAGATGCCGCACTTTGGGCACATGCTTCCACATAGGCGTGCAGATTCTTTTCTTTAAAGCCGCTCAATACATCATGAATCCTGTCTTCATCCATAACATCTTTGTACACCGCCTGTAAGAACGTATACAATTCTTTATAGTATTTATGGTGAAGCATATTTGGATATTTTTTGATATGTTCTAAGCCTTCATCTATAAACTGAAACGCCTGCTGTTTTTGTCCAGCTTTACATAATGTCCAGCTTAACCCAAACAAGACTTTCGGCAGCAAATCAGGAACCGACTCTCTGCTTACTTTCGCCGCTTTTTGGAAGTGCTCAATTGCCAAATCATATCTTCCTGACCTGTCATAACTGTTGGCGATGTTCAATAAAGAGATGCCAATGAACCTGTCGTTTTCAATGTCCATTGCCAGCTCCAGCGCCTTTTTTAAATGCGGGAGCGCTTTATCATAACATCTGAAGTCATCATAATTTCCCGCTACGATAAACAAGCTTTGTATTCTTCTCATACAATATAACGGATGATCTTGATAAATGTTTAAGGCTTGAAGGATATGATGCATCGACACATGGGTTTGTTTCATATTGTAGTATGCTTCTGCTACCTTAAAATGAAATTCCGCTTTCTCGATTTCATCTGTTACAAACGGAAGCTCCTTCTCCGCCTCACGGTAATATCCAATCGCTTCAACATATTCTTTCTGATCAAATTCATACATGCCGCGGAAAAACAAAGAGTAGTATTTCAAAAGACCTGTGAGTTTTTTCTGAGGGGCTTCAATCGTTTCCAAAAGCTCTGTCACTGTAGGGCGATTCCCGTAAGTTTGTCCCGGCTCCAAATAATCCAGCATCAGCTGGTGCCGAAAACACATCAGAGAATAATAGATCAGCAAATCCTGATCCTCTTCCATCTGCTGAATGTCCTGCTCCACCTCCGCTTTCAGAACCTCAGCATCCGGAACACTGAACTGGCGAATCATCTTGTACCATTCATTAATCTTAACACCAACACGCGAAGATGGTATCGCTTGCTTCACTCGCTTCCCTCCCTCTCTGTAAGATATGTCATATTCTATCAATCCCAAATTTTGAAAACAAGACAACAGGAAGAAATTGTTTTTTCATCCTGTCAATTTGTTTTCTTCAGCAAAAAAAGACCCCATGCAAGGGTCCCGTGTCATTCTTTTTTCATATACGTTTTCACTGATCATAAACCACAACAAAATCCTGAACCTTCACTTGTTCCTCAGGCAAATCAAACTGATAAAGCATCTTCTTAGAATGGATATCAAACACACCCACGTACCCGCCAATGCCCTTTTTATGCTCTTCCTGGGCAACAACATACAGTCGATTCCCCTTAAACTTCGCTTCCATATAAGGGAATGTCAAGTCGTATGTATGAAAAGAAAAATCCTTCCCATATTCCAGCAAGTGAGCTTTCCCCTCTTTGTCTTGATACATAACGTAAAAACTGCCGCTCTCTTTGTCATAGTACACGGTATCAGCATATTCAAGATCATCAGGATACGGAATATATTTTGTCTTCCATGTTCCTTTTTCAATCACAGTCAGTTCATGCTCCGAGCTCGCAACAATAAATTCCTCCGAGTCTGCGAATTTATCAGCGTATGAGGCTAAGGTCAGGGTCTCTATGATTTCCTCTGTGTTTCTGTCGATCACGTAAATAGCCATGCTTTGAATGACATAAATATAATTCCCGTCACTCGCCCCCATCGTGACAAGTGTAGGCAAGGTGAGGCTATATTCCTTTTTCGTTTTTTTGTCGTTTATATGCACGTCATTCCCCGTCGTATCAACGTTATAGGCCTTAACAGAAACATCCTTCCCCTCATACCAAAACGAAAATGGATTTGATAGCGGATGCTTTTTTATGGCATCCTTCTCCAGCGTGTAATAAAAGGACTCATGTTCCGCTAGTAATACAATGTCTGTTGATGCGTAAGACTTCGTTTGGATGTACGGCACATCCGCCACCTTAAACGTGCGCCTATTAAATCTTTCGCCTGTTGAGGTTGAGAGCAGCGTGCTTTCTTTTATGAGAGGATTGGAATAGATAAAAAAGATGCGGTCTTCTTCGGGCTGGATAGAGGAAGTTGTGACCGGATATATGTTCTTATTTTGAGAGTAAATATATGCAGCCAACATTAAAACACTTGCGAACAAGCTCAATAGTATAAAACGCTTTTTCATATAAACAGCTCCCAGTATATGGTTCAAAACTCTATATCGTTTTCAACATGCTCTGCACATTTCCCTTGTAACCCAATAAAAAAAGAACTTCTCAATGGAAGTTCTCACTTATTTTTCTCATAGGTTGCTTGATCAATCCCATGATATATTCAATGTGTTCGTCGTCCTTTATGAAAATTTCGTAGTCGCCATTTCCCCAGTGACCGGTCTCAGAGACATCCCGCATTCTCTCTTCAGGATCCTGCAATTCTCCCTTTTTCATATTCACCCACACCTTAAGTCCGCTTTTTAAAAGAGAAATATCCACGAAGTTTACTTATTTGATGTAAACGCAATATAAATCTTCGTCGGTTTGATTGAAATATGATCGTCTTTCCTATTCCTAAATCTGCTCCCTCGGATGATGTGTGAGTTGCTCAATATAGACTCTTATCAGTATGTTTAATTTGTATTGATTTAGAAAAGCCATCTTAGAATAGACACTCGTTAATTTAACAAATGATTAACTTCTTTGTATTTTATTTATCTTTTTTAAGATTCTAAAAATACGAATAAAAACACTGCTAGTCTTACAGCCAGATATATTCTCTGTGGTACTCACGTATTTCATTAAGCACAAGTCTTCCTCTACTCTTGTTAACGGACAATACTTCAGGGATCAAGTCAAGATCAAGCTTTGCATTTCTAGTACCAAAAGCAACTGCCCCGTTACCGCTTAAAAGATTTTCGTACTGCTCAATACTTAACTCATATCGTTCATCTAAATGCTCTTTAATACCCGACTGCTTAATTTTCTCTTGTCCGCTTAATGTGACTATTCCACTGTGAAATTCCGAACAACAGCCTGACCCGTAAGAAAAGCAGCCCAGTCTCTTAGGGGAATCAAAGTCACCATTATCAATAGTACTTAACAATGATAAGAAAACAGTTGCCCCCATAATATTCCCGACACGCTGACAATAAGTTAAGCCCGGAATCACTCTATTGCTAAAATCATTCTGAATAACGTCGGTCTTAGCTTTGCACATTTTACGCATCATTTTTCGATGTGCTCCCTTTACCATTCCGCCAAATGGTGTATGGAACACTAAATAATGAAATGATTTTTCATAATCAACATCTTCTACACGCTTCTTATATTCTAAAAATGAAGATTCACAACAATCCAAATACGACATAAGGGATAAATCTGCATTCCCCGCCTCGCTGTCTGGAATCGGCCTGCATGTATCCATAATCTCATAGCCATAATACCCGTTCGCACCAATATCAACTTCATATATATACGGTGTGTCACTAATAAGCATCGCTACAGCACCTGCTCCTCCAGTAGGTTCAGCAAATGACCAGTCAGCCATTAGCGCTTCTCCTGCATCTGCAGCCATAAATCGAGCCAAATCTGTCGCGACAACTAATACCTTTGCCCCTGGTGATACCTGAGAAAGCACAAAATTAATAGCCATCTGAAAGCCCGCAGTTCCCGAATAACAAGCGTTCTTTAATTCAAAAAGACGGCAATTACGGTTTAAACCTAAGTAATGGTGAATGTATGTACTTATGGATTTCCCAAAATCAATACCTGATTCTGTACAAGTGATGACCATCTCTATACGATCCTTTTCTTGAGAGGAAAGAGCATCTATAAGAGGCATTGCTGCATTTACCCCAAAAGAAACAGGATCTTCATAAGGAAGAGGCACTGTCTTCTCCTTCATTAACAGGTTATCAAACCTTTCATTATCTAGATTCCGATATTTTGCAAGTTTTTGGACGTCCAGATAAGCAGAACCCCCGTAAAAATTAATAGCTTCAATTCCAACTGTTTGCTCGTTCATTATTTAGCCCCTCTCAAATACTTCTTTAAAACTTGATGCAACATAGCTGATTCTGAATGCTCCTCAAATCTGATTTAGATATTGAATTAATATAATGGCTTGCCCAATATAACTATCTCTTAATAATAGGTTATTTTCACCATATTTTTAGACTTCAGAAAAATATACGGAAAACCAGCCTAGACTAACATTTGTTTACAATATTCATTAAGCTGTTCCGCCGTTTCAGTCATGAGCATAGTTCCTATATCAGCGACATGTCGATTTCTCCAGTCTTCCATCTCAGACCCCTTTACCCACTGATTGAAAGATCCAAGTGCGGACCCACATAAGATTTGATAATCTGACTGATTATCTTCCTCACCATTAAGAGCCCATTGAGCTGATTTAATAAAATACCATTTAAAAGTAAGTAGCATTTTCAGCTTTGGATTTATTTCAGCTTCCTTAAGTGTCTTCCTGCTTGTATACTGCTTAACCTCAGTGTAAACTTCCTCTAAGCTCTTTTTAAAATAATTATTTTCAATTTGCTTTTTCACCATTTCATCGATCCCATCAATTGAATGATGACTGCTATAAATCGAATGCAACTTATTGCTCCTAACTTGATACAGGGTTCCCTTCTTGAGCACCTGCACCTTACTACTCGTTTCATAAAGATCCCATGAAGGTGCGTATCCTGTATCTTGTACATTAATACCGCTTAACATCTCCTTTGCTGGAACACTTATATCTGCTTCTACAGAGCATTGATTAATTGATCCTGTTGTTATAAAATCTGCCCCCATTATAAATGCACCAGCTGCTGCTGTCGGGGTCCCGATTCCACCGCCGACACCGAGACGAATTTTATAATGATACCCATGTTTCTTAGTCATTTCACTTCTTAATCTAAAAAATGTTGGTAATAATACAAAACCATTTGCAGCATCTGTATGTCCTCCCGAATCTCCTTGAACACATATATCATAAGCCATCGGAATTTGTTGAGATAACTGCGCCTCAGTTTCCGTAATCTCTCCTTCTCTTAATAGACTGTCAACTATCTTTTTTGGCGGCGGGCTCATATAACATTCAGCTACTTCCGGTCTTGATAGCTTAGCAATGATTCTGTTCTGTATAATGACATTACCTGTTCCATCTTCTTTAAGACCTTTGATTCTATACTTTACCAGTGGCTTAGTGATTGTTACATATCCAGATGCTTCAATAGTTCTCACACCATATCTAAGAAATAAATCAAAAATTCTTTTTTCTCGTTCAGGATTCTCAAAATCAGGAGATAGACTGAAACCATAAGGCTCGCCATTTTTTAATGTTCTTTGAATATTTTTAATGCCCTTTTCAATTGAAGAATCATCAACACCAACAGTGCCGTAGAACGCGAGTAAGCCTGCTTTACCCGCTTCAGTTACTAGCCGCTCGCCGGAAATTCCTCTATACATACCACCTAATATATAAGCATACTTTAAGTTATAATCATGGATGAACGAACCATCTCCCAGCATTTCCGGTGAAATACTTTTCGAGATGGTTTTTGGAAAACCTGTTTCGTTTATAGTTGAATTCGTCACTTCTGCCTCGCTCTTGATATGAACTTCTTCCATGATTTCATCCTGCTCTTCTCTATACCTCTCTGTTGGAAGATCCTCTTCTTCAATCATAATCGGTTCAGCGTCTCTGATAATTGTTTGAACCATTCCCTGAACAACTCGCCCAGGCCCTACTTGGATAATATCCTCTACGCCTTTTGCTAATAAATATCTTATGCTATCTGTCCATTCAACGGATGATACCAATTGTTCAGATAACGTTTCTAACACCCGAGACTGTCTATATGGTCTGGCATAAACATTCGAAATTACCGGAATCTTCATGCTGCCAATCTTAAACTTTTGGAGATATTCAGTGAATTCATCTCTTGCCGGCTGCATATACCTTGAATGGAAGGCTCCGCTAACATTTAGGACCTTGTACATCATACAATTACTATGGTTCTGAAAAGGGTCTTTTGCCTTTTGAATATCCTCTCGATATCCTGCAATAACAATTTGATTAGGTGTATTCATATTTGCCACATCAAGGTTGGTAAGTTTATTTTCATGGAGTACTTGTTCAACTTGCTCCTTCGTTAATCCGACGACTGCAGCCATTTGACCGCCTGCTTCTCGGAACATCAATTCTCCTCTTTTTTTAACTAGCTTTAAACCGGTTTCAAAGTCTATGGCGCCAGATGCAAATAAAGCCGCATACTCACCAATACTGTGTCCTGCTAAATAATCCGGTTCTCCCTCCCCATCCTTTAGCTTCTTTAGATAGGAGAATACACTTACAACATAGAGTGCTGGCTGTGTATAAACGGTTAATCCGAGCTTATTTTCTGGGTCATTTAGACACAGATCCTTTATTGAGTACCCTAGTATTTCATCAGCCTTTTGCGTCAATTCGCTGAATTCATCAAATAGCTCAGCCCCCATTCCCTTTTCCTGTGAACCTTGCCCTGGAAAAACATACGCTTTCATCTTATGCCCTCCTGTTTCCTTTATCGTATTCATTATGCTTGTTACATCCATGTCCACATTAAAAAGTGAAGCTATTTTAAATACATCTTTATGCTCCGGCAAAATGTAATGTAACATCGCAGCCAGCTCTCCATCAGGAGATAAATCAATAAACATCGTATCATTTGTCGCCGTGTTGGTAATGGATTCCTTAAATCTTATTTGTTCCCTGATAACCTCCCAAAAGTAGTCCATTTTCACTTGATCCAGTGCCTTACCAGTAACAGAGGAAATGATTTTGCATGCGGGCTGCTTTAGATTTACTTCAGCAAAAAGCCTGCAGCATTCCTCTCGCATACTTTCAATTTCACGAGAATGAAATGCATATTGTACCGGAAGCACCTGACTAAGAATACTATTGTCACTCAATCGCTTTTTTATTGATCGGATCCTTTCTGAATTTGCAGAAACCACAAAATGATGACTATGGTTAACTGCTACTAATTCGCTCCCCGTGAATATGTCTTTACGATTCTGAAACACTGAAGCATCATCAAATACAGTGATCATTCCGCCCATGGGGGCTTTGTCCATTATCAGTTCTGAAAGCTTTACCAGCAAAGCAACTGCATCTTGCATCTCGATCATGCCAGAGATAACGGCACCGCTAAACTCTCCCAAACTTGCTCCGATTACTCCATTGGGGACAATCCCATTCTGAATCATCATCTGTGCTGCTGAATACTCATACATAAAAATGGCGAGATTCGTTTGAAGAATCGGTAAAAAAGCTTCACCCCGATTTTTATTTTCATCAAAAACAATGTCACGTACAGAAATACCTGCAAACTTTACGATTTCATGATCGACGGCATCTATATTTTTTCTGAAGTCAAAATTTGTTTCGTATAGTTTTTTACCCATGCCATAAAAATGACATCCTTGCCCGGCAAACATAAATATTTTTTCCATTGATTACTCCTCGATTTCAGAACAATTCCAATGTTCCTATATGATGAATCGATATTTTTTATTTTTTCTATGGATGTATATTCCCACCTGTGAAACTACCGATTGTCGTGCTCTCATAATTTATTTTTCGCTGATTTCCATTGCCAGCATTGCGATAAGCTCTTCCTCACTCATCTGATCAATTTTATTAAAAAGAGCTTCATCTTCTTCACTGTTATGGACCGGATCTATGAATAGAGTCCTGTTTTGATCTATAGCCGCTTCTTCTGCTTCAGCTAAGCCAGGAAGGTCCTCTGGCTCTGATAGAATCTCCAATTCGTCCAAATTCAACATCGGCAAAATATACTTAGATACCTCGACAATATTTGGGTAGTTAAAGAAAATCTGTTCATCAAGCTCTATATTAAAAACTGTTTGAAGCATGTTATACCCCTCGGCAATTGCAATGGATTCCAACCCCAGCTCAAAGAATCCCTGTTCAGGGTCTGGCAGTCTTCCTTCTGTGAATCCTAGTAATGAAGCAAATATTTCCTGAATGTAATGAATCATCTTCGGAATTTGTTCACTTTCAAATGAATTGGCAAGTTGATAAAGAAATGTCATATCAGAACCGTTTGACAACGGCTCTTCCTCTTTACATGGACTCGCACTTTTATCCGAAATACTCATTTCCAACTTTTCTTCAAATGGAACCGCTTTTTCTGGAGTTCGATACATCCAGTACTTTTCTTTTTCATAAGGGTATACTGGAAGCGAAATCCGATATGGCAGGAAACCTTTGTAAAGTTCACTAAACGGGATTTCGTTACCTTCCACCCATTTAGCCGCCATCTCATAAAGATCACTTTCTGCAGATACCTTTCCGGAGTAATCGCCCGGCTTGATCCTTTCGCTTGCCGGAATAGCCTTTCCCGCTATCAATCCTCTTATATGTTTAATTTCATTGACATCCTCATTCAAAAATTTCTCAACCATTTTCCTTAATTCCTCATACTCGGAAACAATAAAAGCCACTCTGTATGGAAAAGCTTTACGGCCTGTCTGTAGTGTAAATGCAATATCCCTAAGATCAGGCACTTTCTGATCTTGGTCCTTCGTATCCACTAGATAATGAAAAAGCTTGGTTGCATACCTTTTTAATGCAGATTCATTTTTGGCTGACAATGGAATGATAACTGGATTTTTTCGGGTTCCTTCCGCCGGTCTCCTTTCAGGTTCATACTCCTCAATAATCATGTGGACGTTTACTCCGCCAACACCAAACGAGCTAATACCCGAACGCCTTGGACACTTTGTTTTTCTGCCTTTAAGGATTGTCGGCTGTTTCCATTCTTCGGCCTTCATCTGAACATAAAATGGAGTTTCGGCAAAATGAATATCTGGATTGATTTCCTCCGTATTAAGCCTGCTCGGCAATAACATTTTATGTTTCATCTGCAACAATACCTTAGCAACTTGTGCTATTCCTGCAGCAGCTTCAGGATGGCCGATATTTGACTTTACTGAACCAATTGAACAATATTGTTTATCTGAAGTATATTCAGCATATGCATCCGTTAAAGCTGTAATCTCAATTGGATCTCCAAGAGATGTTCCCGTTCCATGTGCTTCAACATAGCTGATAGTCCGTGGATCTACATTTGCCTTATTCAGTGCTTTCTTAATGACTTCTTTCTGAGCAACTGGATTTGGGACAGAATAGCCATTCGTTTTGCCATCATGGTTAACAGCTGAGCCCTTAATGACACCGTATATATGATCCCTATCCCTTCTAGCCTTCCAAAGAGGTTTTAAAAGCACCGCGCCTACCCCTTCACCTGGTACATAACCGTCTCCGCCTTTACCGAAGCTTCTGCAATGCCCGTCAGAGGCTAGGAATTTAGCAGAATCTAAGGTGATGTACTTACTTGGATGTAAGGTTAAATTCACCCCGCCTGCTATCGCCATATCACATTCATCTCTTAATATGCTTTCACAACCGAGGTGTATAGCATATAGCGATGAAGAACATGCCGTATCCACAGACAAGCTCGGCCCTCTAAGGTTGAGCAAATAGGATACTCTGTTAGCAACTGAATAAATCTGTGAATTAATCGGAACTGCATTCCCTCTATCAATCTCAGCAGCCCCTGAAAGACCGTAAGTGTTAAAGGTAACACCTGCATAAACCGCCACATTTCCTCGTTGATCTTCATCATAACGATCACCTAATGATTCTGGCGTATAACCGGCATCTTCCAGGCAACTCCAGACAGCCTGAAGAAATAAACGTTCCTGCGGGTCCATAAAAGCCGCATTGAGGGGGGAGATATTAAAGAATTGCGGGTCAAATTTATCAGCATCCGCAACAAATCCTCCCCATTTGCAGCTAATATCTGGATATTTCTTATGGTCCCATCTTTCTTTGGGAATCTCGGTAATACTGTCCTTTCCTTTCATGAGATTCCTCATAAACTCATCCATGTTTTCTGCCTGTGGAAATGTTCCGCTGATTCCAATAATCGCAATTCCCTGTTCATCTTCAGAGATTTTTTCCTCCGCGACAGTTTGAGGTACTGCTTCCTTCGAAAAAGGAACCGGTTTTTCCGGTCTAACGTTTCCGGTTTCCGCAATTTGATGATCATTAAGAGAATTTAGCAGCGTAATGATTTTCCCCCTCTGCTTTTCAACGAAATACTTGCTAAGCGTATATAAGTTTTTATATGTAAACATAAGAGTGGCTGGCAATGTACCAAAGACCTGTTCAAAAAATCTATTAAGCTGATTGATATGAATAGAGTCAATTCCATAGCTTTCAAATTCTTCATGCGGAGAAAGATAGTCTGTCGGTATATTAAGAACTTCTGAAAACATTTGCTTTAAATATTCAAGAATGGCATCAGTTAGCTTCGCATCATCCTCTGTCGATAAGTAATAAGGCCTTTCTAATACGGGCGTTTCTTCTTGAATTTTTTTAAGTATAGGATCTTCAGGATCGTTTTTTATCATCTCCTTGTTCGGTATCAGGCGGTGATCCTTCCCGACTTGCAAGATCCAATGTCGTTTTCGATCAAAAGGATAGGTTGGAAGAGACATCCTTTGTCTCGTCTCATCCCTATACATTTTTCCCCAATCAACATCAGCTCCCATCACCCAGAGCTCGGCGATTTTTTCCATATCTCTATCCTCAAGAAACTTTTGCATTTGTTTCTTGGCAATTTCACCATTTAGGAGAATATCGAATTTTTCAATGAACTCATTGGTATTTCCTTGTTTGAGGTTAGGATTATCGTTTTTTCCATTACAATAGTCAGACAGACCTTTCTTAAGATCATTGACATCCCCGGCAATGATTGCTAATCTCTCTTTCATGCTTTCACGTCCTACTTGAAGAGTGAATGCAAGATCTTCAAGGGGAAAATCCATTTTCACATCAGGTTCTGCCTTCTCAGGTATTGAACTTTTTGACTCAAAGGAGGATAAATATTCAGCCAGACCATTCAAAGTGGAATGATATACCAGTTCGTTGTCTGGGATCTCCAGTTTTAGCTTTTTCTCGAGTTTATGATGTAACACCGTTAAATCATAGGCATCTAACCCATAGTCAGTAAATGGCTCATCATAGTCCACTTCTGCCTGACTTATGCCTAAAATTTCAGCGATCTCCTGTTTAATGATTTCTTTAACAACATAATTACGCTCCGCGATACCTGTATTAACTTTGATTGACTGGTCATTGGGATGAATAGGTTTATATGTTTCCAGAAATAAATGTAACTGATCAGCATAAACCTTAAGTCGTTCTTTATTTTTAGCTGAAAGAATAAAAAGCTGAGAATGACTGTCTTCTCTGGATATCGAAGGCGATCCCTTCTCGTATTCCTCAAGAATAATATGCGCATTTGCACCGCCAGCTCCAAAAGCGCTAACTCCGGCTCTTCTGGGATAACGTTTTTCCTCTGATGCCGTTTTAATAGCAGGCTGTTTCCACTCTTCGAGTGAACGCTGGACATAGAACGGATTATTTTTAAAATCAATGAAAGGATTTAACTGCTTAGAATGAATAGATGGAACAAGCATCTTATGCTTCATCTGAAGCAGTACCTTTGTGACTGCCGCAATACCAGCTGCAGATTCCGAATGTCCAATATTTGATTTTACTGAACCGATAGCACAAAATTGCTTCTCATCCGTATATTCATGAAAGGCCTTCGATAGGCCCGATATTTCAATCGGATCACCTAATGCTGTACCTGTTCCGTGCGCTTCAATATAACTAATAGTCCGAGGATCAATGTTAGACTTTTCGAGAGTTTCTTTAATCAGTTCACTTTGTGCATTCGGGTTTGGCACTGTATATCCACTCGTTTTGCCGCCTGAGTTAATTGAACTTCCTTTGATCACTGCATAAATCTGATCTCCATCTTCAACAGCTTTACTCAGTGGCTTTAGCACGAGCGCTCCAACCCCTTCACCCGGAACATATCCATCCCCATCACCGCCAAAGCTTCTGCATTTTCCATCCGTTGAGCAAAAGTTTCCTATGCTGAGCTGAAGATATTTGTTAGGATGAAGAGTTAAATTCACTCCTCCGGCAATAACCATCTCAGCCTCACCTTTGCGGATGCTATCACAGCCAAGGTGGAGAGCCACGAGGGAGGAGGAACACATTGTATCCAATGCGATACTGGGGCCATGAAAATCAAAAAAGTATGAAACTCTGTTTGCGATTGATGCAAAAGAAGAGCGGCCTGAGATTTTATCTCCAAATTGTTCCGTTTCAAGCAACTGATAGAGACCGTACATCGCACCCACAAATACCCCAACTTTCTTGCCTTTAAGTGAAGCGCTGGCATATCCTGCATCTTCAATTGCATTCCAGGTCGCTTCTAAAAACAATCGTTCCTGCGGATCAATAAACTTCGCCTCATTTGGAAGAATACTGAAGAATTGAGAATCAAACATCTCTATATCATCAATAAATCCTCCCCATTTGCTGTATGTTTTTCCGATAATCCCTTTATCTGAATCATAGTATAGACTATGATCCCATCTGTTTTCGGGAATCTCTGTAACACAGTCCTTTCCCATCTTCAAATTCTCCCAAAACTCATCAAGGTTCTGCGCCATAGGATATCTGCCTGATACTCCGATTATTGCGATATCTTCATCACGAGCTTCTGTTTCCCGCCTGCTTTTCTTTTTTTTCTGATTTCCCGGCAATTTAACCCGTACGTTCTTTTTGCCTTTAGGTTGGTCTTGAACGTGAAGGTTTTCCGTTCGGTCTCTATCAGTTAGTCCAAACAACATTGTTAAGGCTTCTTTTTTATAATTCACTAAGTATTCCGCCAGTTCAGTGATGTTATTATATTCAAAAAACAATGTTTTGGAGAGATCCCCTAACTTCTCCTCCATTGTTTTTGTCATGCCCATAATCGCCACAGATTCAATGCCAAACTTACTAAAGGTCTCATCGTTTCTGATTTTATCTATTGGGGTCTTGGTTTGAATTGATATTAGCATTTTTAAGAATGTTTCAGTCCTATTAAGCAATATCTTTTGGCTTGCATCTGTTACAACAGGATCATTTATCGGTGGGGTCATACTATTGTCCTTTTCAGACGAAATAGCATCATTATTTTTCATTTTTTTTATTTCGGATTGGATTTTTTCTCCTTCACCCTGTAAGACTATAAGTTGCGATCCCGATTGCTGTAATCCATACTCTAACGCCGGGATCCCCCTTTCCTTTGGGAGCGGAACCATACCAAATCCATCCTTCATGATTTTTAGTTTCTCATCATTCACGCTCATTTTACCGCCTTCCCATAAAGGCCAGTTTATTGAGAGAGTCTTCCCGAAACGTTTACCGGCTTTACACTGAGCATCTCTCCACTGTGCAAAATAATCCATATAACTGTTTGCATACCCATAATCGCTTTGGCCGACATTACCTAAAACTGCCGCAACAGATGAAAATAAAACAAAGAAATCAAGAGGTTCGTCCTTTAATGCTTCATCCAAATTCTTCGTACCGAAGACCTTTGAAGCTAATACCGATTGAATTTCCTCATCATTTTTGTTTAACACAAATGAATCTCTAATAACTCCCGCAGAGTGGATAACTCCATTTATGTTTCCAAACCTTTCCTTTGCTATGGCAACAAGCTTCTCAACTTGCTGCTTGTTTGACACATCCGCTTTAACATAAAGGATATCTGCTCCTAGGTTTTCGAGTTCTTGCAGCTTTGAATCATTTTCCCTTTCTATCTCACTGCGTCCTGTCAGAACAAGCCTTGCGTTCGTCTTTTGAGCTAGGTGTTGGGCAAAGATTAGCCCCAATTCTCCTAGACCCCCCGTGATAAGATAAACGCCCTGTTCTTTAAGGAAATCAATTGAGTCAAACTGTTGGATTGATTCAGTTATTTTCATTCTTCCCCTCATTCCTTTCGTTTTCCCAAAACACAAATCCAATATTAGGGGATGAATCGCAGGTTAACCATTTCCAAAAACATTCTAACTTTTTGATTGGTTATGTGTTTTTCCTGATTTAGTCCCGCTTCCCATAATCGGACTCAATCGTGTTTACGAGAAGCGGGAACTAATATAAAAGGCCGTTTATGAATACACTAACCCTTTCCCCTACAAATCGGTATTAAATTCATTTGACTTAAAGAATTGATAGTTCTTTGATACCTTTAACTAATCGGATGTTGCCCTCATAACGCACCTCTACTTCTGAATCAAAAATATCAAGCTCATTTAATAGAAGTCTTGCGTTAGAAATGTCACCTTCTTTTAAGAAACGATCTGCTTTTTGTATTTCAACTGTCCTTAAAAGAAATGCAGGATTCTCCATACGGATTGTTTTAGAAAATCCGCTTATTGCGCTGTATTCAGGAATGACCTCTTCTTTGTTATTGACAAACGTAAATAGCAGCCGGATTTTTGTTTTAATTTTCTGCTTAATCAGTGCTTGACTGAGATAAAACATCGAATAAATTCCTTGTTCCAGGTGATCATTCAAATCCTCATTTGTTTCAGCAGAACTTTCGATATCCCGATACAGTATTATCCTATCCGGCTGTAACCCATGTTCTTCGAGTTTCTGAAGCAAATTTTGATAGTCATCCTGCAACATTGGATTTATATCATACATATGCTTCGCTTTCTGGCGATAAACTTTCCCGGGATTAACCAGTATGACTTCTGATTCATCATTGTCCTGTCTAAGCTGCTCTAAAATATTCTTGTACAATTTTTCATCTTGATCAAACACGATTACTGAACCTTTTGCTTGCTGCGGGATGATTTCATCATCCCTGTTCATTTGTGACTCAGATTCACACCATTCAGTTGTATAAAGATATGTTTTAAAATCAGAATCATTGGTTTGTTTCATACTGGACTGACTTTCCTGGTCAGTCATATTAAATGCTTTTAAAGTGAACTCATCTACACATACCAATGTTTTTCCAGAACGATCGGCAATCTTAATGTCAAACTTTTGAATTGATGATTGTGAATTCTGTGCATGGCTTGAACGTGTAACATAGGCAACACAATCATTCACCAACGATTCATAAATTCTTATTTCAGTAATAGCAAATGGTAAAAGGATTACGGATTCAGACTGTACATTTCTTTCTATTAAACCAAGCACCGTTTGAAAAGCTCCGTTTAGTAATGCAGGATGAAGGACATAGTCTTTGTTCGTTTCTTCCATATCCGGTGACAGCTTTAAATACCCTAATGCTTCTGATTCATTGGAATGTATTTCTTGAATCACCTGGAAAGTGTTTCCGTTTATCAATCCGCTCGCTTTCATTGAATCATAACAATCTTGCCCATGATCAATCGTCCTGCAGCGTGCCTGTATCTGCTCAATATCTATTGAAGCTTCTCTTGCCTTTGAAACCAGACTCTCCCTAAACTCCAGCTTGCCTTCTGTACAAATGACCGGTTCATGCTCCTCTGCCTCACTTGGAATACTTATCTCAAAATCAATTGTCTGTTCGTTCGGATACAAACGAATCTCTGTATTCACTGTTTCACTTTTAACCTCAATTTGATTAGTCCAGACAATATCCTTGATCACATTTATCTGATCTTCTGTGCTCAATTCGCCAGCAATCCTTGTCATTTCCAAAATAGCTGAGCCAGGCAATACCTTTCGCTCTCCTAGCCGGTGATCTCTTAGGAAAAATTCATTTCCTGAAAAGTTGGAACAAAAGCGCTGGTTATAAAGACTTGAGAGGTTCTTATGAATAAGCGGATGAATATTCCCTTCTCCCTGATTTCCATTTTCAATTGGCATCTCAGGACTAAGTTTCACCCAATATTTTTCTCGTTCAAATGGATAAGTTGGCAGACTTATCCGCTTTGGCTTTCGATGACGGTAAAGATTATTCCAATCGAATTTGACTCCATTAACCCAATATGCACACAATTGATCGTATTGGGCACGATCGATGCAGTCCTTTACAGCTTTATTTAAGCCGTCAGCTGATGTAAAAGCATATTCAAATTTTCGTTTACCATAAACTTGGCCATAGTAAATCTCACTTTCAGTCTCATGATCCATTACGAAGGCTTTCAGCTTTTGAACGAGTGTTTCTCGTGAGTGTGCAACAAATGCAATCCGCTCCTCCATCGCTTCGCGTCCAACCTGAAGAGTATAAGCGATATCGGACAAATCGTTCTCCGAAAGGTTTTGATTCTCTATTGCATCTAAAAGGTTTTTAGCTGATATATATAACTGATCTTTAGATTTAGCTGATAAAACGATCACCGCTGGTTTCATTGATTGCGAGTCAGCAGGTTTACTTCCCCGTTGTTCAGGTGTGTATTCCTCTAGAATAATATGAGCATTCGCTCCGCCAGCACCAAATGATGAAATTCCTGCAATTCTTGGATGTTCCTTCACCTCTCCATTAACTTCTGCAACCGGGCGCTTCCACTCCATTACTTCTTGAGGTACAAAAAACGGACTGTTTTTAAAATCAATATTTGGATTGAGCTCACTCGAATGCAGGGATGGTACAATTTTTTTATTTCTCATTTGTAGTAACACTTTTGAAATAGCTGCAATGCCAGAAGCACTTTCACAGTGTCCGATATTTGATTTCACGGATCCGATTGCAATATTGGAAGCTTTGTCACCATAAGCTTTAGTCAAAGCAGCAATTTCTATCGGATCTCCTAATGCTGTACCTGTGCCATGGGCTTCTACATAACTGATCTTATCAGGACTTATATTCGACTCTTCCAGCGCTGTACGAATCACTTCCGACTGTGCGGCAGGATTTGGTACCGTATAGCCATTGGTTTTCCCGCCATGGTTAATCGACGTTGCCTTAATCACTCCATAAATATGGTCTCCATCAGCAACGGCCTTATCCTTTGGCTTTAGAAGCAAAGCTCCGACTCCTTCACCAGGAACGTAACCATCTCCGCCCTTTCCAAAACTCACACATCTTCCATTCGTAGATGCAAATTTCCCTTGGCTGATCAGAAGATACTTATTTGGGTGACTGATCACATTAACTCCGCCTGTCACAGCTAACTCACATTCCCCATGTTTGATGGCCTGACACGCCATGTGAATCGCTACAAGCGAAGAAGAGCACATCGTATCTACGGCTAGACTCGGCCCATGAAAATCAAAGAAATATGAAACACGATTTGCTATTGATGATGGATTACCAGAAAGGACAATCGGATTCCCTACTTTCTGCTCCTGAGCAGCGTAAAGCTGATAATCTTCACTCATGACGCCAACATATACTCCCACGTTTCGGCGTACATCAGAACCCGGATTATATCCAAGTGCCTGTCTTGTATAACCAGCGTCTTCAATTGCCTCATATACACTTTGCATAAACAATCTTTCTTGAGGGTCCATGATTTCTGCGTCAGCAGGTGAAATATTGAAAAACAGCGGATCAAAACAGTCTATGTTTTTCATGAAACCGCCCCATTTCGTATAAGCTGTTCCAACATGATCCTTATCCTCATTAAAATACTTACTGTGATCCCACCTTGATAATGGAACCTCAGAAATACAGTCACGTCCATCATGCAAATTATCCCAGAATTCATTTAAGTTTTCTGCCTGAGCAAAAGCTCCTGACATACCGATAATGGCAATATCTTGGAGCGTCTCTGTCTTCTTCACATTGCTTGGCATCAAACGAGAATTTTTCCTAGCTGTAATACCTTGATTTTTCTGCTCTGCAGAAGTACTGGATTTTACAACTTCCGGCAGGTGCTCTTCAGCTGAACACCCTGTCAGTTTTGGAAATTGATCAGCGTACTTATTGACAAAATAATGAGTAATAGCATGAATACTCTGACATTCAAAGAGCAGCGTTTTCGGCAACGGTCCAAATGTTTTTTCTAACTGTTCAGTCAGCTTCATAACAAAAATCGAATCTATTCCATATATATCCAGAGGTTGTTCCTCGTCCAATTCCTGAATTGGAATGTTTAAAGCTTCTGCAAAGATCTGTTTAAAAAACATCATTGCCTTTTCATTAAAATTGCCTTCAGATTCATTTCCAGTTATCTCTTTTACTTTTTCAAAATTCCCAATAGACTCATCGGATTCAATAAATACAGAGCGGATTTTTTGAGCATATCCCTCTACAGCTATTATCTGAGACTGGTTCATTGCCAGTGATTGATAAAATAGCTTTAATCCGGTTTCAGTACGGAGACCCGTAATTCCGGTACGTTCACTCATTGCCTTTTCAAATGATTCATCCAGAAGGATTCCTCCTTCTTTCCACAAAGGCCAGTTGATAGAAATCGTTTTCCCCTTACGCTTATCTGCATTCACCAAATCTTCCCTGTATGCGGCAAATGCATCTATAAAAGCATTTGCTGCCGCATAGTCAGCTTGGCCTACATTACCTGTTATTCCTGACAGAGAAGAACATAGCACAAAGAAATCAAGTTCCATCTCTCGACTTGCCAAATCAAGATTTATTGTTCCTTGAACCTTTGGAGAAAGAACAGCTGACAGCTCTTTTTTTGTCTTTTTGTATATAAAATTATCCATAACCAGACCTGCAGAATGAATAATTCCATTTATTTCTCCAAAATCCTGATGGATCCCCTCTAATAGATTCACCATGGATCCCTCCACACTGACATCAGCCTGTCTATAAACTACTTTCACCTGATGATTGCTTAATTCGTTCAACACAGCCTGTTTATCTTCAGTTAGAGGAGACCTTCCAGTAAGCACAACAACGGCATTCTTAACCTGATGAGTGATTTCCCTTGCAAATATCAGCCCCAGACCGCCCATACCTCCGGTTATTAAATAGACACCGCCATTTTTCCACACGTTTGTCTGCGTTCCTGCCGGATAATTGAAACATTCCTCCATTTTCAAGGTGAATCGTTTTCCGTTCTCATACAATACAGAGTGATCAAGGCTGTATTTCGCATTCTCAGTCAATTTTTCAGCAAGAATACCTGCATCATTATCATCCTTGATCCCTATCACCTGACCATGGATATTCGGATTCTCAAGATGTGCTGTTTTAAGCAAACCTGCTAATCCCATAAGCAGGTATCGGTCATTTGTAACCGATACTGCGACCTGTATCAATACTTGATCCTGAGACTGACAGCTTATCTCATTTTTCACGGTTTCAAATAAGTCCAATGCATATTGGGTAAATCGCTTCGCTATGCTTTCAGATTGACTCTTTAACGTAATAATATGGCAATCCTTACATTCAGAATTGAATATGCTGCCCACTTTCTCATTCACATCACACAGTATAACTATCCGTTTGGAGTACTTGTAAGATGCCTCCGCTTTTTCTATGTTTGTCACTTCCCATTTTGGGGTAAATGTAAGAGGTGTGACATTTTCGGCTATAGATGGTTTCTCAGATAAACTGTTACGATCGCCCTTTTTAACAGCGCGAAAATATATATCTTCAATCTTAACGCAAATATTTCCAGTTGAATCAAATAGATCAATATCTAAATACTCTCCATCATTCTCGATAACCTGATTATGACTGGGACGTAAGTTCACCCACATCGAAGGAGAACAACCTTTGTAAACAGTAAGCTTCTTAATCATGAAGGGAAGTCTAGGCGTTGCTGAATCGTCTCCTGTGGATACGCGCTGTCCTCTGAACATGTGAACAGCATCCTCTTCTATACCAATGGCAGCTTGTAACGCAGAGTCCATTATACATGGATGCAGAGTATATTCTGATACAGTCTCTGCTAACGAATCTGACATCTTTAAATGGGCAAGAACTTGGCTCTCCCCAAGGTCTAAGAACTCAATGCCCCTTTGTCGAAGGCCATAATCAATTCCAATTGATTTAAAATGATCATAAATCTTTTCCGATTCAATTCGTTCTAGACAGCACTGACTTCTTATCTCGTCAACTTCAACTTTGGGAATTTCATTGTTTTGATTAAGACTTGCATACCCTTTACAATACAGAATCTGATTAGAATCATTGTCTTCTGATAGGCTGAAAACCCTGAATGCTATTTCACCATTTTCTTCAAGATCTAGTTCAATATGAATTTGAACCGGACGATGATCAATAATTACCGGTTGGATCCAGACTATATCTTTAAACTGAATCACATACGTTTCATCTGAATTTAAAGCATTACTGATCGAGGCATAGACCATTTCTATATAGGCCGCTGCCGGCATCGTCTTTCTTCCATTCACCAAATGATCAGAGAAGAAGGTTTCCCTGCCCGTAAAAACAGAACTGTACCTCTGCTGATTAAAATCTGACGTATTGTGATGTACAAGAGGATGAATAACATGATGACTATTCACGGCCAATTCATATTCCTGAGATTGAGTCTCTTCGTTTGGTATCCAATAAGATTCCTTGGCAAACGGATAGGTTGGGAGACTTATTCTTCTAAACTTTTTGTCTGAATAGAATTTACCCCATTCTATATTTAGACCTTTAACCCATAGCTCAAGAATTTTTTCATTTTCACCCTGTATGAACCATTTACCCAACACGCTCTGAAATTCTTTATCAGAATCCAAAACGTTTAGCACATTATTAATCCTTTTCGCTTTTCCTCTATAATAGTCCCCTGAACCTTGCAGAAAATCAGTTAGTTTTTGATTTAATTCTGAGATTGAGGTAACCGTAAACGCAAGACGTTCTTCCATTGCCTCACGTCCAACCTGAAGGGTATAAGCGATATTCTTCAACTCTGCATCGGAAGGCAATCTTTTTTGATTCCATGAAATGAACTGCTTTACTTGTTCCTGTAGCTGCTCTTCTTTTCTAGCAGAAAGAGTAATCATGATTGGTTCATTGTTTTGTTGATCAGAATTGAATTCGACTGAACTTTCAGGGATATATTCTTCTACAATCACGTGAGCATTTGAACCTCCTGCACCAAAAGCTGAGATCCCTGCGATTCTAGGATATTCCTTTGTTTCACCATTTTCTTCAATCATTGGACGCTTCCACTCAGTTAATCCTTGGGATACAATAAATGGACTATTCACAAAGTCTATATCGGGATTCAGCTCAGCAGAATGTAAGGATGGAACAATCAGCTTGTTTTCCATTTGCAGAAGAACTTTTGTCAGACCCGCGATCCCTGCTGCACTCTCACAATGGCCGATATTGGATTTAGCAGATCCTATAAGACAGAACTGCTTGTCCTTTGTCTGTTCTCCAAATGCTTTCTTTAAGCCAGATATCTCTATTGGATCTCCTAAAGAAGTTCCCGTACCATGAGCTTCGATATAACTGATTGTTCTTGCGTTCACTCCCGATTTTTTAAAAGCTTTTTTAATTAAACTCGCTTGTGCACGCGGATTTGGGACCGTATATCCATTTGTTTTTCCACCGTGATTAAGAGCAGTCCCTTTGATTACTCCGTAAATATGATCTCCATCTGCAATTGCCTTTGCCTTAGGCTTAAGGATGACTGCTCCTACCCCTTCCCCCGGTGTATAGCCGTCTCCGCCTTTTCCAAAGCTTTCGCATCTTCCCTTACTTGACATAAATCTGTTTTGTCCAAGCATTAGAAACTTATTTGGATGAAGCGAGAGATTTACTCCACCTGCAATGGCGGCCTCACATTCACCAAACAAAATACTCTGACATGCCAGATGAATGGATACCAATGATGAAGAGCACATAGTATCAATCGCCATACTTGGTCCGTGGAAACCACATGCATAAGAAACTCGATTTGCAATCGAAGCAGGACTTCCATTTAATGTATACCTATTTCCTCTAGCCTGCGCTTGTGCGCCATATAATTGATACTCTTCATACATTACGCCTACAAAGACACCAACATTGGATTCCAATCGATATTCCTTGCCTTTTCCAAGAGTGTGCCTTGTATATCCTGCATCTTCAATGGCATTGTATGCGCATTGTAAGAATAGTCTTTCCTGAGGGTCTAAGGCTTGAGCATCCTTTGGCGAGATATTAAAAAATAGCGGATCGAACTCATCGACACCATTAATAAAACCGCCCCATTTAGCATAAGTTTTGTCTGACTTACTCTTGTCTTTATCATAGTAAATACTATGATCCCAGCGGTCTTTTGGAATTTCAGTAATACAATCTTTGCCGTTCTTCAAGTTGATCCAAAATTCTCCAATGTGATCTGCCTGCGGATACTTTCCTGCAAGTCCGATAATGGCGATTTCTTCTCTACTATCATGATGATCATTTATTTCTTTCATTTCAGTAACGGCTCGAGTTTCGTTCTTTTCTTTCCATCTCCAGCCTTTAGCTTTGCTTCCGCCATTACGTTGTTTTTCACTAGCAGAAGGATTATTACACAACGGTATGGCCTCTGGATCCTTTTTCTTAATACCCAGCATTGCTATTATTTCGTTTGGATAAGCTTCAGAAAAATACTCTGCTAATTCCATTAAACTTTGATATTCAAAGAACAGCGTTTTAGGCAATACTCCAAATGTTTTTTCTAACTCATTTGTGAGCTGAATAATCATGGTCGAATTTATCCCATATGTTTCTAAAGGAACACGTGAATCAATCCGTTCAACGTCAAGCTTCAACTCAGATGAAAGAAGATGCTTTAACGCAACTGCAAACTTATCTTTTAGCCTGTTTTGATCATCACTCTGTTCTTCCTGCTTTAAGTCCCCACTATCAAATTCATATACTGGCAAGCTGTTAAATAAATAACTGTTGAGTTTTTCAGTACTCCCTTCAAGTGCCAAAATCTGAGACTCTCCGCTTGATATGCTCTCATATAATAGCTCGATTCCCGTTGCAGTATGCATCGGAATAAGACCAGTAACTTCCTGGATCGCCTTTTCCATTTCTATACTGATTTTCATTCCGCCTTCACGCCATAACGGCCAGTTAATGGAAACAGTGTGTCCGCAGCGTTTCCCTTCTGCTCCCAGACCATTTCTATATGCAGCAAACTGATCCATAAAGGCATTTGCAACTGCATAATCAGCCTGTCCTATGTTTCCTGTCACTGCCGCCATTGATGAAAAAATAATAAACAGATCTAATGGTACGTCTTTCGTTGCCTGGTCAAGGTTATAGATTCCAGAAACTTTTGGCGCCAAAACATCACGGAGTTCTGTTTCATTTTTCTTTATAATAAAATGGTCACGGATTATTCCAGAACAATGAATCACTCCATTGATATCACCAAACTCTTCTACCGTTCCTTGAATCAACCCATTCACCTGTTGCTTGTCAGCCACATCCGCTTGTCGGTATATGACTCTGACACCATCTCTCTCCAATTTTCTAATCTGCCTTCTATTATCCTCTGTTAAGGATGAACGTCCAACTAAGACTAGGGTGACGTTTTTCCCTTTATTGGCTATTTCATTGGCAAGTATAAGCCCTAAACCACCTGCTCCCCCAGTGATAAGATATACTCCGCTATCCTTCCAGCAAATACCAGTCTCTGGTCGAACTTCTACTTTCTTTAGTTCAGAAACAAAGCGGCCATTTTCTGTATATCGTACTTGTTGATCGACAGGATCTGTACCGCTCTCTTCTAAGCGTCTGCATAACTCAGCTATGCTGCATTCCTTTTGTGATTCAATCAACTGGCAAATCATATTGTGATTTTCAAGTTGTACCGTCTTTAAGAAGCCCGAGAAACCTGCTAAAACCTTATTTTCAGACTCTGTCACAATAAAGAGCTGAGTGAGTATTTGTTCTTTATACAACATCTGAGAAGACAGTTTTTTTACTTCTTTGAGCAGTTGGACGGTATAATCTGTAAATTTATCCGCAATATTTTGAGCATTAGATCGCAAAGCAATACATTTTGTGTCCTGTAAGCAGAGCTCTACATCTTGAATAAACTTTTCCTCAGGCTCACAAAGAATAACCAGTCTCCTACTAAATGAACCTCTCTTCGAGTTGGCAGTCACACTCTTTTCCGTCCATTTTTTAGAAAACATGATTTGTTCACTTAAAAAATCACTCTTTTCAGACCCGGCTTTATATGTTTTAAAAGCAATTTGGCTGATTCTAATGCAGACATTTCCCTGTAAATCACAAAGATCAATATTCAGTTTCTGCATTTTATCTTTTGACTTACTCTGTTTGTCCTTCCTGATATAGGCCAACATTTGAGAAGAGCAGTCTTTTAGAATCTCAATTTCATTTACTGCAAACGGCAGTTTTACCTCTTGGCTCTTCTCCGTATCTGATAATATCGTTCCCAGCATCTTATCATCGGATAGAGAAAAAGCGATCGTTGCCTGCAATGCTGCATCTAAAAGACTAGGATGTAATGTATATTGGGAACTGTTTACCAGCACTTTTTTCGGAATTGATAGTTCTGCGATGATCTCGTCCTCTCCAATATATACTGACTCTATTCCTTTATGTGATGGACCATAACTAATGCCTATGCTTTCGAACAGCTGATAGAACGACTCACCACTTACTTTAGACGCACCGCATTTTGACATAATGCCATCAATATCCACTCTTGATTCAGTTGCATCTTGATCTATCAGCACGCTTCCCTGGCAATGAACTGTTTCCTCACTTGCATTATCCGTCTGACTATAAATCGCAAATTTGATTTCACCGGAATCTTCGGGTTCAAGTGAAATGTGAAGAGCTGCCGCCCCGCTCGTCACCTCAAATGGTCTTTGCCAAACCACATTATGAATGTGTATCACTGTTTCATTCTGATCAGCAACTTCAAGCGCAGATTCCACAGCCATCCAGGCCATTTCAAGATATACAACACCCGGCAGAACCTTTTTACCATTAATGACATGATCCTTTAAGAAAAACTCTTGTCCATTAAACACTGTGCTATAACGTAATTCATATACGTTAGAGGTGTTCTTGATGACTAGCGGATGCATTTCTTCAACAGATATATGCCTGCTATTTAAACTTTCTAACATTCCCTTCGGCCAATACCGTTCTTTTGCAAATGGATAAGCAGGCAGTGATATGCGATATGGTTTACTCTCCTTATAAAACTGATTCCAATCTATTTCCTTTCCCGTAACCCACAACTCGGCAATTTTGCCAAGCTCATTTGTTTCAATAAGACTTGAAACAGTTTTTGCGCAAGTTTTTTCACCAATTGTCGATTTAATTTTCTGCTTAGCATCAAGAATGTTCCCTTTATAAAATTGATCTTGATTCTCATTTTTTCCATTTATAAATAAGGTAAGCTTTCTGACCAGCTCATTACTATTTTTTGCGATAATCGCTAATCTTTCTTCCATCGCTTCTCTTCCCACTTGTAAGGTATAGGCAATAGAAGGTAGGTCAGCAAAAATCCCCTTTGATATACTTCCAGATTCTATATCTTGCGGCAGCAACTCGCTTATATATCCGGCAATCGAATGAATCGAAGAAGTGAGATTAAATACTGAATCAGGAAGATAGATTTCCAGTTCCTTCTCAATTTCGTTTTTTAACCTCATGGACTGGACAAAATCAAATCCATATTCATCTAATTCGATTTTTGCATCGATATTCGTTTCTTTTATTCCTAATATATTTGCAGAAATACAGGTGATCTTATTTCGGATATCATCAAATATCAGATTCTCACCTGATGTCCCAGACTGTTTCTTTTGCTGTATACCGTTTTTCTTTTGCAAATACTCAATTAGTAATTTTGCATATTCTCTTAATCTCTCTTCATTTCGAGCTGAAAGAACAAATAACATTGGAGTGTGATCGCTTACTGTAGGTGATCCATGTAAAAACTTGTATTCTTCAACGATAACATGTGCATTCGCACCGCCTGCACCAAATGAACTAATCCCGGCCCTTCTTGGCACTTTCGTTTCTTTTCCGTCCTTAAAGATCACCGGCTCATCCCAATACTCAAGTTTCTGCTGTATATAAAATGGAGTTTTCTTAAAATTAATGTTCGGATTAAGGTTTTCCGAGTGAATGGACGGAACCAACTGGTGATTTTCCATTTGCAGCAGCACTTTTGTTAACGCCGCAATTCCTGATGCAGATTCCAGGTGTCCAATATTTGATTTTACTGATCCTACCGAACAAAACTGCGTTTCAGTCGTTTGCTTCCCAAAAGATTTTGTCAAGCCGGTAACTTCAATTGGATCTCCTAGAGCAGTACCCGTCCCATGCGATTCAATGTAGCTGATTGTTCGTGCATTAATATTTGCCTTTTGCAGAACATCTTCAATTAAATCCCCTTGGGCATTTGGATTTGGCACTGTAAATCCGCTTGTTTTGCCGCCGGAATTAATAGAGCTGCCCTTTATAACTCCATAAATATGGTCTCTGTCTTTCACAGCTTTCTCTAAAGGTTTTAATAAAACAGCTCCCACCCCTTCGCCGGGAACATATCCATCACCGCCCTCACCAAAGCTTCTGCAACGGCCATCACTTGAAGCAAACTTGCCCATACTCAGCATAATATGTTTATTAGGATGCAAGGTAAGATTTACACCGCCCGCAATCACTAAATCACTTTCTCCATTTTTAATGCTTTCACATCCGAGGTGAAGGGCAGTTAATGAAGAAGAGCACATGGTATCAACAGCCATACTTGGTCCAGTGAAATTACAGAAGTAGGATACCTGGTTGGCAATAGAAGCAAAAGACGAACCTATGGGCACCCTTTTCCCTTTTACCTCACCTTCAAAAAGCTGATACATGCCATACATTACACCAACAAATACTCCAACCTTATCCTTTTCCAATAAGGCCCTTGTATAGCCAGCATCCTCAATAGCCTGCCAAGCGGTTTGCATAAAAAGTCTAGCCTGAGGATCCATCTGTTCTGCTTCAATAGGTGGAATATTAAAGAAAAGCGGATCAAACATAGAGACGTCATTGATAAATCCGCCCCATTTACTATATGCCTTCCCAATCCTTTGTTTATCGGCATCAAAATATTTTCGGTAGTCCCATCTATCCTTAGGTATTTCTGAGATGCAATCTTTTCCATTCTTTAGGTTTTCCCAGAACTGTTCAAGATTATCTGCCATCGGGTAACGCCCGCTTACCCCAATAATTGCTATGTCTCCTATATCCTTCTTGACCGTTGTTTCAGATGTTAAAAAACGAGATCTCTTTCTTTTTTTCAGTGCTGACTCATCTGAATCTTCACTTATATTTTCCTCAGCGAGACGGCTTCCTTTATCCGTTTTTGAAGGTTTTCCAAACATGTTAATAATTTTTTCAGAATAATGATTTAGGAAGTAGTCTGTTAATTCCTTTAGATTACGGTATTCATAGAATAATGTTTTTGACAGTTCACCAAATGACTTTTCAAGGACACGAGTAAGACTCATAATAAGGATTGAGTCAATCCCATAGATTTCAAACGGCTCCAAAACATTAATCTTTTCCGCATCGATTTTAGTTTTTCCCGATAATACTTCTCTTAAAAATTCCTCTGTCTCTTCTCTGAACGTTTCAACTTCAGAAATATTTTCATTTTCTATAATGAGAGAATCAGTGATTGAAACTTTATCAGCCTCACCATTTAATACATCCACAAACCACTTCACTTGATTTATTTTACCCTTCACTAAAACTAACTGAGAGGCGTTTAGGCATAATCCATCTTCAAACGTTCTGATACCCTCTTCTATTTCTAACGGAATAAGCCCGCTTTTCTCTTCCATCGCCTTTCTTGATTCAAAGTCGATACCCATTCCTCCGCTTATCCAAAACGGCCAATTGATTGAAATTGTTTTTCCATAACGTTTCCCTTGAATACGCATATTTTCTCTATTTTCAGCGAAATGATCCATATAACAGTTCGCATAACTATAATCACATTGACCAATATTTCCAAACACGGAAGCAAGGGAAGAGAACATAGCAAAAAAGTCAAGATGCTCATCCTTTAAAATTTCATCTAAAAACCTGGTTCCGTATACCTTTGCTGCCAATACCACTGACATTTCCTCAGGTGTTTTATTCCAGAATAGAGAGTCCTTCAGAACACCAGCAGCATGAATGACGCCATCTATTTTATGAAATCTGCCTTTAGCTTTAGAGACAAGTTCGGCTGTTTCTTGTCGATTTGAAATATCCGCTTTAATATAGAGCACTTCAGAGCCGCGAGCTTCCAGCTCTTTAATCATAGCCCGCTCATCAGCGTCCGGCTTTCTGCGTCCTGTTAGAATTAGTTTTGCCTTCACTTTCTCACTTAAATAACGTGCAAAGATAATTCCAAGGCCTCCAAGGCCACCTGTAATCATATAAACACCATTATTTTTGATAAGAGCGGAATCAGACATATCCTTCTTTTTATCTAATGCTCGGATTTTCTTAACCCATCTTTTCTTTCCATCATGACGAACGTCACGACGTTCGTCCTCTATATCAAATTCCCCTAATAATATTTCTGAAAGTACTGAGATACTTATAGCAGCACCCTTTAATTCAACAGTCTTATAGTCGAACAACTGATTTTCCATTTGTAATGTTCTAAAAAATCCGCTCATTGCACCCTGTTCCGGTGTCTGATTTTTCATAGCAGCCTTATAAACGTATAACAGCTGTATCTTGCTATTCGTTTTTTGAGCCATTAACGCTTGAGTTAGCGCCAGCATTGAATATACGCCGCGTTCTAATCTTTCATCAAGCTGATTCTGTTTACTAATGGAGTCATCACAAGGCCAATTGTAGATGATTCTACCAGGTATAATCCCTTTATCTCTCAGCGCCTGTAACAAGACTTCAAATCCATCCGTATTAGACGGATTCATGACGAAAGTTTGTTGATCAATTACTCTATGCTTTACCCCCGGTTTTACAAGAATAACTGTGTCGTTAATTTTATTTTCCAAAGCCTTGCGAAGATCATTATTCATGTCGAAAAGGAGTAAAGCACCCTCAGCTCCGGATTTTTTCAGGCTTGTACTGCTATTAGCTTTCTCAGCTTCCCATACATGCTTGAAATACAAAGCTGATACTTGATCTGCTGATTGCAGTTCATTTGGAACCGCTTTGTCATTCTTAACAGAATTCTTTTTTTCTTGAATCGGCTTCACATTAAAGTCATTTATCACAGCTGAAATATTTCCTAAATCATCTGTAACAGTAATATCAAAGCTCTTTATTAAGCGACCTTGCGTATCATTATGTCTCTCCGTCTTAACAGCAGTTGTGTATACATAACCGGTTTCGCTCAGAGAAGAATGGATAGTGATTTTCCCCAGAGAGAAAGGAAGATAAACCTTATTCTCTTGCTCATTCTGTAGGAATATAGAGATTGTCTGTAATGCTCCGTCCAGCAAACCTGGATGTAAGCAATATTCTTTGGTCTCTTCCTTACTAGATGGGACATTTAATTTGACTCGTGCTAAAACTTCATTTTCGTTATAGGCTATTTCTTCTAGAGTCTGAAAGCGGGGACCATATACGAGCCCGTTATTCTTTACTGCTTCATAATTCTCTTTTGATTCAATCATCAACTGACAAGAGGATTTATATGCTTCAATATTTAATTGCTCTAATTGATCATTCTCTTTGTTTTTATATTCTATTGTTCCCTCTGCACACAAAATTTCTTCATCACTGTTTTTTGCGGATTCATCAGGAATACTTAGCTCAAAAGCAGCCTGATGATCCCCTTCTGGATATAGACGGATGTAAACAGTTTGCCCGTCTTCATTTACCTTTATGGGATAGACCCAGGAAATGTTGCTGATACTAGAAACCTGTTTTCCCCCAGATATTTCCCCAGCCGCTCTGGCCATTTCTAACATGGCTGCAGCAGGAAATATTTTGCTGTTTTGAACCATATGATCTTTAAGAAAGAACTCTTGTCCAGTAAAAACCGAGCGGAAACACTGCTCTGAAAAGTCTGAGACATTCTCATGCAATAATGGGTGCAGCACATTCATAACAACCCTCTCTTGGTGAGTATTGCGCGCTCTTTGCTGCAGCCAATGGACTTCCTTTTCAAATGGATAAGCAGGCAGAGGAATTCTTCTTGGTTTTACTGCATACTCCCTCTCCCAATCTACTGTTTCCCCAGCAATCCACCGATTAGCTAACACATTATACTTACAGGCTGATCTATCTTTATAAACCTCTTTCTCAGCAATGTCCTGCTTATCAACTTTATTACGTATTTTATTTCTCGTTATGCCGCCCCTTAAAATTTCTGTACCATTCGCTCCATTTCGAAGAAAAATTGAGAGTTTGCTGGATAAATCATGTAGACCAGAAGTAAGGATTGCTAATCGTTCGTCCATTGATTCCCGCCCGATCTGTAATGTATACAGGAAATTAGCAATATCTAATTCAGGGTTTGCCTCAAGATAATCTTTCATGTTTTCCACATAGATATTCAGCTGTGTCTCATTTTTCGCTGAAAGGACAAATATTCCCGGACTGTTACTGGATATTTCCATCTTCTTTTTGTGGTTTCCAGCCTGATGATTTGACATATCATATTCTTCAATCACTGCATGAGCATTGGTCCCGCTATATCCAAAAGAGCTAATACTCGCACGACGGGGATACCCATTAATTGTATTCCATTCATTCGTTTCTCGATTGATATAAAAAGGTGAATGATTGAAATCAAAATGTTCGTTTGGCGTGTTTACGTGTAAGGTAGGCACTAATTTTTTATGTTTCATAGATAACAATATTTTATGAATTCCCGCCATAGCAGCCGCTGCAGAAGTATGACCAATGTTACTTTTCACCGAACCTATGGCACAATAATTCTTTGCATCTTTTTTTTCACTGAATGCAGTGGACAGTGCTTCCAGTTCAATCGGATCACCTAACTTTGTACCCGTTCCATGCATTTCAGCATAACTTATACTTTCAGGATCTATATTGTATCTGTCATACATATCACGGACTAACTCAATCTGACTTCCGAGATTTGGTGCCGTTATCCCATTAGTCTTTCCATCCTGATTGATAGCAGAACCGATAATAACTCCGTATATATAGTCTCCTGCATCCTGAGCATCCTTTAGCCTTTTTAGAACAACTGCTCCGACACCTTCCCCTGGCACAAATCCGTTTGCACTATTATCAAATGCTTTGCACTGACCATCTGCAGACAACATTCCGGCCGAACACATACTAATATAAGATTCTGGTGTTAAATACAAACTGACCCCGCCAGCCAATGCCATATCGATTTCACCACGTAGCAGTGCCTGAATCGCCAAATGTGTACTGACAAGTGAAGATGAACAAGCCGTATCGATAGAAATGGCTGGTCCCTTTAAATTGAGATAATAGGCGATTCGGGCAGCGCCAATTGCATTACTATGTGCCGTTACACTTGAGTTCTCGCTACTCTGCTGGCTTTGAATGTTATATTCGCCATTTACAATACCCAAGTACACACCGCACTTTTTGTGATTCAACGCACTACGACTATATCCGGCATCTTCAAAAGCTCTATATCCCTCTTGTAAAAAGAGGCGATGCTGCGGATCCATCATTTCAGCCTCAGACGGCGGGATTTCAAAAAATAGAGAGTCAAAACAATCAACATCTTCGAGCATTCCCATCCATTTACAGTATATACTTCCCTCTTTTGAAATTTCAGGGTCATAATACTCGCTCATATCCCATCGGGACTCTGGAATTTCTTTTATTGCACTTTTCCCATTAGACAAAACTCCCCAAAACTGATTAATATTTTCCGAATCAGGATAACGACCTGATATCCCTATGATTGCTATCCTTTCATCCTGTTCAGAAAAATTGCCTCCAGAGTTTTCAGCTTCATATATTTTAGAATTTAGATTACTTATATTCTTATTGGAATCCTCAGAAACTATATTTGGTTTATCTTCATCAAAGCTGGAATTAAATTCTTGCAGTTTTTTTTTAGCCTCTTCTGGCGTTATTTTTTTCTCATTCAACGCTTTTAGAATATCTTTTAATTCCATGTTGTCATCCCTTCTTCCGGTTCGTCCCTATCAGCTTCTCCGCATAATTAATATCAACTTCCCCTTGATATACTTGCCATAGTAATTCCTCAACCTCATCGCCTTCTTGGCTTTTATTCATACTTTCAAGTACTTCGTACAGATATCTCGTAAAATCCGCTAGTGTTGGATACTGGTAAATCTTTGTCATACTTATTGATATTTTGAATTTCTGGTTTACAGCGCGAATCCATTCAACACCTATGATTGAGTCAAGTCCAAGCTCTGTAAAGCTTGCTTCTGGATCGACTTCCTTCACATCCATGTATAGTTCCCTTGCTAAACTTTCCGTTAATTCAGTGAGCAACTCTTTCATAAATAATCTTGAATTTATCTGGCTTGTTGTTGCTGTTCCTTCTTCCTCGGTTGGTTCTGAAAACGATTGTTGAATGGTTGTTTTTACCCGATCCTCTTTTTCCGTACATTTCGGCAGCCTGGATAACGACTTAGGAGATTTCTCTTCCTGATTTTCACTGCATTCCTGTGCTCCTGTCATCTTTTCGATTACATCGTAAAGATATGTCACAAATTCCATAAGTGTTGGATACTGATAAACCTTTGTCATACTTATTGATGTTTTGAATTTTTTATTTACATCACGAATCCATTCAACTCCGATGATTGAGTCAAGCCCCAGCTCTGTAAAACTTCTGTCTGTCTCAATATCCTCAACATCCATATACAGTTCCTTTGCTAAACTTTCCGTTAGTTCATTCAGCAGTTCTTCTGCAGAAAGCCCTGTGCTTATCTGATTACTACTCTGTACCGCAAAGTTCTTATGTGAAGATAACGGGTGCAGGGTGTCTGTCTTTGCTGGTTCCACTTTTCCCGTAATATCCGACAACCTCACTAACGGCTTAAGAGTTTTCGCTTCCCGTTTTTCACTGATGTTTTTAGGCACTTCTTCTGCCTCTGTCGTTGCTTTGAGCACATCGGAAAAATATTTCGTAAATTCCATAAGTGTCGGGTACTGGTAAATTTTCGTCGTACTTATTGAAGTTTTGAATTTTTTGTTTATCGTACGAATCCATTCAATGCCAATGATCGAGTCAAGTCCCAGCTCTATAAAACTTCTGTCTGCCTCAATGTCCACGACATCCGTATACAGCTCTTCCGCTAAACTCTCCATTAATTCATCCAGCAGCTCTTGTACAGATAGCCCTGGACTTTTGCCATAATCCGGATCCGATAAAGGTTGCAGAATGTTCGTTTTTGTTTCCTCTTCTTCAGAAATACTAGGTAACTGCATCAACGGTTTTAACCTTATATTTTTCGGTTTTTCATAAGCTGTTTCAGCAGTTGCAACGATTTCAACAGGTACATCCAATTCTTCTGTTAAGATTATTTTTGACGCTTTTATTTTATCGAGTGTCCCCGTTCTTTTACTGGTTTCCTCTGCTTGATTCATGTTAACCATTGTGATCTGCTCTCGGGCAATTGCTTTAATGTTATCCTTTGGTATTGCCGTTTCCTCGTTGCTCTGGTGAATTCTATTGACTTTTTTATGGACCCAGTAATGCTTTTTGCCAAACGGATAGGTCGGTAAATTGACTCTATTAAGTTTTTCAATATTAAATATTTTCTCGCAGGATACTTCATAACCCAAACAGTACAACTCAGCCAAAGCGCACAGACTTTCTTTATACTTATTCGAATTTTCTTCATCCACATGGCTCTGCTTTATTAAATCCTTCACCGCTTTACTGAGACCGGTCTGAGCTATAAAGTGTCTTGACACTCTTCCTTTAAATAGATCCGGCAGTATTTCGTTCCCTTCAGCTTGTCTGAGTACTCGGACTGCATCTTCCGTGTCTTTGATCACAACGGCACAGCGATGATCGAAGTGATGTCTTCCTTCCATTAGGGTATAGCTGATTTCGGGTAATTCTCCTTCAATCGACTTGTTTTCCTCAAAGAATTCTATCAGATCAAAGATTCTTTGCTGTAATGCTTCAGATGTTTTAGCGGACAAGGCAAGCAAATAATATGGTTTGTCGTTCTGAGTGTTTTCCTTCTCTCTTACAGTACTTTCTGGCGTATAGCTTTGAAGCACGACATGAGCATTCGTACCGCTCATTCCAAAGGAGCTGACTGCACCAAGTCTGTTTTTCCCTTCTTTATCTGTCCATTTTCGATTTTCTCGATTAATGAAAAACGGACTGTTCTCCCACTGAATATAGTCATTTACCTGTTCACAATTAATGCTCGCCGGAATGGTCTCCTTCTTCAATGCCATCACAAGGCTTATCAGGCTTACGACCCCTGAGGCCGCCAAGGTATGACCGATATTCGGTTTCGCGGACGTTAATGCACAGTAACTTCTTTCCTCTGTATAATCTTTAAATGCCTCCGCCAATGCATTAATCTCGATCGGATCACCGAGTTTCGTCCCCGTTCCATGGGTCACGATATACTCCATATCTTCTGGCTTGATATGAAAACGATCGTACACTTCTTTGATGAGCCGGCTTTGCGAACGTCCGCTTGGCGCGGTAATTCCGTTTGTTTTTCCGTCATAATTAATTCCGCTTCCCACTACGGTTGCGTATACTGGGTTACCGTCGGATTCCGCTTTTGACAGCCTTTTTAAAACGATAACGGCCACGGCTTCAGCCGGCACCATTCCGTTTGCACGCTTGTCAAAGGCATAACACTTTCCGTCTGCCGACAACATGCCCGCCTTATTCATCCCGTTATAACTATCAGGAGTAATCAATAGATTGGCCCCTGCCACGATGGCAGTATCACATTCTCCGTTTCTGAGACTTTGGCAAGCCTGATGAACAGCTACAAGTCCTGACGAGCACGCCGTATTGATGGCCATGTTTGGGCCATCAAGGTTTAAGAAATAAGAAAGTCGCGCCGCCAGAATGGCATTATGGTTTGAAGTAATCCCGGCCTCTTCGTCAACTAACAGTTTGTAATCCCCGTCCTCGATTCCAACAAACATTCCTATTTTTTCGTCTTCAAATGACTTGGAACCATAGCCGGCATCCTCCAATGCCTTCCATGTTTCCTGAAGCAGCAGTCTCTGTCTGGGATCCATATTAATTGCTTCACGCGGGGATATTTCAAAAAACTGAGGGTCAAATTCGGAAATACCTGGAATTACCCCGAATCTTTTGTTCACTTCTTTTCTATCCTCAGTATTATTCTGACTTTCCCGCCATTCGGCGCGCTCATATGGCACCTCACCGATTACTTCCCGTCCGTCATGCAGGAGGGACCATAGTTCCTCTACATTCCTTGCACCTGGGAACCTTCCGCTCATTCCAATGATGGCAATTGGTTCTTTTTCAACCGCCTGTTTCTTCTGCTTCGTCTCCAATTTTTCGGAACGGATCTTTCTTATTTTCGGTCCTCTATTTTCCGGTGGTGTTGTTAAAGAACCTTCTTCCTCACCCTCGTGATAGAACGCCTGCATTTCATCAGAATAACGTTCAAGGAAATACTGGCTTAACCTCTCTATCGTCGGATAACCAAAGAAGATATCCGGCGTAATCTCTAATTCATAACGCTCACTTAACACATCGGCAAATTCCGCAAGACTGATAGAGTCGAAGCCGAAGTCACCTAAACCCTCATCTATATTCAGCTTTTCTTTTGGATATTTAAGAATTCGACTGATCGCATCCTTTAGTTCCCAAATCACACACTGTTTTATGTTCCAGCCGCTCATTTCAGCTCTTCTGCCTTTTCCGGGAGGTAACGCTGCTCTTTTCACTTCAGTTTTTGCCCTTGTTTCTTCACTTAACCCAAGGAATTTATATACTCTCTCCCGGTTTCCCGTCATGACAAGCCACTGAGTATGTTTCTGGCGAAGAATGGCTTCAAAAACTTCCGTTCCTTCTGTTGATTCCAACAATCTTTGTCCGCTGGACTTGAGGTACATCCGGCTGCTTTGCTCATCGGCAAAGCCCATCCCTTCACTCTCCCACAGCGGCCAGTTCACCACAACGGTCTTCCCTTTATGTCGGGTGTTCCGATATGCCCCGTAGCTCATGAGGAATCGGTTTCCGACTGCATAGTCACAGTTTCCGAAATCTCCTATGATCGCTGAGCTTGATGAGAAATAACAGATGAAATCAAGATGCTCTCCCTGTAATGCTTCTTCAAGCGCAAGCGTTCCCTGAACTTTTGGTTCTAAGGTTTTTAAGTATTCCTCGATTTCTTTTTCGAGTATACTTCCTCCACCTTCTATCCCGGCGGCATGGATGACTCCGTCTATATGACCAAAGCGGGCTTTTCCTGCCTGGACAGCTTGTTTCATTTCCTCTGCATGACACACATCGGCACTGTAATACATGACCTCTGCTCCGGCGTTCTGCAGCTGTTCAAGTTTTTCTTTCTTACCCTCAATGCTGCTTCGATTGACAAGAATAAGCTTCGCCTTGTACGCATCAGCGAGCCAGCGGGAGAAAATCATGCCGAGGCCGCCTGCGCCTCCTGTAATGAGGTAGACGCCGCCTTCTTTGAGTACATCTTTTTTTGAGCTTTCTGTCTGAATCGGGGAGATTCTGCTTACCTTTCGGAGACCGTCTTCATACAGAACGCTTTCCGCCTTTTCCGCATGCAGCTCCTTCCACATCGCTTCCGCCCATTCGGCAGCACTTGTCTCTTTAAGATCCGCACAGATGACGTTGACCTTTGAACCCGGCATAACGAGGCCGGCGGACCGCTCGATCCCAATCCAGGATTCCGTATGGCAGCGTTCCAGTCCGTCTCTGTATCCTCCGGCGATCATAACCCTTCCGGTTTTTAATCCCGCTGCCGCCAATCCCTGAAGCATATAGATCATGCCGGACGGATCCGTCACACATTCCGCGTCTTCTGTCGGCCACATATACCATATGGCCTCTGCGTTTCCGGTTTGGGATTTTATTTCCTTCAAGCATTCCGCATAGTCGCTTTTTTCGTTTAAACGAATGGTATACCGATTCTCAGACTCTCTCTTATAGCCTGTCCCGCTGCCGATAAAGACCGGCTTGGCACCGGAACCCAGCTCTTTTAATTTCTCTGTCGCAGCCTGACGGCGGCTTTCATCCGTCAGGAACACAACCACCGTTTTGATGTCCTGTTCCTTCATGGTTAATGCTTCTTCCTGCCATGCCTCTTCAAAGGTCATCATGTCATACTGGTCTGCGGACACCTTCTTCGGTGTCTCGAATACATAAGCAAGCCCGGTAATCACACCAGATGGTGTTCCTGATTCATCATAAAGCGTGATATCAACCTTGTTTTGCCCCGCAGGCTGTAAGCTGACAAGTCCCCAAACCGGATGACCTGCCCCCGCTGGAATCTCCATTTCCTTTACACTGGACAATCTGGCCTGCGAAACGCCGTTTGAGGCGTCTTCATGAACGGCTTCAAGACAGGCCTCCAGCACTCCCGGGATCAATACCTCGGATTCCTTATACGTTCCGCTTCCTTTATCCGGCTTTTTAAACTTGATTAGAAATTGATGTGCCTCAGGCGATCCGTTGCCTGTCCATACCTCTTCAATATGTCGGCTGGTTGTCCGGCGTTTATGATCGATATGAGGGAAACGGGCACGCAATTCCTGCAGGTCGGTTTTTGAAGCTGACGCTCCTTCGCGGAAACCTGCTTTTCCTTCACTGCTTACCTCTGCCTCTTCTTCCAATTCCCCCGTTTGTGAATAGATCTCCCATTCGATCTCGTCTTCTTCCCCTTGATAGAGGGCGATATTCACACTGGCATTTTCGTCTGGCATAATCGGCGTATGCCATTCGACGTCTTTGATCACGACTGAAGCACCGGCAGTATCCACGGACATTCCTGCCGCAACCCTGGCCATCTCAAGATGAGCTGACTCCGGCAGATAAACAGAGCTTTCATTTACGGAATAGAGGAAATCCTCTTTTCCAGTTAATGCAGAAGTGAAACGCTGCCTACTAAGATCAGATGTATTTTCATGGACCAGCGGGTGTATAATACCGAGCTGGTTCGTTGATACTGCAGACGGCTGTTTAATTTCTGAAGGCACCCAGTATTTTTCCTTCGCAAACGGATAGGTCGGAAGACTGACTCTTTTCAGCTTCCCATTATCAAACAGCTCTTGACACGATACTTCATAGCCTAGGCAGTAGAATTCAGCCAATGCATACAGATTCTCTCTGTATTCAGCCGGATTTTCCTGGTCCTTATGACTTTGTTCGATGAGACCTCTCACAGATTTATGGATAGCTTTCTGAGCTGTAAAATCCTTTGGTACTCTCCCCTTAAACAAATTCGGCAGTTTTTCGTTCCCTTCAGCTTGTCTGAGTACTCGGACTGCATCTTCCATGTCTTTGATCACAACCGCACAGCGGCAGTCGAAGTGATGTCTTCCTTCCATCAGCGTATAGCTGATTTTTGCCAGGTCCATCGCTCCACTATTTTGAGATTTTTCAAGAAAACCCGCCATCTCATGAATTTTCCCCTGCAAGGCTTCAGGTGTTTTGGCCGATAAAACAAGCAAATAATATGGTTTGTCGTTCTGAGTGTTTTCCTTCTCTCTTACAGTACTTTCTGGCGTATAGCTTTGAAGCACGACATGGGCATTCGTACCGCTCATCCCAAAGGAGCTGACTGCACCAAGTCTGTTTTTCCCTTCTTTATCTGTCCATTTTCGATTTTCTCGATTAATGAAAAACGGACTGTTCTCCCACTGAATATAGTCATTTACCTGTTCACAATTGATGCTCGCCGGAATGGTCTCCTTCTTCAATGCCATTACAAGGCTTATCAGGCTTACGACCCCTGAGGCCGCCAAGGTATGACCGATATTCGGTTTCGCGGACGTTAATGCACAGTAACTTCTTTCCTCTGTATAATCTTTAAATGCCTCCGCCAATGCATTAATCTCGATCGGATCACCGAGTTTCGTCCCCGTTCCATGGGTCACGATATACTCCATATCCTCTGGCTTGATATGAAAACGATCGTACACTTCTTTGATGAGCCGGCTTTGCGAACGTCCGCTTGGCGCGGTAATTCCGTTTGTTTTTCCGTCATAATTAATTCCGCTTCCCACTACGGTTGCGTATACTGGGTTACCATCCGATTCCGCTTTTGACAGCTTTTTCAAAACGATAACTGCCACGGCTTCAGCCGGCACCATTCCGTTTGCACGCTTGTCAAAGGCATAACACTTTCCATCTGCCGACAACATTCCGGCCTTGTCCATACTGTCGTAACCCTCGGGGGTGGTCAAAAGATTGGCCGCAGCCACGATGGCAGTATCGCATTCTCCATTTCTGAGACTTTGGCAAGCCTGATGAACAGCTACAAGTCCTGACGAGCACGCCGTATTGATGGCCATGTTTGGGCCATCAAGGTTTAAGAAATAAGAAAGTCGTGCCGCCAGAATGGCATTATGATTTGAAGTGACGCCCGCCTCGCTTCCTACTAACAGCCTGTAGTCGCCTTCCTCAATTCCTATAAACATCCCTATTTTTCTGTCTTCAAATGACTTGGAACCATAGCCGGCATCTTCTAATGCCTTCCATGTTTCCTGAAGCAGCAGCCTCTGTCTGGGATCCATCATCTCTGCTTCACGTGGTGATAATTCAAAGAAGAAAGGGTCAAATTCATCAACTCCCGGTACCACTCCGAAACTTCTGTTTGTTGCTCTGCCGTCGTCCTTATGAGTTTCTAGCCATTCTGCACGTTCATGAGGTTTGCGAATGACATCTTTTCCCTCATGCAGGAGGGACCATAGTTCCTCTACATTCCTTGCATCTGGAAACCTTCCGCTCATTCCAATGATGGCAATTGGTTCTTTTTCAACCGCCTGTTTCTTCTGTTTCGTCTCCAATTTTTCGGAACGGATCTTTCTTATTTTCGGTCCTCTATTTTCCGGTGGTGTTGTTAAAGAACCTTCTTCCTCACCCTCGTGATAGAACGCCTGCATTTCATCAGAATAACGTTCAAGGAAATACTGGCTTAACCTCTCTATCGTCGGATAACCAAAGAAGATATCCGGCGTAATCTCTAATTCATAACGCTCACTTAACACATCGGCAAATTCCGCAAGACTGATAGAGTCGAAGCCGAAGTCACCTAAACCCTCATCTATATTCAGCTTTTCTTTTGGATATTTAAGAATTCGACTGATCGCATCCTTTAGTTCCCAAATCACACACTGTTTTATGTTCCAGCCGCTCATTTCAGCTCTTCTGCCTTTTCCGGGAGGTAACGCTGCTCTTTTCACTTCAGTTTTTGCCCTTGTTTCTTCACTTAACCCCAGGAATTTATATACTCTCTCTCGGTTTCCCGTCATGACAAGCCACTGAGTATGTTTCTGGCGAAGAATGGCTTCAAAAACTTCCGTTCCTTCTGTTGATTCCAACAATCTTTGTCCGCTGGACTTGAGGTACATCCGGCTGCTTTGCTCATCGGCAAAGCCCATCCCTTCACTCTCCCACAGCGGCCAGTTCACCACAACGGTCTTCCCTTTATGTCGGGTGTTCCGATACGCCCCGTAGCTCATGAGGAATCGGTTTCCGACTGCATAGTCACAGTTTCCGAAATCTCCTATGATCGCTGAGCTTGATGAGAAATAACAGATGAAATCAAGATGCTCTCCCTGTAATGCTTCTTCAAGCGCAAGCGTTCCCTGAACTTTTGGTTCTAAGGTTTTTAAGTATTCCTCGATTTCTTTTTCGAGTATACTTCCTCCACCTTCTATCCCGGCGGCATGGATGACTCCGTCTATATGACCAAAGCGGGCTTTTCCTGCCTGGACAGCTTGTTTCATTTCCTCTGCATGACACACATCGGCACTGTAATACATGACCTCTGCTCCGGCGTTCTGCAGCTGTTCAAGTTTTTCTTTCTTACCCTCAATGCTGCTTCGATTGACAAGAATAAGCTTCGCCTTGTACGCATCAGCGAGCCAGCGGGAGAAAATCATGCCGAGGCCGCCTGCGCCTCCTGTAATGAGGTAGACGCCGCCTTCTTTGAGTACATCTTTTTTTGAGCTTTCTGTCTGAATCGGGGAGATTCTGCTTACCTTTCGGAGACCGTCTTCATACAGAACGCTTTCCGCCTTTTCCGCATGCAGCTCCTTCCACATCGCTTCCGCCCATTCGGCAGCACTTGTCTCTTTAAGATCCGCACAGATGACGTTGACCTTTGAACCCGGCATAACGAGGCCGGCGGACCGCTCGATCCCAATCCAGGATTCCGTATGGCAGCGTTCCAGTCCGTCTCTGTATCCTCCGGCGATCATAACCCTTCCGGTTTTTAATCCCGCTGCCGCCAATCCCTGAAGCATATAGATCATGCCGGACGGATCCGTCACACATTCCGCGTCTTCTGTCGGCCACATATACCATATGGCCTCTGCGTTTCCGGTTTGGGATTTTATTTCCTTCAAGCATTCCGCATAGTCGCTTTTTTCGTTTAAACGAATGGTATACCGATTCTCAGACTCTCTCTTATAGCCTGTCCCGCTGCCGATAAAGACCGGCTTGGCACCGGAACCCAGCTCTTTTAATTTCTCTGTCACAGCCTGACAGCGGCTTTCATCCGTCAGGAACACAACCACCGTTTTGATGTCCTGTTCCTTCATGGTTAATGCTTCTTCCTGCCATGCCTCTTCAAAGGTCATCATGTCATACTGGTCTGCGGACACCTTCTTCGGTGTCTCGAATACATAGGCAAGCCCGGTAATCACACCAGATGGTGTTCCTGATTCATCATAAAGCGCAATATCAACCTTGTTTTGCCCCGTTAAGTTGACAAGTCCCCAAACCGGATGACCTGCCCCCGCTGGAATCTCCATTTCCTTTACACTGGACAATCTGGCCTGCGAAACGCCGTTTGAGGCGTCTTCATGAACGGCTTCAAGACAGGCCTCCAGCACTCCCGGGATCAATACTTCGGGTTCCTTATACGTTTCGCTTCCTTTATCCGGCTTTTTAAACTTGATCAGAAATTGATGTGCCTCAGGCGATCCGTTGCCTGTCCACACCTCTTCAATATGTCGGCTGGTTGTCCGGCGTTTATGATCGATATGAGGGAAACGGGCACGCAATTCCCGAAGGTCGGTCTTTGAAGCTGACGCTCCTTCGCGGAAACCTGCTTTTCCTTCACTGCTTACCTCTGCCTCTTCTTCCAATTCCCCCGTTTGTGAATAGATCTCCCATTCGATCTCGTCTTCTTCCCCTTGATAGAGGGCGATATTCACACTGGCATTTCCGTCTGGCATAATCGGCGTATGCCATTCGACGTCTTTGATCACAACTGAAGCACCGGCAGTATCCACGGACATTCCTGCCGCAACCCTGGCCATCTCAAGATGAGCTGACTCCGGCAGATAAACAGAGCTTTCATTTACGGAATAGAGGAAATCCTCTTTTCCAGTTAATGCAGAAGTGAAACGCTGCCTACTAAGATCAGATGTATTTTCATGAACCAGCGGGTGTATGAAGCTGTCTTGAATAAAATTCTTTCCTATTGACTGCTTAATTTCAGATGGCACCCAATATTTTTCTTTTGCAAATGGATAATGAGGAAGGTTGACTTTATTAGGAATCATATCCGCAAAAAGTGATTTACAAGACAACGTATAGCCACGGGTATAAAACTCGGCCAACGCAAATAGGTTCTCTCGGTACTTGGTCGGATTCCCTTGCTCCGCACGACATTCTTCGATTAAATCCTCTACAAATTTACTGATAGCAGACTGTGCTTTAAAGTCTTTTGGCAAACTTCCCGTAAATAGATTGGGGAGTTTTTCATTTTCATCAGCGTGCCTGAGTACATGGACTGCGTCTTCCCTGTCCTTAATCACCATAGCAAAACGATGGTCGAAATGATGTCTTCCATCCATCATTGTATAACTAATTTCAGCCAGTTCTTCCGCTCCAATTTTTCTGTTTTTTTCAAGTACATCCGTTAAGTCATATATCTTTTTCCATAAAGCTGCTGGCGTTTTCGCTGATAACGCAATAAGATAAAACGGAAGTTCTGTCTTTCCATGTACACGTTTTTTTATATTTCCTTTAGAGGCATAGCTCTGGAGCACCACATGGGCATTCGTACCGCTGATTCCAAAGGAGCTGACTGCACCAAGTCTGTTTTTCCCTTCTTTATCTGTCCATTTTCGATTTTCTCGATTAATGAAAAACGGACTGTTCTCCCACTGAATATAGTCATTTACCTGTTCACAATTGATGCTTGCCGGAATGGTCTCCTTCTTCAACGACATCACAAGGCTTATCAGGCTTACGATCCCTGAGGCCGCCAAGGTATGACCGATATTCGGTTTCGTGGACGTTAATGCACAGTAACTTCTTTCCTCTGTATAATCTTTAAATGCCTCCGCCAATGCATTAATCTCGATCGGATCACCGAGCTTTGTCCCCGTTCCATGGGTCACGATGTATTCCATATCCCTTGGATTGATATAAAAGCGCTCATAGACTTCTTTGATGAGATTGCTCTGTGAACGTCCGCTTGGCGCAGTAATTCCGTTTGTTTTTCCGTCATAATTAATCCCGCTTGCTACTATTGTTGCATAAATAGGGTTGCGGTCCTCTTCAGCTTTCGAAAGTCTTTTTAAGACGATGACAGCCACAGCTTCTGCTGGTACCATTCCGTTTGCACGCTTATCAAAGGCATAACACTTTCCGTCTGAAGACAGCATTCCTGCCTTGTCCATACTGTCGTAACCCTCGGGCGTGGTCAAAAGATTGGTCCCCGCCACGATGGCAGTATCGCATTCTCCGTTTCTGAGACTTTGGCAAGCCTGATGAACAGCTACAAGTCCTGACGAGCACGCCGTATTGATAGCGACATTCGGTCCGTCTAGATTCAGAAAATAGGAAAGTCTTGCCGCAAGGATGGCATTATGATTAGAAGTGATTCCTCCCTCACTCCCTACTAACAGCCTGTAATCACCTTCCTCTATTCCTACAAACATCCCTATCTTCTCACCTTCAAAAGACCCAGACCCGTAACCAGCATCCTCTAGTGCACTCCATGTTTCCTGAAGCAGCAATCTCTGTCTGGGATCCATCATCTCTGCTTCACGAGGTGATAGTTCAAAGAAGAAAGGATCAAATTCATCTACTCCCGGCACGACTCCAAATTTCCTGTTCGCTGCTTTGCCGTCGTGCGTATCACCTTCCCACCATTCGGCACGTTCATGCGGTGCTTCACGAATGACATCTTTTCCCTCAAATAGGATGGACCACAATTCTTCCACATTCCATGCATCCGGGAATCGTCCGCTCATACCAATGATACCAATCGGTTCTTCCCTCATATTAGAAGTTTTCCTGCCTGGACGATTACGCCTTGTATTTCTTCTCCTATTTTCAATGTTTCTGTTCTCTAATGATTTGTTGACTATAGCAGAAGCTCCCTCTTCTGCTGTATGGATTACTTCTACACCCTCCTGATAAAATATTTTCATTTCATCAGAATAACGTTTAAGTAAATATCCGCTCAGTCTATCCAAGGTTGGATAGGCAAAAAACACATCAGGTGTGATATCGATATCATAGCGGTTACTTAATGCGTTCGCGAATTCAGAAAGACTTACTGAATCAAACCCAAAGTCCGCAAGGTTTTCATCAGCCTCCAGCTTTTCTCTCTGAATTCTGAGTATCTTGCTTACTAAGTCTCTTATTTCCCATAGTACGCACTCTTTTAAAGTCCAGCCTTTCATTTCAGGCTTTCTCCCTTTTACCGGTTTCTGGGCTTGTTGCTTTTCTTCTCTTACCTTCGTTTCCTCTTGACTAAATAATCTATAATCGGTCAAAGGTTCTTCAGTAGTATGTTTAGAATTCATGTGAGATTTAATCACCATAGTGAAGGATCAGCTCCTGTTTCGCCCTGATTTGTACTAATGTATCTCAAACCTGTAATATAACTTAATAGATTTCCATGCTCGTCACAGAAATCAATATCCATCTCTAAAACATCTGTATCGTGAACACCAACCATCTTATTGACACGAACCACTCCCCAGATGTATGAGCCTGACCCAACGATGAACTCCGCTTCCTCCATACTCACTGCTTTTGCTCCATAACAGAAATTACCGCTATATAAATGAAATGCATGCAAACATGAATCGAGTATAGCCGGCTCAAATATTATCGGATTTTTAGCCTCTTCATTTTCATTAGAGATAGAATCACTAAACTTAATTAAAAGTTCATTTGTCTCACCAACAGCAAGCTCTTCAGTTGACCACAGCTCCTCAATATAACGAGTAAACTCTGAGTGAGTGTCTGCAGCATCTGCCATATTAGAAAATACATTATGGGAGTAAATCTCACGCAGAGCATTAAGATCGAGGATCTCAGGTGTAATCATCTCCATGAAAACCGCCTTACCTTCGCTGCATATGTGTCCTTCTCTGTCTATATCATTTTCACCATAAAGCTCCCATTCAACTTCACCATCATTTGCTTCGTACAAAGCAATTTGAATCTGACTGGAATCCTCATTTACAATAACTGGTTTGTTCCACGTAACATCCCTTAATGTAAGTGTAAATTCGTGATTATTCATATAAAGGCTGGAAGCTATACGCGCTACCTCAATATGAGCTCCTTCTAATAAAACCCCATCTCCCTGATTTAAACCTTGCTTGAAGAACTTTTCTCTCCCCGTAAACCAGGAACTAAAACGTTGCCCGTTAATATCAGATATATTCTGATGAAGTAACGGATGTGTTATACCAGTCATATCTGCATTCGAAAGAGGCTGCGATTCTGGTATATCGGTTACCCAATACTCTTCTCTCATAAATGGATAGACAGGCAGGCTGACCCTGCGTGGTTTAGTATTGTGATATAGCTTTTCCCAATCAAGATCAAACCCTTTTACCCAGTAATCCACAAGTTTTCTATACTTTCCTTTCAATCCCCACAATTCGATGACTTTGACTATGTCTTCATCATTCGCAAATATGGCCATATCTCCATTCGAACTCTTTGCATATCCCTGATAAAAGTCTTCTATATCTGTGCGCCCTCCTAGGAATGCAGCCAAATTTCCCTCAAGCTGTTGGATTCCTGATACAAGCATGCCCATTCTATATTCCATGGCCTCTCTCCCTACCTGAAGAGTATAGGCGATGGATGCTAGGTCCTCATCTTTGTAACGGTTTTGTTTTATTTCTGCATGCAGCCTTCGCGCACGTTCTTTCAACTGTTCGCTGCTTTTTGCAGATAAGATAATAACTGCTGTCTCATGCTTTCCTGACGGTATTTTTTGAATACTGTCCTCTGAACGATACTCTTCGATTATTACATGGGCATTGGAACCTCCTGCACCGAAGGCAGAAATTCCGGCTCTTCTCGGATATTCCTTTTCTGCACCGTTTTCCTTTATGATTGGTCTTTTCCATTTCCTTAAATACTGTGGTACCTCAAATGGTGAATTTTCAAAGTCAATATAGGGGTTCAGCGATTTTGAATGGAGAGATGGAGCAATTTCTCCGTGTTTCATTTGCATTAGCACTTTGGTTATTCCTGCAATTCCCGCTGCACTTTCACAATGTCCAATATTGGACTTAGCTGATCCGATTGCACAGAATTGTTTGTCATCCGTATACTCTCTGAATGCCTGAGTCAATCCCGAAATTTCGATTGGATCTCCCAAAGCAGTACCTGTTCCGTGAGCCTCTATATAACTGATTGTTCTAGGATTGATTCCGGCACGCTTCAGTGTTTTTCCAATTGCTTCCCTTTGGGCATTAGGATTTGGTACAGTGTAACCGTTTGTCTTTCCTCCATGATTTAGAGCAGTCTCTTTTATAACTCCGTATATATGGTCTCCATCTTCTACTGCTTTTGAGAGTTTCTTGAGCATTACGGCTCCAATGCCCTCCCCAGGAACATATCCATCTCCGCCTTCGCCAAAACTTAGACATTTTCCATTACTTGAAACGAATTTTCCTTGTGACAGCATTAGATATTTGTTCGGATGAATTGATACATTTACTCCTCCGGCAATCGCCGCTTCACACCCGCCCTGCTGTAGGGCCTGGCATGCCAGATGAATGGATGTCAACGATGAAGAGCACATGGTGTCTACCGCCATACTTGGTCCATGGAAGTTAAAATAATAAGATACACGATTAGCAATTGATGCAGCACTTCCTGATAATGTAATCGGTCTTCCCTGGCTTTGGGCCTGAGCACCATACAGTTGATACTCTTCATACATAACCCCAACATAAACACCTACATCACCCCCAAGTCCGCTGTCTTTATTTTTTCTGAGCATTTCTGGTGTATATCCCGCATCCTCGAGAGTTTCATATACACATTCAAGAAACAGTCTTTCCTGCGGATCCATGGTTTCAGCCTCACGCGGTGAAATGTTAAAGAACAGCGGATCGAAGTGTTTCACTCCGTCGATGAATCCTCCCCATTTACTGTATGTTTTACCGGTCTTGTTTAGGTTCTGATCAAAATAGGGTCGATAATCCCAGCGATCCTTCGGTATTTCAGTAATACAATCCTTCCCATCACGCAGATTATCCCAGTATTCCTGTACATTTTCTGCCATAGGATATTTACCTGATACTCCTACAATTGCAATATCCATTGCCTCTCTAGCACTCTTTTCAGCCTCAGGTTCCTGATGATTCATAAATCTAGTCTTTCTTCTAGTCTGAATCGACTTATCTTTCTTCTCAGGTATACTTATAGTTTCAATCCTCGGAGCCTCAGTTACCTCAATACCAATAAGCCTATTCAGCTGTTCCCTGTATGAGGCTAGAAAATATCCACTTAATTCCCAGAGAGTTTGGTATTCATAGAATAGTGTCTTTGGCAATGTTCCGAATATACTCTCTAATTTGGTGGTCAGTTCCAAGACCAAAATAGAATCAATTCCGTATTTCTCCATAGGGGCATTTGTTTCTATACGGGTTGCTGGTAACTTCAGTACCTCTGATAAAACCTTCTTAAGGTAATTCGCAGTCTTTTCTTTTAAAAATTCCGGCTTAGTTTCAAATCCACTATGCTGTTCCTCTTGTGACGCATTCACTTGAACTGCCGTTATGTATGGCTCCTGTTTATTCATTCCATCAATGATTTTGTCAATGTTACCAGTCAGGCAAAGTACTCTTTCACTGTCTGTTGCCCAGCAATCATAGAATGCCTTGATTCCACTTTCTGTCGGCATGGCGATGAATCCAGTATTTCTTTCCATGATTCTCTCTTTCTCTTCGCCGATTCCCATTCCGCCTTCCTTCCATAACGGCCAATTAACAGACTGTGTTTTCCCTTTTCGCTGTCCCTTGGCAACCAGCTTATTTCTATAACCAGCATAAGCACTCATGAACTCATTGGCTGCCGCATAATCAGACTGTCCTGGATTTCCAAGGCTCCCAGATATAGAAGAAAAAATTATGAAGAAATCCATATCAAGATCTGCGGATGCCTCATCAATGTTGACGATTCCAGATACTTTCGGTTCAAGGACCTCTATGAATTCTTCCTGTGTCTTTTTAATAATGTAATTGTCTTTTATGATTCCGGCACTGTGAATAATTCCATCCAATCCTCCGTCTTGCTTAACAATACTAGATATTAATTCCTCTACCTGCTTGCTATCCGACACATCAACCTGTCGATACTGACTATTCATCCCCATTTTCTGAAGTTCTGTAAGATGCTCTCTAATTCGGTCATTTTCCTGTGAACGTCCCGTTAAAATAAGTGTTCCTCTACCTATTTTCTGTGCAGCCTCTTTCGCAAAAATCAGTCCGAGGCCTCCCGCTCCTCCAGTTATAAGATACGTTCCGCCATCTTTCCATGGCAGCTCTGCTTTTTCAGTTGTTTTCACCTGTTTCCATTCAGCAACATATCTTTTTCGATTTGTATATCGGATATGTTTGTCTTCTGGATTGTTTTTCTCCGACTTTATGATTGAGATAATGTCCGCATTATTTTCTTCTGCATCTATCTCTATAAACTGTGCCGATAATTTCGGATTTTCTTGACAAGCAGTCCTTAACATTCCCACCATTCCACTGTAAAGCTTCCCTTCCTCACTTCCTGGAACGATTATTTGAAGAAGTACACTGCCTCCATCTCGGTCTGCAAGAATATCCTTTATCTCCTTAAATACTTTTCCCGCATAAGTTTTAAAACGTGAATCTTTTTTATCATCACTGCTGTTTAGGCTTATACTGCGAATTAGAGTACTGATGCCTCCAGCCCGATATTGGCGTTCGTCTGGGATATTCTCTCTGTCACAATAAAAAACGATATGACGATTGTATTCATGTGTTTGTCTTGATACCGGCGCTTCTTTCCATTCAATTTCCATAATCTTTGTTTCGATCGGCTTTCCTTCTCCAATGCTTCCATCCAGCATACGTGAAGTGTAGCCTTTTATGCGTGCACATATATTTCCTTCGCCATCACAAAGGTCAATATCGTATTTGATCACCCTGTTATCTCGGCCTTGAACATTTCGAATGATTGCTCGCATTTCTGTATGACAGCGGCTATATACTTCCAACTCATCTATGGCAAATGGCAGGCTGGGCTTTGTTTCTATCTCTGTGTCCCCAGAACTTATAGCAAAACCGATGGATGCCTGAAAGATACCGTCCATGATACTAGGATGAAGCACATACTGTTCCGCAGTGTCCTTAACAGCATCCGGTACTTTTACTTTTGCAAAGACAATTCCTTTACCTATGCGAATTTCCTCGACTCCTCGATGGCCAGGCCCATACTGCATCTGCATTCTTTCAAATGTCTCATAACACTGTGTTGAACTTATTGTTTCCGTGCACTGTGCCTTTATGGAATTCAAATCCAATACAGAAGATTTTGTACCTTCAACCAACACTGCACTCCCCTGGCTATGCACAGTAAATCCTTTCGCTGTATCGTCCGTTTCCGTATATACCTCATAGGCAATCTCGCCGCTGTTCTTTGGATAAAGCCCAATATTCACCTGTACGGGCTGATCTGTAATGGTAATCGGTTTAACCCATCCAACATTTTGCAGTTTTATTCGTTCATAGTCCTTATCTGTACCGCCTGTTGCAAGTTGAACAGCTGCTCTTACCATTTCCAAAAAGGCTACTCCAGGAAGCGTTCGCTTACCTTTGATAATATGGTCAGCCAAGAAGAACTCATTTCCGGTAAAAATAGAACTGTATCTCTGTTCTGATAAATCGGAGGTATTTTGGTGAAGCAATGGATGTATTGAACCAACTTGTACTACACTTAGAGGATTTATTTCTTCCGGATAATCCATCCAATATTCTTCCTTGGCAAACGGATAGGTAGGAAGACTGACTCTTTTTAGCTTCCCATTATCAAACAGCTCTTGACACGACACTTCATAGCCTAGGCAGTAGAATTCAGCCAATGCATACAGACTCTCTCTGTACTTAGTCGGATTTTCCTGATCCTTATAACTTTGGTCGATGAGATCCCTCACAGATTTACGGATAGCACTCTGAGCTGTAAAGTCCCTAGGCACTCTTCCTTTGAACAAATTCGGCTGTTTTTCGTTCCCTTCAGCTTGTCTGAGTACTCGGACCGCATCTTCCGTGTCTTTGATCACAACGGCACAGCGGCAGTCGAAGTGATGTCTTCCTTCCATCAGCGTATAGCTGATTTTTGCCAGGTCCATCGCTCCACTATTTTGAGATTTTTCAAGAAAACCCGCCATCTCATGAATTTTCCCCTGCAAGGCTTCAGGTGTTTTGGCCGATAAAACAAGCAAATAATATGGTTTGTCGTTCTGAGTGTTTTCCTTCTCTCTTACAGTACTTTCTGGCGTATAGCTTTTAAGCACGACATGAGCATTCGTACCGCTCATTCCAAAGGAGCTGACTGCACCAAGTCTGTTTTTCCCTTCTTTATCTGTCCATTTTCGATTTTCTCGATTAATGAAAAACGGACTGTTCTCCCACTGAATATAGTCATTTACCTGTTCACAATTAATGCTCGCCGGAATGGTCTCCTTCTTCAATGCCATCACAAGGCTTATCAGGCTTACGACCCCTGAGGCCGCCAAGGTATGACCGATATTCGGTTTCGCGGACGTTAATGCACAGTAACTTCTTTCCTCTGTATAATCTTTAAATGCCTCCGCCAATGCATTAATCTCGATCGGATCACCGAGTTTCGTCCCCGTTCCATGGGTCACGATATACTCCATATCTTCTGGCTTGATATGAAAACGATCGTACACTTCTTTGATGAGCCGGCTTTGCGAACGTCCGCTTGGCGCTGTAATTCCGTTTGTTTTTCCGTCATAATTAATTCCGCTTCCCACTACGGTTGCGTATACTGGGTTACCATCCGATTCCGCTTTTGACAGCCTTTTTAAAACGATAACGGCCACGGCTTCAGCCGGCACCATTCCGTTTGCACGCTTGTCAAAGGCATAACACTTTCCATCTGCCGACAACATTCCGGCTTGTTCCATGCTGTTATAGTTTTCAGAAGTAATCAACAGATTGGCCCCTGCCACGATGGCAGTATCACATTCTCCGTTTCTGAGACTTTGACAAGCCTGATGAACAGCTACAAGTCCTGACGAGCACGCCGTATTGATGGCCATGTTTGGACCGTCAAGGTTTAGGAAATAAGAAAGTCTGGCGGCAAGCACAGCATTATTATTGGAAGTAACGCCGCTTTTACTTCCAGTCATAAGCCTATAGTCACCGTCTTCTACTCCTACGAAAAAACCTACCTTTTCATCTCCAAATGACTTAGAACCATAGCCGGCATCTTCTAATGCTTTCCAAGATTCCTGAAGGAGCAGCCTCTGTCTAGGGTCCATCGTCTCTGCTTCACGAGGCGATAGTTCAAAGAAAAGAGGGTCAAATTCAGCAATTCCCGGTACCACTCCAAGTTTTCTGTTCACTGATTTGCCAGCCTCAGTGTTTTCATAATCTTGCCACAATCGAACTCGCTCATGCGGGAGCTTACGGATTACTTCCCTGCCTTCGAGTAAAATGGACCATAGTTCCTCTACATTCCTTGCATCCGGAAACCTTCCGCTCATTCCAATGATGGCAATCGGCTCTTTTTCAGTTGAAGCCTTAACTCTCTTTCTAGCATGGTTATACCTTACTCTTTTTCTTTCTTTCACCTGATCCATTTGTACTTCTGTAATAATTTCTTCTGTTACAGCAGAAACCTCTACAGCCTCTTGATAAAAAAACTGCATTTCATCAGAATAACGTTCAAGGAAATACTGACTTAACCTCTCTATCGTCGGATAACCAAAGAAGATATCCGGCGTAATCTCTAATTCATAACGCTCACTTAACACATCGGCAAATTTCGCAAGACCGATAGAGTCGAAGCCGAAGTCGGCTAAGTTCTCATCTGCGTCAAGCTTATCTCTCGAAATTCTAAGAATCTGGCTGATCGCATCCCTTAGTTCCCAAATCACACACTGTTTTATGTTCCAGCCGCTCATTTCAGCTCTTCTGCCTTTTCCGGGAGGTAACGCTGCTCTTTTCACTTCAGTTTTTGCCCTTGTTTCTTCACTTAACCCCAGGAATTTATATACTCTCTCCCGGTTTCCCATCATGACAAGCCACTGAGTATGTTTCTGGCGAAGAATGGCTTCAAAAACTTCCGTTCCTTCTGTTGATTCCAACAATCTTTGTCCGCTGGACTTGAGGTACATCCGGCTGCTTTGCTCATCGGCAAAGCCCATCCCTTCACTCTCCCACAGCGGCCAGTTCACCACAACGGTCTTCCCTTTATGTCGGGTGTTCCGATATGCCCCGTAGCTCATGAGGAATCGGTTTCCGACTGCATAGTCACAGTTTCCGAAATCTCCTATGATCGCTGAGCTTGATGAGAAATAACAGATGAAATCAAGATGCTCTCCCTGTAATGCTTCTTCAAGCGCAAGCGTTCCCTGAACTTTTGGTTCTAAGGTTTTTAAGTATTCCTCGATTTCTTTTTCGAGTATACTTCCTCCACCTTCTATCCCGGCGGCATGGATGACTCCGTCTATATGACCAAAGCGGGCTTTTCCTGCCTGGACAGCTTGTTTCATTTCCTCTGCATGACACACATCGGCACTGTAATACATGACCTCTGCTCCGGCGTTCTGCAGCTGTTCAAGTTTTTCTTTCTTACCCTCAATGCTGCTTCGATTGACAAGAATAAGCTTCGCCTTGTACGCATCAGCGAGCCAGCGGGAGAAAATCATGCCGAGGCCGCCTGCGCCTCCTGTAATGAGGTAGACGCCGCCTTCTTTGAGTACATCTTTTTTTGAGCTTTCTGTCTGAATCGGGGAGATTCTGCTTACCTTTCGGAGACCGTCTTCATACAGAACGCTTTCCGCCTTTTCCGCATGCAGCTCCTTCCACATCGCTTCCGCCCATTCGGCAGCACTTGTCTCTTTAAGATCCGCACAGATGACGTTGACCTTTGAACCCGGCATAACGAGGCCGGCGGACCGCTCGATCCCAATCCAGGATTCCGTATGGCAGCGTTCCAGTCCGTCTCTGTATCCTCCGGCGATCATAACCCTTCCGGTTTTTAATCCCGCTGCCGCCAATCCCTGAAGCATATAGATCATGCCGGACGGATCCGTCACACATTCCGCGTCTTCTGTCGGCCACATATACCATATGGCCTCTGCGTTTCCGGTTTGGGATTTTATTTCCTTCAAGCATTCCGCATAGTCGCTTTTTTCGTTTAAACGAATGGTATACCGATTCTCAGACTCTCTCTTATAGCCTGTCCCGCTGCCGATAAAGACCGGCTTGGCACCGGAACCCAGCTCTTTTAATTTCTCTGTCGCAGCCTGACGGCGGCTTTCATCCGTCAGGAACACAACCACCGTTTTGATGTCCTGTTCCTTCATGGTTAATGCTTCTTCCTGCCATGCCTCTTCAAAGGTCATCATGTCATACTGGTCTGCGGACACCTTCTTCGGTGTCTCGAATACATAGGCAAGCCCGGTAATCACACCAGATGGTGTTCCTGATTCATCATAAAGCGTGATATCAACCTTGTTTTGCCCCGCAGGCTGTAAGCTGACAAGTCCCCAAACCGGATGACCTGCCCCCGCTGGAATCTCCATTTCCTTTACACTGGACAACCTGGCCTGCGAAACGCCGTTTGAGGCGTCTTCATGAACGGCTTCAAGACAGGCCTCCAGCACTCCCGGGATCAATACTTCGGGTTCCTTATACGTTTCGCTTCCTTTATCCGGCTTTTTAAACTTGATTAGAAATTGATGTGCCTCAGGCGATCCGTTGCCTGTCCATACCTCTTCAATATGTCGGCTGATTGTCCGGCGTTTATGATCGATATGAGGGAAACGGGCACGCAATTCCCGAAGGTCGGTCTTTGAAGCTGACGCTCCTTCGCGGAAACCTGCTTTTCCTTCACTGCTTACCTCTGCCTCTTCTTCCAATTCCCCCGTTTGTGAATAGATCTCCCATTCGATCTCGTCTTCTTCCCCTTGATAGAGGGCGATATTCACACTGGCATTTCCGTCTGGCATAATCGGCGTATGCCATTCGACGTCTTTGATCACGACTGAAGCACCGGCAGTATCCACGGACATTCCTGCCGCAACCCTGGCCATCTCAAGATGAGCTGACTCCGGCAGATAAACAGAGCTTTCATTTACGGAATAGAGGAAATCCTCTTTTCCAGTTAATGCAGAAGTGAAACGCTGCCTACTAAGATCAGATGTATTTTCATGAACCAGCGGGTGTATAATACCGAGCTGGTTCGTTGATACTGCAGACGGCTGTTTAATTTCTGAAGGCACCCAGTATTTTTCCTTCGCAAACGGATAGGTCGGAAGGCTAATAAAGTGAGGTCTGACTGCCATTTGATCAAACAGTTTATTCCAATCTATACTAATCCCCTTCGTCCAAAAATCAAGAATCCTTTCATACTTTTTATTTTCGAGCAATTTTTCTATTGCAGTCTGCAGTTCCTCTTCTTTACCAAAAACAGATAAAATATCATCATTTCCATGGGCAGCCCCCTGGAAAAAGTCAATGGTGGCTTCTTCGCCTGCTATATAAGAATAAAGTTTTTCTTCAAGTTCTTTTATAGAAGTTACTAATAAAGCTAAGCGATATTCCATATGTTCACGACCAACTAAGAGCGTATAACTAATATTAGTAAGGTCAGCATCCGTAAACTTCCGTTTATCAATCGTCGTAGCCAAGCGTTGCACCTGGTCGCGGAGTCGGATTTTATCCCTGGCGGATAAGACGATAATTTCAGGTTGTTTTAACATTTCGTCGATTCCCCCCATAATAAGCCCCTTATTTTCCCTTAATATATTCTTCTAATATAACGTGAGCATTAGCTCCCCCAGCACCAAATGAAGAAACGCCAGAAATTCTCGGATATTCTTGACTTGTGCCATTATGTTCAATTACCGGCCTCTTCCAATCAACCAGTTCCTTTTGTACATAAAATGGACTATCTTCAAAATCAATATGAGAATTTAATTCCTCTGCATGTAGGGATGGTGCAATCTGGCCATTTTTCATTTGAAGAACGATTTTCATTAAACCGGCAATTCCTGCTGCACTTTCAAGGTGCCCAATATTGGACTTGGCTGAACCGATAGAACAGAATTGCAAATCTTTTGTATCACTTTGAAATGCCTGTGTAAGACCCGCAATCTCAATGGGATCTCCAAGCTCAGTTCCTGTACCATGAGCTTCCATATAGCTAACTGTACGTGCATTAACTCCTGATTTATCCAATGCATTACGAATAAGTTCGCCCTGCGCGTTTGGATTAGGCACTGTATAACCATTTGTTTTTCCTCCATGGTTAATACTTGTACCTTTGATAACTCCATAAATGTTATCGCCGTCTTCTATTGCTTTAGCAAGAGGTTTTAAAAGGATCGCTCCTGCACCTTCGCCCGGTACAAACCCATTTGCCCCCTTGCCAAAGCTCTTACATTTGCCATCACTTGACAACATTTTCTTTTCACAGAGTAAAATATAAGTTGCTGGGTGAGTATATACATTCACTCCTCCAGCAATGGCTATTTCACAATCGCCCCGTTTAATAGTTTCACAGGCTTCATGGATGGCTGATAATGATGAAGAGCACATTGTATCAATAGGCAGGCTCGGACCGTGCAAATCAAAAATATATGAAATACGGTTTGCAACTGAACTAAACGAAGTGCTGAGATTAATATTCTCACCTTGCTTCCATAAATCTGGACCGTATAACTCAAATCCAGTTTTTGTGATGCCTATAAAAACACCAACATTACCATTGTGATGCTGCTTAATCCTCTCCTTGGTATAGCCTGCATCTTCAAAAGTTTTCCAGCACTCCTGCAAGATCAAGCGTTCCTGTGGGTCCATCGTCATCGCTTCACGTGGCGAGATCTTAAAAAAAAGAGGGTCAAAGTCGGCAAAGCCATCGATAAATCCGCCCCACTTACTATAGCTCTTGCCCTGTTCGATAGCTTTTTTTACATCACTAATATAAAAGCCATCTAAAGACCATCGTTCCTCTGGAATTTCCGTAATGCTGTCTTTACCAGCCCTTAGATTTTCCCAGAACTCATCAAGATCATTCGCCTGCGGTAATCGTGCGCTCATTCCTATTATCGCAATTGGCATAGAATTTGATGTTCCATGTTTGTTCACCTGATTATCTTGATCTAGCAAATTACTTATCCGCCTGTCAGTCCTGCTTCCGTCAAACATTGAATCCGTTTTACGGGTTGAAATACTATTATTTTTATCCCCCTCTTCCACACTCATACTTTGATCTTCATTTAAATTAAAGAGATTCAGAAGGGTATCCTTTTGGTTTCTAATCAAGTAATGTACTAATTCATCAATACTCTTGCATTCAAAGAACAGAGTACTGTATATATTGTTGAAAACTTGATTAAATGTATAAGTTAAATGCTTGACCATAATCGAATCAATACCATACTTTTCAAGGTCTTCTCTTGTATCCAACTGGTGGTACGGGATCTTGAGAGACTGTCCCACTAATTTGGCTATATACTGGGTGCTCTTTTCTAATAACAAGTTTTCAATTTGAGTGCTCTCTCTTCTCTTAGGTTCCTGAATGGGAATAGCCTGTGACTTAGACGGCATACCGTTTGCTACCATTGAATTTTCTTTTGATTTGTCGCCTCTCATATAAAGGAGCTGACATTCAGGTAAAGACATAATAAAGTCCAAATCCTCCATAGCTTTTTTAGGATTAATCGGACTCATTCCAGACATAGAAATTCTGATCTTAAACGCTTCAGAAAGTGACTCGCCAATACCGATGTCTCCCCAATATCCCCAATTAATTGTTTTAACTTTACATGACCATTCTTTTGATAGTCTTTGAACAAATCCATCCTCAAATGTACAACCTGTAGAATACCCGCTTTGTCCGCCTAGTTTATTAAAGGAGGCAACAGATGAAAAATAGACAACAAAATCAAGAGATTCATTCGCAAAAACTTTTGCCATATATACGCTGGCATTTATCTTTATTCCTATGATTTTTTTATAAGTGTCTACGTCCAATTCAGATATACTTCTGTCAAGCAAGCCAATAGCTGAATGAACAAGGCCGTTAACATGTGGATATATTTTTTTAATTTGTTTGTATGCTCTTTCCAGTGACTCTACATCAGTAGCGTCTGCTGAAATGTAGCGCGGTGCCGGACCAAAAGCACTGAGTCTTTCAATTTTTTTATCGATTTCGGTATTCCTCATTCTTCGACCAATCCAGATGATATTCGCCTTATAATGACGAATCATGTACTCACTCCAGGTTTCTCCGATACCTCCGGCTCCGCCGATAACAACATAGACTCCGCCTTCTCGATAAACACTTTGTACCGAGGAGTTCTTCCTGCTGTAGCTAACAAGCTGCATTTTGTACCAGCTGTTCTTTCTATATGCAACTGCGTTTCCTTCTTTATCTACAGGTATATGTAACATTGTATTTACAGGCCAGTGCACTGGATTTTCTAAATCAACAAGACGAATGTTCCATTGAGGAAATTCTTTAGCTACAGAACCAACTATCCCATTAATCCCAGCATGCACAGGATTTACAATGTCATCATCCAATACAGCCTGACTGTTAGAGGTAATAACAGTTAAATCAAATTCTTTATTATGATATTCAAGCTGAAGAAGGGCCTTTATCATTTTAAATAAGAAAATTACTCCATATTCTTGAGAGTCAACGACCTCTTGACTAACTACTGAATATATTTCGCTGGCAGGCACTATCCACACAAGGTGGTCAATTTCACCGTTTTTCTTCAGTTTTCCAGCAATTTTATCGATGCTCCACTCTTTATCCTGAGTATTCCATACGGACGCATTTGGATATTCCCTTAATAACTCAGTTCTTCCTTCACTGAAATCACCGGCAATCAGCATATGGTTTACTGTTTTTTGTTTATTTGCTAATACAATTCGCTTCCATACAGGAATCATTGTAATGTTTTCTTCTGTAATTTCATTGACTCTATCTTTAATGGTAATAGATTGATTATTTCCTTGCAGACTATCGCTGGATCCATTCCCTTTCTCTAAGATGTTGATTTGATATTCTTCTGATAATTGATAGGAGTAATCTGTTAATTTTATAATGATATCTCCTTCATGATTACATAAAGTAATATTCACTTGTTGAAATAAAGCCTGTGTAGAATCAAGTATTCCTTCATCATTTAAGGTTACATAAGCCCACATTTTTTCGGTGCAGGCATTTATGACTTCTAATTCTCCAAGAGCCATACTTAAAGGTTTTTTAACTGAAATGATTTCATCCTTTTGATTCTGCTTGAGCGTTAGCCCCATTACCGATTGTAAAGCCGCCTCAAGCATACTTGGATGAAGCATAAAGGAACCTTTGCTGTCATTTACGCAACTTGGCAATTCCAATTCAGCTAATACACTTTTCTGTCCAATATAAAGTTTCTTTAGTGCATTAAATCCCGCGCCATTTTTGATCCCTGCTACATGTAAAACTCGATTCCATTTATTCGAGCTTACATAGTTTGAATTACATTTATCTTTTATTGCTCTTATATCTATTAAACCAGATCTGTCAGGCTGTACAAATTTTCCTGTACCTCGACAATGTACAACCGGATTACTTTCACTTTTACTATAGATTTCATAAATAATCGGTCCATCGGCTTCTGGATATAACCCGGTAAACAGTTCCAACTGTTGCAATTCATCTGATATAGGGTTCATCCACTCTATATTTTGGATTAAGATCCCATTAGTTTCTGCGACAATCTCCCTGCCTGCATCAGCAAATGCCATTCTCGCCATTTCCAGGTAAATTGAATCAGGTAATAAGCGCTGCCCTTTAACAGTAAAATCTCTTATAAAAAACTCATGACCTGTAAAACCAGTACGGTAACGTTGTCCTAATAAGGATGAGACATTTTGATGCAGGAACGGGTGAATAATTCCTGTGTCACGCTTGCTGTAAGGTTGAAAAACCTCCGCCTTTTCTATCCAGTGACTCTGCTTCGCAAAAGGATATGAAGGAAGATTGACTTTGTTAAACTTTACATCGCCAAAAAGATCTGTAGATACTTCATAACCTAGACAATAAAACTCGGCCAACGCACACAGATTTTCTTTATACTTATTCGGATTTTCTTCCATATAATTTTGCTTTATGATATCCTTCATCGCTTTCCTAAGTACTGCCCGGGCTGTAAAGTCTCTTGAGACTGTCCTTTTAAACAAATTCGGCAGTTTTTCGTTCCCTTCAGCTTGTCTGAGTACTCGGACCGCATCTTCCGTGTCTTTGATCACAACCGCACAGCGGCAGTCGAAGTGATGTCTTCCTTCCATCAGCGTATAGCTGATTTTTGCCAGGTCCATCGCTCCACTATTTTGAGATTTTTCAAGAAAACCCGCCATCTCATGAATTTTCCCCTGCAAGGCTTCAGGTGTTTTGGCCGATAAAACAAGCAAATAATATGGTTTGTCGTTCTGAGTGTTTTCCTTCTCTCTTACAGTACTTTCTGGCGTATAGCTTTTAAGCACGACATGAGCATTCGTACCGCTCATTCCAAAGGAGCTGACTGCACCAAGTCTGTTTTTCCCTTCTTTATCTGTCCATTTTCGATTTTCTCGATTAATGAAAAACGGACTGTTCTCCCACTGAATATAGTCATTTACCTGTTCACAATTAATGCTCGCCGGAATGGTCTCCTTCTTCAATGCCATCACAAGGCTTATCAGGCTTACGACCCCTGAGGCCGCCAAGGTATGACCGATATTCGGTTTCGCGGACGTTAATGCACAGTAACTTCTTTCCTCTGTATAATCTTTAAATGCCTCCGCCAATGCATTAATCTCGATCGGATCACCGAGTTTCGTCCCCGTTCCATGGGTCACGATATACTCCATATCTTCTGGCTTGATATGAAAACGATCGTACACTTCTTTGATGAGCCGGCTTTGCGAACGTCCGCTTGGCGCTGTAATTCCGTTTGTTTTTCCGTCATAATTAATTCCGCTTCCCACTACGGTTGCGTATACTGGGTTACCGTCGGATTCCGCTTTTGACAGCCTTTTTAAAACGATAACGGCCACGGCTTCAGCCGGCACCATTCCGTTTGCACGCTTGTCAAAGGCATAACACTTTCCGTCTGCCGACAACATGCCCGCCTTATTCATCCCGTTATAACTATCAGGAGTAATCAATAGATTGGCCCCTGCCACGATGGCAGTATCACATTCTCCGTTTCTGAGACTTTGGCAAGCCTGATGAACAGCTACAAGTCCTGACGAGCACGCCGTATTGATGGCCATGTTTGGGCCATCAAGGTTTAAGAAATAAGAAAGTCGCGCCGCCAGAATGGCATTATGGTTTGAGGTAATCCCGGCCTCTTCGTCAACTAACAGTTTGTAATCCCCGTCCTCGATTCCAACAAACATTCCTATTTTTTCGTCTTCAAATGACTTGGAACCATAGCCGGCATCCTCCAATGCCTTCCATGTTTCCTGAAGCAGCAGTCTCTGTCTGGGATCTATGTTTGCTGCTTCACGAGGCGATAGTTCAAAGAAAAGAGGGTCAAATTCAGCAATCCCCGGTACCACTCCAAGTTTTCTGTTCACTGATTTGCCAGCCTCAGTGTTTTCATAACCTTGCCACAATCGAACTCGCTCATGCGGGAGCTTACGGATTACTTCCCTGCCTTCGAGTAAAATGGACCAAAATTCCTCTATATTCCTTGCATCTGGGAACCTTCCGCTCATTCCGATGATGGCAATGGACTGCTCATTTTCTTTTATTTTCGTATTCTTTCTGCCAGCACGCTTCCGTCTGATCTTTTTCCCCTTATTCTCCAAATCCTGTTCTGCTGCTGAAGCACCCTCTTCTAATGCCATAGAAACTTCCTGCACGCTATCCTGATAAAATCTACTCAGTTGATCAGGGTAGCGATCAAGTAAATATTTATTTAAGCTATCAATGGTTGGATAACTAAAGAAGATATCTGGTGTAATCGGCAGCTCATAACGTTCGCTTAACACTTCTGCAAATTCGCCAAGACTGACTGAATCAAAACCGAAGTCAGCTAAGTTTTCGTCTGTACAAAGCTTTTCTCCTGGAATTCTAAGTATTCGACTTATCACGTTCTTTAATTCCCAAAGCAGGGACTCTTCTAGACTCCGGAGGCTTCTACCTGTTTCTTTTTCACAGTCAAAGCTCTCTAGTGACATCATTTCCCTCACATGAATTGCTTTTTCCTTTTCTTCTTTATGTCTAGCAACAGGCATAAATCTATTCGCATCTTTCTGATAAAATGCCTGCATTTCATCAGAATAACGTTCAAGGAAATACTGGCTTAACCTCTCTATCGTCGGATAACTAAAAAAGATATCTGGCGTAATATTCAACTTATAATTGCTGGTTAATACATCTGCATATTCACCAAGACTCACTGAGTCGAAACCTAAATCTGACAAGGTTTCATCTGCGTCAAGCTTATCTTTCGAAATTCTAAGAATCTGGCTGATCGCATCCTTTAGTTCCCAAATCACACACTGTTTTATGTTCCAGCCGCTCATTTCAGCTCTTCTGCCTTTTCCGGGAGGTAACGCTGCTCTTTTCACTTCAGTTTTTGCCCTTGTTTCTTCACTTAACCCAAGGAATTTATATACTCTCTCCCGGTTTCCCGTCATGACAAGCCACTGAGTATGTTTCTGGCGAAGAATGGCTTCAAAAACTTCCGTTCCTTCTGTTGATTCCAACAATCTTTGTCCGCTGGACTTGAGGTACATCCGGCTGCTTTGCTCATCGGCAAAGCCCATCCCTTCACTCTCCCACAGCGGCCAGTTCACCACAACGGTCTTCCCTTTATGTCGGGTGTTCCGATATGCCCCGTAGCTCATGAGGAATCGGTTTCCGACTGCATAGTCACAGTTTCCGAAATCTCCTATGATCGCTGAGCTTGATGAGAAATAACAGATGAAATCAAGATGCTCTCCCTGTAATGCTTCTTCAAGCGCAAGCGTTCCCTGAACTTTTGGTTCTAAGGTTTTTAAGTATTCCTCGATTTCTTTTTCGAGTATACTTCCTCCACCTTCTATCCCGGCGGCATGGATGACTCCGTCTATATGACCAAAGCGGGCTTTTCCTGCCTGGACAGCTTGTTTCATTTCCTCTGCATGACACACATCGGCACTGTAATACATGACCTCTGCTCCGGCGTTCTGCAGCTGTTCAAGTTTTTCTTTCTTACCCTCAATGCTGCTTCGATTGACAAGAATAAGCTTCGCCTTGTACGCATCAGCGAGCCAGCGGGAGAAAATCATGCCGAGGCCGCCTGCGCCTCCTGTAATGAGGTAGACGCCGCCTTCTTTGAGTACATCTTTTTTTGAGCTTTCTGTCTGAATCGGGGAGATTCTGCTTACCTTTCGGAGACCGTCTTCATACAGAACGCTTTCCGCCTTTTCCGCATGCAGCTCCTTCCACATCGCTTCCGCCCATTCGGCAGCACTTGTCTCTTTAAGATCCGCACAGATGACGTTGACCTTTGAACCCGGCATAACGAGGCCGGCGGACCGCTCGATCCCAATCCAGGATTCCGTATGGCAGCGTTCCAGTCCGTCTCTGTATCCTCCGGCGATCATAACCCTTCCGGTTTTTAATCCCGCTGCCGCCAATCCCTGAAGCATATAGATCATGCCGGACGGATCCGTCACACATTCCGCGTCTTCTGTCGGCCACATATACCATATGGCCTCTGCGTTTCCGGTTTGGGATTTTATTTCCTTCAAGCATTCCGCATAGTCGCTTTTTTCGTTTAAACGAATGGTATACCGATTCTCAGACTCTCTCTTATAGCCTGTCCCGCTGCCGATAAAGACCGGCTTGGCACCGGAACCCAGCTCTTTTAATTTCTCTGTCACAGCCTGACAGCGGCTTTCATCCGTCAGGAACACAACCACCGTTTTGATGTCCTGTTCCTTCATGGTTAATGCTTCTTCCTGCCATGCCTCTTCAAAGGTCATCATGTCATACTGGTCTGCGGACACCTTCTTCGGTGTCTCGAATACATAGGCAAGCCCAGTAATCACACCAGATGGTGTTCCTGATTCATCATAAAGCGTGATATCAACCTTGTTTTGCCCCGCAGGCTGTAAGCTGACAAGTCCCCAAACCGGATGACCTGCCCCCGCTGGAATCTCCATTTCCTTTACACTGGACAACCTGGCCTGCGAAACGCCGTTTGAGGCGTCTTCATGAACGGCTTCAAGACAGGCCTCCAGCACTCCTGGGATCAATACTTCGGGTTCCTTATACGTTCCGCTGCCTTTATCCGGCTTTTTAAACTTGATCAGAAATTGATGTGCCTCAGGCGATCCGTTGCCTGTCCACACCTCTTCAATATGTCGGCTGGTTGTCCGGCGTTTATGATCGATATGAGGGAAACGGGCACGCAATTCCTGCAGGTCGGTCTTTGAAGCTGACGCTCCTTCGCGGAAACCTGCTTTTCCTTCACTGCTTACCTCTGCCTCTTCTTCCAATTCCCCCGTTTGTGAATAGATCTCCCATTCGATCTCGTCTTCTTCCCCTTGATAGAGGGCGATATTCACACTGGCATTTTCGTCTGGCATAATCGGCGTATGCCATTCGACATCTTTGATCACGACTGAAGCACCGGCAGTATCCACGGACATTCCTGCCGCAACCCTGGCCATCTCAAGATGAGCTGACTCCGGCAGATAAACAGAGCTTTCATTTACGGAATAGAGGAAATCCTCTTTTCCAGTTAATGCAGAAGTGAAACGCTGCCTACTAAGATCAGATGTATTTTCATGGACCAGCGGGTGTATGTTACTTTGCTGCTGCTTCGATTCAATATCTTTGAAGTTTTCAATATGATTAGTCCCCTCTGCCAAAACTTTTACTGGAGGCATCCAGCAACTTTCTCTAGCAAAAGGATATGTAGGCAGACTTATTCTCCGACCTGCAGTATAAAAAACTTTTTCCCATTCAAAATCGTATCCTGCCACATAAAATTCCGCCAAATGAATGAGCTGTTTTTTATATTTTACTGTGTGACGATTTTTTATTTCTTTTATAGCTTCTGCCGCTTTTCTAATTTTTTTTGACAAGGAATTCCAATCTTCATTACCAAGCATATTCCTTCTGATACATTCATCTCTTTCTTGATTTTCCAGCACTGCTGCAAGCTTTTCTCGCAAATCTGTTACACCATCTGCGATGACAGCGATTCTCTTTTGAAAAAGCTCTCGTCCAAAAAGCAAAGTAGCACTTACATCCGCAATTTCAACCTGATCACTATTTTTTTTAAGCCAATTTTTCAAATCCATTACTTTTTGTTTTAAGGATTCGTCAGTTTTCGCTGATAAACCAAAAAAATAATGAGATTTTGAACGTTTTTTTGTCTTCTTGACCACTCGATGTTCTTCTAAAATTACATGGCCATTCGTTCCGCCAAATCCAAATGAACTCACTCCCGCTCTACGCGGAATAACCTCTTCTCCATCTTTTAAAGACTCCCACTCTTTCAATTGATCAACAATGGAAAAAGGACTATTATCAATGGAAATCTTCGGATTGATCTGATGATAACCCAAATTCCCTGGCAGCTTACCGTATTTCATTGCCATCAGCACTTTAATGACGCCTGCAATTCCAGCTGCAGATTCCAAATGTCCGATATTAGTCTTAACTGATCCTAAGCCGCATTGAGCTTTTGTCTTGTCCTTTTCTTTTAAAAGAACTTGAGAAGCTCTCATAAGCCCTTCAAATTCTATCGGGTCACCTTTTGGTGTTCCTGTTCCGTGCGCCTCGATATAATTAATGCTATCAAAAGAAACATTCGCTCTGTTTACAGCCTGAATGATGACATCCGCCTGAGCATCAGGATTCGGATACGTCAATGTGAATGTTTTCCCCCCATGATTGATGGCGGATCCCTTGATAATTCCATGGATCGGATCTCCGTCAGCAAGAGCTTTATGAAAGGGCTTTATTAAAACTATGCCCGCACCCTCACCACGTACATACCCATCTGCACCTTGGTCAAAAGCCTTACACGAACCCGAAGGAGATAACATCCCCATTTGGGAAAATGCAATTTGTCTAGAGGGTGAAAGTAATATGCTGACTCCTCCAGCTAAAGCCATCTCACAATCTCCGTTCATAATTGATTGACATGCTGTATGTAATGCAGTGATAGATCCAGAACATGCATTATCAATTTCAAGGCTTGGACCTTTTAAATTATAATAATAGGAAATACGATTGGGAATAATTGCCGAAGAAGTGCCCGTTGAATGATGCGGGACAATCCTTTCCTGACTTCTTTCAATTAGCTCTTTATAATCAAAATTAAATGCACCGAGGAAAACCCCGATTTTATCTCCTGATACATTAGATGGGCGGATTCCTGCATCTTCAAAACATGACCATGTGAGTTCTAGCATCATTCTTTGTTGAGGATCCATGGCATCTGCTTCTCTGTTAGATAGTCCAAAAAATCTCACATCGAAAGTATTAACATTGTCTATAAATCCTCCCCATTTACTTACACTATTACTTTTATACTCCCCTTCAATAGTTCGAAATTCTTTCCAACTCCATCTATCTTTCGGAATTTCTTTAATACTCAAACGTCCATTTTTAAGATTATCCCAGTACTCCTCATAATTCTCTGCTTCCGGAAAACGACATGCAATTCCTACAATAGCCATATCTGATGTCTTCGCGTTATAGCCGGTTGTGGTTGACAAATTCCTTTTGCCCTTTGACATGTCTTGGTTATTCATATATATCCCCCCATAAAAATAGTGGATGAACTTATAATTAAATTTAAATTAAAGTGTAAAACTTATACTAATCTTCAGAAAAAAAGAAATATATTAAGAGATGAATCAACAAAATAGAGTATCAAGGATTGTTAAATAAATAGTTGAGCAGTGTCAATTTGAAGGATTCAGACATACTAGTATATGAGAATAACATTCGGTCAAACGAAGTATTGGTATAGAGTATAACTTTTAACTGCATCAAAAAAGCTTTATTTACATCATAAATCCTTATAAAACCCTTTGGTGAAATGTGGTTTATACGGTATGAACTATTCCAAAAATAAAGTTCCTATTACTGACTTATATCCTGAATTTAACATTCATTCCAACAAGGACTACCAAAATAAAAATTCCTAAGCTTCTAATAATGCATATTGAAATATGTATAAAAAGCTCCCTTCTCACAAACATGTAGGGATAATTTCCTGGTTATTATATCACTTATATCCATTAATGGCTATTTTTTCTCCGTAAAAAAAGCCCAAAAAAGTGAAAATGAACTAAACGATTTTCACCATGCTCTGGACTTAGTCGTATAGAATAGAATATAATAGAATCATCTGTCTGCATTTCACCTTCAAAACGAATTTTCTATTTAGATAGAATGATACGTTCCTTTGATAGAAAAAATGAAAACCCTCCAACTAATCCCCACATGAAGACTGTTATTATCAAATAAATGAATGTGAATTTCCAAGATGTGATATCTAGATAATTTGTGATCGACCCTAGAGGTACGCCCGCTAATAATATTAATGCGGTTAGATAAGAAGGTGCGATTGACATTTCAGAAGAGTAGATCATAGACAACTGAATCGTTAGTACTGTCAATCCTAAAAATAATAAGGGGGTGATTAAAAAGATAGATAGCAGCAGTGATACCGAAATGCTCATTACATTATTTGCGACCAGCAAAACAACTAATGGCGATAGAATTGAAACAAGAAAATTCGGCAAAAAAACAGCAAAACTTTTGCCAATCCATATTTCAATCGGCTTCAGCTGAGTGGATAAAAGGGATGAGATGATTCCGTTTGCTTTTTCTTTAGTAAATGTACCGCTTGTAAAAAACGGTATGCTTATCACGAGTGGAATCAGTGCCAGCATAAAAAGGATATTGGAAATAATAGTACAAGAAATCGTTCCGCTAACATCTGAAGAAATTAGGGCTTGATCAGGTAATAACCAATTAATAGAAACAACTGCTACTGCTGTAAGGACGAGGAACATAAGCAAAAGAATCTTATAAGATTTCCAACTGATATATTCATCATAGTCTCTCTTAAAAACCACTTGTATTCGATTAAATTTTATTTTTGACATGATAAAATAATTTTCTCCTTTCTAAATTTATAACGGAACATTATACATACAATAAAAAGAATTACTGCGAGACCGATATTCGAAATGAAAAATACAGAAGAATTTATGTCTAAAATATGACGTGCCAAAAGATTAATAACCAAACCTGCAAATACCGGTAAAAATATGGTCGCTATCACATTGCCAGCCTCAGTATTTCCAATAAGTCCGACAAAATGGATTAATAAGCTTAGACATAAATAGATAACCTGTACTGCAAAATATGTGCATAGAACAATCCAAACATTTGAAAACACAACAAAACTTGAGGATAAATAAATTGAACTAAAAATCAAAGTTAAAAATAATGGAATAATCGTTCCCAATAAAAACCCAGGCAAGAAAAGCGCAATACTTTTCGCAATCCAAATCTCCTTAATACTGGATATTGTAGCTAAAAGAGATTCTATATTTTTATTAACCTTTTCACGTGTTAAAGGAACTGAAAATAAAACACAATAATTAATCCCTGTTAAAACAACAGCGGCGCAATACCCAAGAATACCGATGTAATGGACAAGCGTATTTTCATCAATTCTGCCGGATGCAGGTTCAATGATGAGCTTAGCCCCAACTATACCAATAACAGCCGTACATATAAGTGCGATTCCTAGATAAACCATTATCAATGACTTAAATTGAAAGATACTCTTCAAACTGGCATTGATAATTGCCATTATTCTTCTCATTGGTTTACATCGCTCCTTACAATTTTGTTATACACATCTTCTAATGAAGCATCGTTTTTAGATACTCTCTCTACTTCAACTCCCTCTTTTGCAAGCATATTAATAATATCAGGAACTTTTATGTTTCCTGAAGGTGTAAAAATAAGATCTTTTTCATTTATTTTAGATAGTCCAAATTCCTTCATACTCTTAAGTTTGTTTTTTGTACGATCATCAATCAGGGTATTGGCATGCACGGTAATGATGTTCTTACCTACCTGTCTGCACAATTCATCCAAACGTCCATAAAGCTTAATTTCACCATTGTTAAGCAAAGCAACTCTGTTGCAAATTTTTTGCACTTCATCCATATTATGCGAACTCAACAAAACCGTCTTATTCTCTTTATGAACAAGATCAAGTAAAATTTGTCTAATATCCAATTGGGCAGAAGGGTCAATTCCGGATGTTGGCTCATCAAGAATAAGGACTTCCGGTTTATAAACAAGAGCTCTTGCCAAGGCAAGTCTTTGTCTCATTCCTTTTGAAAATGTTCCAACTTTATCTTGTGCCCTATTAGCCAGCCCCACCAGATCTAATACTTTTTTTATTTGCGTTTTATCTACAGGCTTTTCATATATTTTCAAGTAGTATCCTAAATTCGCTTCAGCTGTCATGTTATCGTATAATCCATCTCCGTCAATGACAAAGCCAACTTTTTTTCTTGATTCATCGTTAGAAACATCATATCCCATAATTGAAGCACTGCCCTCATCCGCTGCGTATAACCCGAGTAAAATTCTTATTGTTGTCGTTTTTCCTGCACCGTTTGGCCCAATGAAACCAAAAATATCTCCTTTTTCAACATTGAAGCTTATCCCTTTTAAAATTTCACGTCCTTGCAAGGACTTTTTTATGCTTTTAACTTCAATTGGTGAACTAATCATAATTTACCTCTTTTCTTTAAAAAATTATCCGGCTGACAAAATACAAAACCTTCCTGCTTTCATCCTTAAACGAAGAACTATGGAGTTAACGGATTAAACTGCCAGAATTTCAAAGGTTCAAAAATCCTGGCTTGTTTGCTCCTGTTAGTTAATTTTTTTACATACTAAGTCCATCAATCTATTTTTTGTATATAGACTCATAAATTTCTTTATTTAAAAGCTCAAGAATTCTTTCTTCTGATTGACTCTTATCAATAAATACATGGTCGCCTGCCATTGTATAAAGTGTAAATGAGTTTGTTGTAATATCGTCCCAAGCATTCATATCCTCAAATAAAACCCTTTGGTCATCAATTCCGTGGAAACCGATAATAGGGACGTTAAATTCCTCCAAATGATTATATTGGAATCTTTCAATAATTCGATACGCAGAAATGATCAATGGCAGTGTTAATTTTGTTCCTTCCAACATGCCGTCTGTAACCTCGTCTTCTACGCCCCAACCTAATAAAAAGGCTCTGCTTACCATGTCAATAGATGATGTTGCCTTTATTTCTTCAAAATCAGGAATATGATTGATACCTAGCAATTTTAATTCTTCAAGAATTTGCATAAGACTTGTATTCGGTAAAATGGGTGCAGTATACCCAGATACAAATAATTTCACATAATTTACACCAGGTGTCTTAGAAAGTTTGTTTCCCAGTCTGTATGCGAATAAAGATCCCCAGCTATGACCGAATGTCATACAAGGTATGTCATAAATAACATCTGAAAGCGCATCTATAAGAGTATCCATGAATTCATCGATATCCGTCGGAGTTTCTTCTTTCATTCTTTCAAAATCAAGTCCTGGGAGTTTAATTGGACAAACATCAACTTCAGGACCAAGCTTTTCTTTCCATTCCCTGTACATATCTGCACTTCCAAATCCATATGGAAAACAGAATAAACGAACTTTTGCCTCACTGTTTGGCTTATAATCATAGATCCATTTTTCTATACCTTCCTCAGCTTGAGGTCCTTTTATTTTACGCTGCTCGGCAAATGATTCTCCTCCAGGAAGAAATTTAGTCAGTTCTAAAGCCATCGATGTTATAGTTGTCGATTGAATTACTTCAACAAATGAAAACTCTGCTCCAAGAAGCTGTGAAAGCTTACCATGGAAACGTAATCCCATCATGGAGTCTAACCCGAAATTATCCAGCTGCTCATTAACATCTAATTCCTCAGGCTCCATTTCCACAATTGAAGCGAGGATACCGCGTACATATTCTATTAAACGTTCAACCTTTTCCTTATGATCTGCCTTTGAGTATTTCACTAAGAAGTTTTTGTCTTCTTCATTTTGAAATGCAGAGGTTGATTCCAAAAGCTCCTTCATTGCTCCCAAGTATTCTTCATCGAATTCCTTCATAATGACATTATCAATCATAATAATGGTTTTACCATCTTCGCCAAGGATTTTTATATCTCCCTTGATTTGCATACTTTTGTCGTTATATTCTGAAATCCTAATTTGCGCAAACAGCTTTCCTTTGTAATTGATCGATTTGAAAATTGATTCTCCAAGATTTGAAATCATAAATTTTTTACTTTCTGACGAGATACTTGTTGGGATAAAATTGAATACTTGTGCACAACTGTCAATAACGCCCGGATGTAAATATAATGCATAGTCATCTCGGGAGTTGGTATTTTGTTTAATACTGATTAAAGCTTCCCCTTCTTTATACCATATCTCATCAACCCAGCGTACAGACGGTCCAAAATGGAATCCCCGTTCTTCCAGTAGCTTATAAAAGTCTTCTCCAGAATCATGCATGTCTGATACAGAAATAATAGATTCCACTGACAATGACTCATATGCTGCAAGAGAATTTTCTTTTAATGTCATATTTCCTTGAACATGAAGATTCCAGTTGATTTGCTCATGATTTTTACTGTAGAACTGGAACTTAATTATTCCATCATCATCTTCTAACACTAGTAAGATATCTTTCATCTCACCCTCAAATACCATAATCGGACTTATAAATTCCATTTTATTCAAACTGAATTTCACAATGCCATAAAGGTTTCCAATCGTATCTGCAAGCATTTCTAAATAGTAACCCACATGTACTACTCCCGAGTTATCAATAAGTTCCGGTAAATTCTTATAAGAGAGGGTATATTCATATTGCTTATGTCTGTAAGGTAGACTGATTTTCCTTCCTTTTAAAGCATTGCTCAATTTTAAATCTGTTTCTTTAAAGGAACCAGCATCTGGTTGAGTAATCCAATACTTTGTTTTGGCAAAAGGATAGTTTGGCAAAATAATCTTATAATAAGAATACCCTTCATAAAAGCTTTGCCAATTGATATTCGCTCCTAGACATATTAGTTTTGCCATTCCCTGCAGCATTTTATATAAGCTATTCTGGTCATCACTGATTAATGGAATATGTACCACATCATCCTTTTGGTACATTGTCGTTTTACTCTCTTTCAGACAACTAGAATCACCTATCTCCACAAAGTAACGATAGCCTTGCTGATAAAGAAACTCTAATGATTTCTCGTACTGCACCGGTGAAAACAATTCCTTTTTCCAGTAATCAGTAGTAAGTCTTTGAGAGTTACGAATGGTTTCTCCTGAACTTTCTGAAATATAACGACATTTAGGCTTGAAATAAACTTCATCCGCAATTGTATGACCATAATCATCTGCATAATTTTCGTAAAGTCCAGATGGCCAGTCAGACTCGTCCTCTTCAACTGTTTTAATTCCCTTACTTTGGAAATCTAAAACTACTCTATTAATATCCTCTGCCTGACCAGATAGCACAAATTCGTTTTTCGAATATATTGCAGAAATATGGACCTTGCCTATGAATCTATTTAATATCTCTTCTGCATTCTTTCTATCGGCAAAAATCCTGTAATGAGTTGCTCCGTTTACTTTACTAATAATATTCTGAGCCTCTACAAAGTGCTTTACTGCCGATTCAACACTCATAATTCCCGCCGTTATAGCAGCTATATAGTTGCCGGTTCTTTCACCAAAAGTGATTTCCGGTTTAACCCCTAATGATTCCATAAGCTTCATCGTGGCATACTGAACAGCAAAGAGATACATATATCTCTGTTTTTGTTTTGTAAACTTTTTATGCAGAAAGGCATCGATAAGCCCATTTCCATAATATGGTTCAAAGTGCTTCAAGCACTCATTAAACTCATGTTTGAATATCGGGAATAAATTGTAAATGTGAACTGAACTTTCTAGAGTTTTATTCGTATTGCCATTAAAAACAAAGGCAATTTTAGGTGGGAACTGCTCATTAATTCTTGCTGTATAAACATTATTATTCTTCAATACATTAAATGGCATTCGAAATGCCAATTTATTGCTATAAGTATCACTGTCGACATAAATGGTATTTCTCTTTTCAGCTTCATTTAGAACCTGTAAAAATCCTTCTCGGAAATCCTTAATGCTATTTCCTACAAATACAGCACGATGGATATAACTCGAACGACATGCATTTGTAACATAACAAACATCTTCAATATTTACTTCAGGGTGTTTCACAAAGTATTCGTCGTATCTAGAAATTAACTCAATTAATGCTCTTTCATCCTTAGCGCTTAAAAATAAAGTATAGGATTGAAAATTGTTTTTTGAAGAAAGTTCCCTTAATGGCGCTTCCGATAAAATCATATGTGCATTTGTTCCGCTAAATCCAAATGAGCTAATACCGGCTATTCTTTCTTTTTCTCCGGATACCTCCCATTTTATATGCTCACGAGGAAGCACTGCTGGAATTTTTTCAAGGTTAATTCTCGGATTAGGAATATCAGAGTTAACAACACGTGGTATCTCTTTATGGTGAAGACTAAGAACTACTTTGATCACACTGGCAATACCCGCTGCACTCTCAAGGTGCCCAATATTTCCTTTAACCGCTCCAATGACTAAGGGATTATCTCTTTGTTCTCCATTTTTATTCCCAAAAACCTCAGTAACTGCCCCAATTTCAATCGGATCACCTAATGGAGTCCCAGTGCCATGAGCCTCAAGATAACTAATCTGTTCAGGTTTTAAAGAGCATGCGTCTAATGCTGACTCTATAACCATCTTTTGTGCTTTCCCATTCGGAACTGTTAGACCACTACTGGATCCATCATTGTTTACTGCACCGCCGCGAATCACCGCATAGACGGTATCGCCATCCCTTTCTGCATCTGAAAGTCTCTTTAGCACTAGTACTCCACAACCTTCACCACGCCCGTATCCACTTCCATTAGCATCAAATGGCTTACATCTTCCATCTTTCGAAATCGCATCCATCATACATAAATTTGACATAACAATCGGTGAAAGCATTAAATTGACACCGCCAGATAATGCCATGTTACATTCTCCGCGCCGCAATGATTCTACAGCCAAATGTGTGCTAACCAACGAAGAAGAACACGCAGTATCAATAGATAAAGACGGTCCATTCAGGCCAAAGACATAAGATATTCTTCCTGAGGCGATACTAGAAGTAGTACCAGTCCCAATATATTGATTTACTTTTGACTTATCCTGAGGAAGCATGGCATACTCACATGCTCCTGAAATCCCTATAAATACCCCTGTTTTACTTCCTCTAAGTTCAGTTGGATTTTGTCCTGCATTCTCTAATGACTCCCAACAAACCTCCAACAACTGACGATGCTGAGGATCCATTGAATTAGCTTCAGCCGAAGATATCTTAAAAAACTTCGCATCGAATTCAGACACATCTCTCTTTAAGAAACTTCCCTGCTTGACATACATTTGACCAATAGTCTCCGGTGATGGATCATAATGATCATCTGCACTCCATCTATCTTCAGGAATGTCGATAATTGTTTCATTCCCTGTCTTTAGTAATTCCCAGTATTCCTCAGGAGAGTTACATCCCCCTGGGAATCTACAAGCCATCCCAACGACTGCTACAGGCTCACTGCTCGATTTCTGTGCATCATCCAGTTGATTACGCAGTTTCTGAATAGTAAAAAGTGACTGTTTTAATAATTTACTATTTATCGCATCTGCCATAATTTAATTTCCTTCTTCCTTGAGTAACTCATTTTGGTTGGGGTAACCTGCAGCATATACGATAGGCGGTTGATTTTTTTTTGTTTGCACCATGTTCACTTCCCATGTATAGCCCTCTGCCTCAATCGAATGAACGATTTCTTCTAAATCCTTCTTTGTATAAATTCGCACAATTGATACAAAACCATCAAACATCATTACTAACGGAGCAATCGGAATCAAGTATGTAAAAATCAATCTTGCAAAAATAGTCTGAATGTCCCCTCTAATAACCTTAGCAAACTGAATCCAATAAAAAATTAAGAATAATGGAGATAATAGAATTAAAATAGGAAGTATAGTCCATGCAAACCCGGGAGGCATTAACATTGATTCTCCAACAACAATTCCCTGACGCTTCTCTGCAGCATTTTTGAAAATAGCCTTAGCATCAGAAGAATTCATATGATGGAATCCCCCGAATATAGTTCTCATCCCTTTTAAATCGGCAGGTACTTCTGCTGCATCAACTGATTCAGGTATATATACCAGTTTATTATTACAATCCTTTGTAATTCTCTCAATTGCTTCTTTATTTGGGAATTTATCTGTTAGGGTTAGTTTCACAGACTCATCTTCCTTTTGAAGGGTATCAATCATTCCTAGCCAAGGTCCGCCGCCGCCAGAGCATAGATCAACAATCTGATTTGTGTCTGACTTTTTCATTACCTTTTTTATCACCGGAATAATATCATCATAAGGTGATCCTTTTTTTAGCATAGAGTTAAGGACATCTGTAATAAGATCTCTTAAAAATTTAGGAAACCATTCAAAATCCATAAACTCAAATAATTGCAAACGTTTCATTTTGCATCCCCACTTTCCATCCTTTAATTTTTTCGAACAGCCTTCTCTTTGGGTTAGCCATTCAACTAACCTTTAACTTTCATGCCTTTTGAGTATAATAGATGTATTTATCCCACCAAATGCAAATGAGTTACTCATTGCAGTATGTATATTGGCCTGAGTCGATTGTTTTCCAGCAAACCGGAAACTTGAATCAATTGGACAATTAAGATTAAGATTTGGGTGAATAAATCCATTATTCAACTGTTGTATGCATGCAATAGCTTCGACAATACCCGCTGAAAAAAGGCAATGACCCGTCAAGCTCTTAGTGGAATTAATCCAAATTCGGTTTATCTCATCCTTAAAGATGGATTTAATTGCATTTAATTCGATTTCATCTCCTAAAGGCGTAGAAGTACCATGTGCATTAATGTAATCAATATCACCTAAAGTAATATCCCCATCCTTAAGTGCCTTTAACATAGCAGATGTCTCGCCTTGCACTCTTGCATCCGAAAGGCGGTTACCATCGAGGACGATTGAGCCGCCAATTATTTCAGCAAGAACTCTGACCTTTCTTCTCTTAGCGGATTCCATCGATTCAAGAATAAGGCTCCCGCTCCCCTGTCCAAGAATAAATCCCTCATGATCTTTATCAAAAGGGCGGCAGGCTGACTTGGGATCTTTTTCAAATCGAATTCCCCCCATTGCTCCCAGATTATAAAATCCCTGCAATTCAATTGGAGAAAAATCCGCCATTGGACTTGCTACTATACAAACATCCGCATAACCTGATTTAATCAGTCTGTATGCTTGAAGCAAGGCAGCATTTCCACTCGCAGAAGCTCCTCCTACTGTAAAACCCTCACCATGCACCCCAAATAGTTCACTCAAAGTTCCAACAAAATTGGTGTCGAAAAATTGCAATGCATAGCTTGGACTAAGATATTCTAATGAACTGCTATATCTTGATGCAGTCCTATAGTGAAGATTTTGAGAAAAATTACTTCCTGCTACCAATACTGACATTCGATCTGAAGTCGATACTCCACAGCTTAATCCAGCACTATAAAAAGCTTCCAGAGCCGAAGCAACAACAGTCTCCATTATTAGCGGCATTCGTCTCATAATAGATTTAACTCTACTGAGCAGTTCTACAGGATAAGATTTATCTAATAAGTACCTACTTAGCGAAAAATTTCTGACTTCAGCTCCAACATTTACCTTAAGGCCTTCAAGATTCATATTTTCCAGCTTGCCAATTCCTGAAATACCCAATTTTAAAGCACTGTTAAATTCTTCGCAATCATGACCTATTGAGCAGACAATCCCCTGACCCGTTACTGCTACTTTATGAGTATCCATTTACCACACTCCTAAAAAAGAACATAAGTATATCCGCCCTAATTATCTATCCATTCACTATGGTCTTCTTCAATCCTGCTGCTATAATTTGAATAATTTCATTAATATTTTTCGCTTCGCCAAATGCAACCATCGGGATAGAGACTTTAATAGACTCTAATGTACTCATAATGATCTCGGCTCGGTCAATCGAGTTAGCACCTAAGTCTCGTAGGCTATCCTCAATCGTAATCTTCACATTCTCGATTTCTGGAACAATTTCACAAATATTTTGTTTGAGAACCTCAAAAATTTCGTTATCAGTCATATTAACATTCGTTCCTTTCTATTTATTGTTCACTCCAACATCAATCATAATAATAGAGTAAGAGCATTTTTCATTTAAAAAAGAAAGACTTTACACAACAATATGATTCTTTAATATAAGATCAACACAAAAGCTAGTTATCACATTTACATCCTTTTTTCCAGAAGGAATAAGGGAGAAGAAACTTAGGCTTTAATATTATAAGACTAAAATAGTGATTTACTCTAAAAAAGTAAAGCTCTAAAAATGACACTTATCCTCACACTAAACCTACCGTACTATTTTTATATGACTTTAACTTAGAAGATATAATTCCTATAACAGTGTTTTATCTCCTCCTACCACAATACTAATGGCTAAATTTTCTCAAACTTTCAACATTTAAGTTGATATTACTATAAATTCATTTTTTTCACAATAATTCCCTAACGACAAAAAACCCAGAGGAGACATTCATCTGGGGGTGAAACATTAATTTCGAATGACTTATTACATTAATAAATTAATCTAGAAGGACTAAAAACAAATATAAAGAGGATCAATTATACAATTTCTTAATATTTTCTTTAACTTCCGGCTGGTGAAATGTTAAATCGTGCATTGCCACTTCTTGTTTAATGATCTCAGGAATCTTTTTACGATGTTCTGCAACAAGATGATCCTTTAATGTAACCAATGATATTCTTGGTTTTTCAGCTATTATTTCTGCGAGTTCTAAAGCACGCTTTATCACTTCTTTCCTTGGATATACTTCAAAAGGCGCACCTCTTTTTTCCAATTCAGAACCACGAAAAGTACGAGCACTCATCAAAAAATCTTCCGCCAAAGTTAGCCCTAATTTTATAGGAAAAATATAAGTTGAGCCAAAACCTGGGGTAAAACCATACTTCATAAAGTTAGCTGTATATACACTTTCTCTTGATAAAATAATAAAATCAGCAAACATTCCAAAAGCCAGACCGCCCCCAATCGCATGTCCCTGCATAGCCGCAATCACCGGAATTCTGCAATCCAGCGAAAGACTATATATATTCTTATCTCCAGGTGATTCGTCAAAATTGGCCTTGCCTTCCTGAATCGCTATTAGGTCTTCCTTCGTTCCGCCTGATGCAAAGTAATTGTCATAGCCAGTAATAATCACTACTTTAAAATGTGGGTTTTCTTCTATTGTTTTAAAAGCCTCTTCAAGCCCAAGCACTAACTCCCTTGTAAACGTGTTTTTATTTACTCTGTCTTGCATCTTTACTAGTGCAACACCTGGCCTTATCTCTATTAATTCAACTGTCAAATTACCCATTGTTCACCCCTCCCATGGAAATATCCCCTCTTCCACAAAAAGACGGATTCTCTCCAAGTTATGGTCATCAGAAAAAATTGTACGGTTTGTTTCAACAGCTTGATCCTTACTCTTCATGACAAAATCATTTAATTCCATCATATAGTTCTTATATTGCTCAATTCCGGACTTTGGCAGTTTTATAACACGAGCAAGCTGTCGTTTTAAAAGGCTGTCACTATTTTTGTGATATTCGTCTACCATTCCCCAGTCATGTGCCACTTTTACATTCACCGGCTTTGTCATAAGCGTCAGATAATGTGCTTTCTGATAGCCTATTTTACGAATTAAAAAAGGCAAAACCATTGCTGGGAAAAGCCCAAACAGTAACTCCGATAAACTAAAAACCGCAGTATCGTCGGCGATTACAATATCACTGGCAGCAACAAATCCTATTCCGCCAGCATTTACAGCTCCGCGCACATGTGATATTGAGATAAATGGTCCGCTCGCCATTTTGAACCACAAATCATAAAGCAAATCAGGGCGGGTTGCTATTTGTTTCTCATTATTACAGTTAAATTCAAATTCATTAAAATCCGCACCAAAGCAAAACGCTTCGGGCGACCCTTCGAAAATAACAACACTGCTTCTCTTCTCACATAAGATAATGGCTCTATGACATTCTTCAATCAGCAAATTATTAATGGCGTTCTTTGCATTAGGGCGATTAAACTTTATATAACAAACAGGACCTTCAAATCTAACCTTAATTGTTTTCCACTCCATCACTTGCACCTACTTGCATTTTATCATTCTAACAAATCACGTTTAGCCTAAAGTGAAGATGATATATACTTTCAACGATTAACCGATTCAACCCTTCATTGATTTTTATATAGGGGTAAACTTACTCTGATATCCAGTGATTCGCTTTCTACGATCGCCTCTGTACTTCCGCACATTTGTTCTGCAAGAAGTTTTACAATCGCCAGACCTAATCCAGTCGATTTATTTCTCGCCCTATCACCTGTATAGAAACGATCGAAAAGCTGCTCTTCATCAATCTTATAAGCATCCTTAATCGGATTTTTAAAAGATATCATAACTCTATCCTTCAATAATAGTAACCTAACCTCAATATCTCCTTCTGAGTGCTGAATACAATTCCGAATAAGATTTTGAATGATTCTCTTAACCATTTTCTTATCTGCCAGAACAAATATGGGTGAGGTTTCTTTAAATTGAACAGCCAAATTATTTTCTTCTAGTATTGGTATAAATGCTACAAGAGATTCGGCCACAAGATTGTTAAGATTTGTTCTTTCAAGATCGATCTCTGGTTCCGAATTAGTAAGATAGGTATATTCAAAGAAATACTGAATTAAGTTTTCCAATTCATCTGTATGCTTTACAGCAATTTCAAGTTTTTTCTGCTGTTCATATGATAATTCTCCATTTTTGACTAGTTGTTGGTATCCTTTTATTGCAGTTAGAGGTGTCCGTAAATCATGCGAGATATTAACAATTAATTCTCTAAACTTTCTATCCTCACGAATACTCTTAAGGCGGAGACTCTCCTCCGCCTTAAGGTATCTATTAATATTAACTGTTAGTTTATTCAGATCCTTATTAATCAGTTCCACACTAACAGGCTGACGAGTGTGTTCAGTCAAACGTTTTTCAAGCTGGTAATTGATGTTGCGAAGTTGCAGCTGTATTAAAACAATATAAAGCACTAATAAAATAATTAATATCGTCAGAATAGCAACTACAATCTCCACTTTTTAACCAACCTTCCAATTATTTAACTTCTGATTTTCTAAAAATTCCATTCGTAATACTTAGAAACCACACACAAAACAGCAAACTGACACCTATAGCTTTCAAAATCACATCTGTACCTGCATCCATTGTCAAGACTGAACTGCCTATTGAAAAAGGTGTATAGGATAAAATATTATTCACTACGTCAGATTTACTTCCTAAACCTCCAAGTATTTGTAAGACTAATATTGCTCCAAACCCGATAAAGATAACTAATGAAGACTTTCTGAATAAAAAGGATAGGAGCACACATACAGTCATTTCTGATGCATAGGCAAGTAACATAACAATCATGATAACAAGCATTTTTCCAAAAACCAAGGGAGTTAAATCCAAGCCATTTTCGTTTGCTAAAATACTAAGGAAAACTGATGCAGCAAATGGATGAGCGAACTCGGCCCCAGTAGCAAATGCGATCAATGTCACAACCGCATATGGCACAAGCATTAACATTACTAGTAAATAGTATACGATTGCTTTACTTATGATCACGACTATCCGGCTGATTCCACATGAAGAAATGGCATCATGTATTGTTTTATTATCAAAATCACCGCATATATAGACCCCTGCTAAAAATGGTCCGACAATTGCTACCATCATGATATCCGTCAGTCCAGAAAGCGGTCCGCTTAATTCCTGATCAATTTTTCCTTGTGCAACTAAATATGACACTAAAGCTACTACAGTAGCAGCGATCCACATAATTAAAAATAATATTTTGATCGCTTTTGATTTTCTTAATTTATATAAATCAGATTGAATGAGATTCATCATTCTTCTTCACCCCCAATAACAGAAATAAAGTAGTTTTCCAATGTATCTCCTTCTATGGAAAAATTCGTGGTCAAAATTCCATGATTGAAAAGAGCTTGCGCCACTTTTTTCTTTTCATCAACATGATCATATAGTTTTATCGTCTTATTAGGTAAGACTTTAAAGTTTGTTGTATTAAATTCTGTTTCTAATATACTCAACAGTTTTTCAGGTTCTTCACATTCTATGAGTATATGTTTCCTGCATCGATTCTCTAATTGATCAAGAGTTAAGGTCTGTTTTATCTTTCCGTCATGAATAATTATATAATCCGTTGCCACCTGAAATAACTCAGGAAGATTATGACTCGATATAAGGATAGTTATGTGTCTCTCTTCACATAACTTTATCAGTAAGTTTCTCACCTCTTTGACTCCGAGCGGATCAAGTCCATTAATGGGTTCATCGAGAATTAACAATTCAGGATTGTTGATAAGTGAAATGGCTATACCCAATCTCTGTTTCATTCCAAGGGAAAAGTCTTTAACCTTTTTTTTCCCTGTATCACTAAGTCCAACTAATTGTAAAAGTTCATCCTCTATTTCCGTATTTGGAATCCCTCTCATAGTCCGATGTGCTTTCATATTTTCCTTAGCAGTCATATTCATAATAAGACTGGGAGATTCTATCATAGAACCGATTCTTTTACGTTCAGCTTGGATGGCTTTCGCACTTTTTTTTCCGAAAAGTTCCATACTTCCTGATGTAGGGTAACTAAGCCCTGCTATGACCCTCATTAATGTACTTTTTCCGGCTCCATTACGTCCAATTAACCCATATATTTTTCCAGGTTCCAAAGTAATTGATACATTATCTAATGCATTAAAGCTGTTATATGTCCTTGTTAATTCATTTGTTTTTAAAATGAATTCTGTCATGTCAATCACCTTTCCTTTCTTTACATAAGAATAATATCCAAAGGTTAAGAAAAGGTTAAGAAATGTAAAATAAGTGGTAAGCAAAATATCATTTTCAACTTACACCTTGTGCAATCGATACCCCAACCCCCAAACTGTTTCCACATAATCTGCGTGTGGATTGGAGGTTTTTAACTTATTACGCAAATTACTCATATGCGTTTTTACTGCATTATCATCTCCAAGGTATTCTTCTTCCCATATCGATTCATAAATGTTGATCTTTGAAAACACTTTTCCAGGATTCTGCATTAGTAATTCCATGATGCCATACTCCTTCGCTGTAAGGTCCAATTCCTTTCCGCTTAATATAACGCGTTTTTTACTAACATCTAATTCCATATCCTTATACTTTAAAACTTTATTCTTTATATTTTCGTTATGAGAACGGCGTAAGTTTGTCGTTACACGTGCCGCGACTTCTCCCAAATCAAAGGGCTTCGTAATATAATCATCAGCACCTAATTTCAATAAATTAATTTTGGTTTCAACCATATTTTTTGAAGAAATAATAATGACTGGAACATCGGAAATTTTTCGGATTTCTTTTAGAATCCCATCTCCGCTTTTGTAAGGAAGCATTATATCCAACAAGATTAAATCATACTCTCCTTCTTTTGCTTCCTGCATGCCTTCTGCTCCATCAAAAATTGAATTCACCCAGAATCCTTCATTTTCTAAAGACTCCGCCAACATCAAATTTATGTCTTTATTATCTTCAATAATAAGTATTTTGTTCAATCGTTCTTCACCCCTGTGAGTCATTCTGTCTTCACTCTTCTAATCCCACTTGTTCCTAATTTAGGCCCTGTCCTCTCAAGAATAATATTTAAGAATTCTTTTAGTAACCATTCAATCTTATTAAAATATGTTCTTTTATTAATATAATTCTTTGTTCTTCCTTATTTAATAAAGTTTTTGTCTGAGTCAGTTGTAAACAATATTAACATAAGGAGACATTTTTTTATTTTATAATACTGGATAATGTTTACTTAGAACAACATTTTTCAATTCAATTCTTAAGGACTTATTCGCATAACAATTCCTTAACGGTCAATAAACTTTATTTCACTTTAATTTTTAATAAGATAGTTAATTCTATAACAAATTAATTCAAATCAACTTTATATTTTTACAGAGATCTTCTGTGTATCATAAGTGGGAAAACAACCAAATAGTCAGTGTTAGAAAGAAGGGAATTTAAAGCAGAAGATTTCATATCATGAAGTCATAATTTCAAAAGAAATTTTTAGTACGGCACACAATCCATCTGTAAAGACATAAAAATATTAACAATGCCAAAGAAACACATTTTCACGAATATCTATTAAGGAAATATTCTTAATATGGCAGCTGTTCGAGAAATGAATTTATACAAGTAAATGGAGGACTTAAAACGCTTTTTAACTCTTAACTTTTTGTGTACACTAATGAACAAACCTTTTGTAAAAAACAGAAATACGTGATGTGAACACTGAAATTGTCTTTTCGATAACAATTTCACAACAGGATCAGGGATTGTCTAAATAAGATGACTCAGATTTTAATTGATGTAAAAGTCGTGATTAAGCAAATTAATATATGAAATACTCAAAGAAATACTGGCCTCAGAAAGTCCCTGTGAAATTTTTACTCATTAGTTGAAAAGATCATACTGTAATTTACACATAAATACAGTTCATTAATCTATTGCTGACACATAAAAGGCAGCCACCCCAAAGGGTTAGCTGCCTTCTTTAAGTTCCAGCACAGCCACACACTCCACATGATTCGTATGCGGAAACATATCCACAGGCTGCACTTCTCGCGTCACATACCCGCCATCCTCAAGCACCCGCAGGTCTCTCGCAAGCGTACCCGGATTACAGGACACATACACCACCCGCTTCGGTTTCATCTCCACAATCGTCCGCAGGAGTGCTTCGTCGCAGCCTTTTCTTGGCGGATCTACGACTAGCGTATCGGCCGTGATGCCTTCTTCATACCATTTTGGAATTACGGTCTCGGCTTCCCCGACCGCAAACTCTGCGTTTGTGATGCCGTTTAATTCAGCGTTTCGTTTGGCGTCCTCAATCGCTTCCGGCACAATTTCAACGCCGTACACTTTTTTCGCCTGCTTTGCCAGGAAGAGAGAAATCGTGCCGATGCCGCAGTAGGCGTCGATGACGGTTTCTTCGCCTTGCAGTTCCGCGTACTCAAGCGCTTTGTCGTAGAGCACTTTGGTTTGCTCCGGATTGACCTGATAAAACGATCTGGCGGAGATGGCGAATTTGACGTCTCCGATGAGGTCGTAGATGTATTCTTCGCCCCAGATGACGTTTGTTTGGTTTCCGAAGATGACGTTTGTTTTGTTTGGGTTGATGTTTTGCACGATGGATTTGACGTGCGGGAATTGCGCTGTGATGTCTTCGATAATCTTCGCTTTGTGCGGGAAATCGTTTGTTTTTGTGATGAAGACGATCATCATTTCACCCGTAACGACGCCGTATCTGACCATGATGTGGCGGAGCCAGCCTTTGTGGCGTTCTTCGTTGTAGGCTTTGACACCGTATTTGGCGCAAATGTCTTTGACAGCTTGGACGGCTTCGTCGTTTTTGGATTGCTGGATCAGGCAGGCGCTCATGTCGATGATGTCATGGCTGCGCTGCTGATAGAATCCGGCGACGAGTCCGCCTTCTCGTTCTCCTACCGGCACCTGTGCTTTGTTTCTGTAGTTCCAAGGGTCTTGCATGCCGAGTGTCGGGTGCACGGTGACATTGGACAGGTCCAGCTTACCGATCCGTTCTAAGACATCTTTGACTTGTTTTTGTTTAAACAAGAGCTGGCCTTCGTAGGTCATGTGCTGAAGCTGGCAGCCGCCGCATTGCTTGTAAATCGGACATGGAGCGTCGGTCCTGTGCGGGCTTTCTTCCTTCAGTTCGATCAGGCGGCCGAAGGCGAAGCCTTTTTTGACGCGTGTGACTTTGATTTGGGCTTTTTCTTCCGGCAGAGCGTTCGGCACGAAGATCGGGAAGCCCTGCACCTTTGCGACGCCCGCTCCTTCGTGCGTTAAGTCCTCAAATGTCACGTCGTAGTATTCATTTTTTTCTACTGGGGGTTTCATTTTCATGTATGTTCACCTCTTGTTTTAAGCGAAAGAAAAACTTGGCTCATTAAAGCCAAGTTTTTAGTCATCCAGCTGTTCCGCTTTCTCTTTCGGCATGACGACGTGAATGTGTCGATACAGATTCACGAATTCGCCCGGCAGCATGCCGCCGTACTCGCCGTCCAGGTTCAGCTGCATCTTTTCTGATACATTGACTTTCACGCGGTTCGCTTTTGTATAAATAATGTGCTGGTCGTTGATGTGTTCGCCGCGGAGCGCCATCGATGCGACTCTGATAAATTCAGCAAGGTTTGCTTTCTTTAATATCATCAAATCAAACATGCCGTCATTCAGGCTGGAATCCGGCGCGAGTTTTTCGAACCCGCCGACGGAATTTGTCAGCGTGACCAAAAACAGCATGATTTCACCTTGAAACAGCTTGCCGTCATATTCAATCTCGACTTCAGTCGGACGAAGTGAAGGCAGCATTTCCATACCCTTTAAATAATAAGCAAGCTGGCCGAGCATCGTTTTGAGTTTGCTTGGGACGTCGTACGTCAGCTCCGTCAGGCGGCCTCCGCCGGCGATATTGATAAAATACTGGCCGTTGACCTGTCCGATGTCAATCGGGCGGGCAACACCGTTAATGACCGTATCTGCCGCTTTTAAAATATCCTCTCGCGGAATGCCAAGTGCTCTGGCGAAGTCATTTGTTGTGCCGACTGGAATGACGCCGAGTGTCGGACGATTGTCTAGTGGAGCAAGCCCGTTGACGACCTCGTTGATCGTTCCGTCTCCGCCTGCCGCAATGATCAGGTCAAACTCACGCAATGCCGCTTCCTTGGCAGCGTGCGTTGCGTCTCCCGCACATGTTGTGGCATGGGTGGAGGTTTCATAGCCGGCTTGTTCAAATTTTTGCAGGACCTGGGCAAGATGCTTTTTAAAGACCTCCCGTCCCGAAGTCGGATTGTATATTATGCGTGCACGTTTCATTATCTCATCATCCTACTTAAGAGTATCCGATCCATTTTTACACTAACAACCTTTAATTATACTATGAGTTAAAAAAATCGCAACAAAATGTACATAATCTTACAGAAGGAAACACAGAAAAGCCCCAGCATAGCTGAGGCTTTTTGTCATTTTTACTCTTCTTCCGTTCCAGGTTTTTTCTTGCGGAACTTGGCCAATACTTCGTATACGATTGGCACGATCAAGAGCGTCAGAAGCGTCGAACTGATTAAACCGCCGATAACCGTTACGCCGAGTCCTTTTGAAATGACCTGGCTTCCGCCTTCGAAGCCGAGTGCTAATGGAATCAAGGCGCCGATTGTCGCGATGGCTGTCATCAGGATCGGACGGAGTCGTGTGGAGCCGGCTTCTAAGAGCGCTTCTCTCGTAGACAGTCCTTCCGCTTCCTTATGAATCACGCGGTCAATTAAGACAATGGCGTTTGTAACAACGATACCGATCAGCATCAGCATACCGATCATCGCGTTCAGACTGATTGTCTCACCTGATACGTAAAGTCCGACCAGGGCACCGATGATTGTAAACGGCAGTGAGAACAGAATCGCAAATGGCGCTAATGCTCCGCCGAATGTAATCACAAGCACAAGGTAGACGATCGCAATCGCTGCCAGCATCGCTAATCCAAGCTTCGTAAAGGAATCCGCGATATCTGCGGATACACCGCCTGTATCGATTGTTACGTTGTCAGGCATGTCAAGCTTATCAATTTTCTTCTGTACATCAACTGATACAGCTGTCACGTTATCTGATGCAACCTCACCAGTGACATCAGCATACACTTTTCCGTCACGTTTAGACACCGTATCAGATGTTGTGCCTTCTTTTACTTTTGCCACATCACCAATTTTGACTTCTTTGCCAGTTGCTGATGTGATCTTTTTGTTCTCTAAATCTTTGACACTCTTATACTCGTCTTTTTCGGTTTTAATGTTCACATCAAGCTCTTTGCCGTCTTTTTTCACGGTTGTGAGCGGGTCCTGTGCTGTCTCTGACATTAAGGCCTTAGAAATTTGAGAAGCTGTTAAACCGAGTTTGCTCAGCTTTTCTTGGTCAGCGACAAATGTATACTCATCATATGTGCTGGAAAGGCCTGAATTTACGTTTTTCAGATCCTTTTCATCTTTCATGATTTTTTCAATGTCTTTAACCGTGTCTTTAATATCGTTTTCAGAATCGCCATACACATAGTATGTTAATTGGTTGTTATTTCCTGAAGAGCTGAAGTCTTGTGACTTCCATTCTCCGCGGTCAGATTGCTTTTGGATTTCCTTCAGAACGTTATCTTTTTCTTTATCAAAGTCAGGTGTGTCGCTTTCATATTTGATATAGAATAACGCACCGTTAGAATCTCCTCCGGCAAGCGGGCTGCCAGAGCCTAATGAATACTGAACCGTATCGACATGCTTGCGGTCAAGCAGGATTTTTTCTGCTTTTTCAGCTTCATTTTCGGCTTCTTTTTTCGTTTCACCCGGTTCAGGGCTGTATGTGATCTGCATCGTTTTTTCTTCCTCTGACGGAAGGTAGCTGGCACCAATTAACGGTACGAGGAACAAGCTTCCAAGCAGCATCAAAACGGCGATGATAGACGTGATCCACTTGTGGCTCAGCGCCCAGTTCAGAACTTTTTTATAGAAGCCTGCCAGTCTGCTAGGTTTATGTTCTTTCGCTTTGATCGGCGCTCCCGTTAATGATTTTTTGAACAGGCTGTGCGCGAGCATTGGCACGAGCGTGATCGAAATCAACAGGGATGCGGCAAGCGCAAATACAATCGTTAAGGCGAAAGGAATAAACAATTCACCAATTTGTCCGCCTACCAATGCGAGCGGCAGGAATACCGCGATTGTCACGATAGTGGATGACATGATCGGTTTAAACATTTCCTTCGTTGCTTCACGGACCAAGGCTTTTCCGCGCAGCGGCTCATCTTTGAGTCTCATGCGGCGGTAAATGTTTTCGATAACAACGATGGAGTCATCGACAACCCGTCCGATGGCAACGGTCATCGCACCGAGCGTCATGATATTCAGTGTGATATCAAGCTGCTGCAGCACAAGCAGTGCGATCAGCAATGATAACGGAATGGAAACGATTGAAATTAATGTTGATTTGATATCTCTTAAGAATAAGAGAATAATCACAATCGCAAAGATAGCGCCGAAAATGGCTTTGCTTAACATCGTGTCAACTGATTCTGTAATCGGTTCTGCCATGTCAAGGGTTGCACTGTATTCGAAGCCTTTATGATCTTCTTTGTATTGCTTCAGCTCATCTTTGACACTGTCGGCAACCTCTACCGTGTTGGCATCGTTTGCTTTGATGATGTTGATGCCGATGCTGTCTTTTCCATTTGTGCGGGAAATTGATTCAGCTTTTTTGACATCTTTAATCGTTGCAATGTCAGATAGCTTGACCGTCGGCACGTCTGTGCTAACACTTTGCTGTGCCTGCGCTGCCGCCTGCGCGCTTTGAGCCGCTTGTGCGCTTTGTGCTGCTGCGGCGCTGCTGCCTGCACTAGAAGCAGATGCCGTTGGAATTCTCATATTCTTCAAATCTTTAATAGTTTCAATATCGCCGCTGACGACGACTGATTTCTCTTCTTTGCCGAATGTGTACAATCCAAGCGGTGTTGTCACATCTGAACCTTGAATCACTTGTTTGACTGTATCTTCATCGAGGTTGTATTCCTTCAATTTGTCTTCTTTGAAAGAGAATTCAACCTCTTCAACCTGCTGGCCTGATACTTGGACAGAAGCTACTCCTTCTGTTCCTTCAAGCTTCGGTACGAGGCTATCTTCCACTTTTTTCGTCAGCTCTTGAAGATTATCTTTATCGCTGGATACGCTGAGCGTCAGAATCGGGAAGGAATTCATGCTGTAGCGGGAAATTTCAGGATCTTTCGCGTCATCAGGCAGGCTGACGTTTTCTAATGCTTCAGCCGCTTCTGTTTTCGCTTTGTCCATATCTTTCTCATAATCATATTCAATCATGACCGACGATGCGTTTTCATAGGACGTGGACGTAACTACGCTCACGCCGTCCAGGTTCTGCACCGCTTGTTCAACCGGTTTCGTTACTTCATCAGCGACTTGGCTAGGCGTCGCTCCCGGATATGTCGTGCTGATTGTCAGGTAAGGCATGTTTACATCAGGAATGGATTCTTGCTTCATATTCATACCCGCGTACAAGCCGGCTGCCGTTACAATAATCGTCATCAGCCATACGGCGAATTTGTTTTTCAGAACGAAATTAATAACGTGATTCATCATATCCTCCATTGTGTTTTTATTGACTGACTGGTCATTCTATATAATACTAAACGGTATAACGCAACATCGTCAACTCATATACCAGAAAATTTTTCTAAATTTTTCAAGGATTAAGGGGAAGCACGTCATGAATGAGAAAAAAGAGAGAATCATAAAAACAAGCATTCGTTTATTTGCGAAAAAAGGATACGCTTCGACGACCATCCAGGAAATCGCCAGTGAATGCGGCATCTCAAAAGGCGCTTTTTATCTGCATTTCAAATCAAAAGAAGCGCTGCTATTGTCTGCCTGTGAATATTACATCGGCATGTCTATGAAAAAAATGAAACAAATAGAAGAGGATCTCGCCGGACAGCCGCCTAAAGATGTGCTGAAAAAACAAATCAGCGCCCAGTTTGAGGATTTTCGCGATCATAAGGATTTTATTGTTCTGTTGCTTACTGAAAATATCATTCCGGAAAACCAAGAAGTAAAGCAATACTTTTACAAAGTCACAGCCGAGACAGATAAACTGTATCGGAACGCTTTGCTTGCGACTTATGGCAAGGAAACTGAGAACTACCTCTCAGACCTCTCCATCATGGCAAGAGGCATTGTGCACTCCTATATGAATGTGATGGTATTTAATGAAGAAATCAAAATTGATGCAGACAACATATCTGAATTTATCATGGAGAGACTGGATGATCTTGTACAGGGGCTAAGCCGTTCCAGCCTGAATCCACTCATGCCAAAAGACATTTACAGCCTGGTGCCGGCGGATAAAGGCCAGATTCTTCAGGACATTCAAAAAGTGAAAGAAAACAGCGCATTGCCTGAGGACATCATCGTTTCGCTCGATGTGATCGAGGAAGAGCTGTCACAGGAAAAGCCGCGCAAGCCGATTATTAAAGGCCTGCTGTCAAATTTGACCGGAAGTGATTTCGAAGAAGTTGAAAAGCTTCGCGCTTTGATCTCTATCTTTATTACTATTTGATCATAAAAAAGCAGCTCCCTCTGCAATGAGGAGAGCTGCTTTTTCATTAGCGTTTTTTGATTTCTTCAAGCAGGATTTTGTTAACCATCGGCGGGTTGGCTTGTCCTTTGGACGCTTTCATAATTTGTCCGACAAGGAAGCCGATCGCGCGGTCTTTCCCGTTTTTAAAGTCTTCAATTGACTGAGGATTGTTGTCAAGCGCCTCTGTGACAAGCTTCAGAAGCACGCCTTCATCAGAAATCTGCACAAGGCCTTTTTCTTTCACAATCTTCTCAGCGTCGCCGCCTTTTTCAATTAATTCCTTGAACACTTTCTTCGCGATTTTAGAAGAAATTGTTCCTTTTTCAATTAATTGAATCATGCCGGCAAGGCCTTCCGGTGTCAGCGCAACATCAGAAAGCTCTTTTTGCTCAGCGTTCAGATAAGCTGACACTTCACCCATGAGCCAGTTTGATGCTTGTTTTGCTTCAGCGCCTTTTTGAACTGTTTCTTCGAAGAAGTCTGCCATTTCTTTTGTCAGTGTCAGAACCATCGCATCATATGCAGGCAAGCCAAGCTCATCGATATAACGCTTGCGGCGTTCATCCGGAAGCTCTGGAATGCTTGCTTTTACGCGTTGCTTCCATTCATCGTCAATGTAAAGCTCGACAAGGTCAGGCTCAGGGAAATAACGATAATCGTCAGAACCCTCTTTGACACGCATAAGAATGGTTTTCTTCGTTGCTTCATCGTAACGGCGAGTTTCCTGCTGGATCACACCGCCGGACAGAAGAACCTGCTCCTGGCGTTTTTCTTCATGCTCAAGGCCTTTTTGAACAAACGCAAAGGAGTTCAAGTTTTTCAATTCCGTTTTTGTGCCGAATTCCTCTTGGCCGATCGGACGAAGAGAGATATTGGCGTCACAGCGAAGTGAACCTTCTTCCATTTTACAGTCAGACACGCCTGTATATTGGATGATGGACTTCAGCTTTTCAAGATACGCATATGCTTCTTCCGGCGTGCGGATATCCGGCTCAGATACGATCTCGACAAGCGGCGTTCCCTGGCGGTTGAAGTCAACAAGAGAATAGCCGTCTCCTGTATGCGTCAGTTTTCCGGCATCTTCTTCAAGGTGAAGGCGTGTGATGCCGATACGTTTCGTTTTTCCGCCGACTTCAATTTCGATCCAGCCGTTTTCGCCGATCGGCTTATCAAATTGAGAAATCTGATACGCTTTCGGGTTGTCCGGATAGAAATAGTTTTTGCGGTCAAACTTTGTATCCGTTGCGATTTCACAGTTCAGCGCCATTGCCGCTTTCATTGCGAATTCCACGGCTTCTTTGTTTAGTACAGGCAGGACACCCGGATACCCGAGGTCGATGACACTTGTCTGTGTATTCGCCTCCGCGCCGAATGGCGTCGGAGAGCTTGAGAAAATTTTTGAATTTGTTTTTAATTCAACGTGGACTTCAAGTCCGATTACCGTTTCAAAGTTCAATTCATTTCACCCCTTACAGTTCAGGTTTTGCTTTATGATGGTCTGTCGCTTGTTCGAATGCATGAGCGACGCGGTATACAGTGCTCTCGTCAAAGTGTTTTCCGATGATTTGCAGGCCGAGCGGAAGTCCGTCAGCAAATCCGCATGGCACGCTGATTCCCGGAACACCGGCAAGGTTGACCGGAATCGTTAAGATATCGTTTGCGTACATTGTGAGCGGGTCTTTCGTGTTTTCACCGATTTTAAACGCAGGTGTCGGTGTAGTTGGTCCAACAATGACATCATATTTCTCAAATACGTCTTCGAAGTCTTTCTTAATCAAAGTACGCACTTTTTGCGCCTTTTTGTAGTACGCATCATAGTAACCTGAGCTTAAAGCGAATGTTCCAAGCATGATACGGCGTTTCACTTCATTTCCGAAGCCTTCAGCACGCGTTTGCTTGTAAAGGTCGATCAGGTTTTCCGCATTGTCCGTGCGGTATCCGTAGCGGATGCCGTCAAAACGTGCAAGGTTGGCAGACGCTTCAGAAGAAGACAGCAGGTAATACGTCGCAAGCGCGTATTTACTGTGCGGAAGAGATACTTCTTCCCATGTAGCGCCAAGGTCTTCTAGAACTTTGAGCGCTGCAAGAACAGATTCTCTCGCTTCTTTGCAGACGCCTTCGCCAAGATATTCTTTCGGAACCGCGATTTTCAATCCTTTGATATCGCCAGTTAATGAAGAAAGAAAATCCGGAACGTCTACATTTGCGCTTGTAGAGTCCATTTTATCAACGCCTGAAATGGCTTGCAGCAAGAATGCGTTGTCCTCAACCGTACGTGTAATCGGCCCGATTTGGTCTAATGAAGACGCAAATGCGACCAATCCGTAACGGGACACGCGTCCGTAAGTGGGCTTTAATCCGACAACGCCGCAGAAAGAGGCAGGCTGGCGGATGGAGCCGCCTGTATCAGAGCCAAGAGAAAACGGAACTTCTCCCGCGGCAACTGCAGCCGCAGATCCGCCGCTTGAACCGCCAGGAACCGTATCTAAGTTCCAAGGGTTTTTCGTCAGCTTGTAAGCTGAGTTTTCTGTTGATGACCCCATGGCGAATTCGTCCATGTTCAGTTTTCCGATTGTAACCGCTTCAGCATCTTGAAGGCGCTGAACGACAGTTGCGTCGTAGATCGGGTCAAAGTTTTCGAGAATTTTGCTGGAGCAAGTCGTGCGCAGCCCTTTTGTTACGATATTATCTTTTACGCCGATCGGCATACCAAAGAGAAGACCATGCTCAGAACGGCTGTCAACCGCCTCATCGAGCTCCTTCGCATATGCGCGCGCTTTTTCTTCATCTAATGCCAAAAAGGCTTGTACCTTATCATCTACCGCTTGAATGCGTTTATAAGATTCATCGACCAGGTCAGAAATCTTAATCTCTTTTTTATGTATGAGCTGTTTTAATTCTGTGATTTTGTGATCAAATAATGACATTCTTGTGTCCCTCCTTTAGTCCAGAATTGATGGCACACGAATATAGCCGTCTTTGTGGTCAGGCGCATTTTTCATGACATCCTCAACCGGAAGACCTTTACCCGCTTCATCTTCTCTCATGACATTTTTCATTTTCAGCACGTGAGTTGTAGGCTCAACATGGTCTGTGTTGACTTCATTCAGCTCCTCGGCAAATGAAATGATGCTGTCAAGCTGTTCAGTGAACATTTTTGCTTCTTCTTCAGTAATCGCAAGTCTCGCAAGATGCGCAACGTGCTTTACTTCTTCTATTGAAATTCGTGACATATGATCCACCTCCACATATTTCTCCGTTAAGTCATATAATACTGATCATATCAAAAACAAGCCCTTTAAAGCAACAAAACGCCTTGGGGCGGGCCTGTGTTTTCGAGACAATACCCTATATATTTTATACTAAAAAGAGGCGAAGGAGAAACGAAATATTTTTCTGAAAATTTTTACTTTAATTATTTTTGAAAGCGTTTCAATCTTTATTCCCTTCTAGGTTTGCCCCGGTATTTCCCGCTGACCGTCTATGTTTCATCGCTTGAATGGGTGGGAATACTTTGTTAGGTTAAGTTACCAAGTGCACCTGCAAAAGAATGTCTTCTGTGTCGCACTTGCGCCAGACTGCTTAACTGGCACCATCAATTTGAGAGGTGATGCAAAATTATTAGAATTGAAGAGAGGGTAAAACGTGAGTATTGAAATTATTATTTCTTTAGGAATTTACTTTATTGCCATGCTGTTAATCGGCTGGTATGCATTTAAGAAAACAACTGATATCAACGATTACATGCTTGGGGGAAGAGGTCTCGGGCCGTTTGTTACTGCTTTGTCTGCCGGAGCGGCGGATATGAGCGGATGGATGCTGATGGGTGTTCCCGGCGCGATGTTCGCAACAGGGCTGTCAACCTTATGGCTTGCTTTAGGTCTTACAATCGGGGCGTACTCAAACTACTTGCTGCTGGCTCCAAGGCTGCGTGCTTATACGGAAGCGGCGGATGACGCGATTACGATTCCTGATTTTTTTGACAAACGATTCCAGCATTCTTCATCACTGCTGAAAATCGTATCTGCTTTGGTTATCATGATCTTTTTCACATTGTATACCTCTTCCGGTATGGTATCTGGAGGACGGCTGTTTGAATCTGCTTTTGGCGCGGATTACAAATTAGGCTTGCTTCTGACTACCGGTGTTGTCGTATTGTACACACTGTTTGGCGGTTTCCTTGCTGTCAGTCTGACTGACTTCGTGCAGGGTGCGATCATGTTTGCAGCACTAGTGCTTGTGCCGATCGTTGCTTTTACCCACGTGGGCGGCGTTGCTCCGACTTTCCATGAAATCGGCGCTGTTAACCCACATTTATTGGATATCTTTAAAGGCGCGAGCGTCATTAGCATTATTTCCTATTTAGCCTGGGGCTTAGGTTACTACGGCCAGCCTCATATTATCGTCCGGTTTATGGCCATTAAAAACATTAAAGATTTAAAGCCCGCGCGCCGAATCGGCATGAGCTGGATGATCATTTCGGTTCTCGGTTCCGTGCTGACCGGTTTGGTCGGTGTTGCTTATGCCCATAAATTTGGAGTCGCTGTAAAAGATCCGGAGATGATATTCATTATCTTCTCTAAAATCTTGTTTCACCCTTTAATTACAGGATTCTTATTGTCAGCTATTTTAGCTGCGATCATGAGTTCCATCTCCTCACAGCTCTTAGTAACAGCAAGTGCTGTGACAGAGGATTTATACCGGACGTTTTTCAGACGAAAAGCTTCCGATAAAGAATTAGTAATGGTCGGGCGTCTGTCCGTCTTAGTGATTGCCGTTATTGCGGTATTCTTATCATTGAATCCGAGCAGCTCCATTCTTGATTTGGTCGGATACGCGTGGGCCGGCTTCGGTTCAGCTTTCGGACCTGCGATTCTGCTCAGCCTGTATTGGAAGCGGATGAACGAATGGGGCGCGCTTGCTGCGATGATTGTCGGGGCTGCGACCGTGTTGATCTGGATTACAACCGGCCTGGCAAAATCCACCGGCGTGTACGAAATCATCCCTGGGTTTATCCTCAGTATGATTGCCGGCATTATCGTCAGCATGATCACAAAGCGGCCTGCAAAAGCCTCTTACCGATTATTCGGTGTCATGGAAAAACTGTTAAAACGCAAAAAATAATCAAAAAGCCATCAAGCGCTGCTTGGTGGCTTTTGTGCCCTTGTTTTGCGATAAATACTGTGAGAAAATCATATTTATTTAAAAACACCATAGATAAGGGGGAAGTTGCTGTTGAGCTGGTATATTGATCCTGACATTTTATTAAAATTAGGCATTGCCACTTTGATTGGCATGGTCATCGGGCTGGAGCGCGAGCTGAAGAATAAGCCGCTCGGGTTAAAAACCTGTATCGTTATCGCCGTCAGCTCATGCATGCTGACGATCGTCAGTATTAACGCGGCATATCATTTCCCTAAATACTACCGCATCATGATGGACCCGCTGCGTCTGCCGGCGCAAATCATCTCCGGCGTCGGGTTTATCGGCGCAGGTGTCATTTTGCGGAAAAGCAACGACGTCATTTCCGGCTTAACCACATCGGCTATGATTTGGGGTGCGGCAGGGCTCGGGCTTGCTACCGGAGCGGGATTTTATAAAGAAGCCTTTGCCAGCCTTCTGTTCATCCTGATCAGCGTTGAATTTCTGCCGTGGGCGGTCAGAAAAATCGGTCCAGACCGTCTGCAGGAAAAAGACATCCGCATCAGAATGTCACTTTCTGATAAAGACAAAATGACAGAGATCTTAAAAGAAATGAAAAGAAGAAACATTAAGACACACTCCGTCCGAATCGATGACCTTCATGAAAAAGAATTTCCGATCATGGAAGTCAAAGTCCGTGTCCATAAAAACAGATACACGACCGATGTCTACTATGATATAAAAGACATTGAAGGTGTCGTCGGCGTGAAGTGCGATACATTATAAAAGCCAATGGGGCATTATATCCCATTGGCTTTTTTCGTTCTAGACGAGCTTAGAAAAATCAAATTCAGTGATCGGCGTGCGGTTTTCTATATCTCTTCTGAAACCGGCCAGCATTTCTTTTTCTTCTGCGCCTATTGAATTAAGATCAAACATTTGATGCAGCAGTCCGTATATCAGCATGTGACGCAGGCGGAGAAAATCAGGTATTCTTTTCAGCCACGAAGCATCAAGATCATTTTCTTCTCTGTATCCGTTCATAAAGTGCGTCATAAATTCCTCTGTAAACACGGCTTTATTTTCATATGGAACGACCGGGTACCACAGCACATTATAGAGGAGAATGCTGATATCATTGACAAACCAATTGTAGCCGATGTCATCAAAATCAAATGTTGTGATTTTCCCTTGGTCCCAGTTAAAATTGCCATGGTGGAGGTCTGCATGAACCAAGCCGTAGCTGTCCCTGCTTTTTGGTAATTGACGCAGTTCATTCATTAGCTCATCCGCCTGCTGAAACACCTGAGTCTGGTCTTCCGGCACGTATTTTCTAAGCATCAGCTGCTCTTCTTCATCCCACTCCTGTCTTTTAAAAGCAGGATTGTTGAGCTTGTAGCTTTTTGTCAAGCTGTGCATTTTCCCTGTGTATCTGCCAAGCTCAAAAAATAGGGTTTCATTCCAGTCGGATTCGTCCACTTTGTGCCCCGGTGCTTTTTCATAGGCTCGCAATAAAAATGCTCCGCCGCTTCCGTCAGGGACTTCTTCAATCTCTGTGCCGTTTAGCGACAAAATCGGTTTTGCGACTGAAAGCCCGCCTTCATCCAGATGACGGAGCCATTCCATTTCACCCATCATATAATCAGCCGATCTGCGAATTGTATGGGTAATCTTTAAAATATAAAGTTCATTGTCTTTTATAAACTCATATACATAGTTTTCGGCATCAGCCAGAAAACGCACCTGATTTCTTGAAAAACCGTATCTCTCCGCAGCCTCTGCCAAAACCTTCTCCTCACGAAATACTTTCTTGATTTCTTTATGCACGTTTATCTCCCTTTCTATGCTTTTGATTTCTTCTATTGTTTTTACACGATTTCCAGCATCAACATACCCCCATTTGGTTTTTGTTTCGGCAGAAGCGGAAACGATTGCGGTTTCCTTATACTGTTAATTGTAACACAAAAAAACCCTCGAGCCTTAATTGGCACAAGGGTTTTTTGCATGTTTATCAGTCATAAATATGAACAGTCGGCTCTTTATCGCCAGCATCGCGGAGAATGACCGCTTCCTGTCCGTCTGAGGATGTAATATCCACTTCGAGATCTAGTGAGCTCTTTGAGTAGTAGTCCATGACTTCCCCCGTTAAGAATTGGGTAAACGCGACGACTTCACTCTTTCCGTAGAATTGCATCGGAATTTCAATTTTCATTTTCTTCATTTCATCGTTTTCATACAGGGCCGTTCCGACAACACCTGTGTAGTTCGGGAAGTAGTTGTCAATTGAGTTTTTGAACCGTTTAAAGACTTCAGTATCATCAGGATATTTCTCTGCAGTGCTCGTATCGGCCGGATAGAAGACGTATTTTTCATTTACATCGTCCCAGTTTGAGATATCAGAGGAGCCTGCTTTGACTTCTGTTTTGGCGATAAAATTGCCGGGAACGATTGATGTTTTGGACGCCTGTTTGTAAAGCGCAATCGTAATCGGCACATTTTTCAAGTTGTCTTTTTTGCGAAGGCGGTTAATGACCTCCTGCGCGATTTTTTCTCCCTGTTTACGGAGTGTGCTGTTGTCAATCTCCACTTCTTTTTGAGGGTCGCCTGTTTTTTCACGGTAGTAATACACTGAATTTAACGCCAAGCCGATCATAACGCCGCCAAGCTGGATGGAATTCTTGTCTTTTCTGACTAAGTAATCATGTTCCAGCATCGAAGCTAAATAAACCGGACTGCTTTCGTTTTTCTCTTCAGTTGAACCGGAGCTAGGGAGTGCTGGGTTCAGACCCTCGTTTTTAAAGTTTTTATCTTCTTTTTGGGCTTTTTTCAGATCAGAGCCTGTTTTTTTCCGAGCCAGCCAGCTTAATACTGTATCTTCATCTAAGTATTGTCCTTCTTGGAACAGATAATCGTCTGTCGAGAAAGAGTCCTGGGCAAGGCGCATCAGCCCCGTTTCAAACTCATCAATATCAAGTCTTGTATTCAGCTGTTCCGTTGTCAGGCCGCGTGCTTTCCCCGCCTTAAACGGAAGCACCATTTTGTAATAGGAGTCAGAGATATTGTATTTCGGGATAATCGCTTTTTCTGACGATTTCGCCGTTTTTTGCGTAATCTCTTCCTCCTTCTTCCCCCCAAAACCTGACGAACAGGCAGACAGCATTAACACTGCCGCCGTTGCCGCCATTACCAACGTCTTTTTCAATAGAAAACACTCCTCTTATTTCTTTAGCTCTCCCATTAACTGTTCTTCATTCCACACTTCAATATTCAGCTCTTGCGCTTTTGTCAGCTTGCTTCCCGCCGCTTCTCCGGCGATGACCAAGTCTGTGTTTTTGCTGACGCTTCCAGTCATCTTTCCGCCGAGCGCTTCAATTTGCGCTTTCGCTTCGTTTCTTGACAGCTCTTCCAGCTTTCCTGTCAGAACGATGGTTTTGCCTGCAAAATAGGAATCGCTGTCCTCTGCTTTTACTTTTTTCGGACCTTTATAAAGTGTGTTTACGCCCAGCTCCTCAAGCTCTGCCAAAAGCTCGAGCATTTCTTCTTTATGGAAATAGGTGATGACTGCGTCAGCCATTTTTTCACCGATTTCATCTATTGCGAGAAGTTCCTCTATGGTGGCTTTTTTCAGATTATCCAGGCTTTCAAAGTGCATGGCGAGCGTCTTTGCAGCCTTCGAGCCGATAAAGCGGATGCCGAGGCCGAATAACAGGCGCTCTAATGAATTTTCCTTCGATTTCTGTATAGAGCTGATCAGGTTTTCAGTTGATTTTTCGCCCATGCGTTCGAGCTGAATCACCTGTTCCTTCGTCAGCTTATACAGATCTGCCACATTTCGGACGAGATTCTCCTGAAACAGCTGTGTGATGACTCGTTCGCCAAGCCCGTCAATGTTCATGGCATTGCGGGAGACAAAATGAATCAGCCCTTCTCTGATTTGTGCAGGGCATTCAGGATTGATGCAGCGAAGCGCCACTTCTCCTTCAATGCGGACGAGTTCACTGCCGCATTCAGGGCATTCTGTCGGCATACTGAATTCCTTTTCTTCCCCTGTCCGCTGTTCAACGAGAACGTTCACGACTTCAGGAATGATATCGCCGGCTTTTTTGATGACTACCTTATCCAAAATCCGGATATCCTTCTCTCTAATTAAATCTTCGTTATGAAGGGATGCTCTTGAGACCGTTGTACCGGCTACTTTTACAGGCTCAAGAATCGCGGTCGGCGTAATCACACCCGTTCTTCCGACATTTAATTCGATATCGAGAAGCTTTGTCACGACTTCTTCTGCTGGAAACTTGTACGCGATGGCCCAGCGCGGGCTTTTCGCCGTAAAACCAAGCTCCTCCTGCTGATCAAGGGAATCCACTTTGATGACGATGCCGTCAATTTCATACGGGAGATCGGCGCGTTTCGCCTGAAGCTCATCGATCAGCGCAATGACTTCTTCTATGCTGCCGCATTTTTTCCGTTCCTGGTTCGTTTTAAAGCCGATGTCGTCGAGAAAATCAAGTCCTTGGCTTTGTGTCTCCACACCCATTTCGTCAAGCTCCGCTATACTGTAGACGAAGATATCGAGATTTCGTTTCGCCGCAATTTTAGGGTCGAGCTGTCTGAGTGATCCCGCAGCGGCATTGCGCGGATTTGCGAACGGTTCTTCCCCGTTTTTGATCCGTTCTTCATTGAGCGCTTCAAACGAACGCTTCGGCATATACGCCTCGCCGCGCACTTCAATCGAAAGGCTGCGTTTCATTTTGAGCGGAATAGTGCGGATCGTCTTCAGATTTTCCGTAATATCCTCTCCCGTTGTCCCGTCGCCTCTTGTCGCGCCTCTGACAAAATAGCCGTCTTCATAACGGAGAGAAACAGCAAGACCGTCTATCTTCAGCTCCACATTATACGCCACATCATCACCCACGGCCTGGCGCACACGGCGGTCAAAGTCGCGGAGATCGTCAGCATTAAACGCGTTGCCCAGACTGAGCATCGGCGTGCCGTGAGTGACTTTTTGAAACGCTTCAAGCACAGCACCGCCGACACGCTGCGTAGGAGAATCAGGCGTTCTGAGGTCTGGATGCTCCTCCTCAATCGCAATCAGCTCCTGCATCAATCTGTCGTATTCGGCATCCGGGACGCTCGGTTCATCTAAGGTGTAATATTCATAGCTATACTTGTTGATGGTGCGGCGCAGTTCTTCTGCCCGCTGCTTCGCTGTTTCTTTGTCCATCTGCTTCTTCCTTTCCTCTTCAATTACTGCTTTTCTATTGGCGCGAATGCCGCTAATAAGCGTTTCACACCGATCGGGCTCGGGAAGGCAATATCGAGTTCGGTCCCTTCTCCTTCGCCTTTCACGCTGACAACGGTTCCTATGCCCCATTTTTTATGCCCGGCTTTATCTCCGACAGCCCAGTTTAGGGTATCGCCGCCTGTTTTGCTTGCGTAGGACACCGGACGGGAAACAGGGCCGCGTCTCGGCTGCATTTTTCTCGCAGACGGCGCTCTCGTTTCTTTTTTCTCATTTAGGTTTTCCAATAAATCATCAGGAATTTCACCGATAAAGCGTGATTCCGGGTTCATATTTGTTCTGCCAAACAACGTGCGCATTTTTGCGTTGGTCAGATAAAGCTCCTGCTCCGCTCTTGTAATGCCCACGTAAGCGAGACGGCGTTCTTCTTCCATCTCTGCTTCTTCCATCAGTGAACGGCTGTGCGGGAAGACGCCTTCCTCAAGTCCCATAAGGAAAACAACCGGGAATTCCAGTCCTTTTGCGGCGTGCAGCGTCATCAGCGTGATCGCATCCGTGCCGCCGGATTCTTCCTCTTTCTGGTCGAGCTGGTCGATATCAGCGATCAGTGCCAAATCAGTCAGGAACGCAACGAGTGTTTTGTCTTCGCTTTTCTGTTCAAAGTTTTTCGTTACAGACAAGAACTCGTCGATGTTCTCTAAACGGCTTTGAGCTTCAATTGATTTTTCAGCCTTCAGCATTTCTCTGTATTCGGTTTTATCGAGAATTTCTTCGGTCAGCTCGGTAATTGATAAATAGTCCTGCATGTTTGTCAGGTTCTCAATCATCTGTCTGAAGCTGTCGAGCGCGTTTGCTGCCTTGGCGCTGACGCCAATGAAATCAACCTGCTGAATCGCTTGGAATAGTGACAAGCCGTTCATCGCTGCATATGAAGCGATTTTTTCAAGCGATGTGGCGCCGACTCCGCGCTTCGGCACATTGACAATACGCGTGAAGCTGATGTCATCATCCGGATTGGATACGAGCCGCAGGTACGCGAGGATGTCTTTGATTTCTTTTCTGTCATAGAACTTTGTGCCGCCGACAATGTTATAGTTCAGGCCCGCTTTGAGAAGCGTTTCCTCAATCACACGGGACTGGGCGTTTGTCCGGTACAAGATGGCGATATCCGACAGCTTCCGTTTGCCGGAGTTATGAAGCTCATAAATTTTCCCGGCAACAAATTGTCCTTCACCGAATTCATTGTCTCCGCGGTAATAGGAAATTTTAATTCCTTCATCGTTTTCCGTCCATAGATTTTTCGGCTTTCGGTTTGTGTTGTTTTGGATCACTTCGTTGGCCGCGCGCAAAATCCGTTTTGTTGAACGGTAGTTTTGTTCAAGCAAAATGACGCTGGCATTCGGATAATCCTTTTCAAAGGAAAGGATGTTGGCAATGTCCGCCCCGCGCCATCTGTAGATGGACTGGTCGGAGTCACCGACAACGCAAAGGTTCTGGAAGCGCTCCGCCAGCTGCTTCACGAGCATGTATTGCGCTCTGTTCGTATCCTGATACTCATCGACGTGGATGTATTGAAATTTGCGCTGATAAAACTCAAGCACTTCCGGAATACGGTCAAATAGTTTAATGGTCGTCATAATTAAGTCGTCGAAATCAAGCGACTGGTTTTTCAGCAGTTTTTTCTGATAATCAGTGTATACATCGCTGACGACCTGATCATAGTAACCGCCGGCAACCTTAGAAAATTCCTCAGGTTCGGTTAATTCATTTTTCGCACTGCTGATCGTGCCGAGGATGCTCCTCGGATCAAATTTTTTCGGATCGAGGTTGCGTTCCTTCAAAATTCCCTTGATGACTGAAAGCTGGTCAGCCGTATCAAGGATTGAGAAATTGCGGTTGATCCCGATGCGGTCGATATCTCGGCGCAAAATCCGCACACACATGCTGTGGAACGTGGAAATCCAGATATCATCCGCTCCGGGCCCGAGAATGCTCTCCACACGTTCTTTCATTTCTCTGGCCGCTTTATTTGTAAATGTGATCGCCAGAATGTTCCACGGCGCCACATGCTTTTCCGCCATTAAGTAAGCGATTCTGTGCGTCAGGACACGCGTCTTTCCGCTTCCCGCTCCCGCCATCAGCAGCAAAGGCCCGTCCGTTGTTTTGACAGCTTCCTGCTGAACGGGGTTTAATCCGCTTAATAGTTGATTGCTAATGTAATTCAAAATTCGTCACCCGCCTATACAAACATATGTTCTATCATAAACCAAATCCGTACATTTCGCTACTCGCCTTTGACAGCTGCTACTGTCTTCAGCGCTTCATCAAAATTCTCATACACAGCGTTGCCCACCACGATGACATCCGCGTGCTCGGCATACTGTAATGCCGTCTCCGCGTCTTTGATGCCGCCTCCGTAAAACAGGGTGGACGTTTCCAATACAGCCTTCGTTTTCTTCACGGCTTCTATGTCCCCAAGAGCGCCGCTGTATTCCAGATAAAAAACCGGAAGCCGCAGCAGCTCAGACACGCGCGCATAGGCGATGATATCGTCATGATTCAGATTGGTGTCCGCCTCCGTTAAAGCCGCGGCTTTGCAATCAGGATTTACGATACAGTAGCCTTCCGCCACGATTTCTTCCATCGACATCAGTTCTCCATATTCCTTCATGGCTTTCTGATGCATGCCGACTATCCAATCCGGATTTTTGCTGTTTAATACACTCGGAATAAAATATAAGTCAAAGCCAGGGACAATCGCTTCAATCGCTGACACCTCAAGGACACACGGCACCAAAAACCGTCTCACCTGAGACAGCATCCGCAGGACATTATCCTCCGTCACACCGTCGCTTCCCCCGATAATGACCGCATCAGTCCCTGACTCACAAAGAATCTCCAGCTGTTCATCAGGCAAATCTTTATTTGGATCGAGTTTAAAGACATGCTTCCACTCCGTTACATCGTACACGTCATCCGTTCCTCCATTCGTTTCTTACCATTTAAACATTATAACAAATTCACATAGCGCGGAAAAACGGAAAAAACCGTCATTCTCGTTATTCACTGAAAAAGGTGTTTTGATTCTATTTCCCCTCTCTTTTTATAGAAACAGACAGTAATATTTTCTATTGTTTGGAAACGCTCCAACAGTGGAAATGGTTACATAAAAAGGGAGGCTAACAGATGGAATACATCATTATTGCACTTATTGCATTTATCATCGGGATCATCGTTATCCCCATCGCATTGTTTGTCTGGATTTACATAAAGGACGAAAAACAGAAGGAGCATTCAATCCTCCGCAATTATCCTGTCATCGGAAGGTTTCGCTATATTTTTGAAAAAATCGGACCGGAGCTGCGGCAGTATTTATTCAGCAATGACAATGAGGAACAGCCTTTTTCACGAAAAGAATATGAGCAAACAGTCATATCAGGAAAATACAAAAGCAGAATGATGGGATTCGGATCGGTAAGAGATTTTGATCAACCGGGCTATTATATCCGAAACGCCCTTTTCCCAAAGCAAAAAGAAGAATTGCGTGTGGGCCAGTCTCCGAAAATCGATACCCACATCTATAAAATCGATTCGAACAATCTGTTCAGACGCAGCGAACATGCCGAACGTACCAAGGCTGATCCGTATTTTCTCCATCCTGATGATGTCCAAGTCATCGGCGGGAGTACATGCGAAAAGCCTTTTTATGTGAAGGGATTAGTCGGTCAATCCGCCATGAGCTACGGTTCACTTGGAGAGCGCGCCATTACGGCGCTGTCAAAAGGGCTGCACCAGGCGGGCGGCACTTGGATGAATACCGGTGAAGGCGGATTGTCTGAGTATCACTTAAAGGGAGGTGCTGATATCATCTGCCAAATCGGCCCCGGTCTATTTGGCGTACGCAATAGAAAAGGGGAATTTTCGTGGGAGGAATTTAAAAAGAAAAGCCGGCTAGATCAAATTAAAGCGTTTGAGCTGAAGCTCGCACAAGGAGCCAAAACCCGCGGCGGACATGTGGATGGCGCTAAAGTGTCAGAAGAGGTGGCAGACATTCGGAATGTCGAACCCGGAAAGTCAATCGACAGCCCAAACCGCTTTCATGAATTTTCAAGCGCGCCTGAAATGCTGGATTTTATTGAAAAGCTGCGAGACGTCGGTCAAAAGCCGGTCGGCATTAAAATTGTTGCAGGCCAGCCTGATGACTTGCATGAGCTTTTTTCTTATATGCAGAAAAGCGGAAAACATCCTGATTTTATTACGGTAGACGGTAGTGAAGGCGGTACCGGCGCTTCCTTCTATGAGCTTGCCGACACAGTCGGCCTCCCGATTATGACGGCGCTCCCTATCGTTGACACGCTGCTCAGACAATACGGCTTGCGTGACCGTATGAAACTTTTTGCTTCCGGAAAGCTGCTGACCCCTGACAAAATCGCGGTCGCTTTAGCTCTGGGTGCTGACTTTGTCAACATTGCACGCGGCATGATGTTTTCAGTCGGATGCATCCGCGCCCTCGTCTGCCACACCAACACATGCCCGGCAGGCGTTGCGACAACAGATCCGAAGCTGCAAAAAGCGCTGAGCGTTGAGGAAAAGCAGCACCGCGTCTGCAACTACGTCATTTCGCTGCGTGAGGGGCTGTTTAATCTGGCCGCAGCAGCCGGGATCGATTCGCCGGTTCACTTTTCCAAGGAGCATGTTGTCTACCGAAAAGAGGATGGCAGCACAGTTGACATTGACAATCTGATTGAGAAAATTGTTTCATAAAAAAACCGCCCCTTGCCAGACGGCAGGGCGGTTTTTTATTTGGAAGAAGACTCTGTTTCATTCTCCTTCACACGGTCAAGCGCCATTTCATATGCGTCATTTCCATAATTTAAGCATCGTTTCACTCGGGAAATGGTCGCTGTAGAAGCGCCTGTTTCAGTTTCAATTTTATGATACGTGTTTCCTTCGCGAAGCATACGCGCCACTTCAAGGCGCTGAGCCAGCGATTGAATTTCGTTAATTGTGCAAAGATCATCGAAGAACCGATAACATTCCTCCAGGTCTTTCAGCGATAAGATCGAGTTAAATAACTGGTCCAGTTCTTTGCCGCGTAATTTATCGATTTGCATCGTTACACACCTTCTCCTTTACTAATGGAAGCCGCATCGAGATCAGGCACGATATTTATCCATGTCTTTCCTGGCACAAACGGCAGCCATTTGCCGTCTTTCACCGGCACAATTCTTCCGTTTACATTTTTCCAGTCTGCTTCAATGACGTTTCCGTGCTGAAACAGCAGACCTTTACCCCCTGATTCTATGTCGATGTCACGCCTTCCATCTTGGTCAATAATATGATGGCTGGCTTCAACAATGAAAATATTTTGCATTGCAACCGGCTTTCCGGTTTCCCGGTCTGTCGTCATGACACCATCAGAGCTTCTCGTATAAGCTTCAGTTTTTTTATCATAGTTGTATTCGACAAGATTTGTAACGTTTTTTGTTCCATAATCTACCCGAACATTATAAGATTCATTTACAGGTTTTGCATCTGATGTTTGAAACAGCATTGGATCTGTTTCCTGCTTCAGCTCATATCCCTTTTGTTCCGCCGCCTTTTTTATGTACTGATAAGACGTGAAAGAATTGTGGGGCGGTTCGCTGAAATCAGCTCTCCAAAATAAGCTTCCGTCAAAATCCAATCCGTTCATATAATCGGCAGCTCCGGATTCCAGCTGCTCCTTGGCGCCGGGACTCCAGCCGTGATGGACAAATATGCTGTCAAAACCGTTGCTGAGAGTGACGAAATATTCCCGCGCACTCCGCACAGGTCCGACAGTTTCAGGCATCTGGCTCTGAAAAATGGCCAGAAACCTTGTAATTTGACCTTCGGCAAGCGCTTCTATGACAATGTCGGCTTTAGACAGTCCTGATTGCGGCCTCGCCTTCGGGTGATTGTTCACCACAACAGCAACAGGCCTGCGTTCAGTCACCTTCTGCTCAGTCTCCAGTCCCGTCAAAGGAGCTTTCAGCTTCTTTGTGTGATCAGGGACAGCGTCCTTCTGCTGGCAGGATACTAGCAGGAAAAACGCGAAACACAGTACGCAAACTGTCATCCATTTTTTCATATGTCGGCTCCCCGCTCTTTTATATTTTAACGCATTATCGATGGAAAGAGTACAGTTTTTTTCATCACGTCGAAGATTCCCCTTGGCGTAATGCGTATATACGGGAGGTGCGTGCTTTGCAAAAAGAGCAGCGTATAAACCGGATCACAATACTCATAGCCTCTTTCAGTCAAAAGATCTCTCAGCTTCTGTTCCTTTTCCAGCACGATGTCATACGATTCCGAAGAAGCGCATCCGCACAGTGAAAGCGGAATTTCGTGAAGGATTTTTCCGTTTTCCGCAAGCACAATTCCCCCGCCAATTTCTTTCATGCGGGAAAAAGCAAGCAGCATATCCGCTTTGTTTTTTCCAATCGCGACAATATCCCCCGTCGTCGTAAAGGAGCTCACAAATCCCTGCACACTTGACGCAAATCCTTTTATCATCGTATTAACGCGCCATTTCCCATGTCTGTCAAGCATCGTTAAATAACTTTCATCATGGTCAAATGAAAGCTGTTCGACCGAGTTGTCGATCTCAATCATATACGGCTCCATAATCACCGCATTCCGCATTTTTACGCCCATCGGCATGGAAAACTGCAAATCATCCATCGTCATATCATATGAAAGCTCAAGCGGGACAAGACCGCCTTTGTTCCAGTTCGTATGTGGAAACGCATTCATATCATGGCCGTCTTCACGCAGAATTTTTCCTTTTGACAGAACGGTTACCGGATTCGGCTGCAACGGGTCCTCAAGGATATTCAGTGATGCAAGTCTTCCCGGCCCGACAACGCCTAAATAATCATCCATTTGGTAATACTTTGCGATGTTAAAGGATGCCATATTGTACGCATCGATTGCCGGGACCCCTTCTTCCAGCGCAATCCGGATGAGCTCGTTTGTCATGCCGCCTTTATAAAAATTAGGCGTAGCGCCGTCTGTTGTGTAAAAAAAGTGGTCGTAGTAGCGGAAGCCCTTTTCATGAAGCTCCTTCAATATGTTTCTTAAATCAGGGCGAATGGACGAATTTCGAAGTGATACATAATAGCCCAGTTCCAGCCTTCTCATCACTTCATCACCTGTCATGGCTTCATGATCACAATCCGCTCCGAACAGCTTCATTTTTGTAAGCGTTTTATCTGAAGCGCCGGGAAAATGCCCTTCTATACGTTTCCGCTGTTTTTTTGTGGCCTGCATGCAGTGAAGCATTAAATCATCGCCATCTACAAGACGCGGCCAGCCGGTCATTTCTCCGCCTTGAATGACATCAGGATGTTCAATCCACTGCTTTCTGACGTCAAATGGAAGAACGTGATCCTCGTTCAGCACCTCGGTCTGCAGGTCATACCGTGACCACCAAAAATACTGAACCGGAAGCTTTTTGAGCTCGTTCAAAATAGTAAGCGCTTTCTTTTTTCCGCTTTGCAAAAGCAAAAATAAGTTATCATTTACGAATGTCGTTGTACCGTACTGAGACACATATTCCGCCAGCGTTTGGGGATTATATATTTGAAAAGGATGTGCGTGCGGTTCAATATAGCCAGGCACAATGTATTTTCCTTCACAATCAATAGTATGAATTTCTTCGGTTCTATCCGGAAGTTCATGACCAACATAAACAATACGGTCCTGATAAATCCAAATGTTTTTTTTCAGCCATTGTTTTACATATGGATTTAAGACGAGAGCATTCCGTAAAAGGAGCGTTGGAAGCAGCTTAGCGTCTACAACATCAACCTGTGCCCTGATGTCTTTGTTTTTCCAGTTAAAGGTGCGTTCGGACATTCACATACTCTCCTTTACATGTATTAGACTCATGTTATCACATCCTTCTCCATCACGCACGATAAAAACGTTACAAATTTTTGAAGGTTCAATTAAAAAACTTTTTTAAGTAAAAGGAGCAGATTTCATGAAACCAAACATCAGTCTCATCAATGCCGTCTTCCGTATCGCCTGCGGACTGACAATTATGTCAGCCGCCAGCGCCAAGTATACGAAAAAACCTTGGTGCAGAATGCATCTGTTCTGCATCTTTATCGGCGCCATGAAGGCAGGCTCAGGCATACTGCGTTTCTGCCCTGTGACCTATATGTTTCAAAACAGCACTGGTGAAAACCATGGACAGGATCATCAAGAATCGTAAGCAAAAAAGCTTGATCATGAAACGTGATCAAGCTTTTTCTCAGTATATCTCTTTGTCTTCATATAGAAAAAACCAACAGCCGCAAACGCAGCCGGATACAAGAGAGCCCAGCCGCTAAATAAGTAGATCACTGTACAAAGAAGAAGCGCCCCCAAAGCCATCCACCAGCCTGAATCCTTCCAGTTCAGCAGCTTCAGCGCTGCCGCCATTGTGCATATGTAAGATGCGATGAATGCTGAGCTTGGTCCTTTCAGGAGCGTTGTCAGATCAATTTGAAATATGCCGTTTGCCATAAGAACGAAACCAAACACGAAAGCCAGCGCTGTTAATACACGGACAGGTGTTTGTTTTGTATGACTGAGCTTTCCGAAATACCCGGGAATATGACCTTCTCTCGCCAACGCATAGACCATTCTTGAAAACCCTGCAATGTTGGCATGAATGGTGGCGAATGTAATAAAAAGAGCTAAACAAGTCGTTACATATACCCCAAAATCCCCTGTACCTTTTGATATGAGCATCGTCAGAGATGCGATTTCTCCTTTTTCTCCGTATGCATGAGTGCCCACAGTGACAAACGATAGCATGATATACAGCACCGCCACACAAGCTGCCGCTAAGAATAAACTGATTGGAACATCCTTTTCCGGATGTGTAAACTCTTCAGCTAATGGGGTAATCATTTCCCAGCCTACAAAAGAAAAAAAGATGATGACAGAAACAGAACCCGCGGCAAACCAGCCATGCGGCAGAAAAGGCTTAAATTCAGCTGCTTTTACGTGGGGCAGTGAAACAGCAACAGAAATGACAAGCAGCAGCAGAATGACACAGATGACGAGTATGCTGATGTTTGCTGATAATTGAATGCCCCTGATATGAAGCCAAATGGAGATCGCCAGCATACTTGCTGCAATGAAAGCAATCTGCCAATCCGAAGCCTGTGTGACGTAGCTGACATAATGTGCGCCAGTCAAAGCGATCACTGGCACACCGATCGGAACCGATCCCAGCATGATCCAGCCCAACATGGCTCCGGCTTTTGGCCGAAAAGCAAGCTGAACATAAGCCGTAATCCCTCCTGCGCTTGGCGCCATTCTGACAAGGCGCGCCAGTGTGCCGACGAGCAGAAAGGATAAGAAAGACATAAATCCCCAAACCAATACAGAAGCGGGGCCGGCAGCATCAGCCGTGACAGACGGAAGGATTAAGATCCCGCAGCCTAATACGGCCCCGATCGTTAATGCCGCTCCTTGAACCCAAGTAATCGAACGCTGTAATTCCGGCAAAATGATTGCCTCCTTTCATGTTAATGGCTTTATTATAGAAAAAAACAAACGGCACCCATATGCTACAATTAAGCTAAATCAACAACATTTCCTCATAATAAAAGGAATTCTCATCAATTCACTTAAACATATAAAGGAGCAATACCAATGGACGATACAGACCTTCAGATTCTTTCGCATTTGCAGCAAAATGCCAGATTAACGATGGTTGAATTAGGAAAGCTTGTCGGACTCAGCTCTCCGAGTGCGGCGGAACGTGTCAGAAAGCTTGAGGACAAAGGGGTCATTACCGGGTACAGCGCTGATATCTGTTATGAAAAGCTAAACAAACATGTCACTGCTTTTATCCTGATGGAGCCGAAAAGCTGCAAGCACTACGCCGCCTTTGCCGCAGCTCACCCCGATGTGGCAGAGAACCACCGGATTACAGGTATGTACAGCTATGTGACAAAAGTGGTGACGGAATCTGTGCATAGTCTAGAAGATTTTATAGACGCTTCGATGGCCCACGGAAAACCGACCACGCTTGTTGTGCTTTCTTCTTCCGCTTTCCGGCATGCTTTTGCATAACAAAAAACCCGCAGCACAATCTGCGGGTTTTTCTTCACTTTATTTTTGGGCAGCCTTCAGAGCTCGTGCTCCGATATCTTTTCTGAAAAACAGGCCGGGTTTGATAATCTCATCAACGGCTTTGTACACTCTGTCTCGTGCCGCTTCAAACGTTTCATCAAAAGCGGTCACATTGGCGACACGGCCTCCGTTTGTGACGAACTCTTCACCTTCTGTTTTCGTTCCGGCATGGAAGACGACAACTTGATCAGCATTTGCTGTCAGGCTGCCAATCGGCGTGCCTTTTGCATAGCTTTCAGGATAGCCTTCTGAAGCAAGCACGACACTGACTGCCGCCGTATCCTTCCATCTCAAGTCAACTTCCTTATCATCTAAAAGATCTAGAAGCACTTGTACCAGATCAGAATCCATACGAGGCAGTACAACCTGCGTTTCCGGGTCGCCGAAGCGGGCATTAAATTCAATGACCTTCGATCCATTCGCAGTGAGCATCAGCCCCGCGTACAAAACGCCTGTGAAGGAACGCCCTTCTTGAACCATTGCTTTTGCGGCTGGCTTGACGATCGTTTCTACAGCATGACGCACGGTGTCTTCCGAAATTTGCGGAACAGGAGAGTAAGCGCCCATTCCTCCTGTATTCGGCCCTTTGTCTCCATCAAACGCGCGTTTATGATCCTGGGCAATGACCATCGGATATACCTTTTCTCCTTTGACAAATGCCATGAGGGAAAACTCTTCGCCGGAAAGAAATTCTTCGATCACGACAGATGCGCTCGCATCACCGAATTTTTCATCTTCAAGAAAGTCATGCAGACACGCGATGGCTTCTTCTTCCGTCATCGCAACGGTTACGCCTTTTCCAGCCGCCAGTCCGTCCGCTTTAATGACAATCGGAGCGCCTTTTTCCTGCACATAAGCCTTGGCTTTTTCAAAGGATGTAAACGTGTCGTATTCTGCGGTCGGAATGTCGTATTTCTTCATTAAATCCTTTGCAAACTGCTTGCTTCCTTCGATGATCGCAGCGGCTTTTGACGGACCGAACACACAAAGACCGGCTTTTTCGAACTGGTCAACAAGGCCTTCAATTAAAGGAACCTCAGGCCCGACAATGGTCAGCCCGACCTGATTTTCTTTTGCAAATGAGACAAGCCCGGCGTGGTCGCTTTCCTCAATGTTTACAAGCTGTGCAGAAGATGCCATGCCGTCATTTCCCGGAGCGGCAAATACCGTATCAACAAGGCTGCTTTGCGCCACCTTCCATGCCAGCGTATGCTCTCTTCCGCCTTTACCGATAATTAATACATTCACGTCGTTTTCATCCCCTTAATGTTTGAAGTGTCTGATGCCGGTGAATACCATAGCAATGCCGTACTCGTCCGCTTTTTTAATGGAATCCCCGTCACGGATAGATCCGCCTGGCTGGATGATAGCTGTAACGCCCGCTTTTGCCGCTTCCTCGACTGTATCCGGCATTGGGAAATATGCATCTGATCCGAGTGCGCTGCCTTTCGCTTTTTCCCCTGCCTGCTCGATTGCGATTTTCGCTGATCCGACGCGGTTCATTTGTCCGGCTCCTACACCTACTGTCATGTTATCTTTTGCAAGAACGATCGCATTGGATTTCACATGTTTCACGACTTTCCAAGCAAGCTTCAAATCTTCCCACTCTTGCTCGTTCGGCTCTCTTTTTGTCGGAATACTGATTTCAGCATCAGCAAAGCCGTGCATATCTAAATCTTGAATCAGCAAACCGCCTTGTACAGATGTCAGCTGTTTTTCTTTTTGAACGGCAGCTGTCACATCAAGTGTCAGCAGACGGAGATTTTTCTTCGCTGTCAGGATATCAAGCGCTTCTTCGCTGAATGAAGGCGCAATGATGATTTCTAAGAAAATATGATGAAGTGCTTCGGCTGTTGCCTTGTCCACTTCACGGTTCAACGCGATAATGCCGCCGAAGATCGATGTTTTATCTGCTTCGAACGCTCTGTCAAACGCTTCTGCGATCGTTTCGCCAGTTCCCACGCCGCACGGATTCATATGCTTCACAGCAACCGCAGCAGGCTCAGTGAATTCACGAACAATTTGAACAGCTGCGTCCGCATCTTTAATGTTGTTGTAAGAAAGCTCTTTGCCGTGCAGCTGTTCTGCTTGCGCAATAGATCCTTTGACAGGAAGCGCGCTTTGGTAGAATGTTGCTTCTTGATGAGGATTTTCCCCATAGCGAAGCGATTGTTTTTTCTCAAACGTAACGGTGAATTGCTCTGGTTCTGTTTCACCGACAACATTTGTCAGATAGTCAGCGATCAGCGCATCATATGCCGCAGTGTGGCGGAATACTTTTGCCGCCAGCTCGCGTTTTTTCTGAAGCGAAACATCGCCCTCTTCTTTGATTTGATTCAGAACAGGGCTGTAATCCGCTGGGTCAACGATAACCGTCACGTCCTGATGGTTTTTCGATGCCGCACGCAGCATGCCAGGTCCGCCGATATCAATGTTTTCAATAGCCTCTTCGTACGTCACATTCTCTTTAGAAATCGTTTCTTTAAATGGATAGAGGTTGACGACAACAAGGTCAATTGGCGCAATTCCGTGTTCATTGATCTGCGCCATATGCTCTTCGTTGCCGCGAACTGCAAGAAGACCGCCGTGAATATTCGGATGAAGCGTTTTTAAGCGCCCGTCCATAATTTCCGGAAAACCTGTCACTTCAGAAATTCCGATGACATCAACACCGTTTTCTTGAAGAAGCTTTTTTGTGCCGCCGGTTGAAATAACTTCAACGCCAAGCTCTGTCAGTTCTTTTACGAAAGGAACAAGATTTGTTTTATCTGAAACACTGATTAGTGCGCGTTTAATGGTCATGCCTTTTCACCTCTGTTATTTAATCCTAATAGCTCTTTAATCACACTCGGATACCATTTATGCTCAAGCTTGTGAATCCGCTGTTCGATTGTTTCCAATGTATCGTGTTCGTCAATTTCGATTGCCTTTTGAGCGATGATCGGCCCTGTATCCATTCCTTCATCAACATAATGAACCGTAATCCCGGCAACCTTCACACCCGCCCGGTATGCCTGTCCCACTGCGTCTATTCCAGGGAAAGCAGGAAGAAGGGAAGGATGGATGTTGATGATTTTTCCTCCGTATGCCTGAAGCAGCGTATCACCGATCAGTCTCATATAGCCGGCCAAAACGATCAATTCTGCTTCATGAAGATGAAGCTGTTCAATTATGGCCCGTTCAAATGCAGCCTTGTTTTCATAAGACTTCGGCTCAAATGCAAAGGATGGAATCTGGAATCTTTCCGCCCGCTCGATGACTTTCGCCTGCGGCTTATCGCAAACGAGGAGCGAAACGGCTGCATCCCAGTTCTCCTCTTTCAAACGCGTGACGATGGCTTCAAAGTTTGAGCCGTTTCCGGATGCAAATACCGCAAACTTTTTCATGAAAGTGCAGCACCGCCGAATGTAACGCCTTCACCATGTTTCACTCGCCCGATCAAATAGGCTTTTTCGCCTTGGCTTTCAAGCGTTCCGATGACTTCAGTGAGATGTTCTTCTTTTACTGCAAGAACAAATCCGATGCCCATATTAAAGACGTTAAACATGTCTTCTTCTTTCAGCTTGCCGTGTTCCTGCAAGAAAGAGAAGATTGGCGGGATCGGCCAAGAGCCGTGATCGATTTCCGCACTTAAGCCTTCAGGAAGCATACGCGGAAGATTTTCGATAAATCCGCCGCCTGTTACGTGCGCCATACCATCAATGAGTCCGCTTTTCACAGCCGCAAGCACAGGCTTCACGTAAATTCTTGTCGGCTCAAGCAGTTCTTCGCCGAGCGGGCGTTCAAACGGCGCATACGTTTTGTCGAGATCAAGCTCTGCATCGTCAAGAAGCACCTTTCTCACAAGGGAAAACCCGTTGCTGTGAAGGCCGCTGGAGCTCAGGCCGATTAAAAGGTGACCTTCCTTGATGTTTTCTCCGGTCACGATTTCATCCTTTTCCGCCACACCAACTGAGAAACCTGCAATATCGTATTCATCAGCTGTATATAATCCAGGCATTTCAGCGGTTTCTCCGCCGACCAAGGCTGAACCTGATTGCTCACAGCCATCCGCAACGCCTTGTACGATCTGCTCGATTTTCACAGGGTCCGCTTTGCCGACCGCTAAATAGTCGAGAAAAAAGAGCGGCTCCGCACCTTGCGCAAGCACGTCATTGACACACATGGCAACAGCATCTACACCAATCGTGTCATGTTTATCCATGGAAAAAGCCAGCTTTAATTTTGTGCCGACACCGTCTGTTCCCGAAATTAAAACAGGTTTCTGATAAGAAAGCTCCGACAGATCAAACATGCCGCCAAAGCCGCCAAGGCTGCCCATAACGCCAAGCCTTTTCGTACGCTCCACATGTTTTTTCATCCGTTTTACAGCTTCATATCCGGCTTCGATGTCAACTCCTGCGTTTTTATATGCTTCAGACATCCTATTCACTCCTTTAAGGCGCTTTTCAAAATATCTCTCCGAACAAGGGCAGAAAGAGAAAGGCAGCCAAACTGCGCTGCCTTTATGTCATTTTCAAGTTTTATTTGGTTAACACCGCTTCTTTTACATGAGGAAGCACAGTGTCCTGATAAATTTCAGTCGGATATTTCCCTGTAAAGCAAGCAAGACATTGTCCGCAATTCGAGTCTTCGTATTTTCTGCCGATTCCTTTCAGCAGCCCTTCGACACTCAAAAATGAGAGAGTGTCGGCTCCGATTTCCTGACGGATTTCTTCAACCGAGTGGGAGGACGCGATCAGTTCTTCATGTGTGGACGTATCAATGCCGTAAAAGCACGGATGAGCGATCGGCGGCGAACTGATTTTCACATGCACCTCTGTCGCACCCGCTTCTCTGAGCATTGTTACGATCCGGCGGCTTGTTGTTCCGCGCACGATGGAGTCATCCACCATAACGACGCGTTTCCCTTCAACAACCCCGCGCACCGCAGAAAGCTTCATTCTGACGCCCTGCTCACGAAGAGCCTGAGACGGCTGAATAAACGTTCTGCCCACATAACGGTTTTTGATTAATCCAAGCTCGTACGGGATGCCTGTTGCTTCCGCGTAGCCGATAGCCGCTGAAATACTGGAATCCGGAACGCCTGTCACGACATCAGCTTCAACCGCTGATTCCTGAGCGAGCATTTTTCCAAGGCTTTTACGCGCGCTGTGCACGTTAATGCCGTCAATATTGCTGTCAGGTCTTGAGAAATAAATGTACTCCATGCTGCAAATGGAACGGTTGATATTCATGGAGAAGCGCTCTGATTTCATGCCATCATCATTGATAATCAGCATTTCTCCCGGCTCCACCTCGCGAAGGTACGTCGCACCGACGACATCAAATGCGCATGTTTCTGAAGCGACGACATAAGCGTCTCCCATCATGCCGATTGACAGCGGTCTAAGCCCGTTCGGGTCAAGCGCTACGATCATTTCTGTTTCAGTCATGATCAGGAACGCGTAGGCGCCTTTCAGCATGGAAAGCGAGTTTTTAATCTGATCCTTCAGCGTGAAGTGGCCGCTTCTTTTGATCAGGTGAGCCAAAACCTCTGTATCCGAAGAGGTCTGGAAGATGCTCCCTTGGTTTTCAAGCTGCTGCTTCAGCTGAGTGGCATTCACCAAGTTTCCGTTATGGGCAAGCGCCAGGCTGCCGTTGTTTTGAGAGCGGAAGAGGAGCGGCTGAACATTTTCATATCCGCCGCCGCCAGCCGTTGCGTACCGAACGTGTCCGATTGCGCCTTTCCCCTTTACTTTGCTGAGCTCACCGTTTTGAAATACTTCAGTGATCAGTCCTTGGCCTTTATGCGCCGTCAGCTTTTCACCGTCAGTCGCCACAATGCCCGCGCCCTCCTGTCCTCTGTGCTGGAGGCTGTGAAGGCCGTAATACGTGATTTGCGGGGCTTCTTCATGCCCCCAAATCCCAAAAACGCCGCATTCTTCATTTAAGCCTTTGATTTCAGCAAGCATGGGATAGCTCCTTTCCACGCGCGTTCAAGCTCTTTTGTCTGCGCGTGAATCAATTGTTGTCCGTCTTGGTTTTGAATGCTCAGAAGTCCGTCAGCTGTTACCTCACCGATATGAACCGCATCTTGTACAGCTGCTTCAAACGCTGCTTGATGTTCTTTTTTCACAGAAACGACGAAGCGGGATTGAGATTCAGAGAATAATAACGCTGCTTCCCCTTCAACAGTCACGTTAGCGCCAAGGTTTTCCGTCGTCATGACACTTTCAGCAATCGCTACGCCTAAGCCGCCTTCAGATACATCGTGCGCTGATTGAACAAAGCCTTGTTTGATCGCGTCAAGCAGTGCCTTTTGGCGTGCCTGTTCTACATCTAGATCGATTTGCGGCGCTTTGCCGTAAATGCGGCCTTCTGTCATTTTTTGCAGCTCGCTTCCGGCAAACTCAGGTTTTGTTTCGCCGATGACGTACACGAGGTCGCCCGCTTGTTTGAAATACTGCGTTGTGATGTGTGCTGTATCTTCAATTAAACCGACCATGCCGATCACAGGTGTCGGGTAGATCGCCGTTCCGTTTGATTCGTTGTAAAGCGATACGTTTCCGCCGATCACAGGTGTGCTGAGAACGTTACACGCCTCACTGATGCCGTCAGCCGCTTTTTCAATCTGCCAGAAGATTTCCGGTTTTTCCGGGTTTCCAAAGTTCAGGTTATCTGTAACCGCAAGCGGTTCTGCACCTGAGCAAACGATGTTGCGCGCCGCTTCAGCGACAGCGATTTTTCCGCCGACCTCTGGATCAAGGTAGAGATAACGGGCGTTACAGTCAGTTGTCATCGCCAGCGCCTTTTTCGTTCCGCGGATTCTGAGAACACCCGCATCAGACCCAGGAGCGACAACTGTATTCGTCCGCACCATGTAGTCATACTGGTCGTAAACCCACTCTTTGCTTGCGATCGTCGGCTGCTGCAGGAGCGCCTTCAGTGTTTCATTCGCATCGTCAATTTGAGGAGCCGGGACATCCGTCTCTAAAAATTCGCGGTAGTAAGCAGGCTCTTGAGAAGGCTTGTGGTAAACCGGCGCTTCTTCTGCCAAGGCATCAACAGGGAGCTCGCATACAACCTCACCTTTATGTGTCAGGCGCAGCAGTTTATCATCTGTTACACGTCCGACAGAAACCGCTTCAAGATCATACTTGTCAAAAATATCGATGATTTCCTGCTCACGTCCGCGCTCGATAACAAGCAGCATCCGTTCCTGTGATTCAGAAAGCATCATTTCATAAGCAGTCATGCCTGTTTCACGCTGCGGAATCAAGTCAAGGTTCATTTCAATGCCTGAACCCGCTTTACTTGCCATTTCCGCGCTTGAGCTGGTCAGACCGGCAGCTCCCATGTCCTGAATGCCGACTAGGGCGTCACATTGAATGACTTCCAGACACGCTTCAAGCAAAAGCTTCTCCATAAACGGATCGCCGACTTGGACAGCAGAACGCTTTTCTTCAGATGAGTCTGACATTTCTTCAGAAGCAAACGTAGCACCGTGGATTCCGTCACGCCCTGTTTTCGCTCCTACGTACATTACTGTGTTTCCGACACCCTTTGCCTGGCCTTTTTTGATGTCTTCATGATTGATTAATCCGACGCACATTGCGTTGACAAGCGGATTTCCTTCATAGCTGCTGTCAAATTGCACTTCGCCGCCGACTGTCGGGATTCCGATGCAGTTCCCGTATCCGGCGATACCTGCTACTACTTCTTCAAACAAGTACTTCACGCGCGGTGAAGTCAGTTCACCAAATCGAAGAGAGTTTAATACAGCGATAGGACGCGCCCCCATTGAAAAGACATCACGGATTATGCCGCCTACGCCAGTCGCAGCGCCTTGGTACGGTTCGATGGCTGATGGATGGTTATGCGATTCAATTTTGAACACAACCGCTTGGTTGTCACCGATATCAACGATTCCGGCACCTTCCCCCGGACCTTGCAGCACGCGTTCGCCGCTCGTCGGGAATTTACGCAAAATCGGCTTTGAGTTCTTGTAGCTGCAATGCTCTGACCACATGACTGAAAAAATTCCGATTTCTGTGTAGTTCGGCAATCTGCCAAGAATGGATTCAATCAATGCAAACTCATCATCACTGACACCCATTTGCTGATATAATTTCTCTTCTTTAATTTGTTCTTTACTTGGTTCAAGCAGTAGTGACATGAGTTTCCCTCCAATTTTTCACGATAGACTGAAACAATGTAAGACCGTCGGCGCTTCCAAGCAGTTCATCGACCGCGCGCTCAGGATGAGGCATCATGCCTAATACATTTCCTTTTTCATTAACAACACCGGCAATATCGCTGACACTTCCGTTAATATCGGAACCGTATGTGAAAGCAATTTGATTGTTTTCTTTTAATGAAGCAAGCGTTTCATCATCACAGTAGAAGTTCCCTTCACCGTGGGCAACCGGAACCGTAATCGCTTGGCCCTTTTCATAGGAAGAGGTGAATAATGTTTCGTCGTTCTGCACGATTAATTCAACCGGACGGCAAATGAACTTCAAGTCTTTGTTGCGTCTCATTGCACCTGGCAGAAGGCCAAGCTCCTGTAAAATCTGAAATCCGTTGCAGACGCCGAGAACAGGTTTTCCTTCAGCCGCTGCCTGTTTTACAGCTGGCATAATATTCGCAAAACGGGCGATGGCGCCGCATCTCAAGTAATCTCCGTAAGAAAAACCTCCCGGAATTAACACCCCGTCAAAGCCGTCAAGGCTTGTTTCCTCGTGCCAGACGTATTCCACATCATGACCGAGTTCATCCTTTACGGCGTGAAACATATCGATATCACAGTTAGAGCCAGGTAACACAATCACCGCAAATTTCACTGTGCGACTACCTCCTCAACCTCGTATCTGTAATCTTCAATCACTGTATTCGCAAGAAGTTTTTCGCACATTTCTTTGACTAGCACGTCAAGATCACGGTCAGACTTTTCGATTGTTAGCTCCATGTATTTCCCGATGCGCACATCGGCGACTTCCTTGTAAGACATACTGTGCAAGGCATGCTGGACAGCGCTCCCTTGTGGATCTAGTACACTTTCTTTTAAGCTGACATAAACTTTTACTTTATACATGATGAATGCCTCCCAGTCTTTTGAAAATCTCTTCGTATGCGTCGGTTAAGCTTCCCAGATTGCGTCTGAATAAATCTTTGTCCAGCTTTTCGTTCGTGTCTTTATCCCACAAGCGGCATGTGTCAGGTGAAATTTCATCCGCCAAAAGCACTTGCCCGTCTGCATCTAGACCGAATTCAAGCTTGAAATCTATTAATCTGACATGACAATCGTCAAAAATGGTTTGAAGCTCTTCGTTTACTGTTTTTGTAATGGACTTAATGGTTTCTACCTGTTCAGGAGTCGCCGCTTTTAAGAGCCAAATATGATCTTCTGTGATGAGCGGATCACCCAGCGCGTCATCCTTGTAGTAAAACTCGATAATCGGCTGTTCAAGCTTCGTGCCTTCTGGAATGCCGAGACGTTTGGACATGCTTCCTGCCACAACATTTCTGACAACGACTTCCAGCGGCACAATCGTTACCTTTTTAATGAGCTGCTCTGTTTGCGAAATGCGCTCGATAAAGTGGTTGTTAACCCCTTTTTCGTGAAGGTGTTTGAAAATCAGGCTTGAGATCTCATTGTTTAAGCGCCCTTTGCCGCTGATTTCCGCCTTTTTTTCTCCGTTAAAGGCAGTTGCAGAATCTTTATACACCACATACAGCGTGTTTTCGTCGTTGGTTTTGTAAATCTTTTTCGCTTTTCCTTCATATAAAAGTTCATTCTTCACAATATTCACGGAAGGCCTCCTAACCCGAATGTTGGGAATTTTCAAACTAAGGCGGCGCGGAAGAAGCCGCCTAAACGCTTCTTCTATGCTAAACCTAAACGTTCAAAGATCAGATCCACATTTTTCAGATGGTAATGATAATCAAAGCAGTCAGCAATTTTTTCCGGAGAAAGACGGGAAGTGATTTTCTCTTCCGCTTCCACAAGCTCACGGAACGGTACTTGCTTTTCCCATGCCTCCATTGCTTTCGGCTGCACTGTGTCATAAGCTTCTTCACGAGTCAGGCCTGTGTCAATCAATGCCAGCAGCACGCGCTGAGAGTAGATCAGCCCCAATGTGCGGTCCATGTTGCGCTTCATGTTTTCCGGGAAGACCGTTAAGTTCTTCACAATGTTGGAGAAGCGGTTCAGCATGTAATTCAGCGCGATTGTCGCATCCGGAAGAATAATTCGCTCCGCTGAAGAATGAGAAATATCGCGCTCATGCCATAATGGAACATTTTCGTAAGCTGTCATCATGTAGCCGCGGATGACACGCGCTATACCTGTCATGTTTTCAGAACCGATCGGATTCCGTTTATGCGGCATAGCTGATGAACCTTTTTGCCCTTTCGCAAAAAATTCCTCGACCTCGCGTGTTTCACTCTTTTGCAGTCCGCGGATTTCAACTGCGAATTTCTCAATGCTTGTCGCAATCAAAGCAAGTGTCGCCATATAATCAGCATGGCGGTCACGCTGAAGCGTTTGTGTTGAAATCGGTGCGGCTTTCAGGCCGAGTTTCTCACAAACATACTGCTCTACAAACGGATCAATGTTCGCGTATGTGCCGACAGCACCGGAAATCTTACCAACCTCGATGCCTTCCTTCGCTTGTTTAAAGCGTTCGAGATTGCGTTTCATTTCTTCGTGCCAAAGCGCCAGTTTTAAACCAAATGTTGTAGGCTCTGCGTGTACGCCGTGTGTACGGCCCATCATGACGGTGTATTTATGTTCTTTCGCTTTTTCTTTTATAATGTCAACAAATCTCTCAAGGTCCTTGAGCAGAATGTCATTTGCCTGTTTTAATAAGTAAGAAAGAGCGGTATCTACGACGTCAGTTGACGTTAAGCCGTAATGCACCCATTTTCTTTCTTCGCCCAATGATTCGGATACAGCGCGCGTAAAAGCAACTACGTCATGGCGCGTGTCCTGTTCGATTTCTAATATGCGGTTGATGTCAAATGACGCGTTTTCGCGCATCAGCTTTACGTCTTCTTTTGGAATAACGCCAAGCTCCGCCCACGCTTCACAGGCAAGAATTTCAACCTCTAACCATGCTTGAAATCTGTTTTCATCCGTCCAAATCGCGGACATTTCAGGTCTTGAATAACGTTCGATCATTCTGCTTGTCCTCCGTCTCTATTTCTCCATTTATTTGTGATCTCCTGAATCCATTCGTCTTCAGGCTGCTTCATAAAAGTAATATGCCCCATTTTGCGGCCTTTTTTGATTTCATGTTTTCCGTATACATAAAGCTTTGCTTCTTTTAAAAGCTCTGGCTCTTCCTCTGGGATCTTCACTTCATCGCCGAGAAAATTCACCATCATGCCAGGCTTCAGCAGCTCCGTTTTTCCAAGCGGAAGGCCGCAGACCGCTCTGATATGCTGTTCAAACTGGCTTGTTTCGCAAAGATCCAGCGTGTAATGTCCTGAATTGTGCGGTCTTGGCGCCAGTTCATTAACCAAAAGCTCATCGCCCTCTGTCAGGAACATTTCAACAGCAAGCGGTCCGACAAGGTTCAGCTCATCTGCGAGCTGAACGGCCAGCTCAGCAGCCTTTTCCTGAATCCTTTCTTCAACCCGTGCAGGCACGATGCTTTGGAACAGAATATTATTGTGGTGAATGTTTTCTGCGGCCGGGAACGTCGAAATCTCTCCGTTTACCGATCTGACAACAATCACGGACAGTTCCATTTTAAAAGAAACCCAGCTTTCGAGAATGCAGGTTCCGTGCTCTAAAAGAGCTGAAGCCTCTTCTATTTGTGACGTTTCCTTGATGACAAATTGGCCTTTGCCGTCATATCCGCCGCGGCATGTTTTCAGCACTGCGGGAAGCCCCAGCGACTGAACCGCCTCTTTCAGCTCAACCTTTGTTTTGACGATGCGGTAAGGTGCAACTTCACAGCCCGCGGATTGAATCGCTTTTTTCTCTGTTTCACGGTTTTGGGTAATGAGCAGCAGCTCACTTCCTTGCGGGAGATACGCATGACCTTTCAGCCAATGCAGCGCATCATAATCGATGTTTTCAAACTCATACGTGATAATATCGCTGATCTCAGCCAATTTCCGAATCGCTTCGCGGTCGTTGTATGAAGCGGTGATTTCAATATCCGCAACCTGCCCGCACGGCGAGTCTTTTACCGGATCGACGACCGCGACTTTATATCCCATTTGTTTTGCGGAGACAGCCATCATTTTTCCAAGCTGTCCGCCGCCGATAATACCGATGACGGCTCCCGGATAGATGATTTGATTAGACAAGCTGATCACTGCTTTCTAACACTGTTTGTTTTGTATTTTCTCTTCTTTCATCTAACTTTCTGGCCAGATCCTCGTCAAAAGCTGACAAAATTTGCGCCGCTAACAGACCTGCGTTCACAGCGCCCGCTTTTCCGATGGCTGTTGTGGCAACCGGCACGCCTCCAGGCATTTGCACGATGGAAAGAAGTGAATCGAGTCCGTTCAGCGCCTTGGATTGAACCGGAACGCCGATGACCGGCAGCGTCGTTTTAGCAGCTGTCATCCCCGGCAGGTGCGCCGCTCCTCCAGCACCGGCGATAATCACCTTGATGCCTCTTTCTCTGGCTGTTTCAGCGTACTCAAACATGAAATCAGGCGTCCGGTGAGCGGAAACCACCTTCTTTTCGTACGGCACTTCAAGTTCTTCAAGTATGTCGCATGCGTTTTTCATTGTCTCCCAATCGGAAGTGCTTCCCATGATGATTCCTACTAGCGGCTGCATTCTGTTCCCACCTTCTAATGCTTTAGTTTTCAGAAAATAAAAAATACCCGGCTTTGTATTGACTTATGAGGAAGCAATACAAACCGGGCATGGTGCATGTATCGGCAGTCGTTCGCTTCTGCGATATATCCATGTCAGTTTTATCGATCACTTTCCTGCATAGTCCGGCAATTTACGGTTGCCGGGTAGAAACTTATGGGCCATATTCCCAAGATTATATGAGGTCGTGTTTTGATTTCATGTTTATCTTAACAACGGACTTGGATAATGTCAACGATATTATCGAACGATACAAAAATTCATTCTTCTAATGTTCGTGTTTTAGATCAATTTCCCTTCAAATACGATTTTTTTTCCGCACGGAACGATCTGAATTGACCCATTTTCCATCTTTTCCTTGAAAATCGGCTCTTCCATTCGACGTACAGGCATATATCCTTCTTCTTTCATTTGCTGAAGCACTGCTTCTATCGTTTGCTGTTCTGTCACTTCAAACTTTTTCTTCTTCGGCTTTGCCATTATTCTTTAATTCTCCTCTTCTTCACCGCTTTGACCCAGAAGCCGCCGTGGATCGTTTTTGGTTCATACGCAATAATAAAAGCTTTCGAATCAAGCGTTTTAATCGTATCATACAGCTGCAGCTCATATCTTCTCGGCGTCAAAATCTGCAGGGCCGTGCGGTCGCCTTCAAGCCCGCCGGCCACCCAATTCGTTACGCCGTAGCCTTTTTCACGAAGCTGCCTTGGAAGATCGAGGTCAAGCTCTTTTGTAATCACATTGACCATAATATAGCCAAGCGCCAGTTTTTCTTCGATTTTCATGCCGACAATAACGCCCAAACCATAGCCGAGTGCGTACGCAATCACGTTTTGAATCTGGTCTAAGTTATCAAGCACAAGGCTCAGCCCTGTCACATAAACCAGAATTTCAATGGTGCTGATTCCGGCCGCTAAATACCGCTGGCCTTTCAGTGTTAAAATCATTCTTATTGTAAAAAATGATACATAAACAACATTGATAATCAGAATAATGAGAACCATTGCTAATCCGTTTGATAATAAGGTTTGCATCATTTTATAAAACCTCCTTACTCATTCAACTTACGTAAAGCATTCATATTCTACTAGAGAATTGAACCCTTTACAATCAGCTATGGCCGTCATCGCAGGCAAAATTTTTCGACACACTCTCTTCATCACTCAGCAATAGTTTACCCTCTTTCTGTCCTTTTCAAAATCCAAACAAAAAAGCCCGCTTTTCAGCAGACTCATTTTTCTTTATCTATTGTCACATCTCTTTTTTCATTTTCCGAAGGGACTCATATTCTTTCTCAAGTTCACTCAGCGTATAATCAGCGAGCTGTTCCCCTCTTCCGCGATAAAATTCTGAGAGCATTAATTTGGTTTTTAAAAATTCCTTCTTTTGATAAATCGCCTGACGAAGTAAATGGGCCATGTCCATCATCCTCCACCGCATTTTCCTCATCATACACGGATTAATCCTACAATTCAACTGTGTTTTTTAGATATATTTGTAAAAACTGTGACATCAAAAAAACCGGCGTTTTCAGCCGGTTTTTTTACATTAAAGCGGGATAAGCGATGCCGTAAAATATTCAGAAATAAACGGCCAAGTCACTGCCGCAAACAGCAGCGCAACTGCTAAAACAGCAAACACACAATAGATATAGTCAATCGGTGCCTCGCTTGCCGCCTGATACAGACGCTGTACATATAACGCCATCATAAAGAAGATCGAAAACAGCATTAACACTGTAAAAAGGACAGTCAGCATCGGTACATTCACGATCGCAAATATCATCCAAATGATTGAAACGGCGATCACCGGAACAAGCAATGAGCCAAAACCAGCCGCAGCTTCCTTGAATGATACCTTTTGCTTCATCATATACCGAGTCACGGCCCATATGGAGAAGACCATAACAGCAAAAAAGACGAGCATATACACAAGAACAACAAAAAATCCGTCATAAAACGCGTGATGGCGCTCTCCAAAACCAAGCGGCCTGTTCCAGCTCGCCTTTAACTGAAACCAGTTTCCGATTGAAAAAACGATACTAAATATGAGCATTGAAATAAGACCATATTTATAATGAGAGAAACCATCTGCCACAACAGTTTTCGCCGGGGACTTTAATATTGAAAAAGCAAAGCCGCAATATCTGTTAATGGCTGCCCAAACAGAGGATAGCTTTTCTTTCACAGACGATTCTACGCGTTCCTTATGTTGTTTCTGCTTTTGTTTCTGCTTTTGCTTGCTTTGGCGGCTGGCCTTTCTGGACATCCGCGAAAGCGGCTCTTCATCTATTCCTTCATTCTGGTTAACTTCTTCTTCAAACGTTTCTTTTCTTTCTTCCGTCATGTTAGCAACTCCTATCAAAAATATACGGCGGAATACCATTCAGTAAGAAAATAAAACACTTATATAAGGTACCGAAGCCTTCCTGAACAGTCAAGTCATTTCCATTTAAGTAAACAATGGCGGCACATCTACATGACGGTATATGATATGAAATGGTTTTGCCTTTCGCAACAAAATAAAAAACCAGCCGCAACATCGCAGCTGGTTTTCATTCATTATTTCAAGAAAATAAAGTAAAGAATAAATACAACAAACAGTCCGTACATGATCGGATGAACCTCTTTGGCTTTACCTTTGCACACCATTGTAATCGGGTAGAAAATAAATCCGATCGCAATCCCAGTCGCAATGCTGTACGTTAGGGGCATCATGATCATTGTAAGGAAAGCGGGAACCGCCACTTCGAACTTATCCCAAGCGATTTTGCCAAGCGGCGCTACCATTAGTGCACCGACAATGATCAGTGCCGGAGCTGTTACATTTGACGTAACGACTGATAGAAGCGGCGAGAAAAACATAGCGAGTAAAAAGAGCAACCCAGTTACAATTGCCGCAAATCCGGAACGAGCGCCCGCAGCAACACCCGAGCTTGATTCCACATAAGACGTTGTCGTAGACGTCCCAAGCACGGAGCCGATAACGATGGAAGTTGAGTCTGCTAAAAGCGCACGGCCCGCACGCGGCAATTTGTTTTCCTTCATTAAACCAGCCTGTGTTGCCACAGCAACCAGTGTACCAGCCGTATCAAAAAATCCGACAAACAAGAATGTTAAAATGACGATCAGCATTTGCACAGAGAAAATATCCGGCAAGTGAATCCAAGCTTGTCCAAAGGTCGATTCAAGGCTCGGCACACTTCCGACGATTTGAGACGGAACCGGAACCAAACCGAAAATCATCCCGGCAATCGCCGTTAACAGCATCCCGATAAACACGCCAGCGTTCACGCGAAGCACCATCAAAATAACCGTTACGATGACACCGAAAATCGTTAACAGCACAGGACCGCTGTGAATGTTTCCGATTGTGACAAGGGTTGAAGGATTCGATGCAATAATTCCTGAGCCCTGCAAGCCGACAAATGTAATAAATAGGCCAATCCCCGCTCCGACTGCCAATTTCAGCTCAGGCGGAATGGCGTTAATGATTTTTTCACGAAAACCTGTTAAAGAAAGAGCAACAAAGATCAGTCCTGAAATGAAAACACCAGACAAAGCGGCCTGCCAGGAAATCCCCATACCGAGAACAACAGAAAACGCAAAAAACGCGTTCAGCCCCATACCGGGCGCAATGGCAATCGGATATCTTGCAATCAATCCCATTAAGATACAGCCTGCTGCAGACGCCAAAGCTGTCGCAGTAAAGACCGCGCCTTGATCTATTCTCAATGCTTCCGGAAAATCTTTCACACTTTCCAAAGCTAGCGTAATCGGATTGACGAACAGGATATACGCCATGGATAAAAAGGTCGTTAATCCGCCGATGATTTCGTTGCGATAGCTGGTGCCCAGCTCATCAAACTGAAAAAACTTTTTCAAGCTATTTGACTCCCTTCACTCTTTGCTATTTATCCTGCCCTGAAATCGCCAAATAAAAAACGCCCCAATATATTTTGGGACGCTTGACTACAGACGGATTCCAGTTTGAATAAATAAACGTGTTTTATTTATATCAAACGAAAGAAATGTTTACGTAGTCAAGCCATTTACGGTAGCTTGGTAGAGACTTGCGAGCCATATCCCCGCGATTATACGAATTCATCTTATTTGATTTCTGTGTCTATTGTACCAAGTTCGATTTGAAATGACAATATAAATAACGAACATTACTTATTAAAAAAATTGGTTTATTCGTCTATTGACCAAATGGGCAACAATGATAAAAACCGTATGTATGGCAACATACGGCTTTTCAACTTATAATTATTTTTTTTCGGTAGGCTGACTCACCTGATGCACTGGTACAGTAAACGAGAATGGCTCTAGTTGAATCAGGTGATTTAAAACGCCGTTATCAATATACAGACCGTACTCATTAAACTCAAAATGCTTTAAAGACAGCTTATCATTATAATCATCATCCAGTTCAAAAGTAGATACCATTTCGGCTGTTTTCATATTTTTCACTTTAGCTATATTTGCTTTCAAATAATAACCTTCTTCATAATCACCCACTGGATCAAGCCAAGATTGCATTTTTTTCGTATCACCAAGGCCAATCGTTTCACCGATATTCACTAAGTCATTTTCATTCATGCTTGAGGTATCAATTCCAGTGAAGCGATAATGAACCAATACTTTCTTCCCTTTTTGGTTAATGTTATTGATTTCAATCCCTATGTTTTGATGGTTTGTTTCTGAAACATGAAACGGCATCTCTGCATTTAGCGGGACAATTTCACTGCCCTCTGCCTCAGATTTAATATTTGCTATTAATGTTAGCTTTTTTGCCTTTGGATTAATTGGTGATTCTAACTGTGTTTGTCCTTTTGCTCTTACCGTTCTCTCGTTTACTTTTTTGCGGTCTCCAAGTTGGATGTTTGACGCTGTCATCTCATATGTGTTTCCTAAATCATCTTTGACTTCGTTAATTTCAACCGTATCATGCTTTGCTACGCCTTGATAATCGATTGTAAATTGAAGGACAGATCCGAGCTTTCCGTTCTCTACTTGAATATTGGAAAATTGATAACGATTGTGATGCACTGATACCACTTTTGAGCTTTCTAAATAACCCGCATTCTTTTTGGTAATAGGCAGTTTGAAACTCCAATTCCCCTGTATTTCATTGATATGAGTAATCACAAAAGGCGTGGTATCCCCATTTTTTATTTCGGCTCCTTTTGTATAAAGCCTTAATTGACCAGCGTATTGTTTGTTATTTAATTTTTTGAGCATTAAGGAATCAAGATCGATTGAAAAATTATCGTTAAAACTCGCTTTACTGACATTATAGCTGAGCTCTTTTTCACCAGACTGGAGGTTATCAACAGTAAAGTTATAGACAAGCTGCCCGGCATCGTAGTATGAACTGTTCACAGATATAGTAATGCCTCGCGACTCCGCTTTTTCATTCAGATTTGTGACCAAATTGCTTTTAAACAATGATAGGCCAACTTTATCTTGAAACTCCTTATAAATTTGGCCGACAATGGGTATGCTTCCCATCGCTTTGTTAACAGATGGCAGAAAAAGACCGGACGTTAAATACAGTATACCTACCACAGCAGCAACAGCCATTCCATTTGTAATGGTTCGTCCCCAATTAAAACGGCGCTTTGTGTTACTTTCATTTTCAGCACGAACGACAGCTTGATGTATTGCTTTTTTGAGTGCTCTCTTTGGCACTTCTATGTCATCATACAACTGTTTTACTTGGTGTTTTTCCATATTTTTTTATCCTCCTTTTCCAGCTCCTGTTTTAGTGATTTTCTTGCTCTATGTAAATGTGTTTTAATTGTGCCTTCTGCCATTCCTGTTTGTTCAGCTATCATTGAAATCGAATAATCTTGAAAATAATAAAGCTGAATTGTTAACTGAACATGTTCATCAAGTGTATCCAGCGCATTGCGCAAGTCTATATATTCTTCAATATTCCTTGGGTTCGTGCCAGTGTCATGATGGCTTTCAAACGGAACCAATTCCCCCTTCTTTTTCTTCATTGCAAAAATTGAATTAATAAGAATTCGGGTGAGCCACGTTAAAAAGTACTTTGGCTCTTTTAGTTTTTCTATACCTATAAAAGCTTTATAAGCCGTTTCCTGTACAGCATCAAGTGCATCTTCTTTATTTCTTAAATAGAGATAGGCTGTTTTATATAAAGTCTCCTGATGTGCCAGCATAAGCTTTTCAAAGGCTCGAGAATTTCCTTTTCTCGCCTTTGTAATCAATCTTTCTTCCTTCACCTTATCCACCTCCTATGTTGTTAGATACAAGAACTGCCAAAACGGTTTCAAAAAGTTAACAAAAAAACGCCCCTTTTATAAAGGGACGTTTTTCTTAGGTATTTACTTATTCCCACTCAATCGTCGCAGGCGGCTTACTTGTAATATCGTACACCACGCGGTTAATGTGCTTCACTTCGTTTACGATACGTGTAGAAATCACTTCAAGCACATCCCAAGGGATACGCGCCCAGTCAGATGTCATGCCGTCGATTGATGTAACGGCGCGGATTCCGATTGTGTAATCATATGTTCTCGCGTCACCCATAACACCAACGCTGCGGATGTCCGGAAGAACAGTGAAGTATTGCCAGATATCACGCTCTAAACCATGATTAGCAACTTCTTCACGGAGAATCGCATCTGATTCACGAACGATTTCCAGTTTTTCTTCTGTTACTTCGCCAAGAACGCGGATGCCGAGTCCCGGTCCTGGGAAAGGCTGGCGCCATACGATGTCATCCGGAATGCCGAGCTCTGTGCCAAGCGCGCGCACTTCGTCTTTGAAGAGCGTGTTTAACGGCTCGATCAGTTCAAACTGCATGTCTTCAGGAAGCCCGCCGACATTGTGGTGAGATTTGATCGTTTGCGCCGTTGCAGTACCGCTCTCGATGATATCTGTGTAAAGCGTTCCTTGTGCAAGGTAGTCGATGCCTTTAAGCTTGTCCGCTTCATCATCGAAAACGTAAATGAATTCATTACCGATGATTTTACGTTTTTGCTCAGGATCAGAAACGCCTTTTAGTTTATTTAAGAATCTATCTTGCGCGTCTACTTTAATGACGTTCATGTTAAAGCCTTCGCTGAATGTTTTCATAACGCCTTCAGCCTCGCCTTTACGGAGCAGGCCATGGTCTACAAAGATACAAGTCAGCTGGTCGCCGATCGCTTTATGAATCAAAACAGCAACAACAGAAGAATCAACGCCGCCGCTAAGCGCGCAAAGAACCTGTTTGTCTCCGACCGTTTCACGGATTTTTTGCATTTCGATATCGATAAAGTTCTCCATTGACCATTTGCCTTCGCATTCGCAAACGCCGAATACAAAGTTTTTCAGAAGGTCATTGCCGTATTCAGAATGGCGCACTTCCGGGTGGAACTGAACGCCGTACCATTTTTTATCCGCTTTGCTCATTGCTGAGTTCGGGCAGTGATGGCTTGTCGCATCAACAGTGAAACCTTCAGGCACTTCTACAACCAAGTCACCGTGGCTCATCCAAACCACTTGTTCATTCGGAAGATCTTTGAACAAATCAGGTGTTCCTTCGATGTGGATGTTCGCTTTGCCGTATTCACGCTGGCTGGCAGCTTCTACTTTTCCTCCAAGGTAATGAGTCATCAGCTGCATGCCGTAGCAAATTCCCAATACAGGAACATCTAATTCGAAGATTTTCTCGTCACAGCGGAAAGAGCCTTCATCATATACACTGTTCGGACCGCCGGATAAAATAATTCCTTTTGGATTCATTTCTTTAATTTCTTCAGCCGTCAATGTATGCGGATGCAGCTCACTGTATACACCAAATTCACGGATGCGGCGTGTAATCAGCTGATTGTACTGACTGCCGAAATCAAGGACAAGAATCATTTCATTCACTAACTTTGTCATGGTTGTCACCTAATCTCCTCTAAGTTTTTTGACACAGAAAAAAACGAGGACAGATATGAAACACGCTCCGCCCTCTTTGGCAAGGCCGTTTGCCGGAGTCAGGCAACTCGCTCCCAGACTCCGATAATATTCACTAATTCTAACAACACGTCGATAAGCGGTCAAGACCATCTTCTTTTAATTAAATTTTCCCATAACTCTCTGGAATCATTCCAAAGCTTTGCCGAATCGTCATTTCTGTACAGCGCCCGTTCATAGTTTGCTGTCAGCTTTAACATGTCTTCAGAATGATATGTTTCGTCGATTCGTTTTGCGTACTCCCGCAGCGTTTCGCTGTCACGTTTAGGCAGGCCTCTTCTTTTCATCTGTTTCAGGAGCGCGCCGTATGCCTCAAAAAACACATGCTGATCACTGCGGTGCTTCAATTTTCTCACTGTGAAAACAGGAAGCCATAACGAACGGAAAACATAAAGCAAAACCGCTGTCAAAAGAACCGCAGCCATGGCGGCATACCAGCCTGCGCCAACGCTTGCATGCGCAGACGTTGTTTTTTTGGAAACGGCAGGCTCACGTTTATCCTTTTGTTTTTGCTCCTTCTCCGGCTGTGTTCTCTTTTCTTTCTGTTCCTCTTTTGCTTTCTCAGGCGAGCTGCTGCTTTCGCTGCCGGAATCCTTTGTATCGGAGGAAGCAAACTCAGCCGGATTTGTGAACCCTTTTGTCGGCTCAAAAGTGACCCATCCCTGCTCTGGAAAATACACCTCTACCCAGGAATGGGCGTTGTTATTTGTCACTTCATAGATGCTGCCGTTTTTGTTCCCCGCTTCTTTATATTCACCAGACGTATATCCTTTTACCCAGCGTGCCGGAATGCCGGCCGAACGCAGGAGCACCACCATCGAGGACGAAAAGTTATCACAATAGCCCATCTTTGTTTCAAACAGGAATTGGTCCACATAATCTTCATCATCTTTAGGGATGGTGACGTTTTCTGTTTCATAGGTGAACTCGTTTGACCCTAAATAGTCCTCAACAGCTTTGACCTTATCAAACATATTATCGTGATCTTGAGTCAGCTTGATCGCTAGCGTTCTCACCCGCTCAGGCAGAGTATCCGGCAGCTGCATATAGCGGTCGCTGAAGGTGTACTCCTCACTGTTTTGTCTCACTTTCACTTTTTTCAGCTCATCCTGTTTATAGACCGGGGAGTTGTACGTCACTGTATAACTGCCCATGTTCCGAATATCACCGGTCTGCTCACTGATCGGAGAAATTTGTTCAGTGTTCCCGTTCATTTCAAGCGAGACAGCCTGCTTTGGCTTAATATTTTGCGCACCAATCGGATACATTACATGGTTATATCCGTAACGCTCATCGACCTTCACGCGTACAGTGTTCCGCTCTGTGGAAACCTTATGATCAAACCACAGATTTTCAACGTTGCCTCCGCTAAGCTGATACGACATGCCCGTGTCTGTTTCAATCCAGCCTTTTCCCGTATACGTATCCTTTGTTTCCACGCGGAAATATGTGCGCTCTTTTCCCTGCCACGTGAAAACAGGGCTAGCGTCCTGCTGAAACGGACCGCCAAGCGATTCATCGTGATTCCCGTATCCGATTTTGCTTTCTCCTGCCGGCACACGATCATGATTGGTGACTTTTTTGAGAAAAGGAACGGGATCCGGCCAATTCGGATCTGATTTCGGCGCGGCAAGCCCAAATCCCACCGCGCCCAAAATCAGCACAGACAGGGGGAGAAACCATGTCAGAACAGCCGCTTTCGGTAACGTTATTCGTTCCATCAGCTTAATGCGTTCCAAATACAGAAGGCCCAGCATAAAGAAGCCAATCAGCACGATACGGATAACAGCGTAAGCGGCGTCATAAGGCGTAAATGTATCAAGAATCGTAATATACGCCACTGTCATCATAAAGAAAAATAAGATCCTCCTCTGGTAAATCACCCAGTAATGAAGGAGATAGACCAGCAGCCACAGCAGCACAAAAAACAGCAGGGTCCGAAAAGAAGGAATCATATTATTCCATTGTCCTGTCTGAATAAACGTGATATTCAAATAGACATCCTGTAAAAAAGAGCTGACCCAGCTTAAGTCAAAAATAGACCCTTCGTAAAACAGAATGTGTATCGAAATGAATGTAAATAAGACACAAAAAGGAACGGTGACAAACCACCTCATCCTGAAAAAAGTCAGCAGAAACGTCAAGCCGATAAAGACAATAAAAAAGCCTGTATGCTTCGTGTCTGTAAAATGGTCCAGCGGCCTGAGCCACTCCCACAGCAATAAAAAAGCCAGAAAATAAAATAACAGCAAGCTCAGACGGCTTCCCTTCTGGTCATCAAGCGGCATGTACACCGTCACCTCTCTTTCTAAACAACACGCGAAGCTCGGCCGCCTCTCATGATTTGAACCCTGATTTGGTGTTTCAGCATGCGTTCGATCATCATATGCTCACCTTGGGAAAGATCGGCGTCTTTCTCTTTTGCCAGTATAATGGTAACCGGACCGATCCCTGCTTCTGACGTCTTCACCAAATCCTCCGTAATCTGTCCCGTGACAATCACTTTATCAGCCTGGCGAACAGACGGCTTCCCAAGCTCCTCACCCGCAAAACGGCTTACGCGGTCAGCAGCATCACAATCACAAACGGCTAAGTGATGGAGCATGTGTTTAAAATGCCGCTCTCCCTCCTGAATCGGAAAAATGGACCTTTCCTTTCCTACTGAAGCCAGACCTGCTCCTGCGCCATTTTTCAAAACAGAATGAAGAATCGAAGCTGTCACGGAAACGACCTCTTCGAATGCGTCAGAGCTAAAACGGTCCATCAGAAGAAACAGGTTTTTGTTTCTCGACGGTTCAAATTCCTTCGTCATCAGCTGGCTCCGTCTCGCCGAAGTCTTCCAGTCTAACGCCGCAAAACGGTCTCCCGGCTGATAGTTCCTTACACTCGCTGCGACAGAAGAGTGGTGCTGATGAACAGGTGATGCCCCGCTTACGCCATCTTCCTGATATCGCTCATTCAGCTGATACTGAAGAGGCTGAAAGAAAGGATAAACAAACACCGAATCGTCTGCCCCATAAAACGACGTTTTTTCAATCAGTCCGAGGACATCCCCGGTCCGCACCCTAATGGCATGAAAATGATGCTCTCCACGCAGTACCGGCGTTATTTGATATGACATCGTGATGCTCCGTTTGAACCATGGGAACACCAGCTGTTTGGCCAAAGCTTCATCTCCGTTTAATGGCTCTAACCCTGACGGCAGACAATCTTCAATCACCATATACATCAGGGGAAACGGCAGTTTTCTTTTAAGCGTAACCGAAGCTTCCAGCCTGTCTCCCGCATGCAATTGCGTTTTGACGATATGCCGCGACACCTGAAAGGAGCGGAGCGGGTACATCGCCAGCAGACCGGCGTATACAACAAAAGGGAGAAATGAATAAAACAAAAACCAGCTGACAAAGCCGCCCTGAAACATTGCATAAGAGAAAACAGCACCCGTCAATAACGTTAATACGAGCAGTTTCCACCCGTACATCAACCATTGAAATTTCTTTTTCATCAGCGGACCGACGACCTTTGAACCGGAACTTTCACGCCAGACATGATCTCCCGTATGATTGTTTCTGCCTGGATCCCTTCAAATTTTGCTTCCGGCTGCAGGAGCATCCGGTGCGGCAGCGTATAAGGGGCAAGATATTGAATATCATCCGGAATGACATAATCGCGGTCATGAAGCAGCGCAAATGCCTGGGCCGCTTTCATGAGAGCGATGGATCCGCGCGGACTGACGCCTAAGTGAACAGAGGCATGCTGTCTCGTCTTTTGCACGATTTCGACAATATATTCCTTCATGCTGTCATCAGCACGGACATCCTGCACTTCTCTCTGCAGGCGGATGAAATCTTCTCTTGAAATTACAGGCTCAAGTGTCTCAATCGGATGGCTTTTTTCCTGAAGAGATAAGACATCCAATTCCTCTTCAAAGGACGGATAGCCCATGCGAAGTTTAAATAAAAAACGGTCAAGCTGGGCTTCCGGCAAAGGATATGTCCCTTCATATTCCACAGGGTTTTGCGTTGCCATAACAAAAAATGGAGCGGCAAGCGGCATTGTGTTGCCATCTACCGTGACGCTTCCCTCTTCCATCGCTTCAAGCAAGGCAGACTGTGTCTTAGGGGATGTTCGGTTGATTTCGTCAGCCAGCACGATATTCCCCATAATCGGGCCCGGCCGGTATTGGAACTCCATTGTTTTCGCATTATAAATAGAAACACCCGTTACATCGGAGGGCAGCAAATCCGGTGTGAATTGAATTCGTTTAAAATCAGCGCCGATCGATTTCGCCAGAGCGCGAACCATCATCGTTTTCCCTACGCCCGGCACATCCTCAAGCAGCACATGTCCTTTGGCAAGAATAGCTGCTAAGCTGAGTTTTGCGATGTCCCGTTTTCCAACCATTACTTTATCGATATGTTCAACTGCTTTTCCCAGCAAAGGATGCAGGTCTTCTTGGTATGACATTCTCTTCCTCCTAGTCATCTACAAAAATCATCATATAGTAACCTAACTTTACCACAAAAAACGACCTGTATAAAAAAACGATTCTAGCAAATTACTGCCAATACATACAGGGCAATCAAACAAAAAAAGCCTCCCATGACAGGAAGCTCTCATTACCCAGTTATTTGTTTTGCAAAGGCTCCATATGAACATGCGAATAATCAATCGCATGCTCCTCCTTCATTCTCCGCTCAATTTCATTCGCAATATCATGGCTTTCTGTAATATTTAATTCTGATGACACTTCAATCACTACATCTACGTGCACAGAGCTGCCCAAATATCTCGCCTTGATGTCTTTTAACCGGCTGACACCGGAGATTTTTTCGATCGTCTGTTTATAATCGGACATGTCCTTTACGTCAAAGCCATCAGTCAATGAATGCGATGATTCCTTAAAAATATCCCATGCCGTTTTGCAAATGAGAAGGCCGATGACAAACGCAGTCACCGTATCAATCCATGCAAGATGGAATTGCGCGGCCAAAATACCGATAAACGTGCCGACACTGACGAATGCGTCCGATTTATTATCAGCCGCTGCCGCAAGCAGCGCTTGGCTGTTCACCTTTTTGGCAAGCCTTTTGTTGTACTGATAGACAATCAGCATCATGACTGCCCCGCCTGCAGCCGTCCAAGCCGCAATCATATCCGGTGTTTCTTCTTTCACAGAAAAAATAGATTCACCGGCGCTGAAAAGCACTTGCAGGCCGACAACCATCATAATAAACGATGCGATAAGTGATGCAATTGTTTCCGCCCGAAAGTGGCCGTATGGATGATCTTCGTCAGGAGGCTTTTGAGAGATGCGGAGACCGATCAGCACAGCAACAGAAGCAATAATGTCTGTTGTGTTATTTAGCCCGTCTGCCGTAAGAGCTTCCGAGTGAAATACATAACCGATGATCAGCTTAATCGCGGACAGCACAAGATACGCCGCAATACTGACCAGCGCCCCGGATTCTCCCTTTTTCAGTTCATCATATCTCTCCATAAAAAACCTCCTCTCCGCTCATGTTTTCTATCATTATGATACAAAGCTGAACCGCAGTGGGTCTATAGAAACATGATTCACTCACCACAGAAAAATAGTGACGATAGAACATTTTTTACTCAAGGCAACTTAGTTTCATTTGTAAAAAGTGTTTCAAATCCAATGATACCAATACTTCTAGCCATCGAACACTTTTTCAAACATATAGCAAATCAAAAAAACGGGTAATTGACGGAAAATTTTTTCTTTTATTTCGAACATATTCACTCCAAAAAACAGCAAACAAAACCCTACAAATTTGAAATAAACTGTTATATTTTCTGACATAAATTTTCGACAAAATGTATATTTATGTTACAGTTTCAATTATCATAATATTCAGTAACAACTTTAATTTTCAAGGAGGTAACATATGAACCAGTCTCAATCAGGATTAAAAAAAGAATTAAAGACCCGACATATGACGATGATTTCTATCGCCGGCGTCATCGGAGCCGGATTATTTGTTGGCAGCGGTTCAGTGATTCACTCGACCGGGCCCGGTGCCATTGTCTCTTATGCATTAGCCGGATTATTGGTCATCTTTATCATGCGAATGCTTGGTGAAATGTCGGCTGTAAATCCGACAAGCGGATCATTCTCCCAATACGCTCATGACGCTATCGGACCGTGGGCAGGATTTGCAATCGGCTGGCTCTACTGGTTTTTCTGGGTTATTGTTATCGCTATTGAAGCAATCGCGGGAGCAGGCATTATCCAATACTGGTTCCACGATATTCCGCTTTGGATGACGAGCTTAATTTTGACGATTTTACTCACACTGACAAACATCTACTCTGTTAAATCATTTGGTGAGTTTGAATATTGGTTCTCCCTCATTAAAGTTGTTACAATCATCGCATTCTTAATCGTTGGTTTTGCATTTATTTTTGGCTTCGCCCCAGGCAGTGATCCAGTCGGTTTCGCAAATATCACGGGCCAAGGCGGATTTTTCCCGGAAGGCATAGGCTCTGTATTGCTCGGAATTGTTGTCGTGATCTTCTCCTTTATGGGAACGGAAATTGTTGCGATTGCTGCCGGTGAAACATCAAACCCGGTCCAATCTGTAACCAAAGCGACCCGATCCGTTGTATGGCGCATCATTGTCTTTTACGTTGGTTCAATCGCCGTTGTCGTTGCGCTTCTGCCTTGGAACTCAGCGAATATTTTAGAAAGCCCTTTCGTCGCTGTTCTCGAACATATTGGAGTGCCGGCAGCCGCGCAAATTATGAACTTTATCGTCCTCACAGCTGTACTTTCTTGCCTGAATTCAGGTTTGTACACCACATCCAGAATGCTGTATTCACTTGCAGAAAGAAACGAAGCGCCGCGCCGCTTTATGAAACTGAGCAAAAAAGGAGTTCCCGTACAAGCAATTGTGGCAGGAACATTTTTCTCTTATATCGCGGTCGTAATGAATTACTTTTCACCTGACACCGTCTTTTTATTTTTAGTCAACTCATCAGGCGCAATCGCCCTGCTCGTTTATCTTGTTATCGCTGTTTCCCAGCTGAGAATGCGAAAAAGCCTCGAAAAAACAAACCCGGAAGCATTGAAGATCAAGATGTGGTTCTTCCCGTTCTTAACCTACCTGACCATTATTGCCATCTGCGGTATTTTAGTATCCATGGCATTTATTGAATCTATGAGAGATGAACTGCTGCTGACAGGCGTTATCACAGGCATTGTATTGCTTTCTTATCTTGTGTTCAGAAAACGCAAGGTGACTGAAAAAGCATCAGCCAAACCGGTCACTCAGCAGCAGCCCGATATCCTGCCTTAACGGCAGGATTTTTTTGTCACCTTCACGTCCTTAATGTCATTAACTATAGTACCAATTAGGGAATATTTAGATAAGGACAGATGAAAATGACACTTGAAAAATTTGCGGATGCTCTCCCAATCCCAGATACACTAAAGCCGGTACAGCAGTCAAAAGAAAGCACATACTACGAAGTAACCATGGAGGAATGCTATCATCAGCTTCACCGCGATCTCCCTCCAACCCGTCTGTGGGGCTATAACGGTTTATTCCCCGGTCCCACCATTAAGGCCAAAAGAAATGAAAACGTTTATGTGAAGTGGATGAATAACCTACCTTCAGAGCACTTTCTCCCGATTGATCACACCATTCATCACAGTGACAGCCAGCATGCCGAACCCGAAGTAAAAACCGTCGTTCATTTACACGGCGGCGTCACTCCAGATGACAGCGACGGTTATCCTGAGGCCTGGTTTTCTAAAGACTTTGAACAAACAGGCCCTTATTTTAAACGAGAGGTTTACCATTATCCGAATCAGCAGCGCGGAGCTATTTTATGGTATCACGATCATGCCATGGCGCTCACGAGGCTGAATGTGTATGCCGGGCTCATCGGTGCTTATATCATCCATGAACCAAAGGAAAAACGCCTGAAGCTCCCATCAGGTGAATACGATGTGCCGCTTTTGATCACAGACCGTACGATTAATGCTGATGGCTCTTTATTTTATCCGAGCGGACCGGAAAACCCTTCACCGTCACTGCCTAATCCGTCAATCGTTCCAGCCTTTTGCGGAGATACAATTCTCGTCAACGGGAAGGTATGGCCATACATGGAGGTCGAACCGAGAAAATACCGTTTCCGCGTCATCAATGCCTCTAATACGAGAACATATAACCTGTCACTTGATAATGGCGGAGAATTTATCCAGATCGGTTCTGATGGCGGACTTTTGCCGCGCTCCGTCAAGCTAAACTCCTTCAGCATTGCGCCGGCTGAACGCTTTGATATTCTCATTGACTTCGCCGCGTTTGAAGGACAATCGATCATTTTAGCAAACAGCGAGGGCTGCGGCGGTGACGTTAATCCAGAAACAGACGCAAACATCATGCAATTCAGAGTCACAAAACCGTTAGCCCAAAAAGACGAGAGCAGAAAACCAAAATACCTGGCATCTTACCCTTCGGTACAGCACGAAAGAATACAAAACCTCCGAACATTGAAGCTGGCGGGCACTCAAGACCAATACGGCAGACCCGTCCTTCTTCTTAACAACAAACGCTGGCACGATCCTGTCACTGAAGCACCGAAAGCCGGTTCTACCGAAATATGGTCGATCATCAATCCGACTCGCGGAACACATCCGATCCATCTTCATTTGGTCTCCTTCCGTGTATTGGACCGGCGCCCATTTGATACAGCCCGTTTTGAAGAGCGCGGAGAACTGGCCTACACCGGACCCGCCGTTCCGCCGCCACCAAGTGAAAAAGGCTGGAAAGACACGGTTCAGTCCCACGCCGGTGAAGTCCTGAGAATCGCCGTAACATTCGGGCCGTACACTGGGCGGTACGTATGGCATTGCCACATTCTTGAGCATGAAGACTATGACATGATGAGACCGATGGATATAATTGACCCCCATAAATAAGTCCCATAAAACTTGCCTGCTGCAGGCAGGTTTTTTTATCTATGAAACTTTTTTCTTCCATAAATCGTATAACTTAGAAACAGCGAAGAAAGGAGCGGCTTTTTATGCTGACAAACGATCTCAAAGATAAAACAAATCAATATATTTCAATTTATGACGAATTAAAATCAAAATTAAGGTGGAAAGTTGCTCATAATCAGATATTAATGCTCATCTCCTCTGCATATATTGTGAATAAAAGAGATTTTGATTTTCAGCGCTTTTATGATTTAAGCAGCTATATAAAATCAAACATCGGCAGCTTCTCAACACTCAATTCTCACCACCGCTTTACTGTCGCTTCAATTCTGGATATTCATTTTCAGCATGAGGCGAAGCAAGCGTTTCTTCCTTTCATCGATGTATACAGCCAAATGGTGAAGCTTGGATATAAACGGGATATTTTCACGTACCTTTCCGCTCTGATCATGCTCACCGGCAAGACCGAAACGATAAACCAAAGAGAACAGATGAACATGGGGCTCTCTGTTTATCAGCAGATGAAGAAAAATCACTATTTCCTCACTTCAACTCAAAATGTTCCGCTTGCCGTATTGCTTGCCCAAAACGGAAATGGTTTGCGGGCGCTGAACAAGGCAGAAACATGCTATCAGCTGCTGTCCGCTAACGGCTTTAAAAAAGGCCAATACTTACAACACGTCAGCCATATTCTTGCCCTGCAAAGTGAAAAAGACCCTGAAACCCTTGTTTCCCAATGCAAACTGATCTTTCAATCCATTACTGAATCTCATAAAAAGCCAAAAGATTTTCATTATCCCGATCTCGCCCTTCTCACATTCTTGGAAGAGCCGGACATCAAAACCGTTTTAGGCATCACTCATGAGCTGAACCAAGAAAAAGCATTTAAATGGGAAAAGGATATGAACTTCAAAATTGCTGTCAGCTTATATCTCAGCGAGTATATGGAGAAAGATCTGCTGATGGAATCAGGCCTATACACAGCAATTGAAACGGCCATCCAAGCACAGCAGGCAGCTGCAACAGCTGTGATCATCAGTTCATCAGCCATTCATTCACATGACGGAAACTAAAGGAGGAGAAAACATGCCATATATCACATTAGAAGATCAGACCCGCCTATACTACGAAACTCACGGGAGCGGGACACCCATCCTATTTATACACGGCGTGCTTATGAGCGGACAATTTTTCCACAAACAACTTTCAGCGCTATCTGCCAATTATCAATGTATTCGCCTTGATCTTAGAGGGCACGGCGAATCCGACAAAGTTCTTCATGGACACACCATTTCCCAATACGCCCGTGATATCAAGGAATTTATGTGCGCGATGGAGCTTGATCCTGCCGTCCTTGTTGGCTGGTCAATGGGCGCTTTCGTGGTATGGGATTATATCAATCAATTTGGGAATGATAACATACGAGCCTCTGTTATCGTCGATCAATCGGCTTCCGACTACCAATGGGACGGCTGGGGACACGGCCCGTTTGACTTTGACGGCTTGAAAACAGCGATGCACGCTATTCAAACTGAGCCGCTTCCATTCTACAAAAGCTTCATCAATAATATGTTCGCAGAGCCGCCAGCATCAATAGAAACAGAATGGATGCTTGCCGAAATTTTGAAACAGCCGGCAGCCATTTCAAGCACGATTTTATTTAATCAAACGGCAGCTGATTATCGCGAGACCATGCAAAACGTTCATGTTCCGACATTGTTATGCTTCGGAGAAGACCGCAAATTTTTCTCAATAGAAGCCGGAGAACACCTGCGTGAACATATTTCAAACGCAAAGCTCGTTACATTTTCTAAGAGCAGCCATTGTCCGTTTTTAGAAGAACCGGATGCTTTTAACAGCACGCTTCTGTCCTTTTTAGATGAGCAGATTGGAAAGTCATAAAGAAAAAGGAATTAGGAGATTAGGGCAAAGTATGAGACAATAAGAAATGTGCAGTAAAATACATGAGGGAAGAAGTGACTTTATGTCTTACTATAACAAACGAAATCAAGAACCGCTGCCAAAGGAAGATGTGAGTACTTGGGAATGCACAAAAGAAGACTGCAACGGCTGGACCAGAAAAAACTTCGCCAGCAGTGACACGCCATTGTGCCCTTTGTGCGGAAGTAAAATGGTCGACGGCACCCGTTCATTAGTGAATCTCCAAAACAACAGCCAAACGAAAACAAGTTAGCTCTTCCCTTTTTTAAAAGCAGTCTCTATCAGCAAACAATCCTCGATCAGAGATACAAATTTTATATCCAATAGCACGGCCTCTCGATTTGACGAGAGGCCGAGATAATGAAGCCCAAAACTGTAAACGTTTCGGGCTTTTTTACTTTCTGTTATGGTATAATATGGATATGAGGGGTGATGATGTGATCAAAAACCAACAGCAGGCTGACCTGAAGAAACGAGCTTCAGTCAAAAAGTTGAACTTGGCTATAAACTCATGTGCGGAACTTATGAATTGGTCCATACCGATCATTCGTTTCTTTAAATGGCTCGGATCATTTGCCCTGCACCTCGTCCATTAAAAAATCACTCAGCATTTGCTGAGTGATTTTTTCAGTTAATGACAGAAAAGCTGTTGATGATGCCATTTGGATTTTCCCATACTTTTTTGAACGTCTTCGTATCAAGGTCATAAGAATAAATTGTCCGAACCTTGGCTTCACGCCCAGTTTCGTCCTTCAGCTTTTTAGCCCCTTTGGCTTCGGCAAGGAAATAAATCTTCTTTCCGTCCTTGGAGAACTGCGGCTGCGCGTCAATTAACAGCTTAAATGTTTTCTGATTTGAAATGATTTTTTTATAGGTTTTCGTGTCTGCATTCAGCATTTGAATAGTAGCCGTTTGCTCCGTGCCTTTTTGTGTATATGACGTAAACAGAATACGTTTATCGTCATCAGAAACAGCAATATCACTGATAAACTGCTCCAGGCTCTTAAGCTCATGAAGGCCGCTTTCATGACCGGCCGAAAAGTGAATCTTTGTCGGCTCAGGATCGATTCCCTTCTCATTGGCTTCATCCGTTTTTTTGTAATCTTCTTCTACAGAATAATGAAGCAATGCAAATGAATCTGTTTTTTGGTTATAAAAGAAGCTGCTGACGCTGTCATCCTGGTCATTAGCGGCAGGATACAGGTTTTTGTACTTCTTCGTTTTCAAATCAAAGGATGCGATACGAAAATTGCTTTCGTCCGCTTTCCCTAAACGAAAATAGATTTTTGAGTGATCCTTTGATAAAAACAAGCTGTCCGCGCTTTCCGGACCTTTATAAAGCATAGTTTTCTTATCAGACTTAAGGTCAAGCTTAAAAAGCCTCATCTCATTTTGATCGTTATTGCTTGTATAATAGAGCGCCTGCTGTTCTTTGTCCAAGGCAAATGCCGGATAGCTGGTCAGCTTCGCCTCGTGGATCACCTTTTCATTTTCATAATACTTCGTCAGAAGATCGGTATCGGTAATCGAAACCAGAAGCTTCTCACTGTTCTCCGTGTTCACGGAAACATCGGCGGCACTCTCACTGACTTTATCTTTAAAAGAATAAAACATAAAACCCCCAGCTGCCGCCAAAACAACGACGATTGCCAATAAAACGATTCCTTTTTTCATCTCTTATCTCCACCAATAGAAAAAGCAAGAATGCGACTTCTTGCTTTACAGATTTAAACTATGTATTAATAGCTGTAATGTCCCGCTACTTTTCCTTTGCTTAATGGATATCCCAGCGCTTTAAACGCTTTAGGGCTTACATCCAGCACTGCATGAGGCATTCTGCCAACATCATTTTTATAAACCGTAATCACCTTTTTAGGCTTCGCTTTAGCATAAGCTCTGATTTTTGTCCCATTTCTAGGTACGTCAAATCCGATCTTTGTCGCACAGTCCCAATGTCCAAGTTTTTTACCTGAAGAGCCTTTTTTCCCAACTCCGTTATACCAAGTAATATTTCCGTTCACATGTTTTGCACTGGCATCTGCCGAAAAACTGAAAGCTCCCAAAGTACTTCCTACTAAGATAAAAGCGGCTAAAATGACTTTCTTCAACATTTCGTCCCCCTGTTTGTTAACATCTAGGAAAAATTATACACGATCAACCAGGGATTTTTTATTTCAATATCCTTACAGTAATGTTACAAAGTCGAAAAAATCCCCTCTGCTAAAATAAACCATGGAAGATTATCCTATTATAATTACAGCATTAGCGTTATAATTGTTGATAGAGTAGTTGTCGCATTCAATATGAACGAACCATTACCGTATTGTTCAAGCCAAATTCATAGTTATGTAAACCAATCATACTCTCTCATCATAAAGAAAAAAGAGTGTGCGAGACTCTTTTTTCTTCAAAGTTTCTTATTTCAAAAAACGTAGATTATATTATATATAAGTTTTATCTTTTTTTGGTTTTAAAAAATGGCGATTTTGTGAACAGTTCATATTGATCGGTGCGGAATTACTCATATCAAAAGATATAGGAGTGGTAATCCATGAAGGCAGCTAGATGGCATAACCAAAAGGATATCCGTATTGAAAATATTGAAGAGCCAAAAGCGGAACCGGGAAAAGTCAAAATCAAAGTCAAATGGTGCGGCATCTGCGGCAGTGATTTACACGAGTATTTAGGAGGCCCGATCTTTATCCCGGTGGACAAACCCCACCCTTTAACAAAAGAAACAGCACCTGTCACAATGGGGCATGAATTCTCCGGTGAAGTTGTTGAAGTCGGGGAAGGCGTTGAAAACTATAAAGTCGGAGACCGAGTCGTTGTGGAACCGATTTTTGCAACACACGGACATCAGGGTGCGTACAACCTTGATGAACAAATGGGATTCCTCGGCTTAGCCGGAGGCGGCGGCGGATTCTCTGAATACGTTTCTGTAGATGAAGAGCTGTTATTCAAACTTCCTGAGGAATTATCATATGAACAAGGCGCACTCGTTGAACCTTCTGCAGTCGCTTTATACGCTGTCCGCTCAAGCAAAATCAAAGCCGGTGACAAAGCGGCTGTATTCGGCTGCGGCCCGATCGGACTTCTTGTTATTGAAGCACTGAAAGCTGCCGGTGCTACTGATATTTATGCTGTTGAGCTCTCACCTGAGCGCCAGCAAAAAGCTGAGGAGCTCGGCGCCATTATCGTGGATCCGTCCAAAACAGACGATGTAGTGGCACATATCACAGACCTTACAGGAGGCGGCGTTGACGTAGCCTTTGAAGTAACCGGGGTTCCAGTCGTTTTACGCCAAGCGATCCAATCTACAACAATTGCCGGTGAGACAGTAATCGTCAGCATCTGGGAAAAAGGCGCTGAAATTCATCCGAACGATATCGTAATCAAAGAGCGTACAGTGAAAGGAATCATCGGGTACCGTGACGTATTCCCAGCTGTATTGTCATTAATGAAAGAAGGTTATTTCTCAGCCGATAAACTCGTTACGAAAAAGATCGTCTTAGACGATTTAATCGAAGAAGGCTTCGGAGCTCTGATCAAAGAGAAAAACCAAGTGAAAATCCTTGTCAGACCAAACTAAACATACAAAAAAAGAATCCGCATTCAAGTGCGGATTCTTTTTATTCCACTTAGCCAATCACTTCAGCGCCAGCCTTTTCTTTCGCCTCACTGCGATCATGAGCACGGAAGCTTTCCTCAAGCTGCTCAAGCGAAAGACCTTTTGTTTCCGGTAAAAACTTGTTCACAAACAGAATCGAGCAAATCCCCAGCGCAACGAAGATGAAGAACGTTGTTGATAACCCAATGCCTGCCATCAAAATAGGGAAAGTCAGACTGACTGCGAAATTGACCATCCACAAGCAGAATACCGTAACACCCATTCCCAGACCGCGAAGGCGCAGCGGGAAAATTTCTGAAAGCATCAGCCATGTCACTGGTGAAATCGCACCCTGCTGAAACGCCAGGAACGAAACCGTTAATGACAAAACCACATATGGAAGCGCAGGCGATCCTTCCAGCACAAGTGAAAATATCCCGATCAGCAGCAATGCCGTTGTCGTTCCGATCAGCCCTGTAATCAGCATCGGCCGGCGACCGACTTTACCGAGCAGCCAAATTCCGACGAACGTGGCAAGGACGGAGATCACACCATTGGCAATATTCCCGATCAGCGCTGCTTCCGTTTGGAATCCGGAATCTCTTAAAATTTCAGTGCCGTAATACATGATGGAGTTTACACCCGTAATTTGCTGTACAATTGCAATTCCGATTCCTATAAATACAATCCGGCGCACCCATGGCACTGCAAGATCTTTAAACGTAGCTTTCTCAAGTTTATCCTCTCTTTTGAAAGCGGATTCAATTTCAGTCAGCTCAGAAGCAGCGCGTTTTTCGTCCCTGATTTTCTTCAAAACCCCTAAAGCATCTTCATTCCTTCCTTTTGAAACAAGCCAGCGAGGACTCTCAGGCATTCTGATCATTCCAAAGAACAGGAATACGGCCGGAAGAGACGCTATCACGAGCATAAATCTCCATACATTGGAGCTGTCTCCCATTGTCGTCCCGAGGATGGCATTAAAAACAAAGGCCAATAGCTGTCCGGATACAATCATTAATTCATTCTGGGTCACCATCCGTCCTCTGCTTTCCACAGGTGACATTTCCGCTAAATAAGCAGGCACCGTCACGGATGCGCCCCCGACGGCAATTCCAAGCACAAAACGGGAGATGATCATGATTGTTACGTTTGGAGCCAGTGTACACCCAATCGTTGAGATAAAAAATATAATGGCGAGGAAAAGAATATTTTTACGGCGTCCGTTAAAATCAGACATTCTTCCGCCAAGCACAGCTCCAAGTGCAGCTCCAAAAAGAAGAGAACTGGTGACGAGCCCCTCTGTGAAAGCATTGAGATTAAGCTGATCAGGCTCACCCATATATGGTAAAGCTCCATTTAATACCCCGGTATCATAACCGAAGAGAAGCCCGCCGAAAGTCGAAACTAAAATAATTGTGCGTAAAAATGACATTTGACTGCCTTTTGTATTCATACCGTTTCCCCCAGTCTTTTTCAAAATCGATCACTGCGTATTTCAAAAACGTATTCTAGGGCTGCCGCCTTCCTCAAATGCCATGAGCAGGCCGCAGAAAAAAGTTCAAAATGTCTTTTTTCACTGGCTTCATAACCTTCCCTTCTTTTCAGCATGTGTTGAAGACAAATAACTTGGAAGCGATTTCATTTTTTCACCAAACAACAATGGGTATATTTTTGATGTCTGACTTGATGAATTGTCATCTTATAATCACTTTGTAGTGTTGTTATAGTAATATCATAGTGATATATTTGTCACTTCTGATATTATCATAATTTCAAAAACGCTTTCAGTCAATATAAATTTCTGAAAATTCCTTATCTTTATGCCAGTAAAATGACCAATTCAAGGGGAAATTGAACTTTTTTCATGCCAGAAATGTGGAATCAGTATGTATTATCTGTGAATTTCTGTTTCATTTCTGTCTTCATCAAAATGGGTAAGTGTTGGGTAACTTCCCCTATACATTTCTTCTCTGCATGATTCGCTTCTCAAACATTCAAATGATTGTTTCAGATTCAAGACAAAAGGAAATAGAAGAGGAAAATAAAGATGGCTAAATGGCTGGCTCTAATTGAATAAGAGGAGGCAATAAAATTGAATGAGATGTATATCATTGCAGGAATTTTATTGTTGGCAGCGGGGATAATTGATTTTATATGGACAACATTATGGCTTGAGAGCGGAGCCGGTCCGATCACAAGATGTTTATCTGCATGGCTGTGGAAAGGCTTCCGTAAGATCAGCGGAGATCACGCAAAGGTTCTCAGTACGGCAGGGCCGCTGCTGTTATGCATGACATTATTGGTGTGGATCGGTTTATTTTGGAGCGGTTGGACGTTTATCTTCTCAAGTGACCCTCATTCTCTTGTAGTTACTCAGAGTAAAGAACCAGCCTCCTGGTCAGATCGAGCTTATTTTTCTGGATATGTGATGTTTACATTAGGAAATGGCGACCTTACACCGAACGGAGCCCTTTGGAAGCTTGTGACAGTCGGTGCTACAGCTGAAGGTCTGCTTACAATTACTTTTTCTGTCACGTATTTAATTTCTGTCTTGAGCGCAGTTAATCAAAAGCGCTCATTCGCCCAGAGTGTACTGAGTCTTGGGCATAACGGAACAGAGATTGTCCAAACTGCGTGGAACGGGAGACATTTTCACGACATGGATCTGCTTCTCGCTACATTTTCTTCAGAGCTGGGAAAGCTGACCGCTCAGCATAACGCCTTCCCCATTCTTCATTTTTACCATAGCACACAGCGTGAGGAATCTTCCGTGATTGCAGTCACTGTATTGGATGAAGCGTTAACCATTTTGACATATGGCATTCCAAAGCAGTACCTTCCGAATCAGCTGCACATAAAAGAAGCGCGCTCAAGTGTCAAAAACTACTTAGACACCGTTCATACAGCATATATCCATCCGGCTGAACAAGAACCGCCGGAGCCCAGCCTCTTGAAGCTAAGGGATTGCGGCATCCCAACCCTATCGGAGCAAACATTTCGAACAGCGGTCAAATCTTTAAAAGAACGGCGGCAATTGCTTTTGGGCATTGTTCAAGCGGGTGCGCGTAAGTGGCCTGCACAAGAGTAAGGGGTAAAAAAGAGGATGCCTCCCAAAAGTCCAAAAGACTTTTAAGAAACATCCTCTATTTTTATTACAAAGATAAAGAAGCTTCAATCTCTTCCATACGCGGCAGCGCATCAATCGCTCCAATTTTGGTGCAGACAAGAGCGCCCACCTTATTGGCAAAAGACACGATATCACGCAGCTGCTCAAAATCAGTTTCTACCGATTGAATCTTATCTGTACCTGCTAACTTGAACAAAGCCGCTCCGACAAAAGCGTCTCCCGCTCCTGTAGAATCAATCGAAGTGACAGGAATACTCTGAATGATTTCATGTTCCTTGCCATTAGACAGCAATGTTCCGTTTTTCCCAAGGGTCACGGCAACCATCTTGGCTCCGATACCATGAAGGATATTGACGCCCTCTTCATGATCCTTCGCACCAGTGATGATCTCCAGCTCCTCGTCACTCACCTTAACAAAATCACTTAAAGCAATGGCTCTTTTTGCAGCACTAACAAACTCAGAGACTCTTCCCTTCCATAAATCCCCTCGATAATTAGGATCAAATGAAAGAAATTGCCCGTTATCCTTCGCAATGGACATAAGCCGTAAATAGGCTGTACAAAATGGATCAGATAACAATGCCGTCGCTGATCCAAAATGAAGGATTTTCGCTTGATTCAGTTTATCCTGATCGACATCTTCGATCGTAAACAGAGCATCCGCGCCTCTATTGAAAACAAAATCGCGCTCTCCATTATTCTTTAATGAAACAAAAGCAAGCGTTGTAGGTGCTTTCTCATCCATCACCAGCATAGAGGTATCAACATGAACAGCATCTAACGTTTGCTTCAGAAAATACCCAAAGGGATCTTTCCCTACTTTTCCTGCGAAAGCAGCGTCCCCTCCCAGCTTGGCAATCGCCGCTGACACATTTGCCGGGGCGCCGCCGGCACTTTTTAAAAATTGACGCCCTTTCTTTAAATCAACGTCCACATCGGTACAAAAGAAATCGATCAATAACTCCCCAATACAAACAACAGACTGACTTCGCATGTTATCACACTCTTTTTACATATTCTAGATTACAGTCTCAGTATATTACTTTCAGTCATAAATACAACCTTTTACATCGAATATTAGAAATATTAAATATATTCACTTATCTGGATTTCTTCTCAAGCTCGGTGATGATCTGTTTATATCTATTTTCAGTTAAAGGATAAAAGGCTATGATGATGATAGAGAGTAAAATAAATAGTCCCGGAATTAAGGCATTCATATGTTTAATCGCATTCAGTGACGTCACGGTTTGATCAGTATTCGCCACATATCCTGCAATTCCTAAATAGATGGCAGAAAACGAACCGGCCAGTGCAACACCTAACTTATTGATAAAACTCATGCTGGAAATCACCACTCCGTCGGCACGAACCCCTGTCTTCCATTCCGCATAATCAACACAATCGGCAACCATTCCCCAAGCAAGCGTATTTAAAGGGGTTGTAAAGAACCCTGAAGCAAATAGCCAGATGAAAATGAGCGTCACCGAAGAATACGCCGTAAAATGCAGACCTGCATACGAGATCAGTGACAAAGCAGCCGATATGATCATCACATTTTTCCTGCCCCATTTCTCAGAAAAGTATGGAATAAACAAGTTACTGATGAGGGCTGCGCCAAAAAATAAAACGGTTCCAAAGAACACCAATTCCTTTTGATTCACGTTATACGTAAAGTAGTACACCATTGTACTGATTTTAATATTAAACCCGATTGCAAATGCTAAAAATGATGACGTTAGAATCAGTAAAGGTTTGTTTTGAAACAAAACGGATAATGTCTTTTTCATTCCCTGTTTCTTTGTTTTCTTAGGCGCAATCCGCTCACGCACAGTAAAGAAACTAAAGAGATTCAAAGCGATGCTTATAATGGCATAGACGAAAGCCGTCATCTGAAACCCAAATGCCTGGTTCTCTCCTCCCAAAGCTGCTGCAAGCGGAGTTGCACAGGAGATGGATAGAAGGATTCCGACATAAACCAAGATCATACGAATTGTTGTTAATACCGTTCTTTCTTTTACAGAATTCGTTATCCGGCCCGTTAAGCTGTTCACCGGAATCGTTTGCATACTAAAGGACATGCCGAGCAGAATATAGGTAATATACGCATATACGATGTTTCCCGTTGCTCCAAAGTGAGGAGTAGTGAAACACAGGACAGTAAATAATGCGAAAGGAAATGCAACCCACAGCAGATAAGGCCTTGCCTTTCCCCACCTTGTGTTCGTTTTATCTAAAATAACCCCCATAATCGGGTCAAAAATAGCATCCAGCACCCGCACAACAAGAAATAATGTAGCGATGACCACAGGCTGTATGCCGCCGATGTCCGTATAATAAAACAGCAGGTATGCGTTTACAAATTGAAACACAATATTATACGACATATCACCGAAGCCGTACCCGATTCGTTCAAGCCAGGACAGACCGGCACTGGATTTTGTTTGATGTTTCGCCTTCATTACCGTTGCTTTTTCTGTTTCGATCATCTTTTCCACCCCAAGAATCCGTTTTCATTTCCAGTAAACAAGAGGGAGAATACAAAGCCCTCCCCCTGTTCACTCAGCGATTTGGATACACCATCACTTTTAAACATTCATTCTTAAATTGAAGCGCCCGCTCCATCGCCTCTTGCGTGTGCTCCAGCGCATATTGATCCGTCACAAGGTGCTTCGTGTCAACAATACCCGAAGCAAGGAATTCAATTCCTTTTGGATACGTATTGGCATAACGGAAGATGCCGTATATATCAATCTCATTGTCCGCGATAAATGGCACATTTAGCGGAATTTCATTCTGAGAAGGCAACCCGACAATCGCAAGCTTTCCGCCGCGTCGTACAGAAGCCAATGCAGATTGCAGTGCCGCAGGATTCCCCGCTGTTTCCCAAGCAACGTCAACGCCACTTTCATTTGTGATTTTTTTGATCTCTTCAATAGCATCCTGTTCACGGATATTGATCACATGAGTAGCTCCCATTTTTTTCGCGGCATTTAACCGCAGCGGCTCTAAGTCAGTCACAATGATTGTACTTGCTCCAAATGCTTTAGCGGCTGCAACAGCCATTAATCCAACAGGGCCCATTCCCATGATCGCAATCGTTGATCCAGGCTGAAGCTTCGTTCTCATCGCTGCATGGATACCGACAGAAAATGGTTCAATCAAGGCAGCATCCTCATAGGAAAGTGAATCTGGAATAGCGAAAACAAAGTCCTGTCTGATTTTGATATATTGTACAAACGCGCCGTCTACTGGCGGCGTGGCCAAAAACTGTACATCCGGGCAAAGATTATAGCGCCCTTCTTTGCACGCTTCACAGCGTCCGCACGTAACACCCGGCTCTACAGCGACGCGGTCTCCCACTTTAAATTGATCGACAGCTGATCCGACAGCGGCAATTTCTCCCGCGCATTCATGTCCGAGGATAAATGGCTTCTCCACTACATAGTTGCCTATTCTGCCGTTTGTATAGTAATGCAGATCCGATCCGCAAATACCGACAGCCATCACCTTAATCAACACTTCATCATGGCTGATGTCAGGTACAGGCAATGTTTCTATTCTGATTTCTCTTGTGTTATGCATAATAGCAGCCTTCATGGTTTTAGGTACTGTGTGAGTCATTTGGCAAATTCCTTTCTTTATGAATACTTCTAACGGCATGTGGCCGCTTCATCAAGAAATGTAAGTGCATACATTTTTGTTTTCTCTGTTACTGCCCCCATTTTATCTGCTTTTCAAGACGTTCAACAGCCTTTCCTGCTGTATAAAAGGACAGCGGCACTGTACTTTTATTTTTTCATATACAAAAAACGCTGAATTGATAAAATAGTACTAATAGGAGGTGCAGGCTTATGGCTGAACTTGAAAACCGAAAACAATTTGCACAACTGCTGGCACCTGGCGTCAAAACGCTAAAACTTCATCCAGATTATAAAGTCAGAAGGAATAAGAACGAAAAAACAGGACAGTCTTATTTAGACAACATTTCACACCAGCTGGGAGTTTCCCCAAACACGATTAAAAGCTGGATCGGACAGATGGGTGCGAACTATGTTCCCGGAAGAATCGAAGACGGAAAACTGTTCGGAATGATCTGGATCATTCTTGAAAAAACCGATATGAATATACAGTGGTTTACCGATCTGCTTGAGACCACCACTATACCGGTAATCAAGCCTGCATTGCCTGTATGGGCGGCCTCATGTCTTAAAAAAGCGAAAATAGTACGGCAGGACAACTCATTCGGAGCACCGCTTGATCAAGATATTGAAAAAACAGTCAAACGTTTATTTCCCGATATTCTCGACCATAAAACGAATGCGCTTACAGAACAGATGCCTTTGACACACAACTTACCGTCACGCTGGTCGGGTCACTTTATAGGACGAAGATTTGACATCGAGGCGATACGGCAATGGATGCTTTCCCCATCACCCGTCTGTTTAATTACCGGATGGGCAGGCATGGGAAAAACGACAACTGCTCTAGAAGCAGCCTATTCCTGTATCGGCGATTCCTCAGATTGGCCGGCATTCAACAGCATCATCTGGCTCAGTGCTGATTGGAAAGGATTGAGCTTTAGCGATTTTTTAAATACGATTGCATACCAGCTCGGCCGAACGGAACAAATCGATAAATCCATAAACGAAAAACGATTTGTCGTCCGCAATGCTTTGGCCAATTACACCAGAGAAAAACCGGTACTGCTGATCGTGGACAGCATAGACACTGCCGAAAGAGACATTCACGAATTTATCACCAGCCTGCCCCAAGGTGTGAAAGTCCTCCTCACAGCACGTGAAAACTTGAAGCAAACCTATCGGGAAGGCTTCGGAGAAATGGTAACCATCCAGCTGAGCGGACTTGAACAAACAGATGCCCTGGAATATTTTCATCAAGAAGTGAACCGCTGCCTGCAAATGTGCAACGACCCAACTAAACAAGCAAAGCTGGCGCAGCTGCTGGAACTGTCTCCAGAACTGAAGAGCGAGTTCATTTCAGCGACAGCCGGAAACCCGAAAGCCATGGCACTCAGCATCGCCTATATGTCAGACGATGACATGCCCGCTCGGCAGCTGATTCATGAGCTCGGAAAAGCAGGCTATTCACTATTAGATCTGTTTGATTTTCTATTTGGGCGCACATGGCACAGATGCAATGAAGACACCCGGAAGCTATGGCAGGCGCTATGCTTTTTCAGCAAGCCGCCAGACGAAAAAAGCCTGGCGGCAGCAGCCGGATTAGACGCTCGCCGTTTCCATTACGCAGTTGAACAAATGCGGTCTTTTGCTCTGATTCAGCCCGAACGAAGCAAAGGAAGGACACAGTACTTCGCCCATCAAACCGTTGTCGCATACGGAGAACAGCACTTATCCGAAAATCAGCAATATGAAAAAGAAGCCTGCAGCCGCTGGGCGCACTATTATATTCATTATGCGGAAACCCATTTAAAGCGGGAACAGCCAAACTCTGTCTATTGGAGCTATCTCCTGGGACGTGATTTAGACCCAATCAAAAAAGAATGGCCAAACATCCTAAAGGTCACCAAATGGGCAAGCGAAACCGGACAAAATGAAATCTTAATTGAACTCATCACCCGCATCAGCCATTTTCTAAGCAGAATCAACATGCCCTTACGAATCGAATACGGCCGTAAAGCCGCCGACGCCGCCCATCAATTAGGCAAACACACACGAGAAGCCTTCTTCCGAATCGACACAGCAGGCTGGGCACTGATGGAAGTCAACGATTTAGACGAGGCACTTCAACAAATTGAAGCCGGCCTGAAAACGCTGGAACAATCAGACACTGAAGAGCAAGACGTTCACGATCTACAGGTATGGGGACTCGCACTGCAATCGAGGCTGCTTTTAAAAGCTGGAAGTCATGAAAAAGCGGAAGCGATTTTAACCGAAATCAAAGATAAACCGATTTCCCCTGCGATTCAGCACAGAGTTCTATTGGTTCGCGGAGATCTGAGCTATGTGAAAGGTCATATTGAAGAAGCCATTCAATTATACGAAGCGGCAAATCAGATAAGTTCTATGTATGGGGGCGAAAAAACGATAGAAGCCTATTTCAATTTAGGTGTGGCTTACGTGAAATGTGATCAGTTTGAGAAAGCGGAAGAAGCTTTTGAGCAAATGCTTTATGACAAACATAACGCGAATCAGGTTGAGCTGATTTATTATTATTATGGGATGGCGCAGCTGTTGCATCGTAAAGGAGAGAAAACGAAAGCGATGGAAGCTAATCAGAAAGCGATTCGTTTGATTGATTCGTGGGAGCCTGCGATTGGGATTCGAGGAGACGTAGAACGATTGGATATGGTTTTTAAAAGAAATTAAGAAAACAATTATTGTTAGTAGTTGTAAGATAAATATTATAAAGAATTTTGCAACTTGCATATATAATCAGTAATAAAAAGCTATAGACCTTATCCCATAAAAAATAATATTATTTTTATGGGATAAGACGTCTGAAGATTAGAATATTGAAACATTAAACAAGTCGATGTAACATAATCAATTGAAAGGTGATCAGTATTGTTTATTAGAATAATAGTAAAGATAAGCATCTTCAATAGATTTGCTTTTTGTTTTGCAGAATAACTCATTTCTAGTACCTTTAAATACAAGGTTTCCTTTATTAAATAGAACAAGTTCTAATTTATCTTCACCTATGTCTAGGTTTTTAAGCAAATCTAATTGATGAGTGCAGATAATAAAACTATTTTTATTTAGATTATTAATTAAATATTGTTTCAAATTAAATATTGAAACAGGATCTAGAGCAGAAAAAGGTTCATCTAGAAAAGTAAATTCTGTATTCAGTTCTAGTGCAGCAATGTGAGCTACCTTTTTTTTCATGCCATTAGATAGGGTAAATATAAATTTATTCTTATAATCCCACAGATCAAATAATTTTAGTAGATTATGCATCTTTTGCTTTAATTCATTATTAAACTTATTGTACAGCTTAGATACAAAAGTGAGGTACTCTATAACAGTTAAATCTTCTAGTAAGATATATTTTTCAGGTGAAAAAGACATCATATATTTAGGAGAATGAATTATATTTCTTCCGCCATCATAGAAGTTAATCGATGAATTTTTTTGATTGTTCAAACCCAAAATTTCTTTAATTAAAGTGGTCTTCCCTGCACCATTATGACCTAAAATTGCATATATTTTATTCTTTTTGAATTCTATACTAACTTCATTTAAAGCACTTACACTTCCAAATTGTTTCGATAAAGCAACTACTTTTATGGATTCTAGCATATTATATTTTCCCTTTTTTCAATAATATATTTGTAAATATTCGGCTTATTAATTTCAAAATGAGAAAAATCGGTATTGCAAAAATGATAGAATAAATAATAATATTTATAATATTTAACGAGACTTCTCCATTTTTATATAATTCATATATAGGAAATTGTTTTATTGGCAGGTATGTGTCAGAGTCCACCGGATTCTTCAAATTTCCCCCAAAGAAATAAAAGCTCCCAAAAAATAATATTAAAATATTAATCAAAATGGATATAAAAAACATCCTTACATTTTTCATATTTCTTTCTCCTCCTTAATAATATTCATTAACATTCTGCCATCCTGTGCAAAAAAGAGATTTAGAGTTTCACAAAAAAGAAGTAAGATTACCATATTGAAGATATAATCAATAGAAGAAAACAGAAATAGTATGACCATTAATAATAAATAACTAAGGAACGGCCCTCCCAAAACTATTGTTAACTTATTTATTTTATTTAATTTGCTGTAATCTAACGAATTAAAAGAGACGCTAATTAAGTAGCTAGATATATAAACTTCATAATTTAAATTATTAATTTTTAAAAAAATAATATGACCTATCTCATGAACACAAACATATAAAACTAATAACAATGTTAATTGCAAAGAAACCATAAAAGAACTAGTAATCAAGTACAAAGTAATTGAAATGAAAATGAGCAAATATTTTGCTTTAAACAAATAACCAAAGTACAAATAAAAAAAAATATTAACTAATTTCATTTATCTTATAATCCTTTACAGTTACCCATTTAATTACGAATAATACAAATATAAAGAATATAAAAACGATCATTTTGAGAAGTGGTATTTCTATCATTGATACTCGTGTAATGATTTCTGGAATTACTTTATAGCTAATAATCAAAATAATACCGCTTGAAATTGATTGAGTAATTGCTCCTAAATATTCTCCAAACAGATAGCTAATAATAATTGAAATATAGATACTAAAATAAAGTACAAAACAAAAAATGAAAAAACTAGAGTTCTCTATAATAGCTATAAACCCAGAGTTTCCAAGTATAGATATCACAAAGCAAAATATAATCATAAAAAATATTGAAGTTATAAAATAACAATGTAGTAACCATATAGAAAACTTAAAATTTGATGCTCTCAACATAAATAATGGTTTTGCTGTTTTCATTACTTTATTGAATACAAATCCTATATTACCTATTATAGCTATTACTTGAAAAAGCTCCACCATAACATAAAATTGTTTTGTTATATATGATAGTACTATCAAAAACATCATGGTCATTATAAAAAAAATAATGTTCTTTCTTAAATCAAAAATCAATAAAAAGAAGTAGACATTATAATTTTTACATCTAGATTTCTCATTTCCCTGCACAACCGCTCCATAATATATCCTCATTGACATAGTGTATATATATATTATAACAATCGCAATATAAAACACATATATTAAAGAGGGAGGTACAGTCATTCTCAACCAGTGAATACCAATAAACTTATGAATCGGGAGTGTTATCAATAATAAAAAAAACAATATAAATAGTGTTTTAAATAAAGTAAAGCTATTGCTTACTAAATTCATTTTCACAACAAATTTATTTATAAAAATTACAATCATATAGCTTATTAAGAAAAGCAAAAGACTAACAATCTGCCAAAAAATAACTGAGTACATGATCATTATATTATTATAAATTGATAAAACAATATAAAGAAACAGAAAAGAAAGTACAGCCGGAATAATATAGAAAGAAATTGATTTTAAATATTTTAAATATTCTTTATATATGTAATCAATTATTGAATAGGAGGTATTATTATCAGATTCATTTTTCTTTAGAAACCATATCAAAAATGGAAAAATTGAAGCAGTGATAAATATATAAGAGACACTTGGGAATAAACTTATATTTATCTCAACTTCGTATTCTAACAGTGAAGGTAAAAATACAGCTGCCGAAATACTTGCTATTACAATTAATAATACCGAGAAAAAGACTTCGGTTCTTTGAGACGCAAATATAAATAGTCTATTTTTGATACGACAAAATAAAATTTGAATTAAAAGACTAACTCTTTTCATAATAATTCCTTTCGTTAGCTAGCTTGAATAGAAGGTTATGTAATAGTATTTATTCTAACGACAACCTAATTTAAAAACTCCCTCTTTAATCTTAACAGACATTTCAAAAGACTTTCCTAGCTGGGCCCAGCAAATTGTTTGACCAATTGCCCAGGTTACAAAAATAACCGACAATACAACAATTATAAAAACAAGAGGGCCAACACATAAATATGATTTTTTTGCACTTTTATTAATGTTCAATCCCCTTTTAAGATCAGATGTAATTAATAAAAAACTATTATAAATAGATATCAGTAAAGAATTATAATAAGCTTGCATTAGTTCTCCTCCGTTTATTACATAACCTTCCATTCAAACAATATAATAACTTATATTACTTATTTTTGTAAATGGCATTTTGTAAATTTAATAGGATTTTTATTGTTCTACAACTTCTATATTTATAAAGTAATCTTTAGATGTTTTAATCTCTACGCTATTACTTATAAACTTCTAGTACTTTCTTTATTTAGTTGATTCTCCTTGATAACCTCAAAATAAAAACTTCTCTATAATGCCTGATGCAGACCTGCTTCCACTGAATGGTTATTATCTTTTGCTTCTATAATCGCTAACGGAAAGTTAGATTTATAAAACAGGACCTAGTCAGCTCTTTTCTTCTTTCCTCTGGCTGTCGCGTTTCCACGTAATATGATCCTGCCTGCAGTAAATGCGTATTCCAGACGTACCTGCTTTCTTTATATCCCAACCGGCATCTGTAATCGCAGGTGTAATATACCTCGCTTTAATATCTTCTTCAGACAAATGTCTTTTTCCCATAAGCTCAGCTCCTTCATCCTGTTTTATGAAATTGCTTCATCTATTTCAAACTCCATAATGTCTCCAATATCGCATTTAAGACACCTGCAAATTTTATATAAGATTTCCAGATTAAAAGGTTAGCACTTTCCAAACCCGAGCGATGATGTTATATGTAATGCCAGCCTACTTTTTCAAATCAGTTTTATTTATTTTTTTATCAATCAAAAGCTTCTACAATTTATCATAGTTAATTGACAAGTTTAGTCCTCTTCAGTAAAAAAGACACTTTAATTGTAGCATATTGCCAAACGGAAAATGGAGAAATCCTTACAATAATGTAAGGGACTAAATAAATTTTTAGTGAATTATCTTTAATTTACTTCCCAAAACAATATCCTACATTTAGGACAAAGCTACGTATATTAGAATCTTTGATTAAAGATATGAAAAGCAGCGGTTTGAATTGATCACATCCCGCTGCTGCTCTACAAAAACACATTGAAACTCAGGATAAAGTAAAACGAAGACTAGGCAAGGGTTTATGATAAGGACTTTATTTCCGTCCAAAATAAATGTCATCCGGAGTGTCCCATCTTTATTAAGATGGTTGAAAATCGGATGGCTACTTGTAATGTAAAGAATACATCTATATTAAAAGAAAAGATTCAATGCACAGTCATATCCACAGGTTCTTCTTCTTCAAAGGTATCTACGTACAAATTAAAATCATTTACCAAGCTTTCTAAAAGTAGGTAAAGTATTTTGAAGGTGGAACAGCCACTGCAGAAAAGTAACTGGATACGCAAAAAATGGTCTCAAGTTTGAAGGTTATATTGATGAAGCTACTGGAGAAATAACAAATTTTTTCCCTACCAATTAAATAATTTGGAGTGAAAGTGAAATGGATAATAAAAACAAAGATATAATTAATCATTTTTTTCAAGTTATGGGTGATGAACGTTTTTTACGCATTTTAGAGAAATTCTCCAACGGGGAGGGTTATGGTATAGAGAATGTCTGGTGTGTATTTACTGATGACTACGAAGAGTGGGAAGAAGATTACTTTGGAGATGAGGGTATAGCTTTTTATTTCGATTACCCAGCTGTTGAAGAAGATAAAGAAGTAATATTAGATTACGAAAATTTCTATAAATATTTAAACGAAATTGTTGGTCAATATCTTGAACGACACCCAGAAAATAAATCAGACGTAGAAAAATACATGCGAAGACTTAGTGAGAAATATAATATTAAGCTATAAGGAAAAGCTGTTAATATTTCGTTGATGAACATGCTATGTTTTTTTTTTTGAATTATTTTTTTGAAGCCCCCTGAAATTATGATATGATCCCCTCGTAGTAGACACCTTTGAGGTGAAGGATGTTAGAACAATAGGAGTTGGACAATATGACAGAGTGGAGATTTGCAGAAGATCATATTGGGGAAACAACTATTAAAAAAACCGAGAAAGTTCAAGTTTTATTTTAGAAGTCCTAGAAGATTACCAGGATGGAAGAATGCTTTCAGGAATAGATCCTGTGATCCTTTCAGTTACGAAATCTGTTTCGATTATCGCAAGAATAAAGAGAATCCCTCCGTGGTTTTCTGAGATCATGAAATTGCATATGAAGATCTTAATGGAGCTTTGAGTCATATATGTGATTCATTTACCGAGTTGTCGAGTTGGTTAATAAGCTCTATGAGGTTGAATGGATATAGAAAATGACCAAAAATAAATAACAATGCCCTTCCTCTTTGTGGATAAGGGCTCTTATTATTTCAATTACTTATTGTTTCACTTTTATTTTGGTCGGGCTCATAATATCATGGATAAGCCCAGAATAGGCTGGAACCTTCTCGCTGCATTCCAAATAATGCCCCGTGTTATTTTTTGAGACGATGGAATTCAACTCACTTCTGGTTTTCAGCAGTCGAAGATGAGGTACTGCGCCTCCTTAAAAATCACAAAGTAAATCAAAACAAAGTCAAGATGCAAATAAAGTATGAATTGTATGATGAGAATTTTGTATTTCAGTCGATAGAATAGTCTATATCGGGGTTACCTACCGTTTATCAAAACTATTGAGTATCGATATAAAACAGTGCTGAAAAAATCAAACCACAAAAGACAGAAAAAAAGAAGCCTCTCACAAGTTCGGTGAACTCATGAGAAGCCTCGAAAATTTATAAATGGCATCAAAAGGGCATCAAAAATGACGTCCGTTGCCGACAAACCCTTGTTTATCAAGGGTTTTTTGTCGGTTTTACATCATGCCACCCATACCGCCCATGCCGCCCATGTCAGGCATTCCTGCGCCGCCGGCATTTTCTTCCGGTTTGTCAGCGACAACAGCTTCAGTTGTTAAGAGCATTGCTGCTACAGAAGCTGCGTTTTGCAGTGCAGAGCGTGTTACTTTCGTTGGATCAACGATACCTTTTTCGATCATGTTTACCCATTCGCCAGTTGCAGCGTTGAAGCCTACGCCGATTTCTTCGTTTTTCAGGCGCTCAACGATGACAGATCCTTCAAGACCTGCATTGTGCGCGATTTGACGAATTGGCTCTTCAAGCGCGCGAAGCACGATGTTGATACCTGTTTGCGCATCACCTTCAGCTTCAACTGCAGCCACTTTGTTATATACGTTGACAAGCGCTGTACCACCGCCGGATACGATGCCTTCTTCAACAGCTGCGCGAGTTGAGTTCAGGGCGTCTTCGATGCGAAGTTTACGCTCTTTCAGCTCAGTTTCAGTCGCAGCGCCGACTTTGATGACAGCTACGCCGCCAGCAAGTTTAGCAAGACGCTCTTGTAATTTTTCTCTGTCGAACTCAGAAGTTGTTTCTTCCACTTGAGCGCGGATTTGAGTGACGCGTGCAGAAATTTTATCTGTTTCGCCAGCGCCTTCAACGATTGTTGTGTTTTCTTTTGTAACAACAACTTTAGAAGCGCGTCCCAATTGTCCGATTTCAGTAGATTTCAGGTCAAGGCCAAGATCTTCTGTGATGACTTCTCCGCCAGTAAGGACAGCGATGTCTTCAAGCATTGCTTTACGGCGGTCACCGAATCCAGGAGCTTTAACAGCAACTGCGTTGAATGTGCCGCGAAGTTTGTTCACAACAAGTGTTGCAAGAGCTTCACCTTCAACATCCTCAGCGATCAGAAGCAATGGTTTGCCTTGCTGAACAACCTGCTCAAGCACAGGAAGGATTTCTTGAATGTTTGTGATTTTTTTGTCTGTGATTAAGATGTAAGGATTGTCAAGAACCGCTTCCATCTTATCAGAATCAGTTACCATGTAAGGAGACGCATATCCGCGGTCGAATTGCATACCTTCAACAACTTCAAGCTCAGTTGTGAAGCCTTTAGACTCTTCGATTGTGATAACGCCGTCGTTGCCTACGCGCTCCATTGCTTCAGCGATAAGGCTTCCGACTTCCTCATCAGCAGCAGAGATCGCAGCAACCTGAGCGATAGATTCTTTGCCTTCGATTGGCTTAGAAATTTCTTTCAGGTTCTCGATCGCAACGTTTACAGCTTGTTCCATACCTTTACGCACGCCTACAGGGTTAGCGCCTGCTGTTACGTTTTTAAGGCCTTCACGGATCATTGCTTGCGCAAGAACTGTCGCAGTTGTTGTACCGTCACCGGCAACGTCATTTGTTTTGCTGGCTACTTCAGCTACAAGCTTAGCACCCATGTTTTCAAACGCGTCTTCAAGTTCGATTTCTTTAGCGATTGTTACACCGTCATTAGTGATTAACGGAGAACCGAATTTTTTCTCTAGAACCACGTTGCGTCCTTTTGGTCCTAAAGTTACTTTTACAGCATCAGCAAGTGCATCAACACCGCGAAGCATTGCGCGGCGAGCTTCTTCACTAAACTTAATATCTTTTGCCATGTGTACGAAACCTCCTCGAATTTTTAAGTATTTGTTTATTTAAGAATTAGCCGATAACAGCTAAAATGTCGCTTTCACGTAAGATTAAGTATTCAGTACCTTCGTATTTCACTTCAGTACCTGCGTATTTTGAGAAGATAATGCGGTCGCCCTCTTTTACTTCTAAAGCAACGCGCTCTCCGCTTTCTAACACGCGACCTGAACCAGCTGCCACGATTTTGCCTTCTTGCGGCTTTTCTTTTGCAGAATCCGGTAACACAATTCCGCTGGCAGTTTTTTCTTCAGATTCTACGAGTTCAATGACAACGCGATCACCTAATGGCTTTAACAATGTAATAACCTCCTCAATAGTATGAATATGTAATTTTAGCACTCAGCACTAAAGAGTGCTAACACAATTCTTATAATAAAGAATCTCACTTCCAATTTCAAGTGATAAGATAAAAAATTTTTCACGCTTACATCATTCTTTTCAGCTCAGATATCCCTTGGCTTTTTCACCCTCGATTCAATTATGTTACAATAGCTGTAGACAAAAGAAACCCATTTAACAAAGGAGTACATACCATTTGAGAAAACAGTATTGGTTTATTATTTTGACATATATCATCATGCAGTTTTCAGCAGTAATTGCGATTCCCTTGTTATTTAAATTCGGTTATGCGGGAGGACAGCCCACAAAAGAAAATCTGCTGTACGCGCAGGGATTATGGTCCGTCATCAGTTTTATTGCCTGTCTGATTGTTGTTTTGCTCATTCTCAGAACCGCGCCTAAATCTACGCTGCGAAACGAAAAGAAAGACTCGGTCGGACTTTCGATCCTTTGGGCGATAGCCGGGTTTTTCATCGCCCTTTTCTCTCAAGGATTAGCCGGTTCTATTGAATATTATGTATTTGGCATCGGAAGAGAATCAGAAAATACAAAAGCCATCCTGGATGTGATTCAGGCAGTTCCGCTCATGATTATCGTTTCTTCTATCATCGGGCCTATATTAGAAGAAATCATCTTCAGAAAAATCATTTTCGGCGCGCTGTACGAAAAAACGAATTTCTTTATTGCCGGACTGATCAGCTCCATTATTTTCGGAATTGTTCACGCGGATTTAACGCACCTTCTGCTGTATACGGCAATGGGCTTTACCTTTGCATTTCTATATGCGAGAACCAAACGGATTTGGGTGCCGATTTTCGCCCATGTAATGATGAATACATTCGTCGTCATTATGCAGCTTGAGCCTGTTCAGAAATACCTTGAACAGCAAAGCACACAAATGCAATTGATTATTGGAGGATTATTTTCATGAGAAACCCGATAGTGTGGGGAATGATCTACTTTGCCGTAGGGTGCATCTTTACTTATCTCGCCGCAAGCTCGCCAGGCAGCATGTGGTCATTTTACTCCATCCTGCTGATGGTGTTCGCTGCATACAACATCAGCATTTCTTTTAAGATGTTCGCCTTTTCATTTAAAATAAAGAAGAACCAGAAATAAAGAAAATCCATTTCTCTTCTATGAGAAATGGATTTTTTATGTTGGCTAAGAAGAAACGTCCTGATCGGCAGCACTGCTTTTCTGCGCTTTCCGATAGGCAGCCTTCGATATTAAAATACTGATTTCATACAAAATCAAGAGCGGAACAGTCACCATCATATGAGACAAAAGCTCAGGTGGTGTAATCAGAGCAGCAATCACAAGCAGCGTAAAGTACGCATACTTTCTGATTTTCGCTAAGAACATCGGTGTCACAATTCCAAGCCTTGTCAAAAACATAAGGATGACCGGCATTTGAAACAACAGTCCAAACGGAATCGTCAGCTGCAGAAGAAAATGAAAATATTCATTAATTCCAATCACCTGAGTGACATTCAAATCCTGAGAGATCCGTTTCATAAAATCGACAACAAAAGGAAATAAAATATAATAGGAAAAAGATAAACCCGCTAAAAACAGCAAAATAGAGATCGGAATGTAGCTGAGCGTTACTTTGCGCTCCTTTTCATAGAGGCCCGGGCTCACAAAAGCCCAAAGCTGATAAAGAATAACCGGCGAAGTCAGGACAATCCCGATGATAAACGCAAACTGCATAAACACATAAAGCGGGTCTGTCAGATTAAACGCATTGAGCGTGAGCTCCTTTGCTTCATCGGTTTCTTGCAGATACACTATAATCGGCTTCGCTAAAAAAAATCCCGCGATAAAAAAAACGACAAACGCCAGCGCCACAACCAGCAATCGTTTTCGAAGCTCCGCAATATGCTCCAGCAGCGACATTTGATTCACTTTCATTTGTGTCATCCTAACTTACTGATTCTCTTTCTTTTTTTCCTCATCATCACTCGCTAATCCTTTAGTAGCGTTTTTGAATTCACGAAGTGTGTCTCCAGCCGCTTTTCCCAACTCAGGCAGCTTTTTGGGACCAAAGATAATCAGAGCAACGATTGCGATAACAGCAAGGCTTCCAGGACCGATCGGCATATTTGGGCTCCTCCTTTCCGGTTACTCGATTTCCTCTAAAACAGAATAATGCTTCAAGAAATAAACCAGTGACTGAAGCTCTACTGCTAAATCTATATGATGAATTCGAATGTGTTCCGGCACATTCAAACGGGCCGGCGTAAAATTAAGAATACCCTTGATCCCTAACGCAACCAATCTGTCAGTAATCGATTGGGCCGCTACTGCGGGCACTGTCAGAATGGCAACTGATTCGCCTTTTACATGTTGTTCAAGATCATCGAGGTTAAAGACGGGCACACCGCCTACCTCAGTTCCTATTTTACTCTCATTTATATCAAAAGCCATAGAAATTTTTGTGTTATTATTTTTTGTGAAATTATAGTGAAGAAACGCTGTTCCTAAGTTTCCGACACCAATCAGGATAACGTCTGTCATTTCATCCTGATCAAGCGTTTTTCGGAAAAATGACAGCAAATAATCGACATTATATCCGTATCCTTTTTTGCCAAGAGCTCCAAAATAGGAAAAATCCCTGCGAATCGTGGCAGAATCAACCTTTACGGCATCGCTGAGTTCAGCGGATGATACACGCTGTTTTCCTGACGCATGCAGATTCTTTAAAAAGCGATAATAAAGCGGCAGCCGTTTTGCCGTCGCCTGCGGAATTTTTGATTGATCCTTATTCATTTTTGGTCCTCCAAATTATACTCGGATAGTTCTCTTTTAAAGTCACCGTTTTTCCCGCCTGTCTTTTCCAGCAAGCAGGTAGGGCCGATGACCATCCCCTTATCAAGCGCCTTGCACATATCGTAAACAGTAAGGGCACACACCGATGCAGAAGTTAGCGCTTCCATTTCCACACCTGTACTCCCTTTCGTTTTGACCTGTGCTTTTATATGAAGTATAACTTCTGTTTCTTTTATTTTCCAGTCAAACGAAATATCGACCCCGCTCAAGGATAGCGGATGGCACATCGGAATGATATTTGATGTTTGTTTCGCAGCCATAATGCCCGCAACCTGAGCGACAGCAAGTACATCTCCTTTGCCGATATCATGGCTTTTTATTTTCTCGTACACTTCACTCTTCATGTGTACGCTTGATACAGCCGCCGCAGTACGGACAGTCGAAGATTTTTCGCTGATATCCACCATCTGGGCTCTGCCCTGTTCATTAAAATGAGAAAATCCATTCATAGTAAAAACTCTCCTTAAACAGATCATACACTATTTTCTTCTCTATGTCTTATTCGGCCAATGTATTGTTTGCTGAGTTCTGGTTCATAAGCTACACTTAACTTATTATAGCAGAGGTGAAATAATATGATGATCTTACAAATTAATCAGCTTTCCAAATCATTTGGTGCTGATACTATTTTAAACAATATAAAGCTGGAAGTCAGAAACCGTGATCGCGTCGCTATTGTAGGAAGAAACGGCGCTGGGAAATCTACACTCCTTAAAATTATCGCAGGTCACCTTTCATATGAAAAGGGTGAAATGATCAAGCCGAAAGATATCACAATGGGCTATTTGGCCCAGCATACCGGCTTGGATTCTAAGCTTACCATAAAAGAAGAGCTGCTGACTGTTTTTGATCACTTAAAAGCGATGGAAAAAGAAATGCGAAACATAGAAGAAAAAATGGCGGCAGCTGACCCAAGTGAACTGGAAAGCATCATGAAAACCTACGACCGCCTTCAGCAGGAATTTAAAGATAAAGGCGGCTATCAATATGAAGCAGATGTCAGATCTGTGCTGCACGGTCTCGGCTTCAGCCATTTTGACGATTCAACACAGGTGCAAAGCCTAAGCGGTGGTCAGAAAACAAGACTGGCCTTGGGTAAGCTTCTGTTAACACAGCCTGACCTTCTCATTCTAGATGAGCCGACCAACCATCTGGACATTGATACGCTGACATGGCTTGAACATTATTTACAAAGCTATTCAGGCGCCATTCTGATTGTTTCTCACGACCGCTACTTTTTGGACAAAGTGGTGAACCAGGTGTACGAGGTATCAAGATCAGAAAGCAAAAAGTATCACGGCAACTACAGCGCTTATCTAGACCAAAAAGCTGCCCAATATGAAAAGGATCTTAAGCTGTATGAAAAACAGCAGGGTGAAATCGCCAAGCTTCAGGACTTCGTAGACCGAAATCTGGCGAGAGCCTCAACGACAAAAAGAGCACAAAGCCGGCGGAAACAGCTTGAACGGATGGACGTCATGTCAAAACCGCTCGGCGACGAAAAATCAGCAAATATTCATTTCGACATTACAAAACAGAGCGGGAACGAGGTCCTGCGGGTTCAGGATCTGGCCATCAGCTATGAAAACCAGCCGCCGCTTCTGACAGATGTGTCGTTTAGACTTACAAGAGGAGAAAGCGCCGCTCTTGTAGGTCCCAACGGAATCGGAAAATCAACCCTGCTGAAAACATTAATAAACACACTGAAGCCAGATCAGGGAACAATAGCGTACGGCTCAAATGTCAGTGTCGGTTACTATGACCAGGAACAGGCTGAGCTGACTTCCTCTAAACGCGTCATTGATGAGCTGTGGGACGAGTATCCGGAGCTTCAAGAGAAAGAAATCAGAACGTGCCTCGGAAATTTCTTATTCTCCGGGGATGATGTGCTCAAACCCGTCCATTCCCTAAGCGGGGGCGAAAAAGCAAGAGTGGCCCTGGCCAAGCTGATGCTGCAAAAAGCTAACTTTCTCATTCTTGATGAGCCGACGAACCATCTTGACTTAGACAGCAAAGAAGTTCTCGAGAACGCCTTGATCGATTATCCGGGCACATTGTTATTTGTCTCACATGACAGATATTTTATTAACAGAATCGCAACAAGGGTATATGAGCTTTCTCCAAACCATATTGAAGAATATCTCGGAGATTACGATTATTATACAGAGAAAAAAACACAGCAGCTGGAATTAGAGAAAATGAAACAGCAAGAGGAAACTGAAAAAGCCACGGCTGCAATGAAATCCGACTCTAAACGTTCTTATGAGGAAGAAAAAGAATGGAAAAAGAAAGAACGCCAACGACTCAGACGCATAGAAGAAATTGAAACGACAGTTCAAACCATAGAAGAAAAAATCAGTCACAATGATGAATTACTTTGTGATCCGGAAGTATATCAGGACCACGAAAAGGTACAAGCCATCCACGCTGACAACGAGAAACTCAATCAAGAATTGGAAAACCTACTATCAGAATGGGAAGAACTATCCACAGAAGAAGATTAAAAAAGTCAAGCACCTCTTTTTTAGAGGTGCTTTTTATCCACAGAAAATAGCCTTATAAGCAAACGAAGAAAGCGATTTATACACAATATCCACAAAATTTTCTGAATTTATCCACTTTATTAACAGCCTCTCAACCCCTTTATCCATCTATATCTCTATAATTACTCACAGATATGTGGATAAATTGAGAATTATCTGTTAATAACAATAAAAAAGCCTCACTCCATTATGTCGTGAGACCTTGGTAAGAAGTCAGTTCAAGACCAGGCTGGCCATTCATATCATATGATCCGCGAATCCCTTTTTCAAAAGCAATTGTACCGGCCGCAGCAATCATTGCAGCATTATCTGTACATAAGGATAGCGGAGGAATGATGAGCGCTGTCCCCTCATGCTGGGAAATTTCCTTCTGTAACGCAGCTCTGAGTCCTCTGTTTGCAGCTACTCCGCCGGCCAAAAGAACCTGTTTGACACCATATTCTTTTGCAGCGCGTGCCGTTTTTGTCACTAAGACATCAATGACGCTATTCTGAAAACTGGCAGAAAGATCTTCCGGCGCAATTTCCTGTCCTTTTTGAGCCGCGTTATGAAGCGTATTGATCACAGCTGATTTCAGCCCGCTGAAGCTGAAATTATAAGAACCTTCTTCAAGCCATGCGCGAGGCAGAGGAATAGTGTCATTCCCTGATTCCGCAAGCTTGTCAATCTGCGGTCCGCCTGGATACGGGAGCCCCATCGTTCTTGCCACTTTGTCATAAGCTTCCCCTGCTGCGTCATCGAGTGTTTCCCCGATCACTTCAAATGAACCGTGCTCTTTCATATAAACCAATTCCGTATGGCCGCCGGAAACGACCAATGCAAGCGCTGGAAAAACGATCTCTTCTACCAGACGGTTTGCGTAGATATGGCCCGCTATATGATGGACTCCAACTAACGGAATATGATGCGCAAAGCTCAATGCTTTAGCGGCGTTTACTCCGATTAGCAGTGCTCCCACCAATCCCGGGCCTTCAGTAACTGCAATCGCATCTATGTCACGGTATGTCATGTCTGCTTTACGGAAAGCCTCTTCGATCACTAAAGTGATTTGCTCCACATGATGTCTTGATGCAATTTCCGGCACAACCCCTCCGAATCGTTTATGGCTTTCAATTTGAGAGGCCACAACGTTCGAGACGATTTCTGTTCCGTTTTTGACAATAGCTGCTGCCGTTTCATCGCAGCTCGTTTCGATTCCTAATATATAAAGATCTTTTTGCTCATTCATTTATCGTCACCCACATAATTAACGCATCTTCCCCGTTATCAGTATAATAGTTCTTTCTTATTCCGCCGGGCTGCATCCCGAACTTTTTATATAAACTTTGAGCAGGGTGATTGGAAACCCTCACTTCAAGCGAAAGCCGCCTCGCCTCTTTTTCTTTACAAAGCTCGAGAGCTGAACGAAAAAGTGCTTCTCCTAAAGACTGGCCCCTATACTCTGGTTTAATCGCGATATTTGTGATTTGGGCGTCGTCCATCACAATCCAAATCCCGCAATAACCCGCGATACAATCGTCCTTTTCAATCACGAGATAGTGGGCATACGGATTTTCAAGCAATTCATGATAAAACGAATCCTTCGTCCAGGGAGACGTAAAGGAGGATGTTTCAATTTCGTATACGTGATCAACATCATCAAGCTGCATTTTTCTGACTGCTGCTTTTGTTTTCATCCTATCACCCTACTTTTGACTTTCAATCCATTTCGCTTCAGCTTCTGCAAGCCGTAAATAATCCGGCACAAGCCCGTGAATATCAGCAGCTTCCCTATCCGCACCCAAGTAAGCCAATTCGGAAGGGCGGGGATTATGCTGAGCCGCAGACCCTATGATTCCTTTTGTCCCTAATACATCCAGTATCGTCTCCTCGTGTATGAATGTATCATGACCTAAAAACAAAACAGGGCGATCCTTCTCTTTTAGCATCTCCAGCCACTCTGTCAGCATCACATTTTGATCCGGCACAGCCTGTTCTAAAAGACCGTTTTTATATTCATAAAGACCTGTATACACCTGTCCGCGTCTCGCATCAAATATAGGGCTGATCAGACCGTCAAAGTGACGTCCATTTGCCGCCAGCGCTTCAAGACTTGAAACAGCAGAAATCGGAATGTTTAAAGACCAGGCAAGTGTTTTGGCTATGGTTACACCGATTCTCACCCCTGTGTACGAGCCTGGACCTTTTGCGACAACAATTTTAGAAAGATCCTGCGGGGTTATATCACAATCATTCAGCAAAGAATGAACAGCAGGCATCGCCCTCACAGAGTGATTCTTTTTTAAATATGTCATGTATTCTGCTATGACAGTGTTGTCCCGAAGCAGCGCTATGCCTAAAGTATAATTCGATGTATCAATTGCTAATATTGTCATGTCTACTTATCTCCTCACAAAGCATTTCATACCGATTCCCCACAGCTGTAAAGATGATCTCTCTTTCATCGTCACCAACTCTTTTAATGGCAATTTGCAGTCGCTCCTGCGGAAGCTGCTCTTCAATTAAATGTGCCCATTCCACTAAGCAGACACCTTGTCCATGAAAATATTCATCAAGTCCTAAGTCTTCACTCTCGTCTTCCATTCTGTATACATCCATATGATAAAGAGGAAGTGAACCATCGTTATATTCTTTTATGATCGTAAACGTCGGACTGTTTACAACACGTGTAATTCCGAGTCCTTCAGCAAAACCTTTTGTAAAGGTTGTTTTCCCAGCTCCTAAATCGCCCTCTAATGTCAGGACGTCCCCAGGCTTTGAAAACGATGCAGTCAGCTTAGCAATCGCTTTTGTTTCTTCAGGATTTACAGTTCTCCATTTTAATTGCTTCACACGAGTCACCCGTCTTATTTAAAATGATTATATCCTTTTTTCTCTAAAGTCATTGTTTCTTCATTTGTCTTTAATACGACATTGGATTCTGTCTTTTCACGGACACATCCAATCTTTTTAATTGGCAGTTGAAGTCTGCTGCACTCCTGCTGTAACACTTCCCAGTCTTCCTTTGAGATCGTCCCAGTCAGCTCAAAATCCTCTCCGCCAAACAAAGCCCATTCCTTCCATTTGGA
>NZ_CP120511.1:177500-607500 GCF_029536185.1 Bacillus sp. B28 | reverse complement strand
TTCGCGTTGCTTCGAATTAAACCACATGCTCCACCGCTTGTGCGGGCCCCCGTCAATTCCTTTGAGTTTCAGTCTTGCGACCGTACTCCCCAGGCGGAGTGCTTAATGCGTTAGCTGCAGCACTAAGGGGCGGAAACCCCCTAACACTTAGCACTCATCGTTTACGGCGTGGACTACCAGGGTATCTAATCCTGTTCGCTCCCCACGCTTTCGCTCCTCAGCGTCAGTTACAGACCAGAGAGTCGCCTTCGCCACTGGTGTTCCTCCACATCTCTACGCATTTCACCGCTACACGTGGAATTCCACTCTCCTCTTCTGCACTCAAGTTCCCCAGTTTCCAATGACCCTCCCCGGTTGAGCCGGGGGCTTTCACATCAGACTTAAGGAACCGCCTGCGAGCCCTTTACGCCCAATAATTCCGGACAACGCTTGCCACCTACGTATTACCGCGGCTGCTGGCACGTAGTTAGCCGTGGCTTTCTGGTTAGGTACCGTCAAGGTACCGCCCTATTCGAACGGTACTTGTTCTTCCCTAACAACAGAGCTTTACGATCCGAAAACCTTCATCACTCACGCGGCGTTGCTCCGTCAGACTTTCGTCCATTGCGGAAGATTCCCTACTGCTGCCTCCCGTAGGAGTCTGGGCCGTGTCTCAGTCCCAGTGTGGCCGATCACCCTCTCAGGTCGGCTACGCATCGTTGCCTTGGTGAGCCATTACCTCACCAACTAGCTAATGCGCCGCGGGTCCATCTGTAAGTGGTAGCCGAAGCCACCTTTTATGTTTGAACCATGCGGTTCAAACAAGCATCCGGTATTAGCCCCGGTTTCCCGGAGTTATCCCAGTCTTACAGGCAGGTTACCCACGTGTTACTCACCCGTCCGCCGCTAACATCAGGGAGCAAGCTCCCATCTGTCCGCTCGACTTGCATGTATTAGGCACGCCGCCAGCGTTCGTCCTGAGCCAGGATCAAACTCTCCGATAAAGTAGTTTGACTGACTACGCACATCACTGTGCGATTTTATAATAAAACTTGAATTAACAGGTACGTTTTGTCTTGTTTAGTTTTCAAAGATCATTTAAGAAATAATGGAGCGGGTGATGAGAATCGAACTCACGACATCAGCTTGGAAGGCTGAGGTTTTACCACTAAACTACACCCGCATGTATATTATATTGGCGCGCCCGAGAGGAGTCGAACCCCTAACCTTTTGATCCGTAGTCAAACGCTCTATCCAATTGAGCTACGGGCGCTTATCGAGCGACTTAACTATCATACTATTAATTGATGTTAAAGTCAAGAAGTTTTTTTGAATGTTTTTTTCAAATCTTTTTGATTCGACTTTATCTATTATACACATTCTGAAGTGTTTGTAAACACCTTCGAAAAACTTTTTTATTTTTCATTTTGTTCTGCGCTGTTCATCAGCGACGTTTAATAATATACCATGTGTTTTTTTATCGGTCAATGCTTTTCTATACTTTTGTTTCATTTTTCTCATTTTCTTTTCAGCTATTGGTTAGTCCGTATAGTTTATCTGATTGTACAGATGATATAAAAAACAAAATAAATAAGAAAAGAGGCGTGTTATGTTTTACTACAAAGAAGAACTAATCAATATCATTAAACCCGATAAGCCAGATCCGGCCGCAGCTAAAGTACTGCAGGAAATATTAGGCGGACATTATGGGGAAATGCGTACAATGATGCAATATTTCTTTCAAAGCTCCAATTTCAGAGGAAAGCAGAAACAATATCGTGATTTGCTGCGCGGCATCTTCTTAGAAGAAATTGCCCATGTAGAGCTTGTGCAAAATACAATCAATGCTTTATTAGATGAATCAGGCGGTGCTGGAGTCGGCAGCCAGGGTATAGATCACGCCCCCCTTGATGAAGCAGTTAAACATGCTAACCCTCATCATTACATTATTGGCGCACAGAGTTCACTCCCGGTTGATGCGGGCGGCAATCCTTGGAACGCGTCGTGGGTTTATAATCACGGAAACTTAATCACTGACCTGTTGGATAACTTGTTGCTTGAGTCTACTGGTGTTCTCCAAAAAACAAGAATCTATGAAATGAGCTCTAATCAGACGTTCCGGGAAACACTCGCTTTTCTTATTGTTCGTGACAATGCTCATCAAAATGCTTTCGCTAAAGCGCTTGAGACTTTGGGCGTTGACTGGGCTAAGCTTTTACCAGTTCCGAATTACGACATTAATAAATATCCAGAGTGCAGAAAGTATGTTGAATTAGGCTACCATAATGTACAGTTTAACTTCAGATTAGATGAAACAAGAATTGCAGAGATCTTTCAAGGAAAATCTCCAAGCAGAAATGGCGGCGAGCTGCAAGTAACTGAACCTCCGGCTGGATTTCCTGTTCCGTTTCTTCCGGAAATGCCGAATGAACATAGTCCCGGCTTAGGGGATATGAACGCCTGATGATCAAAAGGTTCTCAAGGATATCCTTGAGAACCTTTTATTAATGTAAAACGTTTTTTATTCAACTATAGGTGTTAATGTATTACCGTTCCACACTTCTCCCTTATTTAATGTCCAGCTATCATTGTAGAGAGATGAAGCGCCTTTGTTCACAGCCGGACTCCATTCATCATTCCATGCCAGAAAATAAGTGGTTTTAGGATATTTTTGTTTTATCGCACTCATAAACAGACTGTAATCAAAGCTGCCGTTTGCTGTTTGCGGACCAACTTCTGTAAAGGCAAATGGTTTATTAAGTGCTGTCAGCTGGTCGTATCCGCTTATCGAATATGGATCTTGAAAGTATGCATCTAACCCAACTATATCTACGTATGAAGCTCCAGGGTAAAAATCAGTTTTAAAATCTCGATTAGCGTCGGGAGAGTAAACCCACAATAAATGATCCAATCCTCTTTCGCCAGTCATATAATGATAGATTTTGATGTAGAGCTGTTTATATAAGTAGTTTCTTTCATCATCCTTTTGATTATATGACGTAAGCCCCCACCAAAACCACTCGCCGTTCATCTCATGCAGCGGCCTGAACAGAACGGGCACGCCTTGGTTTTCCAGCTCTTGAAGCCCGTCAGCAATTTTGCTGAGCATGGCGTTCAGCCGCTTCCCCTCTGTTGTAGAAGAGTCTAACAGTTTTTTATACTGATCGTTGGTAATCGGTGTTTTATAGTGTCCTGACTGATAAGCAGGATTCGCTAGATGCAGACTGATCTGCGGAATCCCTCCGCTTTTCCAATACGAAATTAAATCACTGTTGCAGCTTACGTCTATAGACTCTTCAATGTTTGAGGTTTCAAGCCATCCCCTAGCGTAATCACAGCCATAAATGGCAGGTGATTGTCCGGCTGAGCTTCGGATTCTTTCTGCTTCGGCCATGGAGAATGTGTCATGACTGTAACCGCCAAACGCACCGGAAAGGACTCTGTTTTCAGAACGATTCGGCAGGTGGGCGAGCCAATTCATCACATCTTTTGTTGTCTGCTGTGCTTTAGGATTAACAGGTGACACAGTATGTGCTTGGATCGGCTCAGACAAAACGGCAGACGCAAATAAAAATAAGATGAACAAACAGATGATAGGTTTCTTTAACACAGAAATTCCTCCGTTCTTATTAAGGATGAGATATGATCAGCTCGCAAGTTCCTTCTATTGAAAACTCGCCAAAATGGGCAGGCAAAATAAAGTGTGAGCCTTTATTGCATTCATACTGCACACCGTTGTTTTCTATTATCCCTGAGCCTTCGACAACACTGCACAGCAAATAGGTTTGAGGAGAAGGAAAAACCGGCTTGCCGCTGACATTCCATTTGTAAACTGAGAAATAATCTGACTGAACATAAGACGTAATCACGGCATCCTTCATTTCTTTTATCGCTGGTATTGGTTCAGAATCCGCATGCGGTATGTTTACGACTTCCATCGCTTTTTCTATATGGAGATCCCTTTTTTGGCCATGGTCATTACAGCGATCATAATCGTATACTCGATATGTGGTATCAGAATTTTGCTGAATTTCAAGGACGAGGGTGCCCTCACACAATGCATGCAGCGTGCCGCTTGGAACATAAAAGAAATCTCCCGGCTTTATGTTGATGCGCCTAAGCAGTCCGTTCCAATCACCGCTTTCTATAAGCTGTTTGAGTTCTTCCTTCGTGCTTGCATGATGTCCCAAAATCAGTTCCGCGCCTTCTTGGCAATCAATAATATACCAGCACTCTGTTTTTCCGGGGTCTCCGTTTTCGTGCACGATGGCATAATGGTCATCAGGATGCACTTGTACGGAGAGGTCCATGTTGGCATCAAGTACTTTCACCAGTAACGGAAACACGCTTCTTTGCGGAAAGCCGAAAAACTCCGGACATTCTTTCCACACTTGATCTAGTGTTTTTCCTGCCAACCGGCCATTTTGAACAGTCGATGATCCATTGGCATGGGCCGAGACAGCCCAGCATTCACCCGTTTTTTCTGAAGGGATGCTGTAGCCGAATCTATCACGAAGCGCTGTGCCGCCCCATATCCTTTCTTTAAAAATCGGCTCTAAAAATAAAGGATGCTTCATGATGGAACCTCCCCGGATGCTTCTTCTGCTTTTAATGCCTGATCGGCTAAAACAAATGTTCCGATGATTCCGGCATTTCTGCCTAAATGGGGAGATACAATATACTCATTTATACTTTCTGATAATTCAGAAAAATTTAAGTAGCTGTTCATTATTTTAGGTACATATTGATAGATATAAGGGAACAGCTGATCCTGATTCATGACGCCGCCGCCAAGAATAATTTTTTTTGGTGCCAGGATGAGGATATATTGTACCAGCGCCTGCGCAATGTAATATCCTTCAAGTTCCCAGACCTCATTAACATGTGATAAATCTGCGGCCTTTTTTCCCCACCGTGACTCTATAGCAGGACCGGAAGCCAAACCCTCGAAGCAATCCTTATGATAGGGACACTTTCCTTGATACATGTCATCCGGATGGGGGCGAATATAGATATGGCCCATTTCAGGATGTGATAATCCTTGCAGAAGCCGCCCTTCTATAATCGCGCCTGCACCAATGCCAGTGCCGATCGTGATATATAAGCAGCTGTCGAAGCCTTTAGCTGCGCCGAAAAGAGATTCACCGAGCGCCGCAGCGTTCACATCCGTACTGAATCCAGCAGGAATATTCATTTCTTCTTTTATCGTTTTCAAAAATGGATAGTGCCTCCAGCCTGGTTTAGGCGTGGCAGTAATGGTTCCATATGTTTTACTGTTTACATCTGTATCAACGGGGCCAAAGGAGCCGATGCCGATTGCCTGTAGCGAGAATTGGCGAAAATATTGAATGACTTTCTCTATCGTTTCATCCGGCATCGCTGTTGGTATCTCTATTCTGTCAATGATCGTTCCATCTTCTGTTCCGACGGCACATACAAATTTTGTGCCGCCTGCTTCAATACCGCCAAGCATGCAGATGGCCTCCTTGTTATCTCCGCGATCAGCGCCTTACGTTTACCGAAGTGACGACAAATTTGTCATGCCGATGACGTGAAAAGGAATATTCAAATGGAATTCCGTTATCTAAAAAGCCCACGTGCTCAACTTCAAGAATGGGATCATCCTGTTTGCAGCCCAGATGCTGCTGATCCATCTCATCAGATTTACAGGCTCTGATTTTCCGGTGCGTTCCGGCAATCTTTAGCTGGAGCCCGTTTGTAATGTGTTCATAAATAGAGTGGTGCAGCACCTCATCATTAATGCCGGGTATTAAGTGTGTCGGCATATATGTTTTTTCCAATACATATGGCTCGCCTTCCACAATTCGCAGCCGTACAACATAATAAACCGGCGTTTTCTGATCAATTGATAAATGAGCAGCCACTTCCTCAGTGGGAAATTGCACCTCGAACTGAATGACTTTGCTTTTGATTTTTTTGTCTTTTAACAAATTGGTCAGACCGAGGATTTCATTGCTGACGACATGGACATGATCATCCTGTATCGCAGATTGAATGATAAAGGTTCCGTGACCGCGTTTTCTGAATAACAGTCCTTCAGCAACTAAATTATCAAGAGCTCTTTTCATCGTCATGCGGCTTGAATTGAACTCTTTTGCAAGAGATACTTCATCGGGAATCGGCTGATCGATGGGATATACGTTATTTTTGATTCGTTTTCTCATTTCATTTGCAATGATTTCGTATTTATTCATTGGTATCCTCCGGCAGCTGTAAAAATTTCGATATCGAATAAACTTCTTTACGGATATCATAAGTTCTTTTTCCTGTTTCATCAATGTTATGGCTATTTGTTGTCTCTGTTAGGAATCTTGACCGCCGGAAGACCTTTTTGCTATAGCAACCTAAAAACCATTTTTCTCAGCAACCTCTTTGAACCATTTTCCGCTCTTTTTGACAGTTCTTTCTCCGTCTTTCTCCAGATTGACTGAAACAAATCCGTATCGGTTTTTATAAGCGTTTGTCCATGACCAATTGTCCATAAACGTCCATAAGTGATAGCCTTTTGCGTTTGATCCTTCCTGTATAGCGCGGTGAATCCATTTTAAGTGCTCTTTGATAAATTCAATTCGGTAGTCATCTTGAATCATGCCCTGTTCGTCTCTGAAACGCTCTTCCCCTTCAACCCCCATGCCGTTTTCAGAAATAAAGCACTCGATATTCCCGTAATTTTCTTTTAGATTGATCAGGATATCATAAACGCCCTTTTCGTAAATCTCCCAGCCTCGATGAGGATTCATTTTGCGGCCCGGCATGACGTAAGGATCGAAATACCTGTCAGGCAAAAACGGCGCATCCGGATTTGGCAGGTGCTCTTTTGCTTTTACACGTCTCGGCTGATAATAATTGACACCTAATAAGTCAACCGTATGCTGTTTAATGAGCTCAAGATCCTCTTTCTCGTATTCAGGCATAAAGCCTTCAGTTTTTAAAATGTGTATGAGTTCTTTTGGAAACTCGCCTTTTACAGAAGGGTCTAAAAAAGATCGGTTAAAGAACGCATCTGCTATTTCTCCCGCTTTTACATCCGCCGGGTGGCTGCTTCTCGGATAGGATGGCGTCAAATTTAAGATGATGCCGATTTTTCCATCCTGCTTCATCTCTCTGTAAGCCTGAATGGCGCGGGCGCTTGATAACAACGTGTGAAACCCGACTTGAACGGCTTCTTTAAAATCCACCTTGTTCGGATAATGAAAATCATATAAATATCCGCCTTCTACCGGCACGATCGGCTCGTTATGGGTGAACCATTTTTTCACCCGATCGCCAAACAAACGAAAACAAGTTCTTGCATAGTTTTCATAAGCGTCCACCGTTTCTCTGTTTGCCCAGCCACCGAGTTTTTGAAGTTCCATTGGCATATCGAAATGAAACAAATTGACAAAAGGCTCTATTCCGTTAGCCGTGAACTCATCAATGACGCTGTTATAAAAGTCCGCGGCTTTAGGGTTGATCTCGCCTGTTCCGCCCGGTATTAACCGCGACCATGAAATCGACATGCGGAACGAGTTGTGGCCAAGCTCCTTCATCAGCCTGATATCGTCTTTATAGTTATCGTAAAATTGCGATGTGGATGCAGGCCCTACATGATCAAAAAAGCGATGAGGCTCTTTTTCAAACCAGTGATCCCAAATATTCTTCCCTTTTCCGTCTCGATCGGAGGCCCCCTCCGTTTGTGTCGCTGAAGCGGATGATCCCCACCAAAAATCTTTCGGAAAACGATACTGTTCTGTTTGAGTCAAGTTCTCTCTCTCCTTCTGTCACATTTTGATGCTGTTATCATTTTGCTGTGCTGTTTCCTGAACAGCCTGTTCCTTTTCTTTTGCCAAATGTAATTTATCCATTGCTTTCAGGAACGGGAACCATATCACAAAGACAATCATCAGATTGACAAGCTGCATCACGCCGCCCATGATTGAGTTTGTCGCCATGATTCCATTAATAAATAGCGGGACCGTCCATGGGACCGTGACACCTGTTGGAGGCGGAACAAGTCCGGCGGACATAGCCAGATAGGTGACGAGTGTGACAACCATCGGCGCCAAAACCCAAGGCACAAGGATGATCGGATTCATCACAATCGGCAGTCCGAAGATAATCGGTTCGTTTACGTTAAAAATCCCTGGAGCAAGGCCGAGTTTTGATACTTGCTTCATCTGCCTGCTTTTCATGAATATAAGAATCGTAAATACAATCGCCAGCGTCATCCCGGTTCCGCCCATTCCCACTGTATAAATCTCCATAAACGGTTTTGAGATGATGTGCGGCACTTCTTTTCCCGCTGTGTAGGCTGCCAGGTTTTCCACCTGCAGTGTATTCCAAATCGGGTCCATCACAGAGTTGATAATGATTTGCCCATGCAATCCGAAAAACCAAAGAATTTGAATAAAAAATACAGCAATCAGCGTCGGAATGATACCGCTTCCAAGTCCGACAAGCGGAGCCTGAATCGCATGATAAATGACATCATGCATGTTGGTTTTGAAAAGCTGAGTGACCAGAACGTTAATCAGCAAAAACACAGTCAATGTGATAAAAGCCGGAATAAGTGCGGCAAATGATTTTGCTACAGCCGGCGGAACCCCGGCAGGCATTTTGATCGTCAGGTTTTTTTGAACGATTCTTCTGTAGATTTCACCAGAAAGAAATGCCGTGATCATACCCAGAAACATTCCTTTGGCACCGAGGCGGTCTACCGGAATGACTCCGGTTATGGCATCTCCTGTTTCCGGCTGAACGATAAAAGGCGTCAGCAGCAAAAAGGAAACCAAAGCGATCGCACCGCCAAACACGGCTTCGACCTGATAGCTTTTTGAGAGATAATAGCCTATACCAAACACGACGAAGACAGACATAATCCCCATGGTCGCCGTAGACGCAATGCCAAAATTGGACTGAAACGATGTGAGCATTGAAGCATTCATGAATTTACTTAAAAACGGCAGGTTCGTTAACACCACAAAAATGGACCCGAATATCGTAAGCGGGAAGGCCAGCATAAACGCATCGCGCAACACCTGCAAATAACGGTTATTATTTAACCTCCCTGCAATTGGAACAAGGAACTGGCTGATTTTCTCGAACACCCTATCCACCCCGATTTTTATATATTCTTTGTTTTAAAGATGCCAAGCAGCTCTTTAACCAATTCTTTCATAGTCAATGTTGACATCAGGTGATCTTCCGCGTGCATAAGCAGCAATGAGAAATTGGCTGCCTCGCCGCTTGATTCTTTCTGTATCATTTGAAAGTGAATGTCATGGGCTGCAGATAGAGCATCCTCAGCCTGGGCAATAAGGGCATCTGCCTCCCCCCTGTTTCCTTCCTTGTAGGCGCGCAGTGATTGAATGATGCAGCTGCGGGCATTGCCGCTGTGGAGAATAAGCTGAAAGCTGATTTGTTCGTCTGTTAAATCGGTGATTTTTATCTGCTCCATCATTGTTGCCCCATTAATGACAAAGCCTGTTCATAAGCTTTTTTGCCATCAGCCATTCCGTAAGCCATCATGTCAATGACCTCAACCCGAATGTTGTATTGGTCGGCTTCTTTTTGCAGTTCGCTTTTCAGAAAGCTCATTTGCGGGCCGATTAAAACCGCATCTGCCTTTTGCATATCTTCTTTCGCTTTATCCTGGCCGACTGCCCAGATCTCCGCTTCCTCTCCGATGGATTGCGCGTATTCTTTCATTTTTGTCACCAGCAAACTGGTGGACATTCCCGAACTGCACGCCAGTAAAATTTTCTTCAATGGATGACCCCCCTCTTTCATTTAAAGCGCTTACAAAATTTATTATAGTCATTTAATTTTAGTTGTCTATACTTTTATAAAAATAAATATATTCATATTTTTTCAGTTCAACTATTTATCAAATTTTTCTATGGAAGATTCGCTCACAATATGTTAAACTCATCATCGGAAACTAAATCAATTAAATAGCTATTTTTACTTGTATAACCTCAATAATATGGATTGAGGGTGTCTACCAGGAACCGTAAAATCCTGATTACAAAAATTGTTTATCACTTTTTTTGTAATCAGGATTTTTTTATTTGTCAAAAAATTTATGTAAAGGAGTTTGTTATGAATTTTAAAGTTTTTCTGCTTGCAGCTTCTACAATTGCAGTCGGATTGGTTGAGTTAATTGTGGGTGGGATTCTTCCTCAAATCGCAAATGATTTACACATTTCCATTGTTTCGGCCGGACAGCTGATCAGTGTGTTTGCACTGGGATATGCTGTTTCAGGGCCGCTGCTTTTGGCAATGACCGCGAGGGTTGAACGGAAGCGTTTATATTTAATTGCGTTATTTGTTTTCTTTTTAAGTAACCTTGTCGCCTATTTCAGCCCTAATTTTGCGATGCTGATGGTATCAAGGGTATTGGCGGCGATGAGCACGGGGCTGATTGTTGTGCTTTCCTTGACAATTGCGCCGAAAATTGTGGCGCCTGAATACAGAGCCCGTGCAATCGGCATCATTTTTATGGGATTCAGTTCTGCCATCGCATTAGGTGTGCCGCTTGGAATATTGATCAGCAATTCCTTCGGATGGCGCATTTTGTTCCTTGGCATCGGGCTTCTGGCGCTTGTCTCTATGCTGATTATTTCGATCTTTTTTGAGAAGATACCGACGGAGAAAATGATTCCATTCCGGGATCAAATCAAGACAATTGCCAATGCAAAAATCGCCAGCTCGCATCTTGTGACGATGTTTACATTAGCGGGGCACTACACTTTATATGCTTATTTTGCCCCGTTTTTAGAGACGACTCTCCATCTAAGCTCTTTCTGGGTCAGCATTTGCTATTTCCTTTTCGGAATATCTGCCGTGTGCGGAGGTCCTTTTGGAGGAGCGCTTTCTGACCGGCTCGGTTCCTTTAAGAGCATCTTGCTGGTGACCGGTTCCTTCGCCATCATTATGTTCTTATTGCCGCTGTCAACGTCGTCTATGATTTTCTTTTTGCCTGTTATGGTCATTTGGGGATTGCTGAGCTGGAGTCTGGCTCCCGCACAGCAAAGCTATTTAATTGAGATTGCACCGGACACGTCTGACATTCAGCAAAGCTTTAATACGTCTGCGCTGCAAATAGGGATTGCCCTTGGTTCAGCCATTGGCGGTGTTGTATTGGATCAGACGGGGACTGTTGTGTCAACAGCTTGGTGCGGAGGATCGATTGTTGTGATCGCCGTTCTGTTTGCTTTATTTTCTTTAACAAGACCTGTTCATACCGTAAAAAAATCCTCCTTGTAAAGGGAGGATTTTTTCATTATTTAGCTGAAAGCTCGTCTTCAGTTACCCACTTATGATTTTTCACTTTTTCTCCGCTTGTTGTCGATGTATAGTCCACCATGTATACCGTTGTTTTTTCTGCAGAGTCGATTTCAGCAGTTGCTCCCTTCATGCCTTTCATGTGAGAAGCCTCTAAGATCGCCTGATCTCCGGGGTTGAGGGGTTTATCTCCTGCATCTTTTATCTCTTCTTGAATCACCCATTTGTGATGATCAACTCGCTGTTCTCCGGTTGTCGGTGTATAAGAAACAACATATGCCGTTGTATCGTATGCGCCTGTAACTGTTGCTTCGGCGCCCTTCATCCCTTTCATATGAGAAGCATTGATGATGACCTGGCTGCCTATTTTATATTTAGGATGTTTCGATTCTGTTAATCCCTCTGGAACTTCAGCAGATCCGGAATGATCCATTTCTTCGTGTGAGCCGGAGTTCGAATGACTTTCATGAGTGCTTTCTTTTTTGCTATCGCTATTGCCGCATGCTGATAAAACAAAAATAAGTGACATCAATAAAATTCCAAGTGCCTTTTTCGAAATCTTCATGTTCATTCTCCTTTGCTTCATTTTTTGGTGTGAATGTAATCCGCAGAAACAGAATGGCCTTCACATCTGCCTGTCAGACATGATCTTTCCAATAATACTATACCCCCGAACGGTATGTAAATGCGCTGATATTCTCATAAAATATACTGCTGTTTGTCCTATTCCCCGTGATCCGCAGAATAAAACGCGGAGGATAAAAGCCGCGGTTGCGCGGCTTCGGTTAGTTTTTGATTACTTTGACATACACGCCTTTTTTTGCTTTCTGATAAGCGGCCTCTCCCATTTTTTTGATGTTTTCAGACACTGATGAGGATGTGATCCATTCATTATGATGAAAAACAGAAGGGTCGATGAGACGCATTTTCTTTTTTCGATGAAAATCGTAATGAATGTCATCCTCTTTTACTTGTATGTGAGGATGTATTTTTTCAAGTAGTCTCCGTACTTCTTCATTTTCTGATGAATGCAGGATGTCTAACACTCTTGGTCTGTTTTCAGCAAATCTTCGGCGGCGATGACATTGTGCTGCAGCGCAGCCTTCAGCGTTCGCGCTAAGTATTCATATCCATATACATTCACTGGATTCATAAAGAAATCGATTACTTCCTTGTAATACACCCGCACGAACCATTCGGCTGTTGCGATACCATCTGGAAACACCCTTCCGTTTCTCACAATGAGGCGATCTAAAAAGATTTCTGCTTCACGGAGCGTGATCTTTCCATATTGATACATGTCTCGCAGCGTGTAGTCTATGCGATCAGCACACAGCTCCGGTGCGGGCTGTTCGAGCAGTGTCCATCTTGTATCATTTAATAAAAGATCGTCGGCATCATAACCGTGTTTTTTTAGAATGCCAGGGATCTCGGATTGGTCAATGACTTGTTGAAAAATGTTTTCATGATAATCTTCCGCTTCATTTTCAAATACAAAATCGATTACATGAGAAAATGCTGTGTGCGACACATCGTGGAGAAGACCCGCGATCTGCTCTTCTATGGTTCCCCCCAGCCTTTTGATTAAAAGCATAACGCCAATGGAGTGCTCATACCGGGTCACATTCCACTTTGGATTGACTAAAAAGCTGGCGCCGCCTTGATAAACCCCTTTTAATCTTTGCACGGGTACGCTTTTTATGAGTTCTTCCAGTACTCCGTCTATTTGATGCCTGCCGTAAAGCACATCGTTTATTTCCATACTGTCACCTCAAAATCTATTTTCTTCTTTCTATTTTTTGTATATATTGTTAGTAAACAAAAGAAAGAGGTCAAGATGAAGATCATCCCAAAGTAAAGAGTTAGCTAAGCAAATAGGACTGATTTCTTTGCCGCGCATTGGGGTACGCCTAGATGAAAATGTCCAGCGATACATTTCAATGTGATGAATTGGCCGGTTATGATGCTTTAGATGAGAATGGGGACATCATCGGTTGATTACATACATCATAGATGGAAAAGACTGCAATATTTTTTCATTGGATAGTCTGATTGAAAAGAAAGGAATTGCATAACATTGCTGAGAAAGGCTGAAGAAACAGCCAAGCTATGGCTGTTTAAACGGATAAAGCTCATCACAACAAATGATAACATACATACGATGGCATTTTACCAAAAGCGAGGGCTATCGATTCACCGCATTGTTGCAAAACGCAGTTGAAAAAACAAGGCGGATCAAACCGGAAATTCCCGAAAAAGCTGAAAACGAGATTTTGATTCGGGATGAAATTCTTTTTTTCAAAGGAAATTGTTTTAGGATAGGAGTTTTTTATGTCTCATCATTATAAATACCCGCTTATTTTTACGGCTTCCATATTATGCGCTTTTTGCGGTGATATATTTTGTCTATCAATTCATTCATCAGGCCAGATTGGAATACCCAAATTACATAGGAGAAAGCAAGGACAAACATTGGGAGGACGTCTTTGCTAAGAACGAAGATGCACCAAATGAATACAGCGGCAATCTTTATTGGATTAGTGATCAAGCTAAAGCAGACAACACATATTTGAAATCGCTCATTGTGAAAAAAGATGACGAGGTGCTGCTCCATTCTCATACAGAAACACCGATAAGTGATTATTCCGGCGCAGTTTTCCGTGACGGAAGCCCAAAAGAGAAGTCTGTCTCTTTTTTGGCACCCATAGATGAAACGAAGCTTAAAGGGCATGACCTCATCTGTTGAAGGGATATGGAAGCAGGGTAAGCAACATTTTGATACCGTTTTTTCGCTTGATGAAAAAACTTTATTTCATCATTAAAGATTCTCAATCCGGAGTCCGGCCCGAGCCATAATGGTTGCTGGATAGAAATAGCCAATAATATATTTAGCTAGGGCAAAGACAGTACCTGTAAAAATCGGGGAAGTCAGTTGCCTCGAGTACACTTTCAAACGTCTCATTGGCTGTCTCCCCTCCTCTTTCAAATACCAATAATAGGTATCCACTTTTATTTTTTCTGCAGAAATGACTCCTTCCGTATAAAAACGGTTTTCTCGTAATATCTTAATATATACCAATCATTCCATACTTTTCGAAACCGCGCTAATCGAAAACATCTGATTAATTCTCTCTGAATTAAAAACAGCTCACTCAAAATCAAGGGAAGAAGAAAGATAGATAGAACCTGTCTGAAATTCCTTTTTGCTTTCCAATTGATAAACAATAATCAACTTCTTACAGTTCCCTTTTCCACCATAGTTAGTCATCTTGTAAACTCAATCTTTAAAATCGATTAATACTAGCTTAACACTTTAAAAATATAATGGGTTTGTCATTGAGGATCATATTTTTAGGAGGTTATTCAGTTGAAAAAATTCCCGAAGAAGCTGCTGCCTATTGCAGTGTTATCATCTATTGCGTTCAGCAGCCTAGTCAGCGGCAGCGTGCCTGAAGCCAGCGCCCAGGAAAAGAAAAAGGGGAATCAAAACGAAATTAAGAATGTCATCGTCCTGATCGGTGATGGGATGGGTGTGTCTTATACGTCCGCTCACCGTTACTTAAAGGATAATAAAAAGACAAAGGTTGTTGAGCCTACAGCTTTTGACCAATTCCTTGTCGGCCAGCAGACGACTTACCCTGAAGACCCTGAACAAAATGTAACGGATTCTGCTTCTGCCGCAACGGCTATGTCAGCTGGGGTTAAAACATATAATAATGCAATTGCAGTGGATAATGACGGTTCAGAGGTCAAAACAGTTCTTGAAGCGGCAAAAGAAAAAGGAAAATCGACCGGCCTTGTCGCCACTTCAGAGATTACTCACGCCACTCCGGCTTCTTTCGGCTCACATGATCACAGCCGGAAAAACATGAATTCTATTGCAGACGATTATTTTGATGAAATGGTCAACGGCAAGCACAAAATCGATGTCCTTCTAGGCGGAGGAAAAAGCAATTTTGACCGCAAGGACCGTAATTTGGTAAAGGAATTCAAAAAAGCGGGATACAGCTATGTGGATAACCGCAAGGACATGCTGAAAAACAAGGACAGCCAAGTTCTCGGCCTATTCGCTGACGGCGGCCTGCCTAAAAAGATCGACCGCACGAAGGATATTCCTTCATTAAAAGACATGACAAACACAGCTCTCAAAAAATTAAGCAAGGACAAAGACGGTTTCTTCCTCATGGTTGAAGGAAGCCAGATTGACTGGGCTGGGCATGACAATGATATTGTCGGCGCCATGAGTGAGATGGAAGACTTTGAACAAGCCTACAAGGCAGCGATCGATTTCGCTAAAAAAGACAAGCATACATTGGTTGTCGCAACGGCTGACCACTCAACCGGCGGGTACTCCATCGGTGCGGACGGCATTTACAACTGGTTCAGTGAGCCAATTAAAGCGGCAAAACGCACGCCTGACTTTATGGCAGAAAAAATCGCCGGCGGCGCAGATGTTGAAAAAACATTAAAAACGTATATTGATCAAAAGAAATTAGCTTTAACAGCATCTGAAATTCAATCTGTTGAAAAAGCGGCAAAATCGAAGGAAGTCCTTGATATCGATAATGCGATTGAGGAGATTTTCAATAAACGCTCCCACACAGGATGGACAACAGGCGGACATACCGGCGAGGATGTTCCTGTCTATGCGTACGGACCGTCCAGTGAGAAGTTTTCCGGCCAAATCGATAATACTGAAATCGCCAATAATGTTTTCGACGCTTTACAATACAACATTAAGATTAAAGATAAGTAGGAGAATACAAGGTGTCCCGTTGCTTGTATAAGGAACGGGCTCTCTTTTTAATGGAGGACTCATGATGAAAAAGATTCTATCGATCTTATTTTTTATCGTCATGCTTGCGGGCTGTTCATCAAACGCCGATTCTGAAAAACAAAATACAGCCGGAGAGCAAACAGCTAAAGCCGTACCGCAAAGCACTTCGTCTCAAAAGGACAGTATAGATGAGTATCAGCCTAATGCACAGGTAACAGATGACCGGTCATTGCTGAAGGTAAATCAAACGTTTTCTGATGACAAAGGAGAAGCCGTCTTAAAAGATATCAAACAAGTCAATCAAACGTATAAGATTGGAAACGTAGAGTTAACAGTAAAAGAAATGAAGCTGATCCACTTACGTCCGGATTACAGCATGATTGATTATTTTCATGTATTAACACACGATGAAGAGTTTGATTTCGTTAAAGTTTTCGTTGATATCAAAAACACATCTTCCGAGAAAGTGAATTTTGCCCCGATTGCATTGATGAAAACAAATACAGGTGAAACCTTTGATTGGAACAAAGATATGTACCTCGAAGAGTTGAATGGTGAATTAGAAGGCGGCGCCGAAAAATCCGGCAATCTCGGCTTTATTGTAAACGCAGCAAACGGACATGCTCATGATCAACCATCAGCTGAGAAGAAGAAAAAAGAGATCAAATGGATTGAAATCACAACAAGTGACGTTTTTGACCAAAACCATAAGAAGATCAGTGATTCTCAAAAGATCAAAATTGCATTTTAATCATTGCCTCCTGCACATCGTACAGGAGGTTTTGTCTACGGATAGATATGAAAAAAACCGCTATTCAACACAGCGGTTTTCTTTATACACTTTTTCTATTTGGTTTTCTGATGAATCAGCTGATCAATTCGCTCCATCACTTCGTCCATGTCCATACACTCTTGAAAGCTTTGATTGATTCTTTTAATGCCCTCCAAATATTGATCGTTTTGTAAAACTTCCTCTATCCCCTGTTTCAATAACTGCGCATTTACTTCATCCTTAGAGATCGTATAGCCCGCTTGGAGTTCAGAGAGACGCTGCGCTACCATTGGCTGATCCTTGTCATGAGGCATTACAACCAAAGGCACGTTAAAATGAATGCCTTCATTGACGCTATTCATGCCGCCGTGTGTAATGAAAACGTCTGAGTGTTCCAGCACTTCCAGCTGAGGCACATACGGGGCAATGATAAAGTTTTCCGGTGCCTGTTTTAATTTTGTGAGATCTGCTTTTTCTCCCGCTGCAATAACGACTATTCCAGCAAAATTAGAAAAAGCGTCACTACAAAGGTTGAAGAATTCTTCTGTTTTGTCCAGTACCGTACCCATTGAAATATAGATGACCTTTTCATCTTTTAGCTGTTCAACAGGAAAATCCGTTTTGGCTGCTCTTTTTGGAAAGCTTGGTCCGATAAACAGGCATTCATCCCCAAAACGATCGCTTTCGGGCTGAAAATAACGGCTTGTATATACGACATTCAGTTCGCCTTTATTGTTCATGAATTGAACCAAGTTTTTCGGGGATACGCCGTATGTTTCTTCCATCTCTGCCAGCAGATCTTCACACTCTTGATCCAATTGTAAAGGCACTTCTGAATCCGGATGCAGCGGCAATATCTTTAAATGCTCTTCATCGAATAAGAAGGAAGCAGATGAAGAGATGCCCGGGATGTTGAGATAGTCTCTGACCAGCTCTCCCGCACCGAATTTATCATAATAAACAAAGTCAAACTGAATGCTTTTTGACAACTCTTTTACGACATGTAAAATGTCCAGTGAGGTTTTGATATGTATTTTCAAGAAATCAAGAATGCCGTTTGGCGAAGCGACTTGAATAGGTGTTGTTCTCAGCAAATCCTGATGAAGGTGGACAGTCACTCCCACCGCTTCTAATCTTTCTTTATATTTTTCAGTGGATATATAGTGGACATCATATCCTCGATCGGCAAAGGCTTTCGTAATGCCTAATGTAGGATTTACATGGCCTTCTGCTGGGAAATTCAGGATCAATACTTTTTTCATTCTGACAACTTCCTCTCACTCATATTCCGTAAGCGTTCATAAGATGATATGCAATTTGTGCCTGATTAGACTGATGATCGTTCTCACTATCGATCATAATGGGGGAGACTGACGCCATGCAAGTGACAAATGATCGAATTATTCTGCCGCTTTAGGCTGATGCGGTTTTCCAGCTATCAATCGGTTAGATAAAGGATATCACCAGCGCTGCCAGCCAGTGAAATGACACTTTTCCGGGAACTCAGGGCTGCTCGAAGCACTGCAGTCAAAAAAATACGCCTATATCCTCCTTTGTATGAGAATGGCATTTATCTTTTCTTATTTTCAACACCGTGAACCATTATCATCTGATTGTAACGGCAGCTTAGAGATAATGCACGATGCGAGAAACAACGCAGGGCAGCTGAGACGGTAAAAGCATTCAGCAGCCGCTTAAAACATCACTAAAAAGACACCGAACCGGTGCCCTTAAACCTTTCTGATCGTAAAAAATTTCCGCAGAAGCCACGGTGCTGGTGTGAATCCGAGTGTTAACTGCCAGGCGCCTATTGCTTGTAATCCATATTCGCGGACGATCAGCATCTTTTGGCTCATGCTCCTGACATCTTCAAACCATACCTCATGCGTCCGCCCCTGCTCATCTCTGTAGCGAAAAAATGGCGATTGATATTCGTTTGAATATTGAATAGGGGCTTGGTACCTCATCGCTGTTTCAATTGATTTTTGATTTGAGATAGCTGAAGCCACTGTTCCCGGCTGGTAAGGGATGATCCAATTGTAGCCGTAGAGCGGGACTCCGATGATGATTTTTCTCCGCGGCACCTGGGCAATCGCAAATTCAATTGTTCTTCTTATTTCAGTAATCGGCGCAACAGGCCCCGGCTCGCTTCCCGCATGATGCCAGTCATACGCCATGATAAACATATAATTGACAACCGCTCCGATCCCTCCGTAATCATAGCCCCTCAGCCACGGAATATCATCGCTTGTTTTTGCCGGAACCGCTATGGTCAGCACATACCCTCCCGGCTGCAGACGATCTCTCAGCTGACGCAAAAATCCTGTGAACAGATCCCGATCTGCGGCGCTCACTTGTTCAAAATCGATCGTCACGCCGCCATATCCCCTTGTGGATACCAAGTTATAAATATTGTTAACCAGATTGGTTCTCGCGGTTGGATTGTTTAACACTTGGTGTACAAGTTCCGTGCTGAAGCCTGCTGAGGTCAGATTTGTTATTGTAGCAAGCGGCGTCACCCGTCTTCTCCATGTGGTTTCAATAGCGGCTGCGTCATTCAATTGATTCGCAATGTCGCCATTAGGCGCAATATGGTATTCGAAAATGGAAATCGAAGACGAATACGGGGCGTAATCATTGATTAAATCACGATCTAGCTCCGGATTGCGGAGCACGTAAAAGCTTAACGTTCCCGCAATATAGTTTGAGATATTAGGAATCGTCAGTCTCATTCCTGCTTGCAAGGCATTTGGATTTATAGCTGGATTTGCGGCTCTTAGCCGTTCTGCCGGAACAAACGCTTTTGCCGCAATAGCTCCGAGCGTGTCTCCCGGCTGTACTGTATATACATAAAGAGGGATGAGCAGAGCCTGCCCCGGCACAATATTCGTTTCTTCTAAACCATTCACACCCCGTATTTGATCAACAGAAGCACCGTATCTTCTGCCTATGGAAAACAAAGAATCACCCGGCCGGACGATATGGATAAACATGTCTAACCCCCATTATTCGTTAGTCAATCATCATAGAATCTTATTAATGGGCTTCCTTATATATGATTTTCGATTGATTAAAGTGATGAGAGCAATAAAAAATACCAAGGACTCATCCTCGGTATCTGTACATGTCATTTAATTTTCTTTTCCTTCTTCAAGCACACGCTTCAAATGTTCTGAATCATGATTGAAATGAGCCATCATATATTCTTTGGCTGCTTCTTTGTTTCTCTTTTTTACTTCTTCAAATATGCTGCGGTGTTCACGCAGGATCGTTTCAGGGCGGTTGTCCCCTTTATAATTAAGGATTCTGCAAAAGTGAATCAGATCGTTTACATGCTCAAGCAAGTTTTTTAAATGTCTGTTATGGCTAAAATCGACAAGCAGCTGATGAAACTTTTGGTTTAAGCTGATCATTTCAGTTTCTTCCGCTCCGTTACGAATAGCGTTTTCTGTTTCTTCAAGCTGTATTTCAAGCGTTTGAAGCTCTTCATCATTCGCTTCGTCTATGACCAATTCGACAGCAAGCAGTTCGAGTGGAATTCTGATTTTATAAATTTCATCTACATCTTTAGCCGTTAAAGAAGCGATTGAAAATCCATTCCGGTCATCTGCTCTTAACAAGCCGTCTTTCTCAAGCAGCCGCATAGCTTCCCGTATCGGAGAGCGGCTGACGCCGAAACTTTTAGCCAGCTGTGTTTCATTGATCCGTTCCCCCGGCTTAAAAGTCCCGTTAAAAATCATTTTTTTCAGCTGGAAATAAAATTGCAGGTAATAAGGAGTCGGCTTGTCTAATTTAAAATCATCCATATAAATAATACCTCTTTTGAATAGATTCAGGGGGCTGTTCTTCATCAAAATCATATAACAGATGATAAAGGGAAGCAACAAACTGCCTTGTCAAATTCCAAAATTTGCGGTACGATATGTTTGCTAAACGACGGTCGACGGACTACTGTCAACCAATGAGATGATTCTCTCATCGGCTGCCGGACACTTCGCCTCAGCTACAATCACTCAGCTTCATTACATTTACAGCTCAGAATACAATGGAGGAATAAATATGCTCATTATTCTTGTTATGTTTCTTCTCGGAATCATTTTAGGCTTTATTGGTGCCGGGGGCGCCGGCTTTGTTATTGCTCTTTTAACCCTTGTTTTCCATATTCCGATTCATACAGCTTTAGGCACATCCCTCGCCGGCATGGCTTTCACCAGTTTATCAGGGGCCTACAGCCATTACCGGGAAGGCAACATCCAAGTAAAAATCGGTTTAACGGTCGGATGCTTTGCTGCCGTCGGGTCATTTTTCGGGGCAAAGCTGACATCTTTTATTCCCGCCGATTTGCTTCATTATTTGACAGCGGGAATGTTATTTTTATCAGCGATTCTCATTTTAATCAGATTATTTATTTTAAAAGAGAAGCCTCAAGGGAATCAAAGCAATGTGTCAATGTACACAAAAGCCGTGATTTTAGGAATCGTAGCAGGCATACTTTCCGGCACATTCGGCATCGGTTCTGCTCCTTTTATCCAGATCGGTTTAATGATTATGCTGAACCTTTCCATCCGTCATTCTGTCGGAACGACAATGCTTGTCATTATCCCTCTTGCTATAGGCGGAGGTATAGGGTATATCACGGAAGGATTTGTTGATTATGTATTGCTGGTCAAAGTCTTGATCGGAACCATGTGCGGTGCGTATGTTGGCGCGAAATTCACCAATCTCATGCCAAAGGCAGTCTTGAAATCAGCAATCTTTTTGACTCCGGCCATCGCCGGCCTGCTTTTGCTATTTTAATAAAATCAAAAAACCTGACATGCCGTCAGGTTTTTTTTGATTAATTCTGCTTCACGCTCTCTTTAGTTAATCTAAAAAAGGCGAGTGAACCGATAACTGCTGTAACAAACATGATCGCTCCCATCGGAACAGCTGTCGTCTCATCAATGCCCACAAGCGGCGAAACGATGGAGCCAAGGAGCAGCGGGAGCATTCCCAGCAGCGCACTTGCACTTCCGGCGCGGTGCCCCTGTTTTTCCATGGCCAGCGTAAACGTGCTCGTCAGAACCATGCCGATCGTAATCATATAGACAAAAATAGAGATAACCAATGCAGCGAGAGGACCGTGAATCATCGTCATCGTTAATAGCACGGCAGTCGCAATCATAGCTGTAATGACCGCCATGCGGAGCAGGCTTTTTTCATGAATGATTCCGCCAAAGCGCCCGATAATAAAGCTTCCCGTAATAATCGCCAGGCCGTTAATGCCGAATAAAATACTAAACACCTGCGGCGACACTCCGTAAATATCTTGGTACACAAAAGGCGTACCGGATACATAAGCAAAGCTTCCCCCGTGAACAAATCCGACAGTTAACGCGTAGCCCATAAAAGAACGATCCTTCAGCAGGCTCCCCATTGTTCTGACAGATGTTCCAATTGAGCTTGGAATCCGCTTTTCGGGCGGCAATGTTTCTTTTAGCCTCAGCGCAATAACCAGTACAAGCACAAATCCGATGATCGTTAAAAAGTGAAAAATCGTATGCCACGTTGCAAACGGCAGCAATAAAAGAGCACCGCCTGTCATTGGCGCAATCATTGGCGCGACTGCGGTAATCACCATTAACAGTGAGAAAAATTTAGAAAGCTCTCTCCCTGTGAACACATCCCGCACGATTGCCCGAGACAGCACAAGTCCTGCAGAGGCCGTAATCCCCTGTAAAAAACGGGCTGCCACCAGTGTTGTAATGTTTGGTGAAAGCGCACAGAACAGAGAAGATAACGCAAATAAGAAAATACAGATTAATAGCGGTTTCCGTCTTCCCTGCGCATCACTGACCGGCCCGACAATCACCTGGCCGATGGTAAGCCCGATCAGACAGGCTGTTAAACTTAACTGTACAAGCGAGGCACTGGCCGATAAATCATCGGCAATGTCAGGAAAACTAGGCAAATACATATCTATATTAAGCGGGCCCAATATAGCAAGCATGCCGAGCAGAAATGCCAATGCCAAACGCTCTTTTCCAGTTGGATTTTGCAGCATCCTATCAAAACCTTCCCTTCAATCTATTATTTATCTGAAACAGATGTCACTCCAACAATTGATTGAAGCTGTAAAACATTTGTATATTGTACCATAACTTTCAGCCAGTGAAAGCCGCTTAAAGATTGAATCAGAGACACAAAAAATACCAGGGGTTGCTTCCCCCTGATATCGTGAGTTTTGATGTAAGCAGCTGTTTTATACCCATAAGCGTAAGCCGGCCATAAGAACAACACCGCTGATGACTGTCATAGATAAACTTTTTGTTTTCAGTGCAATCAATAGAGTAGGAATCAATACAACTGCTGCCTGCCAATTCAATTTCAGAGAATCATTGGATTGAATCATGCAATCCTTCACAACAAGTGCCGTCAATATACAAACCGGCACATAGGAGAGCCATTTCAGCACAGGCTCCGGCAAGGAAATATTCCGTACAACTAAAAATGGAATTACGCGGGGAATCATTGTAACCAGTGCGCAGCCGATAATCACCATCAGGATGTATGTATTTATGCTCATTTATCTGTCACCACCCCGATTGTCGCTACAATGATCGTTGAGATGACCACAGCGAGATGTGACGGCATAAAGAAAGAGAAAACAATCATCGCAATCACCATATAAATAATGAGAGATACATAGTGTTTAATCTTTGCAGGCACAACATGTTCCATCTGCAAAATCAGCAGTGCTAAAAACATAGCCGTCACCGCAAAATCGAGTCCGAACGTTTCCGGATCGGTAATCCATTTACCAAAGACTGCCCCTGCCACACAAGAGAGCACCCAGCACGCATATGCAGTGAGATTTAAACCGAACATCCATCGATCACTAATTGGTTCTTTTTTTACAATCTTATTTGAAGCAACACCGAATGACTCATCTGTCACCATCATGCCGATCCCCACATTTTTCACTAGCGAATACTTTGAAAAATGAGGAGCAAGCGCGGCACTTAATAGAAAATTGCGTAAATTCACGATAAACGTTGTCAGGATAATAGCGGACATCGGACTGTTCGCTGCTAACAAAGCACAGATAACGAACTGGGAGCCGCCGGCAAAAACCAAACCTGACAACAGCGTAATCTCAAGGACGCTTAAATGCGAGGCAATCCCCACGATTCCGGCAGCCAAACCTATACTGATATAGCCGATCAGCGTCGGGACACAATCTTTAAACCCTTGTAAGAACGATGGCTCGCAAGTTGGGGCATGAGTGATTTCTTTCTCTGATATCATTCTGTTTCTCCTCCTCGTCCAACATATTATACACATATATGTTATAGCTTACAACTGTATGTAATAGCTGATTTTAATATGTTATAATGAAGCGAATATGACGTAAGGAGATACATGTATGGATGACATCCAAGCCATTATCGCAAAGAATCTTGTCAAACTCAGAAAAAGCAGAAACCTGACTCTTGATCAAGTTTCTGAGTTAACGGGCGTCAGCAAAGCGATGCTCGGACAAATTGAGAAAGAAAAATCGACCCCGACTGTCACCACTCTCTGGAAGATCGCAAATGGGCTGCAGGTATCTTTTTCTGTTTTTCTGAAAGAAGACAAGCCGAAAGTAAAAAAAATTAATCTTAAAGATATTGAACCTGTTACAGATAATGAAGAAAACTACATTGTTTACCCCTTTTTTCCCTACAATCCTGAAACAAAGTTTGAAATTTATGTTGTTGATCTGAAACCGGGATGCATACATGAAGCAAAAACACATTTAGGAGAAGAATACATTTTAATCAAAGAAGGCGAGTTAACCGTCAATCTGCAGGCTCAGGAGCATTCGCTGGTACCAGGAGACGCCATGCAATTTACGGGATCCACGCCGCACAGCTACATCAATTCATCACAGAAAACGGCCAGCTTTTTTCTGCTGATGTTTTATCCTGAGCCGCAAGGATAACAAGAACCTCCCACCTTATATGTTGGGAGGTTTTTCAAATGTGCAAATGGCTTGCAAATTGAAATCAATCGTTGTATATTAATTGACGTGTCAATCATTGATATATCAATTATTTTTTTGACAAGAAAGAAGGGATGGGTTTTGGCATCATTTTGTTCTGAGGAAGCCGAGATTTTATATCAGCTGCAAGGCGTGAACAAAGTGATTGGCGTGAAGTTCGAGGCATGCACGGGTATCAGCCAATCTCGTTTGGAATTGCTGACATTGCTTTATCATGCGGATGAGATCAGTCAAAGCGACCTTCAAAAGAAAGTCAATATCGACAGCGCGGCCGTCACAAGACACCTAAAACAGCTTGAAGCCAAAGGCATGGTATCAAGACGGCGCAAGCCCGAAGACAACCGTATCACCCTTGTTCGGTTAACAGACCAAGGAAGAGAGCGAATTGAGTCTTCTAAGAAGGAAAAGGAGCGTTTCATGAAGGAAATGCTCGCAAATGTAAGCGCAGAAGAACGCCGCCTGCTCATTGATGTGCTGGCTCGCATGCGAAACAATATAGATAATATTGAAGCTTAAAAGGAGTGTATCAACATGATCAAAACAAACGATTTTATGGAAATTATGAAAGGACGCCGTTCCATTCGCAATTATGATCCGACAGTGAAAATCAGCAAAGAAGAGATGACAGAAATCCTAGAGGAAGCTACAACTGCGCCATCCTCTGTCAACGCGCAGCCATGGCGTTTTCTCGTCATCGACAGCACGGAAGGAAAAGAGAAGCTCGCTCCGCTAGCAAGCTTTAACCAAACTCAAGTCACAACATCATCTGCCGTCATTGCTGTATTTGCAGACATGAACAATGCAGACTACTTAGAAGAAATCTATTCAAAAGCCGTGGAGCTCGGTTACATGCCGCAGGAGGTCAAAGACAGACAAATCGCTGCCCTGACTGCTCATTTTGAAAAGCTTCCTGCACAGGTAAACCGTGAAACGATCCTGATTGACGGCGGCCTTGTTTCTATGCAGCTTATGCTGACTGCACGCGCGCACGGCTATGACACAAACCCGATCGGCGGCTACGATAAAGAAAACATCGCGGAAGCCTTCGGATTAGACAAAGAGCGTTATGTGCCTGTTATGCTTCTTTCCATCGGAAAAGCTGCGGACGAAGGATACGCTTCCTACCGTCTGCCGATTGATACCATTGCAGAATGGAAATAAAACAAAGCTCCCAAGAATGACTCTTGGGAGCTTTTTCATTTTAAATAATCCGCCGTTCACCCGGATCGTCTGGCCTGTGATCCATTGGGATTGTTCGCTCGTTAAAAATTCAATCACATTTGCGATATCTTCTGGTACCGCATTAATGGTGATTTGTTTCACGGCTAATTCTTTGGCGAGCTGACGGGTAAATTGCTCAACCGCGCCTTTTGTTCCCGCATATACGCTGTATGTCGGAAACATTTGACCGACATACAGATGTAGAAAAATTGATGATTCTCCCCTTTTCCTCCATTGCTTGCTGACAGGTGAAAAACGTGCCTTTTACATTTACAAAAAAGAGTGATGAACAAATGAATTGTCACCACTCTTTTTTTCTATTCTTTGTTTTTCTTTCTGCCAAACGGCCACCAGTTTCCTTCTCCAAATGTCACAATGATTGCCGGCATCAAGAGCGGAAGAATGACAAGGCCGTATAGCAGCAGCCCGATAATGACGACACTTGCCACCTGCATCAGCGTATTAACACCTGATGGCATCATCGCCGCGAATGTACCGGCCAAAATAATAGCCGCAGTGATGATGACAGAGCCCATTTTGCTCATTGACCTGATGACACCTTGATGAATGCCAAGCTGAACCTCTTCTTTAAAGCGGTCAAGCAGGAAGATCGAGTAATCTACCCCTAACGCGATCAATATGACAAAACTGAAGAACGGTACCGCCCAGCTGACTCCATCATTGCCCAAGATATTCACAAAAATTAATTCCGTCATTGATATTGAAGTGTAATACGTAAGCAGCAGTGAAGCGATCATATAAATCGGCATCACCATTGAACGGAACAAGATTGTCAAAACGATAAACAGCCCGAGAATCATGATGACCATCGTTCTGGAGAAATCCGTTGTAGACAGCTCTTTTAAATCGGCATTGACGCTCGTTACCCCGCCGTAAACAATTTGAGTGTCCTCCAGAGGCGTGCCGCCGACTTCGCCGGCTACCGCTTTTTTGATCTGGTTTATGGTCGTAATCGCTTGTTCTGAATACGGGTTTGAATCCAAGACGACGCTTAATTGGACTCCCTTGCCGTCTGCAAAGGAATACCGATCAATTGATTTCTTAAAATCCTTATCTTTCAGGACTTGATCAGGAATAAAAATCCCCGTATCCCGAACGGTTGAGCTTTTGCTCATGCCCTCTAACATATCACTGGATGCCGTAATCCCGTCGGTGATTTTTGTCAGTCCATTATTTGCGCTCTTCACACCTTCGGCAAGCTGATTCAGGCTTTCTGTCAGCGTTCCGGCCTGTTTCTGCTGGCCTGAAAGCTGCTCATTTGCTTGCTCAAGTCCGGTTTGAATTTGTCCAAGCTGTCCGCTGATTGCTGTGAGCTGCGGCACCGCCTGTGCGGTATTGCCGGTTTGAGAAAGCTGTTTGCTGACAAGCTGCAGCTGCTGATTGATTTTTCCCAAACCGTCAGCTGCATCTGACAGTGAGCCTCCGGAGCTGCCATTCGCGGCCGTTCCGGTTTGCCCAGACATTTGATTCAGCCCATCTTCAATATCCGTTAACCCGCTTTGGACATCAGCAATTCCCTTTTCTGTCTTATCCAGTCCGTCTGACACAGAGCCTAGCTGTTTATCAATATATAAATCTTTGATTTTTTCACCCGTCGGCTGGGTAATGGTCATGACGGAATCAACATGTTCAACTTTCTCAATGGCTTTGCTGATATTTCCGAGATAAGGGATCGTCTTAGCGGTAGTGAGATCCTTGTCTCCTTTTATCACCACATTCACCGGAAATGCTTTTCCTTCACCAAACCCATGCTTAATGGCTTCAAGACCTTTGATAGATTTGTAACCGCTGCTGATTTCCGCCGTTGAATCGAATGAAATCTGGTCATCATAGGTCAAAATGAACGGGAGCGTGATGATGACTGTTATGACGAGAAACAGAAACGGACGGGCAACAGAATGTCTGCCGAGAAACGCCCACAATTTATTGTCACTGTGCGACAGCACTTTCTTAGACGGCCAGAAGAGCTTTTCACCGAGCGTCACCATAAATAAAGGCAGCAGAGTGAAGAGGATGATCATTAAAATGCCAACCCCGACAGCAACTCCCACAGCTGATTGGAAAATGGCAAACTTTGCAAAACCAAGGGCAGAAAACCCGATCAATACCGCAAACCCGCTGATAAACAATGTTTTTCCGCCTGTACGGTAAGCAATAAGGGTTGCCTCTTTTTTGTCATGCCCGTTTGCCAGTTCTTCACGGAAACGAGTCAGAAGAAGAATACAGTAATCTGTTCCAATCCCAAACAGGATGGCAACTAAAAAGGTTTGGGTAAATGTCGAAATAGGAAGATCAACATGATAAACTAAAATGCCCAGTATAGATTGACTGATTACATACGAGAAACCGACAATCACAATCGGGATAAAAGGCGTCACAACAGAGCGGAACACGATCAGCAGCAAGCCGATAATCAAACAGACTGTGATCACTTCCGTTTTCTTAAGCCCATCCTCTGAGCTGTGCGCAAAATCCTGATTGATAAGAGACGCTCCCGTAATATATGCCGTCAAATCATCGGGAACGATTTGATAAATATCATCAGCAATATTTTCCGCTTTCTTATCAGATCCGGTGATCGTTACGGGAATAAGAATGGTTTTCTTATCCTTTGAAATCAATTGATCTTTGATTTCTTTTTCACCTGTCAGCGGAGATGTTACCTCTTCAACACCATCAATCTTTTTGACGTTATCGATTATGCTGCGGAGCTGATCCTCTGTATCTTTATTTAGCGCACGATCTAATGTGAAGACAATGCTTATCGAATTATTGTTTTCTCCGGCTTTTTTCAGAATAGCATTTGCTTTTTCTGAAACGGAATCAGCCGGCAGCTGTGACTGCCCCTTTTGATTGGCCAGCTCCGTTAAGTTGGGAGAAAATAAACTCAATATAACAGTCAGCGCTAAGATAACCGCCGCAATGGCCCATTTGAATCTGACAATCGATTTCATTCCGAAAGATCCCCTCCTTTAAATTTGCTTTTTAGAATGGTAAATATGTCAATGAATGATTGTAAGTGCTCCTCATCTATATCGTGCATCAGCTCTTTGAGCGCGTGAAAGATAGCTGAATCCAATTCTTCGATAATGCTTTCACCATTTTCTGAAATTTTGATTCGTTTCGTGCGTTTATCACTTTTTACCGGACAGTCATCCCACTCAACCAATCCCTTTTCCAGCAGCTTCTTCAATCGGTTAGAAATCGCGCTCTTATGCACGTTTTGATACATGGCCAGGCTGCCGGGAGAAGATGGGCCCTTGACTTTTAAAATTTTTAACAGGTCGGCCTGTTCTCTGGAGATGTGTTTGAATACATCCTGATCGACTTCATGATGTACAAACTCTGTACCTTCAAGTAAAACTTCTACGAAAAGATTGATCGCTTGGCATAGCTTCTGTTCATTCAACGTCTTTCCTCCTGCACTTTAGTTTACACCCCTAAACTTTCGATTGATGCTACATAGTTTATTCCCCTAAACTATGTTCTGTCAATACATTTTATTCACAGAAAACTCCCTAAAGAATGTTTGTTCGTATACAATAGAAACGATAAACGCGAAAGGGGAAAATTCACATGTCTGATCTAGCATTACAATTGTATGAATATAACGTATGGGCTCATCAGCAAATATTTAATCGATTAAAAGAGCTTCCACAGGAGGTTTATCGTCAGGAGATCCAAAGTGTGTTCCCGTCAATATCCCATGTCTTGTCCCATGTTTATCTTTCTGATCTCGGCTGGGCGGAAGTGTTTTCCGGAAAAAGTATGAACCATGCTTTGGCATTAGCTGAACAGCTTACAGACCAGACAGCGGCGAAGGAACTAGCGGAAATGGAAGCCCTGTTTCTAAAGTTGTCCGAGCGATATACAGCTTTTTTCGAGCAAAAGGAACAGATCCATAAACCCCTTCAGATTGAAAATCCAGCCGGCGGAATCATGAAAACGACCGCTTCTGAACTGGTGCCGCATGTTGTAAATCACGGGACATATCACCGCGGCAACATAACAGCGATGCTGCATCAGATAGGGTACGCATCTGCTCCGACTGATTATGGGCTTTATCTGTATATGAAAAAATCATAAAATGGCGTAAACAAAAGCGGCTCCCACGATTGAGCCGCTTTTTTCGTATCTTGTGATGAATTGATAAACCTTAAAATTTCCTTCCATATTTCCTGTATAGTAAAAAAGATAGAAATTTTAGTGTTATAATAGTATCTAAAAACATGTTTAAACAATTTTCAATGGAGGAACACACAAAGTGACAGACGACATGACGCAAGATCCTAATATAAATCAGCAGAAACTGTCGAGAGGCCTGAAAAACAGGCACATCCAGCTTATTGCGATCGGCGGAGCCATTGGGACAGGCCTGTTTCTCGGCTCGGGAAAATCGATACACTTTGCAGGGCCGTCAATTTTATTTGCTTACATGATCACAGGGATCATTTGCTTTTTAATTATGAGATCGCTTGGAGAACTGCTGTTGTCTAATCTGAACTATCACTCTTTTGTTGATTTTGTTCAGGATTATTTAGGCGATATGGCCGCATTTATCACAGGCTGGACATACTGGTTCTGCTGGATTTCAATCGCGATGGCCGATTTAACTGCGGTCGGGCTATATACCCAGTATTGGCTTCCCGGTGTGCCGCAATGGGTTCCGGGCTTAATCGCTCTTATTATTTTACTGATTATGAACCTGGCTACCGTCAAGCTGTTTGGAGAATTGGAATTCTGGTTTGCATTAATTAAAGTCATTGCCATCTTGGCGCTGATTGTGATCGGTCTTTTTATGATTTTCAAAGGCTTTTCCACAAGTTCAGGTGTTTCCAGTTTCTCAAATCTCTGGAGCCACGGAGGTATGTTCCCGAATGGAATACACGGGTTTATCCTCTCGTTCCAGATGGTTGTGTTTGCCTTTGTCGGCATTGAACTCGTCGGACTTACTGCTGGTGAAACAGAAAACCCTGAAAAAGTCATCCCTAAGGCGATCAACAATATCCCTGTAAGGGTGCTGCTTTTCTATATTGGGGCGCTTCTTGTGATTATGAGCATCTATCCATGGGACGTCATCAATCCTAGCGAAAGCCCATTCGTACAGGTATTTGTTGCAGTCGGCATCGTCGGTGCTGCAAGCATTATCAACTTTGTTGTATTAACGTCAGCTGCCTCAGCCTGCAACAGCGCTGTATTCAGTACAAGCCGCATGGTCTATTCACTGGCGAAAGACAAAAATGCGCCGGAATCAATGGCGAAACTGACACCGCGCAAGGTACCGAGAAATGCATTGTTCTTTTCAGCTATCGTGATTTTAATCGGTGTCACATTGAACTACATCATGCCGGAAGGCGTATTCACCTTGATCACAAGTATTTCCACCGTATGTTTTATCTATATTTGGGGAATTACTGTTATCTGCCATATGAAATACCGTAAAACAAGACCTGAATTGGCGAAAGCAAACAAATTTAAGCTGCCGCTTTATCCATTTACGAATTACTTAATTTTGACGTTCCTGGCGTTTGTCCTTGTTGTACTGGCATTAGCACAGGATACTCGGGTTTCCTTATTTGTTACACCGGTTTGGTTTATTTTGCTGATTGTGATTTATAAAGTAAGAAAAGCGAAGCATCAATAAGATTCGCGGCTCCTGCCTCAGAAATGAGAGCAGGAGCTTTTTTGATGAAAATGACCTTTGCTTTCTAATTGAAAAATATGCTATATTGTTTGTAATAAATTGAGAAGGGATGATGGGTGGACAATGATTAACTAATCTTATTTTTAACGATTGAAATCGCATATTTCAAATCATAAAAAATAGGATTAGTCTGCCCATTTTCTATATACGTACGCGCTATTTCTGAAGAATAGCTTATTTAATCATGGCAAAGGCACGGCTAATCCTTCCAAAACATTTGGGAGGATTTTTTTGTTCTCCCTTAAAGCGAGGGATATAGATGAAAGAACAATTAAAACTAATAAACGTCAGCTATGAAGTGAAGGATCTTACCGTTTTTAAAAACGTAAATGCCAGTGTTCAGCAAGGCGATATCATTGGGATTATCGGCAAAAACGGGGCTGGAAAATCGACGCTGCTTCACCTGATCAACAAGGACTTAATTCCGTCACAGGGACAAATCCAATGGATGCATCACGGCTTAAAAACGGTGCTGGTTGAACAGGAAACTGAATCGTATTCCTTTGAGAATCAGACACCTGCCGAAGTGAAACTGCTGGAGAAATGGCACGTGCCAGCCCGTGATTTCAGCCAGTTAAGCGGCGGAGAAAAACTGAAAGCACGGCTGGCAAAAGGGCTATCAGAGGATGCAGACCTTTTCCTGCTGGATGAACCGACAAACCATCTTGATGACATAAGCCTGCAATTTCTCATTCAGCAGCTGAAAAATGTTAGCGGCTCTGTCATTCTCGTTTCGCACGATCGGTATTTCTTAGATGAAGCTGCCACGAAAATATGGTCAATCGAGGACCACACGCTGACTGAATACAAAGGGAATTACTCTGGTTACATGAAGTTCCGGAAAGAAAAAAGACTGACACAGCAGCGCGAATATGAAAAACAGCAGAAAATGATTGAACGGATTGAAGCACAAATGACAGAACTCACTTCATGGTCGGAAAAAGCCCACGCACAATCGACGAAAAAGGAAGGGTTTAAAGAATATCATCGTGTAAAAGCAAAGCGCACAGATGCCCAGATCAAATCGAAACAAAAGCGGCTTGAAAAAGAACTCGAAAAGACAAAGGCTGAGCCTGTCGACCCGGAATATACTGTTCGTTTTTCAATTGATACAACTCATAAAACAGGAAAACGGTTTTTAGAGGTTCAAAACCTGACGAAGTCATTTGGCGAAAAGACACTGTTTCAAAACGCCCGCTTTACGATTCAGCACGGAGAAAAGGTTGCCATTACAGGCCCAAACGGCTGCGGAAAAACAACCTTATTGAAAGTCATTCTTGGACAGGAAACGGCTGAGGGAAAGGTGTGGATATCACCATCAGCAAAAATCGGTTATTTAACACAGGAAGTATTTGATTTGCCTTTAGAACAAACACCGGAGGAGTTATTTTATCAAGACACGTTCGAGGCGAGAGGAAACGTGCAGAATATCATGACGCGATTGGGATTTACCGCTTCTCAATGGACAGAACCAATTCAACATATGAGTATGGGCGAGCGTGTAAAGTGCAAGCTGATGGCTTATATCTTAGAGGAAAAAGACGTGCTGATATTAGATGAACCGACCAATCACCTCGACCTGCCGTCACGCGAACAGCTGGAAGAAACACTGTCACAATACAGCGGCACACTGATTGTGGTTTCACACGACCGTTATTTTCTCGAGAAAACAACGAACAGCAAACTCGTTATTTCAAACAATGGCATCAAAAAGCAATTGAATGACGTTCCTTCAGAAAGAAATGACCGGGAGGAGCTTCGTTTAAAGCTTGAGACAGAAAGACAAGAAGTGCTGGGAAAGCTCAGTTTTATGACGCCAAATGATAAAGGGTACAAGGAGCTGGACCAGGCTTTCAATGAGCTTACGAAACGGATGAAAGAACTGGATCAATAGCGTTTTAGGGATACCAAGGGCTGTTCGCTCTTGGTATTTTTTAAGCTTTCGTCTCCAGCCCTCGCCGCAGGAAATGTCTAAAGAGCGCTCAAATGTTTGTTTATTCTCGTAAACCAGCTGAATGTCAGCCCTTCAAAAAGCGTAATAAAGGCTATCACACACTTCTCGGGCGGACATGTGATGCCCGATTCTTTAAAAACAAGTCCAATCCGGCTTTTCAAAGCATGCAGAAACATCAGGTACTGGGCTGAAATAAAATTGCAGGAGCCATAAACGACATTGCCAGCAAAAAGGCTACATAGGGCATTCCGGGACTCAAAAAACCAATGATAAACGCTGCTTCTTCTTCAACAATCTCGGACTAAACGCGTCCGCTAAGCAGGCCGCATTTTCACCTGCTAGACCAGCTGTCTCCGCATTTTGATATTTGTCATGATATACCCCATTTTCTGATAAAGGTGGACGGCTGTTTCATTGTGCGCAAACACATGGAGAGCAAGCCTTTCCGCTCCCATTTGCCTCGCCTTATCATCTAACGCGTGAAGCGCCAATTGAGCCAGCCCTTTACCGCGGAAAGCTTCATACAGGCCAAATGAATAAATAAACGCCTCTTTTTGCGGATGGTGCGGGTCAGCATACAGCCAGAGCCAGCCAATGTTTTCTCCAAGGTCATTCCTGATGTTCCAAAAATGATGATTGCTGCTGTTTCGTCCATTCGGAATCATGTTCTCATATGCCTGTTCCGATTTCTCAAACGCCTCTTTTTCCGTCCATGTTCCCGATTGTATGTTTTGTTTCGCATAATTTTGCACGGACGTCCCGCGAAATGCTTCGAACTCCTCCACAGTCATGTTTTCCAAAGTTAACGCCATCCTGTATTCCTCCTTTATGAAAAAAGTCCAGCTGGTGCCGGACGAATAACGTACACATGAAGATCTATTTCTATTATTCTATTCGATAAGAGAAGGAGGTCTCCTGCAAATTGGTTTGTTAAGTGAATAGCTTACGTGGACTCCCAAATGATTATAATGATAGAAACAATCAAACAGATCATTGCGGGTATCGTCATGAGAACCGATTGGCGCGCTCGAACAATGTGTGCATGAACCGCTCCCGCCATGAGAACGACAAACAGGACGCCTGCCCCAAATGCTGCATACCGATTCCAAATTCCCGCTGTCATTGCAAATGCCCCCGCTATTTCAAGAATACCAGTAACAGTCAGAAACCATAACGGATATTGATAATGCCGCCAATGCTCCACTTGAAAGGGCACGCGGAACACCTTTATGATGCCTCCCGCGAGCATAAAAGCTGCCAAACTGACTTTCATGATCATAGATATCATCTTGCGTCACTCCCTTTTGGAAGCATCCCGTATATTAAGAGATTGACAACCTGCGCTGCGAGACTTGCCGGATCTTTGATTCCGGTTAACAAATATGAATCGGTCAAATGTTCAATCATGCCTATCAAGCATTCCGCCACGGTTGCCATTTCCAATTCGGAACGAAAATAGCCAAGGCGCTGTTCTGCTTCTAAGTTGTCTTTCAAAACCATCGCCACATCTTGTTTCAATTGTTTCGCTTCTGGGTTGAGAAAAAAACCGATCCTTGTTAAATCCTTATCCTCCGCCAGAAACTGAAAAACAGCTTCCACAGCAGAGAGCACTTTGTTTGTTACATCGTTCGCATGTAATCCGGTTTCCAGGAGAAGTGATTCTGTCAGCTTTCTTAAGCGAGAGTGGAAACCGTTGATTAACTCCTCAAAGATGGCTTCTTTACTTTGAAAGTACAGATAAAAGGAAGGCTGCGTCAGTCCGGCTCTTTTCACAATGGCACTAACCTTCGTTTCATGAAATCCCCGAATCGAAAATTCATGTGCAGCAGCTTTGAGCAATCGTTTCCGGCTCTCCTCCCCTTTACGTCCTTTTCTGCTTTTCACATCGGTTCAGCCTCCACAAAAAGATACTCTTCAGTAACATTACTTATGAATATTATTTCATGCACTTGGATTTTATGTCAATGAATTTCATATTCAGCTGCTTCCTTCATAAAAACATAACGAACATGACTTGATGCCATGTTCGTTTAGCTGCACATTTTATGCCTCATATAATTGATAAACTCTTTTTAATTTCTGTTCCAGCTGTTCAAAATGCACGAAACGCGCTTCTCTCAGAAATTCAGTACCCTCAATAAATAAAAGAAGAACAGGTACGGTGAAGACCGAAAATCTGCCGGCAACCTCCTCCACACTGTCAGCATTTACGTGTCCTAGTTTGATATGCGGAAACTGCTCCAGCAATTCTCTGAGCTGCGGCAAAACTGCGTGGCATACTGTACAGCTTGGTCTTGATATATAGATAAAACTTAACTGGTGACGGTTTATAAAATTCTCTATTGCATTCATTGATAGTAATTCAGTAACCTCTTTCATCTCATTCCTCCTGCTGATTGGTATTTACCTGCCTGAAATATACGGGACCAGCCTTGAGAATGTCCATATATCTGCTTTATTTTTATACAACCTGTCCAAAATTGTAAGACAAATCTTTTCACCTGCTCTACGCCGCTTGAAACGCGAACCGCTGTAAGGCAACTTTATCGCTGTTTATTCTCATGCGGGCAGGGCAGCTTGGCAACATACAAAGTCATTCATCATGCTGAATGAACAATCAGGCTTTCGGATATATTAACGTTCAAATGGTCAAAGACGCTCTGCAGTTAGCCTCCGGCGTTATAATCCTTTACATTACTGGTCAGGTGGTAGGATGAGTTTTACTTGGGAAGCATTTGTCCTCATGGTATCCGGTGTGGTTTTGCTTAGAATTTCAGGAAGAAAATCAATTGCGCAAATGACATCGGCACAAACGGTTGTCATGATTTCGATCGGCACCATCATTGTTCAGCCGATCATCGAAAACGGCCTATTAAAAACACTAGTTGCAGCTATCATTTTTACGCTCTCACTCCTTTTTATGGAATGGATTCAGTTGAAGTCTAATTTGATTGAAAGGCTGTTAACCGGGAAAGCGACAATTATCATTGAAGATGGCCAATTACATGTAGACAATTTAAAGAGAATGAGACTGACGTTAGATCAGCTGGAAATGCGATTGAGGCTGCACGGCGTTTCTACTTTACAGGATGTCAAAAAGGCGACGTTAGAAGCAAACGGCCTATTAGGCTTAGAATTAATTGATGAAGCCAAGCCTTTAACAGTCAGGGATTTAAAAAAGATTATTCACCCCGACTTTATCAAAGAAGATGTTCAGCCCTCCCATTCAAAGAACCGAAATTTATTTGATGAAATCGATCATGAAAATATAAATCCCAGTCCTAAAAAGCTGCATTAAAAAAGACGCCTGTGATTGGACGTCTTTGCGTGCCTTTTTTCATCAATTGTCGGCCATTCAATTGAACAGCTGGTGCAGCGCCTTCCTATTCCAAAGAACACCACAGATCCAGAAGATATACGTAATTTGTTAATCACTAATTGGAATAAGAATGGATTCCAATTACGGATCTCCTTCCGCCTTATAACAAAAACCAAAGGCGAACACGGCAGAGGAGACATTTTAAAACTTGCCGGTCTTGTATGCGGTGTCGTGTTCAAACACCAAAGCGAGAAAACGTTATATGTAGCCGGAGATACGGTTTGGTATGATGCGATCCAAGAAGAGATCGATACACACCAGCCAGAAATCATTGTAGTGAATGGAGGAAACAATCAATTCTTTGAGGGCGGCTCTCTCGTCATGGGGAAAGAAGATATCTATGAGACGCATCAAGCTGCCCCTCATGCAAAAATAATCGTGAGCCATATGGAAGCGGTCAACCATTGGACATTATCCAGAGAAGAATTAAAAAGCTTTATTCATGAAAAAGGCATGTCATCTCATGTTTTAGTGCCGGAAGATGGCGAATCATATTCATTTTAAATGGATAAAAGAGTTCTTGTGGATAAGCATGATATTCTCCGTCAGCTTGGTGCTCAAGAAAAGGCCCTTCCTTAGAAGGGTCTTTATTAACCTGATTTTTTAAAAAAGATGAAGTATTTGGTTGATATCTCAAATCCTAGTTTTTTTGCTGAATGAATAGATGATTTGTTGCTGACATCACAATCCCAACTAGGGCTGACGCCGTTTTCGAGACAATCATTTATAAACTTACTTCCAGCTATATAAGCGAACCCCATCCCTCTATATTCTTCACGTGTATAGATATCCATTTCCGCACGATTGCCGCCTAGAAATATGGAAGTGCACTCACTGACAACAAGATTGTCATACAAAACCGCGAATCCAAATCCGTTTTTTAAAAAATTCGAGACTGAGCCCCAATATTCCTCATAATAAGCTTTTTGAAATGCAGTGCTGCTTGAAATGATATCTTCATTTATTCTTTTTAATGTAAATCCCTTTGGAAGCTGAAAAGCCTTTTTGGCAGAAATTTGTTGAAAAAACGCATATCGTATCATTTGATTCAACTCATCAGGCAGTACAGTTTTTATTACGCTGTCCCATGAGCGATTGGGAGAAAATAGAGTAAATCTTTTTTGGGATTTGGCTCTCTTTTTGTATAATTCAACGATACATTCATTAACATTTTGATTTCTTTCATCTCCTGCAACACAATAAATTCCTGAGCTGGTTCCTATCAGAAACGATTGATCATCTGCATAAACAACTCCCGGAATTGTTTGTTCTAATATTGAATAAACAAATGTCGGGCAACATGTTTCTTTATGATGTATCAATGTTTTGACTTTACTATATTGTTCTTTTTTTATCTCCTGCAAACTGTACCCTCCTATCACTTTCCCTCTTTTATTCTATCCGTAAAAGAATTCCCCTCTTTTTAACGACACTTCTGTAAAGAGCTCTCACCATGATTCAGTATGATACTTCAGCCTGATAAGGTTTGTTCTTAACGTTTCTAAAGGTATTTATTGCATGTTTGTTAAAGTACCGCGACTTTCTCGGAAACGATTTATTTCTGTTATATGTATTTTTAGACCTCTGTAACAAATTATTTATCCCCAATTTCATTTAGAATTTGATGCAAAACGAAAACTGTATTATATTGTAAATATCTCTGTTATAATCAATTACTTTACTTTTCTGCACGTAACAATACATTCTTTTAAAAAGGACGGGAGGAAATTTGCATGTCAAACCATTCACCAATGTTTCCCCAATTAAGTGACAATGGCATTCACTATTTTCAAACTTATGATGAAAGCCTTGGTCTTTGGCCAGTTCCCTACAAAGCATATTATGTATCCACTCGTTTCGGTCAAACGCATGTGATTGCAAGCGGACCAGAGAATGCGCCGCCACTCGTATTGCTTCACGGGGCACTATTTAGCTCCACGATGTGGTATCCCAACATTGCGGATTGGAGCAGCAAATACCGAACTTATGCAATCGATATCATAGGTGATAAGAATAAAAGTATTCCTGCAGATTTATGTGGTACAAGAACGGGTTACGCCGATTGGCTTCTTGATGTGTTTGATTATCTAGGGGTCGAAAAGCCTCACATGATCGGACTCTCACTTGGCGGACTTCATACTATGAATTTTATTTTACATGCGCCAGAGAGAGTAAAAAGTGCAACTCTTCTTAGCCCAGCGGAAACATTTTTACCATTTCATCACGATTTTTATAAATATGCGCTTAGTCTCACAGAACCAAATGGAGTTGAGAGTTTCTTAAAATGGATGATGATAGATCGCAATGTGTTACATCCACTTTTTGTGAAGCAGTTTCATGCAGGAGTTATGTGGCAGGATGGAGCAAGACAGCAAACCCCTAAAGCCGACGGATTTCCGTATGTTTTCACCGACGAAGAATTAAAATCAGTAAAAGTCCCGATTCTATTATTGCTAGGTGAACATGAAGTCATTTATGATCCGCATTCAGCCTTACAGCGCGCATCTTTATTAGTGCCTGGAATTGAAGCAGAAATCATCAAAAATGCGGGCCATGTTTTATCATTGGAACAGTCTGAAACCATAAATGAACGAGTTCTGAGCTTTTTAGAATAGCCAGTAAGATGAGGAGACACCCACCACTCTACATATTCATCTTATAATTTCTAAGAACCTATCTATCAACATTGAATGCATTTTTATTTACTTGCCAGTTCCTTAATGATCAAACTTAATTCATAAATTCCCTTTTGGAGATCTTCAAGGGATGCATAAGCGTATGACAAGCGAATATAATTGCCTTTTTCCTGAGCATAAATACTGCCAAGATTGAGAAGAATCCCTTTTGTTAAGGCTTTTTTATAAAGTAATTTCATAGATATCGAAGGCAATATTTTTAACCAGATAAAGAATCCCCCTTTAGGAATAGTCCAAACAGCTGCATTCTTCATATTGGTTTCTAAAGCGCTCGTAACAAATTGCCTTCTTATCTTTAATTGATGTCTCACCCGTTCTAAATGCCGCTGATATTGGCCAGATGTAAACCATTCCGCCGCTACTCTTTGAGACAACGAACTCGATCCGTAATCTGTCTGCATTTTAATGTCAGATAAACGTTCAATCACTGGCTCTGGCCCGACTATCCATCCAATCCTTAAGCCAGGGCTTAGCGTTTTCGATAAACTTCCTACATATAGCACATGGCCGTTTTTATCTATTGTTTTAATAGGATATGGCGGAATGTCATCTATCCACAGCTCACGATATATGTCATCTTCAATAATGGGAAGCTGCGTTTTTTCGCTTGCGGCAAGGATTTCTTTCCGCCGCTCTTCTGACATTAAGATACCAGTCGGATTTTGAAAACAAGGGTTTGTATATAATATGGCTCTTCCCCGTTCCCCCTTTGTCATATGAATATGGTTTGGCAAAAGCCCCTCTTTATCCATAGGAAGTCCAGTCAGATTCATTCCGGCTGATTGAAATACATGTAATGAATAAAGATAAGATGGCTGATCAAGAAAAACAGTTGAACCTCTTTGCAAAAGCCCCATTGATATAAGCTGTAAGGCTTGCAGTGCTCCTGAAACAATAAGAATGGATGAAGGTGAAGCATGAATCCCGATTGTTTTTAAATAATCACTCAATGCCTCTCTTAAAGGCAAGTATCCTTTTGGTTCCTCATATCCGAACGCCTCTATGTTTTGAGACACCTTGCCCATAATCTCTTTCATAGCAGACAAAGGAAAAATCTCATTTGAAAGTTCTCCTTTGCTTAGCTGTATAAGATCAGAATTTGATTCTGATTGATTGATCTCTTGAACTATTCTTCGGCTTGGCTGCTGGATTCCCGAAGTTACATGTTTCTCCCAATTGGGTGCAGAATTCTTAGCCAACAGTGTCCAAGTATTGTTGATGACAACTGTCCCTTTGCCCATTCTGCCTTCAATCAACCCATCTGCCATCAATTCCTCTAACGCTGTGATAACCGTGCTTCGATTTACATGAAAGTCTTTTGCAAGCGTTCGCTGGCTTGGAATCTTACTTCCAATCGGCCACTCTCCATTTCCTATTTTCTCTTTTATATAATCAATGATTTGTAAGTACTTAGGAAGCTTTCTAACCGTTTTTTCTTCTGTAAAGCTCATCAAAAGCAGTCTCCTTCAACTAAAGTGGTTGGGTCAAAAATTGTGTAACTGGTTGAAGCCATTTTATCAAATCTCTATTAGTATAAAACACACTAAATAACTGGTTGGTTTTTGTAAAGAAGGAGTGAAGATCATGAAAAAGAAAACTGTGCAATTCATCATATCTTACAGTCTTATGATCGGTTTGTGGGCATCAGCTTTTCCGGGAATTCGTGTAGGTCTGGAATATTACACACCCGAACACCTTGCTTTATTTCGTTTGTTAATCGGATCTATGGCATTGTTGCTTTTTGCTGTGCTGACTAAAATGCGCTTACCTGACATGAAAGATATCCCTGTCATCTTATTATTAGGGTTTTTAGGTTTTGCACTCTATCACATTTTGCTTAATATCGGTGAAAAAACAGTTAGTGCCGGGATTGCAAGCTTACTCGTAACCACAGCACCAATCTTTTCTGCGGTGTTGTCTCGCCTGTTTTTTGGTGAACATTTTGGTTTTTCTAAATGGATTGGCTCTATCATTAGTTTATTGGGTGTGTCATTTATTTCATTAGGAACAGGAGACCATGCGCTTTCAATGAAAGGAATTCTGTTCATTCTGCTGGCAGCTTTTGCAGAGAGTATTTATTTTGTTTTTCAAGCCCGTTATATAATAAAGTATGGTTTTATTCCATTTGTAACGTTCACGATTTGGGGTGCAGCCTTACCAATGCTTGTTTTTCTTCCAGGCCTATGTGGGGAGTTTTTAAACGCCTCAATGAACTCCACATTGTCTATCGTTTACTTAGGTTTATTCCCGACGGTCATCCCATACTTTGCGCTTGCATATGTAACTTCAATCGTCGGTGCTTCTGAAGCAACGATTTCACTTTATGTAACACCTGCTTTGACGATGGTGATTTCCTGGATGTGGATAGGGGAAATGCCTTCACTTATTTCACTGCTAGGCGGAATGGTGACTGTCAGCGGGGTATGTTTCACCTACATAAAAGGAAGCAAAATAAAGATGTTAAAGGAGATGAAAAAGTTCTAATTTCCTTTTCTGTCTTGATGTACGGTATCGGTCGGTACCCTGCTTCATGTCATGACATGCATGAATAAAAAAACATACCAATCGTATTTGGTATGTTTTTTTCTAAGATGAGCTCTTAACATTGTAAGTCCAAAAAAAGCATATCTTAATTATACTCTCATCGTTTGATCAATTGGTGATCAAAAACCTTTACTACGACATTATTTATTGCTTAATCAATACCGATAACTCACCTTCGAATACTTTTTCTTCTTTATGATTATAAGTAAATATCAATACAGTAAGTATTCCCGTTCCACTTTTCTTTGGTTTCTTATCTACCACCTCAACAACTGAATGCAATTCATCGTCTGGATACACGGGTTTTATGAATTTAATATGATTCATCTCTGTTCCAGCAATAATATCGTCGCCATAGAACCCCTCTTCAATCCAGAGCTTAAAAGAAATGGCTAACGTTTGTATGCCAGAAGCGATGATTCCATTAAATCTGCCTTTATTCGCTTTTTCCTCGTCTACATGCATATATTGAGGGTCAAATTCTTCCGCAAACCTCATTACATTTTCTTTTGTTACCCTAAAAGACTTTGTATGAAATACTTGTCCAATCGCAAATTCATCCAACTTCATAAATACACCTCTTATCAAAATATTCTTCATCAACTATCACATAAAAAATACTTTATCATATTTCATGTAGATCATCCTTTACATTCTCACCTATAAAACTTGTCAGATCAAATGTTCAGAGTGGGAAAGAACCATTTGAAATAGCGAACGTGACAGCCCAAAGATGATTTTGCACATAAAATAAAAAAACTGGTTTTTAATAGGATAACTTGTTTTTTACAAACAAATCATTCAGAAACACATTTCGTTTTCTTCTCTTTTGGTCCATATAAAATTGAAGCAGCTTTTATAGGTTGTCTTAAGCAACGTGATTGTTGTCTGCAGTTAATCTGCTGGACACATACTCCCAATTGCAGATAAGATTAAAAGATACCATCGAAGGGGTGTCATAGTGAGTGAATATGAAAAAAGATACCAGCTGGTATCTTTTTATATTGAAAAGCCAAAATGAGATCATTTTGGTTTCTCTGTATCGACTTAAAACGTGAAACTGGTCATAAAGTTTTATTTTACAGATTAGATACGATACACTCCGCATCCCCCGCGAGTTTGAATTCCCCAAACCCGTTAGGCAGCAACATATGATCTCCTTTTTTAAAGTCATATGTACGCTCGCCGGAGATTATCCGGCCTTCTCCTTCGATGACGCTGACAAGAAGGAATGATTTTTGCTGTTTTAAACTTGCTGATCCTGTTAACTCCCACTTTTCCACTGAAAAATAAGGGCACTCAATCAATACAGCTATGTGCAAATCATCTGTTTGTTTATATTGAACCGTTTGCTGCTCTGGCGCAAATGGTACGTCTATCACTTCTATGCTTTTTTCCAAATGGAGCTCGCGCAAATTGCCTTCTGTATCTTTCCGGCCATAATCATATAATCTGTAGGTTGTATCGGAATTCTGCTGCGTCTCCAAAATGAGAATGCCTGTCCCAATCGCATGAACGGTGCCGCTTGGCACATAGAAGAAATCCCCCGGTTTTACCTTTACGCGGCGCAGGAGCTTGTCCCATTTTCCATCTTCTATCATCGAGATCAGTTCTTCCTTTGTGTTTGCGTTGTGGCCATAAACGATTTCTGCATCTTCTTGGCAGTCTATGATATACCAGCATTCTGTTTTTCCGAGCTCTCCTTTTTCACGCGTTTTTGCATACTCATCTTTCGGATGCACCTGAACGGATAAGTCTTGATTGGCATCCAAAATTTTCGTGAGAAGAGGGAAGCGGTCCCCCTTCAGATGTCCGAATAAATGCCGATGATGATCCCATAATTCACTGAGCGTAAGCCCCTTGTATAACCCGTTTTGAACAATACTTTGTCCATTTTGATGTGCTGCAAAAGCCCAGCATTCCGCCGTTCGTTCTGATGGGATGTCATAGCCGAAAGCAGCCAAAGCGGTGCCGCCCCAAATCTTTTCTTTGAAAACAGGCTTGAAAAATAACGGTTCAGTCATCATGAAAAATTCCCCCGCTTTATATGATTTCATCCAGGAGTTTGTATGCTTCGTCTTTTGTCTGGACAGAGAGCAGCCTTTCCCTATAGCTGTCATCCATCAGTTTTCGAGATAGCATTTGCAGCAGTTTCAGATGCTGGTTCCCTCCGCTATCTTTCGGTACAGCGATCATAAAGATTAACTTTGCTTCTGATCCATCAAGACTGTTCCAGTCAATGCCTGATCGTTTGATTCCAAACACTACACTAGGCTTCTTGACGGCATCAGACTTCCCGTGCGGGATCGCGATATTCATGCCAATCGCCGTTGTCCCCTCTTGTTCGCGATTCATGATCGCTTGTTTAAAACCGCTCTCTGAATGCAGCATACCTGTGCGGGACAATTTTTGAATCATTTCATCAATAATGTCATCTCTGGTTTCGCCTGATAATGTTGGTTCAATAAGATCTATACTCATAATGTCTGTCAGCTTGTTAATATCCGTCTTCTCCATCTGTCTGCTTTCCGCTTCATTGTTTTGTTGCGGAACGTCATTCGATGCTGCAGCTTCATTCAGCCCGGCGGGTGAAGAAACCGGAATATCTTTTTTTAGTACATTAACTAAAAGAGCGGTGGTAAGAGATCCGGCAATCACTGCAATAAAAAACATCAATACATGATCAACGGCGCCTAGTACTGCCACTATAGGCCCGCCGTGCGCTACTCTGTCTCCGACATTGCCGATCATAGCGATCACAGAACCAATCATAGAACCTGCCATAATCCCCGGAATGACGCGAAGCGGATCTTGTGCCGCGAATGGAATGGCTCCTTCAGTGATGCCGAAGAGACCCATGGTAAATGATGCTTTTCCCATTTCTCTCTCCGACTCCTGAAATTTTCTTTTTCCAAAAAACGTTGCAATCCCAAGGCCAATCGGGGGTATACAAATGGCGACGGCAATCGGTCCCATAATTTCATAGTTTCCTTCTCCGATCATGGCCGATCCAAACAGGAATGCCACCTTGTTTACGGGGCCTCCCATATCAAATGAAATCATTGCGCCTAAAATCAATGCCAGCAGGATGGAGCTTGAACCTTTCATACCCGCCAGCCATACCGTTAAAGATTCGAAAATTTGGGCTACAGGTGCACCGATCAAAAACACAAACGCCAAACCTACAATTAGTGAAGCGAACACTGGAATAATAATAATCGGCATAATCGGCTGAATCGCTTTTGGAACCTTTAATTTTTTGATCCAAAGGGCAGCATACCCCGCCAAAAATCCGGCGATGATGCCGCCGAGAAAACCGGCGCCGCTTGCACTGCCGTAAAAACTTCCCGTCGCTGCAATATATCCGCCGATCATTCCTGGTACAAGCCCGGGCTTATCAGCAATGCTGTACGCGATATATCCGGCCAAAATCGGGATCATGAATGAGAATGAGGCACTTCCGATCAGTTCAATCGTTTTCCAAAAAGATTCATCCGGAATGACTAAGCCTTTCGGTGTTTTCTCACCTCCAAGCGTCAATGCAACCGCTATCAATAACCCGCCGACGACGATAAATGGAACCATAAAAGAAACACCGTTCATTAAATGACGATAAATCGGATTTTGTTTTTTCTCCTGTTGATTGCCGGCTTCCGAATTTGAAGCTGAACGGTAGACCGGCACATCGCCGCTAAGTGCTTTTTGAATTAATTCTTCCGGTTTGCGGATTCCATCCTGAACCCCGACAGACAACAGTTTTTTTCCTACAAACCGGTCTTTGTTTACCGAGCGGTCTGCCGCGATAATGATCGCGTCTGCTTCACGAATCTCCTCTCCGGTCAGCTCATTTTCCACTCCGATTCCGCCTTGGGTCTCGACTTTCATTTGGACGCCTAATCTGTCGGCAGCTTTTTGCAGATTTTCAGCCGCCATATATGTATGGGCAATTCCATTCGGACATGATGTAATCGCTAACAGTTTCATACGATTCCTCCTTTAAAGTATGAATCATAAGGCCTGTAACAACTGTATATTAAAATCATGCTTGTAAAAGCGCTGTTTTTTACCGTTAATTCCGGAAAAACCAGCATTTATCCATACGAAAAAAAGCAGGGCATCAAAGCCCCGCTTTTAATAATTCAAATAAGATAAAAATCTCATCACATTTGTTTCTTCAGTCAGCTTATGAATGAATGCCGGCTGCTCACTCAGGTATGACAGTTCATGGAACAATTGCTTTGTCATGTTTTGATCCTCGTGTTTGACAGCCAGCATAAAGACGAGCGACACTTTTTCAGCCCCCCAATCAAGCGGGTCTTTTAATGTGGCAATCGCAATGGCTGATTGTTTAATAAATTTAGAGTTTGCATGAGGAATCGCAATGCCAGCCCCAATGTTTGTCGCCGACATTTTTTCTCTCATCACAGCATGAATGGCATACTCCTTTTCCACATACCCTTTCTCGTATAAAGCCATTGCCATTTGTTCAATCAGCTTATAGCGATGAACTGACTCTTGCTGCAAAAAAACTAAGAAAGGAGTCGTATTGTTCAGCATCTTAAACGTTTTTTGTGTTTGGCGTTGGGATTCGTCAACCTGATCCATAAATGCACTTAGTTTCTTCTCATCAGAAGGCTCCAACAGCGGTGATACAACAATATGAGGAATCGGCACATGTTCCAGCGCTACCGTGGAAATGACAAGATCTATGTCCCCATTCTTTTTTGTGTAATCTGCTAAATCAGCTTTTGCAATACAGGCCTTCACAGCGATTTGATGAAATTTCCGTTCAATTTTTGTCCGCAGCAATTGTGACATTCCAATGCCCATGTGGCAGACGATGATTGCCTTTTTACGCTTCTCGCTGCTGTGGTGCAAACGTTCGGCCGCAGCTTGAAAATGCAATGTCAGATAAGCGGCCTCTTCCTCAGGAATAGAAAGAGCAAACGTTTGATTGATGTCTTCCAGAACGTCAATGATCATATGAAACAGATAGGGGTACATTTTTTTTATGTCATTTAGCATTGGATTTGATACAGAAAGATCGTAATTCAGCCGGTTTAGCACTGTGTTAAGATGGATGTTCAATCCGTTGATCAAATCCTGATCATTATGAAAATCAAGCATTTTCAGCTCTGACACACGATCGATTAAATGCCGCACAACCATGGGAAGCAAGGGATTTTCCAGAACCTTTTTTTCTTCTTCCCAAGACCGAAAACGAACTTTTCCGCCGAGTATATGGAGCGTTACATACACGGCTTCTTCTTTAGGGAAGCGGATGGCAAAAACCGCTTCCAGCCGTTTTAAACATGTCATTGCCCATTGATATTCTTTCTTCTTTTCTACTGCTGCCATTTCTGTTGGCGAAATCGAGATAGGCTGCTTCATTTTGATCCGGCGTATCATCAGCAATGTATGCAATAATAAATTCTCGAACGTTTCATCTGTGAAATAGATAGAATGGTGCTTTTGCAATGTTTTGAATTCATTCGACACACATTTCACTTCATGAGTTAAGAACTTGCTTTTGATAAACTGACTTGTAAACTCTGGATTATCAATCAAATCAGAGATTCTGGCTAAGGCTTTTCTTTTATTTCTTTCATTTCCCTCAATCTTTAAACCGAGCCGCTGCTTTGACACCAATTTGAGATCAAATCGCTTTAGCCACTCTTCAATTTCATGTAAATCCCTTTTGATGGAAGACTTATTCAGAAAATGCTGAGCGGCAATTTCTTTTGCTGAAACATGTTTTGGGTTCATTAATAATTGATAAGCGATTTGCAGAATTCTTTCTTCATCGGACTGGTGCTTTGAGCCAAAATGTTCAGTACCCAATTGTTGAGTTAACCGGGCCCTTTCATGTTCTTCTATATTTAAATAGACACCTAATCCTGGTTTGCGAATGAGCTGAGCAGGAGAATGTTCATGCAGATAACCTTCGATCGTTTTCAGATCATTCCTGATCGTTTTTTCAGAACACTTTACCCTGTCGGCGAAATCTTGCACGACTAAATAGTCATCAGGTTCAGATAACAACAGATACAAAATGTCTTTTTGTCTAGTATTCATGTATCTCATCTGTTTTTCTATCCTTCCTGTGTTTCACTCAAATGATGTACGATAGTATAAGTATACTACATAGGAAACCGCTTACATTATAAAGTAAAATAAACGCGTTAAAAGTTTCGTTTTTTACCGAAACTTCCGGAAAAATTGGATTTATGCGCAGAAAATTCACCTGTTTATCATGAAAAAGAAGATACTCACCATTAAAGAATGTTTAGGACAAGCTTCAATTGGGATGAATTTCATTAAGTAAACAAGTACTAATTTATGAACGAGCACCTAGTGTATTGCAAGACCTCCCATACAGGTTTACAAAAAAAGAGCAGCTCCTCAGCTGCCGCGACAAAGATATAAAATTATAAGGTTTTTTCTACGAAGAAGTGATGTTAGATGAGCTATCAGTTAAAGGCTATGAAAAGTATTTAATTAAGGTTTTTGTGACAAATTGTAAAGTAAGGGGATTAACTGCAGAACTCATTGTTCCTAAGACTACATGATGTGGATGAAAGCGTAACAATGTTATTGATCTGAAAATCGTCTGTCCTTTTCAGAAAAAGAGAAAAAAGGAGAATGACTATGAGTATTGAGATAAAGGCGGTAACTGAAGAGAATCGTGAATCTATTCTGTCTCTTCATGTTCACAAGAGCCAAATATCATATATAGAATCAACCAAGCAATGTCTAGAGGATGCAACTGAATGTCAGTATTATAAACCTGCTGGACTTTATTACGAAGGGAAGTTAGTCGGTTTTGCTATGTATGGATGGTTTCCTGAGATTGATGAAGAAAATAAAAACGGCAGAGTGTGGCTTGACCGATTTTTCATTGACGAGCGTTTTCAAGGCCAAGGATTAGGCAGCAAGATGCTTGAAGCTCTTATTCATCACCTTGCTGAGCTATATACATGTAACAGAATTTATTTAAGCATTTTTGAGAACAACATTCATGCTTTGCGCCTGTATCAAAAATTCGGCTTTACATTTAATGGTGAGCTCGATTTTAACGGCGAGAAGGTCATGGTAAAAGAGCTATAAGTACTTAAGCTGTTGAAAGGCTACATTGACGAGACTTCAGTTCATGTAACATGATGACGTTTCACGCAAATGAAAAAGCATACTATGTTCTTGGTATGCTTTTTAAATTCTTTCAGCACTTTCTCTTCATTTCAGTAAACGCAGCTTTCCGATCTTATTGCATTCTAATGCGAACCATACACTGCCTTCTTTGTCACAGCCAATTCCGTGAGGTTCGCCATTAGAGGTTTTGATTGTATATTCTTCAAAGGTTCTCTCTTTTGTCAATCTTCCTATTTTATTTGCTCCCCATTCAGTGAACCATAAATCCGATTCGACTCCCGCCGCAATAGCATGAGGCCGGGCATTTGGTGTAGGAATATCAAATTCCGTTATTTCGCCGGACATCGTGATCCTTCCTATTTTATTCCCCATTATTTCTGTAAACCAAAGGGCACCATCGTTTCCGCTTGCAAGACCTACTGGCGCTGCTCCCGGTGTTGGGATTGGGTATTCCGTTATTTCTCCTGATCGGGTTATCTTGCCGATCGCATTGTTTTGGTTTTCAGCGAACCAAAGTGAGTCATCGGGCCCCAACGTAATAAAAGAAGGATATGATTCTTTATTCGGCAGTTCGTATTCATGAATCACATCTTCTGCAGTCAATCTCCCTATGCGGTTTCCATTCATTTCAGTAAACCAAATATCACCGTTAAGACCTTCAGCAATTCCATATGGCGCTGAATTTGGATGAGGTAACGGGTACTCTGTAAATACGCCCGTTTCTGAAAGCCTTCCAATTTTATCAGCCCCATTTTCAGTAAACCAAATATCACCTATTGAAGATATGGTCAAACACAGCACTCGTGCATCAGGAGTTGGAACGATAAATTCCTTGATTGTTCCATTTTGATGAAGACAACTGATTTTATTTGCTTTATGCTGAGTAAACCATACATTTCCTTCACGAGAGACCGCTATCCCATAAGGACCAGAATCCGCTTGTAACATATCTATTTCTTTCAGCTCAATATTCAAATAAATCCCTCCATTTAAGCATACCCTTATACAAAAAAGCCTCCTATTCTCATTATACGAGACAGGAGGCAATGGAATTCCAGTACAGACTGCTGGTTACCTTATTTTCTGGGCATGTAGACAAAACAATTTAATATAAAATTTCTGAGATATCTCACTTTTGGGTTTGAAGTTCTGTTTTTCTCTAATGACTCGTATGTCTTCTAAAATTACTGCCCTTCACTTCAGCTACATCATATACGGTAACAAAGGCATTTTTATCAATTTCATTAATAATTTCCTTTAGTTTTGTTTCTTCAAGGCGGTTGATGACACATGTGATTTCTTTAAATTTCTCGTGGGAAAAACCGCCATAAGCTTCTTTATAGGTAGCACTTCGTCCTAACTGATCACGTATTGTCTCTACCATTAATTCAGGCTGGGTTGAAATAATTTGAAAGGTTTTAGAACCACTTAAGCCTTCCTCAACGATATGTATGACTTTGGACGCAATGTAGTAAGCAATGACTGACAGTAATGCCCCTTGTAAGCCAAATACAATGGATACAAAAATAAACACAAAAAGGTTTAAGAATAAAATGAGATCGCTCGTTCCAAATGGCAATTTTCGAGACAGCAGCACAGCGAGCATATCAATTCCATCCAATGCGCCGCCGTTACGTAACGCTAACCCCATTCCCAATCCAAGGATAATCCCGCCAACAACGGTTATTAACAGGGTATCCCCCTCTATGATGGCTGGAGTGTGGTGGAAAAACATTGTGCCAGCGGCAAGTGTTACGATTCCGATAATGGATAATAATGCAAAGTCTTTCCCGATTTGCTTATATCCTAACCAGACAAACGGGATATTTAAAGCTGCAATAAGGACCCCTAGCGGCAAATCAAACAGCTGTGAACCAACGATACTAAGGCCTGTCACCCCTCCATCAGATACACTGTTTGGAATCAATACGGTTTCCAGTCCATACGCCGCTATCATTCCTCCGATAATAACCATTATGACTTGCAGTACCCTTTTTATTTTAAAATGCTTATGTTTTTTGTTTGTATTCATCTCATTCCTCATTTCGAATATTTAGTCTTAATTTAAATATACCATAATAGGTTTATTTATACTAAAGACCATATTCAGAAGGTATCTATATGTTCCCCAACAGTAACCAAATGAATTCCTCTGATAAGTTCCAGAACTTTCTTCTCCATGTTCATAACTCGGCGGATTTCTTCCCTTGGGGAGAAAAGTATATGCCGAAAAGGAAGGCTTGAAAACACCGATACTATCATGATAGCGCAATGTTTGAATTGAGATGTTATTGAGACGGGCTGTTTCTCCAATTGTAAAATATTCCTTCATCCATTATCTCCTTTCTATCTGTCAGCTCCTTCAGAAAATCTTTCATCTACCTATTCACAAATACGGACTAAACCCTAAACGAACTAACTCGAGAAAATAGAAATCCCTAAAATCTGCTGAAAACAAGTTTTATACCAAACTGTCATGAATGAATACATGTATAACCGAAAGCCAATATTAGACTTTAGAAAAAAAGCCTAATCTCCCAAAAAGATTAAGCTTTTTCCCTTTACTATGCTTATACTCAGCCCTCAACACTGCTTTGTTTTATGAAAGCTTGTTGTCATTGCAACATCACTCTGAGTATTGTTAAAATGTTTGTCATCGTCGATCGTCGAAAGTGTATAAAACTCAGTTGAATGATTTCGCTCATCTCTCTATTGAATTCATTAATTCGTAGAAGTATTCTGGCTGATGTGTCTTATTGAGGTTATACCATGAATGTAATGTATCTGGCGCAAATACATCTAATGTTTTCAATACTTCCATCGCAAATTCCAGAGGAGCTACTCCTGAAGCAGTAATCAAATTCTCACCAGATACCGCAGGCCCCACCTCATAAAACGTTTCTCCTTTATAATGAGGACAGACCATTTTTAGATACTCTAAGTCATTGCTAGTATGCTTTCTGGAATCTAGGTATCCCATATTGGCGAGGCCCTCCGTTGCACCGCAAATTGCAGCAACAATAGTGCCCAGCTCTAAAGCTTCGCCAACTTTTTTCAAGATAGGCTGATGAATATCTTCTCCCCAAGTATTCGCTCCAGGTAAAATGAGAAGATCTTTCCTCTCAAGAGTGCACTCACCAACGGAAATATCTGGTTTTACGCTTAAACCTCCCATTGTAGTAATCATTTCTTGATTAACTCCTACTGTAACTACTTTTAAAGGTGCTGCATCTTTTTTGAAATATCTTCCTGAGTTTAGTTCAGCGATTAAATATCCATATTCCCAATCTGACATTGTATTACATACATAAAGATAAACTTTTTTCGTTTGCATCCCATCACACTCCGATCACAATTGATATAGCCTATTATATATTACTTCCCTGACAGAAGTTATCGTACTTGATGACATTAATTCCGACAGAACATCAATAAGGCTTATTCGCTAAAAACTTAAATAGATTTACCGTATAAGTAATCATCATTTTAGGGATTGTAAACACTGGGATGGGATTTTGGTTATTTTTCTCGGGTATGCAAAAATTAAAAGGACAGAGTATGGCTATGATAAGCTATGTCGATCCATTTGTATCTATATTAATTTCTGCCATTATCCTGCAAGAACAAATGACCATTGTTCAAATGCTAGGTGGCGCACTCCTTTTAGGCTCAACATTTGTTAGCGAGAATAAATCAATCACATTTTCCAAAACGATTACAGAAAATATCAGCTAAGTAACGTACAAAACAGTGGGGAGCATTTGTTACCTACTGTTTTGTTTCTTTTGTTTGCAACTTGACCTACTAACCTGACGATTACTGCTATTACCCTATTGTTCCTTGATTATTATATAGGGCGTATCCTGTCAGCATTTTATTAAGTCCTTCTGAGTAATACGGCATTCGTTCATTTGCCTGTTCAATGTCAACCCATTCAATTTGCAATATCTCGTTTGGCTTTTTAATCGCTTCGGTTCCTCCAACAATTCGTGCTTCAAATGTAAAAAGGATAGCGTGATGATTCCTCTTTACATATTTCGCTTCGTTAACAGCAATTAAATTCCCTATTTCTACTTCAAAACCTGTTTCTTCATGCACTTCACGTATAGCAGCTTCTATTAACGTCTCATCAGGTTCAACTCTTCCACCCGGAAGTGACCAGTGTCCTTCATGATTATCCACCATTAATATCTGATTACATTTACTTTTAATCAACGCATACACAACTTTTACTTCTTCCATGGGAATCTCCTTTATAGAACAAAATTCATTCTCGGTTGATTGTTGTTTTTTTACTATAAATGATAACTGGTGAGTTTTGATGAGCAGCTTTCTCTCATAGCTGTATTTTCTGCATAAAAAATAATACCAAAGGCAGTTAAACCCTCGGTATAATTGGGATGCGGCCGAGGAATTGAACCTTCACAGGTTATTCATTCACTAGACCTCAATAAAGAGAAACTGTGTTTTCTGTTGAAATACCCTTATAAATCAACGTTTGATTTACGTACTCTTGTCTTTATTTAAACTTTTGGAGAGATTCAAACTCGCTGCTGTAAGGAAGACTTATATTTAATCTTTTAATCGCTTTTCCATCAGTTCTGCCATTTGTTTCGAATTTGGATTTCCTTCATGTTGTAATTGATCAATGATATTCATATAATCCTTTTCATTTCGGTTCTGACTTAATTTATATGAAGCCTGAATTTCTCCCACCTTCATCTTAAATCCGACAATACCTTTCAGCTGACTTTCTAAGAGCTGAGGAGAAAGCTTATCCCATAAAACAGGATTCTTACGGTGCTTTTCGTATTTTTGCAGCAGCATTGTCAGGTCATGTTTTAGCTCTTCTTCGTTCAAAATGCTGGCTGTACCGTATACATGTACGGCTTGATAGTTCCATGTTGGGACGTTTTCCTTTTCATACCAAGAGGAAGAGATATAAGCGTGCGGTCCCTGAAACATAACAAGCACATCTTCACAGGTTTCAAATGTTCTCCATTGAGAATTCCCATAAGCAATATGCCCCGTTATATAGTAAGTATCTCCCTCTTTCATGAACTGCAATGGCAAATGAGTTGCAATTGGTTTCCCTTGTGCTGTTGTGACAATTGTGCCAAATGAGTTGTTTTGAACAAAGTCCCAAATGTCATCAGCATTTGTAACCTTATAGTATTTTGGAATATACATATAAACCCGCCTCTCATAAAAAGTTATACGAGTGTTTTGATCATGATAAAGTCTATTTGTTCTTCATCACCCATATAAAAAGAGTGGGCTCCAGTTTGAACAAACCCCATTTTCTCATAAAAAGCAATAGCATTTTCATTTTTTTCCCATACACCTAGCCAGATTTTCTTTTTATTAGATTCCAGCGCAATTTCCACAGCTTTATTGAACAGATATTTGCCAAGGCCATGTTTTTGGAATTTGTTCTTGATATAAATCCTCTCGATTTCTAGTGATTCATCACCCATTTCTTCAGACTGAGCCTCATTGGTATTGACCTTTAAATATCCAGCGACTTCATGATTAAAATAAACAAAAAAGAATTGTGAAGAGACAGTGGATAATTCCTTTTCCAATTGTTTAGAATGAAACGCACTTTCCAAATAAGCTTTCATATTTTCAGGTGAATTCTGGTCTTTGAATGTATCATTGAATGTTTCAATACTTATTATTTGGAGTATTTTTAAATCTTCATGGCTGCATTTTTTTAGTTTTACACTCATGCTCATATATGCTCCTTTTAAAATTAATAATCTCTCTTGTTCCCTTTTTTTACATATTCCCAGTCAACTTCTACATTTTTTCTCATTCTTTGAAGAAGGTGAAAAATGGTTTCCGCTTCTTTTTCAGAAAATCCTGCTAATGCGACACTATTCGAATGATCATTTTCTCTTTTTATAACGGGAAACACATCTTTCCCTTTTTCTGTTGGAAAGAGTTTTTTTATCTTTTTGTTATGTTCATCATCCATCTTTTCAATAAAACCGTTTATTTCGAGTTTTTTTATGGCACGAGCTGCGGTTGTTCGGTCTACTTTAATCATTTCAGCTAACTTTTCTTGAATGATTCCTGGGTTTTCACATATTCGGACAAGGTACAAATACTGCCCTTTTGTGAGGTTATATTCTTTAAATTCTATATTGCTTATCGAATCTAATGCCCTTGCAATCATTCCGATTTCGCGAAGAATTTCCTTCATCATGACCTCCTTAGTACATATCTTTGTTGCAAATACAACAAAAATGACCTATATTGAATATAACGTAGCTTTGTTGTATTTGCAATAAAAATAACGAAGAAGAGGTCGAGTAAAGTGAAATATACTTTTTATGTATTAGGAATTTTCATTTTAACTCTTGGTATTTCCTTCACTATCCAAGCAGACCTTGGAACTTCACCCTTTGATGCAGTTGTGGTAGGACTGTCTAAAAATGTGGGGCTTACAGTGGGAAGCTGGGAAATCATAATAGCGTTCATATTGATATGCTGTAATTCAATTTTAAATAGACAAAGACCGGAAGTTTTGGGAATGTTAACAGCATTTATAACGGGGATTGGGATTGATATGTGGCTTTTTTTATTGCACAATTTGATAACGCCTGACCTATGGTTCAGCAAAATGATTTGTTTTGGAATCGGCTTAGTCGTTATAGGATTAGGAACTGCAACCTATTTGCACACAAATTTTGCACCAATTCCAGTTGACCGATTAACATTCATCATAAAAGACTTAACTAGAACAAATATCTTTTTTTCGAGAACATTCATTTATGTCGTATTCTTGATAGCTGCAATTATTTTAAATGGGCCAATTGGCGTCGGGACTATATTAACCGTTTGTTTAGGAGGAATAATCCTTAATGCCTTTATGCCATTTACAGAACAAATATTAGACCGCATATTCACACACTCTAGTACATCACCAAATGATGACAAAGATAAAAAGCATTCAATATAGGCTGCTTAATGTAAAGAGAAAGTGGTTTTTATTTTCGCAGTTTCTAGGTGATTCCTCATGAAATCCATCCGTATACAGTGTGGCCATCATTTCAAAAAGCTGTCGAGATTTACTCGATTGAGCTAACATTCGTTATCTCTCCTTAAACAATTTTTTCGAACTTTCATATCTATTCCATGGTAATATTTAGATATAACTAATTGAAAGGATTGGACAATGATGGTATTTGAAGCTAAGTCTTTGTTTACTGAAGCTGAAAACCGAAAAAAGATTATAAAAAACTGAAAAATCAACTGATTAAGCTAAGAAAAGCATGTAAGGCTGTTGATGATGGTGAGGGATGAAATAATGAAGAAACTGAGAAATATTTTTTATTGTAATGTTGTCCTAATGCTGCTCGTCTTATTGCTCGTTGGATGTATGGGCGGTAAGGAAGAAAAATCAAATAATGATTCTGCATTACAATCTGAAAAAAAGAATAATGAGACTGAAGATAGCAACCAAATAACTAAGGATGAATCAGAGGCAACAACAGGATCAGAAGAATCCGGAACAAAGAATTCAAATGAAAATGCCTCAACAGAATCCTCAACGGATGAATCAAAAGAAACCTCTTTAGAAGGACAAAAAAACGAGGCGAACAGCGAAAAAGACAATGTATTAGCGGAATATTCTTCTGAGAAAATCGAATATGCCAGAGTTTGGTTGCAGCTTGGAGCAAATCAAGAGATAGATGAACTGAATGTTCGACATATTTCGGCTGGCGAACCAATCAATCCGAATGATGACACCAGTGCTGGCTATCCGGAAGATGTTATCCAGTTAGCAGGCTCTCGTTTAGTGGATGGATCTGTAACTTATAGCGGTAATGGCGATGGCACGATTAAAGTATACGATGTTCCTTTACGCTGGGATTCCTCAGATGATTTAAGTAAAGGCGTAATGCGGGAAGTGACTGAGGATATAATAAAAAATGCAAAAACAGTGTACGTTGATACAGGAGACAGTGAAAAAATCAAGCGCCTCATTGACATAATGGCTATTCATTAATCAGTAATCGTTTTATTCTAACGAAAATGCCAAACAAAATAAGGGACGGTTCTTTTATACATTGAACCGCCCCTCTGCATTTTATTCTGACACTAGAAATACCATGGTTGGTATCATGGTTGCCTTCATCCTTCAATGCTTCTTTCATGACAGTTTCATAGAAATCTCACTTAGCAAAATGCCTTCCTGGCGAATATACTAATCCTTTAATCCCTTTCCATCGAGAATTTTCTTCATATATTTTTCAACCCTTGACTCTCGAGTTTTGGATTGTTTGGCTTGAGAAAAATAAAGAATGTATGCTCTTTGCCGTCCCGGGGTCAATGCTTCAAAAGCAGTTTTCAAGGCAGGGATTTCATCGAATTTATGTTGAAGTTCCTCTGGAATGATGTATTCCGTATTCTTTTTAACATTCACTTCCAAACCGGCTTTTTCAACTTCAATGGCTTCATCAATATAGGCTTTCAAGATGGTTTCCAAATCGGCTATTTCCTGAACATTGGTGAACCGAATCTGGCGCGCCGCCTGTACATTCTCCGTTTGTTGGATAAGAATCCCATGAGGATCCTGTAACAAGGCGCCTTTGTGAAACAGAAGCGCACAATATTCTTTAAATCCATGTATTAAAACGACGTTTTTTTTATGAAACGTATAACAAGGATGCATCCACTTAAATTCTTCAGTCAGTTCACAGTCAAGAACGATATTTCTTAACCGCTCATATTCTTCCTTCCACTTTTCAGCTTTACTTAAAAATTCATCAACCTTAGGATTCGTTCTGCTATTTGTCATCAGGACCCCCCTCTTTTCCAAACCGTTTGCTTTTTCATCACGTTAGCTTCACCGGCTTGACCGTACTTTCCTCTAACAATTTTTTAGGCTCTTCACCCATTTAGATATCACGATCTTGATTTTTCTTCATCCCCTTCCCCTTAATTGGTATTTTTGACATCACGGTTTTTGTTTTATTCTCCTATCAGCAATTATATAGGTTCCGTCTTTATATGTATTCATAGATTAAGCTTAAGACGAAGTTTATGCAACAATAAAAAAAGACTCGGACAAGCTATTATAACAACGACAATAGATGTTTATGTTTCCCCAACAAACAAAGAGAAACTGCTGACCGTTTAAATGACTTACAGGTTAGGTGCACAAAAAAATACCAAGGCAGTCACCTTGGTATCATTGATGTTTACTTAGGAACAACCCTCAGTTAAGGTAAAAAATTAAGATGAAACAAGATAAAAGCAAACGCTTATACTTGATTTAATAATATTTTTCTATTCCTAGGAGAGTATTTTAGCTTTACCCTAAACTTAAAATTCTTTTTATTACATTAGGAATAACAAAAGACCGTTTGATTTCTTTATTTACTAGTATAATGTCTTTTTGTGTTTTCCCATTCTCTTCCCAAGTAACTTCTACTGTATAATCATTATTCGTATTTGGTGGATCTCCCATTATCGCTACTGCTACTTCTTTAGCATTCTTAGGTTCATCTGTTGCGTCACCTGATGCCTCAACAACACCATTTTCTTTAAACACAACCTCTTTTATTGAAAACTCAGAATCCCTTTTCCATGTAATATGAACCGCCCATAAGTCTTGTCTTGCAAGATCTATGTCTTTTTCAGGAGAATAGATAACACTCCATTTTCCATCTTTTGAATTCCCCTTCAATATAGGAGGTTGGTGGGTGCCAGCATAAATAAACCATGCTAAAAAAACAAGCAGTACAACAGAAAAAATAATTGCTAAAATAAACCTACTTTTTTTCATTTTAACTCCAATCTTTATAAGTAATAAATAGGATGTAAACTTATTATATTCTAATATGAATAATTAATAGTAAGATTAGGATATAAACTCATTAAAAAGATTGGACAATGAAGGGATTTGAAGCAGAATCTTTGTTTAAATGAAGCTTAAAATCGAGCAAAAGATTATAAAGAAGCTTTTATCACGATCATGTTGGTGTCACTGATCAATGGAAGGCCCCTTTCCTCGACATTAGGGATAAAGCTTTTCAATAAAGGCAACTATTATATTAAGATTTAACCTCTTTATTCCTATCAATGAATAGGGTTACTACAACACTAATTATGCTGACTAAAGTTCCTAAAACAGAAACAAGAATTGTCAAAAAGCCATTGGGAATAAGAAATCCAATTGGAATCATCCCCAGAAAAGTTAAAACGATAAAACATTGATATACTCCAGATATTATTCTTACAGCCATGTTGCCAAAAAAGGACATGGCTAATGGAGGGATGAATAAAAATACAACTATCCCAATGGATATCATTAAGATCTTAGGCTCTCCAAATGAAATGACATTATCTCCAGGGGAATCTTTAGCAGCCACTAGTATAACAACTATAGACATCATCAGTGTAAGTAAAACCAGAAAAAACCTTTTTAACATCGTTATAACTCCTTTTTTTATAAATGTACTTATAAACGGGTATTCGACATTTTTCCATTTCATAACCATTTTATATTATTCAATGAAAAAATAGGCAGTCAAAACGCAGCTATCAATAATATTTATCACTACTTACTATTAAGACATAAATTTACATATTGGTAAATAACCACATGATATTCATATGTGACATTGCAATGCTTTACGTTTTTCTTTGCAGCTTCCAAAGAATTCAAAAATTGTTCCTAGGCTCTTTCATATTCTAAAGAATCGATCAAGTTTCCTGCTACAATAAATTGACAACGTATAATTTGGACAGTTTCTTACACTCCAAAAATGTTGAGTGCACGATTTGCATCATTCATGGAGAAATACGTTTGTTTCATATAATATACATAAGACACTTTGAAAAAAGCCGGAACAGGACTTCTGACAAATGTGTGGGTTATTTGCTTGCAGCCAGTATCATTCGTCATAAATATCAAAGGAGGCAAAAACAGTATGAAAATCATTGTTACCAGTATATTCGTACAAGACCAAGACAAGGCACTCGAGTTTTATACAGAAAAGCTGGGGTTTGTAAAAAAGGAAGACGTTCCTATGGGGAAATTCAGGTGGATAACACTTGTTTCTCAAGATGATCAAGATGGAACCGAACTTTTACTCGAACCAAATGAACATCCTGCCGCTAAGGAGTATCAAAAGAAGATATTCGCCGAGGGCTTCCCAGCAACAATGTTTGGCGTTACAGATATTCAAAAACAGTACACACAATTAATGGAAAAAGGCGTGAAGTTCACTATGGAGCCGACAAAAATGGGAGAAGTCACAATAGCTGTCTTCGACGATACATGCGGCAACCTCATTCAGATTATACAAAAGTAGCTTCATGACGTTCTTATATTAACACCTAATAGTCAAAACGAGTAAAACAGATTTTACTTTGATATATAATGATCTATGAATCATTGACTCATTTATCTATATCATAAATTATAATGGTGGTGGCTTATTATGACTCTGAATGAAATAATGGATTATTGCCTGTCTTATCCAGACACCTATAAAGACTATCCTTTTGGTGAAGGATGGACTGTGATGCGTCACAAAGGTAATAAAAAGTTGTTTGCGCTTATCTTTCATCTAAATGGCCATCTATGCATCAATCTTAAATGCGAACCTGAACGCGCCAATTTTCTGCGCAGCATCTATAAGGAAGTGAAACCCGGTTATCATATGAATAAAGACCACTGGAATACCATTATTTTAGATGGTGCCCTCACGAAAGAAACTCTTGGTGATATGGTGCAACATAGTTTCGAATTGACAAAGCCGAAGAAGTCTCACAGCTAAAATGAAAAACTGATCTATGGTAATTAGTCGAGGTTTCAGGATATACACGGACCAATTGACCTTTCCTTTATTGGAAATCATACACGTTCCCTATTGTTTTTGCTTGATCTGATTTTTTCGAAAAAGTTATTGACAATAAAAATATTATCATGTTATTATTAAATATTTTGATTATCCACCTCCATATATGGTAAGCTTAAGAAGGTTACCATATACGGAGGTGGATGATATGTTTCAAATTGGCGATAACATTGTTTATCCAATGCACGGAGCAGGTATAATTGAAGCCATAGAAGAAAAAGAATTCTTAGAGGAAAAACAACAGTATTATGTCATAAAAATGTCAATCAGTAATATGAAAGTTATGATTCCAACGCGTAAAATATCGAGTTCAGGTATACGACCAGTTACTGATATACTTGCGTTAAAACACATTATACACATTTTTCAGCATGGAGAATCAGATAGGTTACTGCCGTGGAAACAAAGGTATAAAGTAAACACGAACAAAATAAAAACGGGTGAAATACAAGACGGCGCCGAAGTTGTACGTGATTTAATGCGTATGAAGAAAGAAAAAGCACTTAATGCAAGCGAAAAAAAAATGTTGGATCATGCATATGAATTTTTGATCAGTGAACTGGAAGTAATTAAAGGAATCACTGAAAATCAAATAAAAAGTTTCTGTTAAGGTTAATATTACACTCCGAAAACATTCTGAATTTTTCATCAATACCATGATTAAAGGTAAATCATTTCAAAGACATTCAACTTTTTCACCTTATTTTTAGTACATTAACCTCTTTTGTTATTCCTACAATCTAATCCATTTTTATTATTTAAATTTCTTCAACGGACATTTGAAGTTTATCAAATAGTCACTTGATTTTAGTACCTGATTCACACTGGCACGGACAAGGAGCCGTAAGGATGAAAGAGAGGTAGGGCTTTCATTGTTTTAGGTATATCTAAGTCAAGAAAAATCAATCAATCTCCCCTCTATCGTTAAGAATTTCTTATATCCACTGCGCCAGTCAATAGTTAAAGAAGCCTACTTCTAATAAGGATCAGTCTTATGAAAATTTGAAGTTGGTGGAATTCTTGCAGATGAACCAGCAGTTATTATAATTAATCAACAACACATAAAAATTATTAAATGAACGAAGAAAAGGATGATTCTTTACAAAAGGGATGGTCCTTTTTGTTCACCATTGGTAAAAAGAGAATATACATAAACTTCATCTGATGTGATGAATGAAAAAGAAGGAGAGTATCGGAATTATCATGGATGACTCCCGTTTAGTGCGGCGCTTTTAGCGGTTGATACACGACACATGTAGAGTTGGAATTTTAACATTTCGTAAAAGTTTGCTTCCTAATAAGCTGTAGGTGTCTTTGAAAGAAATAAATAACTTATATACATTACCGCATATTGTCAATCCGATATGTTCTACTTGTAAAGAAACCTTTGAAGCGTTAAATCTTTTTCTATTACCTGTACCATCTCCCTACTCGAACGTTGAGTAGGGTTTTTTATTGAGTTTGAGTATTATACAGAGAACGCAAAAAAACAGGCCCTATACTAAGAGCCTGTTTTTATAACGAGTTTAGATTAAGAAGCTTTTTGAACGTTAGCAGCTTGAGCTCCACGAGCACCTTGCTCAACGTCAAACGTTACTTTTTGACCTTCGTCTAATGATTTGAATCCATCACCTTGGATTGCAGAGAAGTGTACGAATACGTCGTCTCCATTTTCACGTTCGATAAATCCAAAACCTTTTTCTGCATTAAACCATTTAACTGTACCTTGTTCCATTTTTGTTGCCTCCTAGTGTGTTACCACACATTTTAATTACTATCCCTGCCCAAAGTATCATCAAGACGAAAAGTCAATCTTCATACTATCCTTTACACGAACAAAAATAATCTTTCTTTATCATAGCACGTAACGGAAATAATTGCAATTATAATATCGTTTTAAATGAATCACGAGTGTGTACATCATTATTGATTGTTAACAAAATTTCTTAAAAAAGCTCAGCTGTTGCTTGTTCAAGTGCAAGATATTTTTTTAAAAGCAGGGCTGTTCACTAGTAAAGCTTTGCCTCTACAGACGTCTTCTGTCACTCATTGTTTAGCCTCGTTTGCTAAGAATACTTGACCACAAATCATCTTCCTTTTCTTCATTACCACTTTCCAAAGCCTTTTAATCATTTTGACACTAACATTAATCCTATTTACGGCAGTATTTTCTTACTTGTAATGTTTTGTTTCTCAATAATGTTCACGGTCGAAATAAACCGATTCTTATATATTGGCAAAAAGAAATAATAGTATGTGATTGTATTCGAAAAGAAAAATAAATAATTTATATACATTCCCGCATATTGTCAATCCAGTATGTTATACTATAAACAAACCTTTGAAGCGTTAAATCTTTTGCTATTACCTTGTAACATCTCCCTACTCGAACGTTGAGTAGGGTTTTTTATTGAGTTCGAGTATTATACAGAGAACGTAAAAAAACAGGCCCTTTATTAAGAGCCTGTTTCTATAAACATTTAAGATTAAGCAGCTTTTTGAACGTTAGCAGCTTGAGCTCCACGAGCACCTTGCTCAACGTCAAACGTTACTTTTTGACCTTCGTCTAACGATTTGAATCCGTCACCTTGGATTGCAGAGAAGTGTACGAATACGTCGTCTCCATTTTCACGTTCGATAAATCCAAAACCTTTTTCTGCATTAAACCATTTAACTGTACCTTGTTCCATTTTTGTTGCCTCCTAGTGCGTTACCACACATTTTAATTACTATCCCTGCCCAAAGTATCATCAAGACGAAAAGTCAATATTCATACTATCCTTTACACGAACAAAAATAATTCTTCTTTATCATAACACGAAACGGAAATAAATGCAAATTAATGTTATTGTTTTATTCGCCATTATTTGTTAAACATACAGAATAAGAGGCCTTCAATAACTATGGTTTGAAAACACCGTGAAAATGAATCGCGAGTGTCTTCAACCCTTGCTTAATCGTACTTCGTTATTGATTGTTAAAGATTTCTTTAAAAAACTCAGCTGATTCTTGTTCAAGTGCTAAAAACAGCGCTGTTCACTGGTAAAGCTTTATTTCTGCAAATGTTTGCAAACGTTACTCATTGTATATCCCATTTGCCAATATGCTCATAAAAAAATAAAACTTGATCTCAAATTATCTTCCTTTTCTTCATTACCACTTTCCAAAGCCTTTTTAATTAAGCAACTAGGAAATTCAAGGTCTTCCAGCTTACTTTATTTTGACACTCAGAATTCAATCCATATTTACACTTGTAAGGTTTGTTCCTCAATCAAGGTTCACGGTCTAAATAAACCGATTCCCATGGGGGAGCAGGGATAGAGTTTGGTCCGATAAAGAGATGGGTATAATCTTTATACAACTTTTGTTTCCAGGCTGTCTCTGTTAATAAAGATTTAATTAAGCTGGAAATCAGTTTCACATTTCCATTCATTTTACAGAGGGATTGGAAAATCGATTCATTTAACAGCTTTTGAGCAGGATCCTTAGCTGACTGGGAATTTATAACAAAACCATGATACTTATCATATATGGTGTATGACAGCTGGGACTTCAAAGAGCAGAAAACGTTTTCTATACTGAGCTTAAGAACATTAGGGAAGGGGAAATTTTAATAAATGAATAAAGAAAACCTAAGGACTTTGAGAAAACTGGTTACCCCTTACGAAAAGTCCGATTTACAAAAAAGTATATGTCAAATCATTAACACATTGGTACCATTTTTCCTGTTATGGTGTTTGGCATATAAGAGCTTGTCGATTTCTTATTTCCTTACATTAGCGATTTCTGTCGTTGCGGCGGGTTTTTTAGTGAGAACCTTCATCATCTTTCATGATTGCTGCCACTATTCCTTTTTTAAGAGCAGAAAGGCGAATCGAATCCTTGGAACAATAACAGGAATTCTGACTCTGCATCCTTTTGATCATTGGGCACACGACCATTCTGTCCATCATGCGACTAGCAGCAACCTGGACAAACGGGGTACAGGCGATATTTGGGTACTGACTGTTGAGGAATATAAGGAAGCCTCAGCTAAGACAAAAATAATGTACCGTTTGTACAGAAATCCGTTTGTTATGTTTGTTATTGGGCCGATTTACGTCTTCGGGATTACCAATCGTTTTAATCGTAAAGGGGCAAAACGCAAAGAGCGGATGAATACATATGTAACAAACCTGGGGATCGTCGTTTTGGCAGCACTTTTATGTTGGGCTATCGGCTGGCAAAACTTCCTGCTGGTTCAAGCGCCAATTTTTATGGTATCGGGATCCCTCGGAATTTGGATGTTTTATATTCAGCATACGTTTGAGGATTCTTATTTTGAAGAAGATAAGCATTGGGAATATGTAAAAGCAGCAGTGGAAGGAAGCTCGTTTTATAAGCTTCCCAAAATCATGCAATGGCTAACAGGCAATATCGGTTTCCATCATGTTCATCATTTAAGCCCGAGAGTCCCAAACTATAAGCTTGAAGAAGTACATAACAGCACTGAACCATTGCAAAACGTTCCGACCATCACACTGGCAACAAGCCTTAAGTCGTTAAAGTTCCGCCTATGGGATGAAGAAGGCAAAAAATTTGTTGGTTTTAGCCACTTAAAAAAAGCTTCTAAAAGCCAAGCATCAGCGCGGCTAAGAACGGATTAAATAAACTCCCCATAATCGATGATAAGGGGCAGTGTATCTTGCAGAATAAAAGTGCAGACTCGCGCAAAGGTTTTGTGCAGGGGTCAGCACTTTTTTAATGCCAGATACTCGTATTTCCCGAAAAAAAATAATACCAAAGATGGTTAAACCCTTGGTATCATTGATGCGGCCGAGAGGATTGAACCTCCACTGGTTATTCACCCACTAGGCCGTCAACATAGTAAATCCATATCATTGATTATGAGCGCTTGTTTTCATTACACTTTCTAACTCCACTTTACATCATTTCTAACGGTTTGTATGAATTGTGGTTAATAATTGGTGAGCAAAAAAATCCCCTTACTTTCCCACTCTCCAAATCTCATTATAAAATGATTTCATATTCGTTAGCTCTCCTAAAACAATTAAAACTACAGAGACACTATCTTTCTCGGTAATTGAATTTACAAAAAATCTTTTTTATATCGAACGGCTAGATAGATTGCTGAAGCGAGGAATGCAATAGAATACTTAAATAAGAAGAAAACTTGCCACATATATTCTTTTGGGAAAAGCAAGTCGCAAAAAATTAGTGCATATAACGTATAGAGGCTACCTTTTAAAGCGATTTGGTTTGTTCTTTCGTCAGCCTTACCCATTTTTTTAAGAAATACGAATGTCAGAATCAATCCGACAACAAGCATTACAAACCCGCTGCCAATAAGAATATTCCAATTTCCCGGAGAATGTTCAGCCCAGGACTTTAAAGGGTGAAAAATTGCGTTAGTGATCGTATCTGAGATCGAAACCATTTTCATTTTTGATCATTTCCTTTCTCATAAGTAAAAATCTCGTTTACATCCACATTAAAAAATTCGGCAATTCGAAAAGCTAACAGCAGAGTCGGAACATAATTTCCTTTTTCCATTACAAAGATGGTTTGTTTGGAAACCCCGACTTTCTTTGCTAATTCTTGCTGAGACAATCTGGCAAGTACACGATATTCATAAACCTTATTTGAGATCGAATCACCAAAATCTTTCTTCATGACTATCACCTCTTGAGCCAAATTATAAACTCATATTATATAAAAGTAAAGTAAACTTATACAAAAATATAATATACCTTTACGTTTACCTAAATTACTTTGATTTAATATGAACCTGATCGCATAAAGAACCTGATGAAATTCATGATTTCGTTAGGTTCGATCTGGTGTAATTTATGTTTTTATAAGAACACGGTTTTGGTGGCGCATACGGAACAATGATTCTTGGTTATGACTCTGAAGGCGCTGAAGTTGTAGAGCAAACAATAGAATACAGAACGTTTTACAATTTTATACTAGGTCTTGTTGTTATTGAGTATATAAATGAATTTTCTTATTGTCTTGATACAAACAGAATGGTAGATGGAGAGTATCCAGTTATTCTTTGGGATAACCATGAAGGATATGGATATACAGCTGCAAGTAATTTTCTAGAATTTCTTCTCCAGCGACTAGAAAAGGGTAAAGAGGACTTAAATGAAGATGAGGATTGAGAAGATTAATCTTTACAATCCCTCAAAATAAAATTTTTTTTCGAAATTGATTGATTACAACATAAAAAAACCATACCAAGATGTTTTGGTATGGTTTCTAAGATAGACCCTCAACCTAGTAAGAACGTATCTTGGGTTACAAAAGCTTTTAATCAAAGCATCTGTTTATTTTATTTACACCTCATCATTTTTTATGAATTATGGGCACAAAGGAGGAACCTATTAGAGACCAACGGAACTCTACATTTCATCAAAGATATGTCACTCATTGCCCTGTCGTAAAAAAATAATTCTAACTTTAATATTGCTCCCATTCTTGCTGTGTATGCAGGTATCTCTCCGCATCAACTTTCTTCAATATCTGAACAATTATCTAGCTTGGTTTCAAGTGTTAGAATCCATCAACATTAGATTTTGAAACTTATTCTTTAATTTTCCGTATATCAATATAAAATGGTATCTAATGCAGGGAGGAATATTAGTTGGCTGAAAAGCAAAAAAGTGTTCCATTTTTGAAAAAATATTGGGTTTCTCAAATTGGTGTATTTTTGTTGTCACAGATAATTTTTATTACATTTGAAACAACAGGATGGTTACCTAATTATAGAGAGATTGATGGAACACTATTTGGGAGAATTACGGAATCCTCAATTTTTATAGACTGGTTTACTTTTTATGAAACACCACAATTAAATTTACTAACTGTCTTTTTTGGCGTCTTCTTTCTTGTGCCTGGAATAATAAGTGCATTAAAAAACGTATTTTCGCGTAATAGCTCTAAATAACCGTGATTTAAAATAAATATGGTTTATTAAAATGAATAAAGTTTGAGAAGAGTTGTACTTAAAGTAACGGGTGCGTTAGTTGAACAAGTCAATGTTATAAGAATGGAACTTCCGTATATTCGGAGTTCTATTTTTTATAAGTAAACCAACATTAAACCAGAACCTTTTAAAAAAGCTTAATCAAAAAGAGTAAGCTTTTTCTAATTATTTTAGTAACCTATGCCCCTACCCTATCTGCAGCCACTTTCACTTCTGTACTATGATCACTTTGCAAATAAGTTATTGAAAATACACTACTTAAAACCACTGCTGCAAATAGTTTTCTTGAATTTCTTCTTCAGCAACTTAAAAAAGGTAAAGAGGATTTTGACGAAGATAAGGGTTGGAAAGATTAATCTTCCCATTCCAAATAAAGTTGTTTTGGGGATTGAATAATTATAATATAAAAATCCATACCAAGATGTTTTGGTATGGTTTCTAATAGACCCTCAACATAGTAAATCCATAACATTGGTTATGAAAGCTTGTTTTCATTACACTCTTTATATTTATTTGCCATCATTTCTATACGTTTACATCAATTATGGTTTAAAAATGGTGAGCCAAAACAATGAATGACCTTGCTTTTTTTCATCTATATTAATTAATAATCCAATTTCTTCCTCACTGATGAAAGTTCACCTTCTTCCTCAATTCTAATGAATTCAAACTCATAAAGGAGATACTTTATCACCAACTTTAAATAATAATGGAATTAGTGCTAATAAAATAATTCCTACAACCAACGTAGATATTATTAACTCCTTCCATACAATCAAATTCTTTACAAACATTTGATAAATAACTAATGAGTTTATTGGAATGTTAAGCAATAAGCCCGTAAGGAGTCCAGGCGCGTACTTTTTCATTAAAACAGTTGCGATAAGATGTGGAAAAATAGCGTTGATAACCATAGAACCTAGAAAGCCAATGAAAATCCATTTTGCAATATCTGATTCTGGCATATATAAAAAACCAAATGCAGATAAATAAGCCAACATAGTTATAACAATGACAGCAAAATGAAATTCATTTGAGGTTACTGGCTTTTGAAACTTTGAAGATTGTTGAGACCATTCAGGTAACCAAATAGCTTCCTCAATATTATGCAGTGTAATAGCCAAACAAAAAAATACTGCGAAATAAACCATCTATCATTTCCTCCTCGGTGCCACGTCTCTTAAAGGAATCACCCAATATGTTTTAACAACATTATATTACATATGAGGGTGAACTATATGGTGTTAAAAGACAGCAGAAACCTGCCTAAGCAGTTGCTTCTTTTTTATATGTGCAATAACGTGTTGTTGGTGGCATGTATATCAAAATAGCCAAATGTAAAAATACTACTACTGAATAAACCATTCCTGTTAGGCACACTTTTAAAAAATTGAACTTAAACCTTGTGTCCTAAAAAATAATCAGTTTAACTGATTATATGTTACACTGATTAATAGGAGGTGCAAACTTAATTGGATAGATGGAATCAATCTTATGGTTTTTTACTCGGAAAAGTTCTTCAACGATTGGAAAGCAAATTTGCTGAAGGGCTTATCCCATATGAGATTAATGCTAGACAATACGGAGTTCTATTGTTTATCGAAGGAAACCCTTACTCATCACAAAAAGATATTTCTGAAAACCTGCAAATAGATCGGACTACTATGGTAGGTCATATCGACCATCTCGAAACTTTAGGATTTGTTGAGAGAACAAAAAACCCTAATGACAGAAGATCCTATAGCCTTAAAATTACGGAAAAGGGTAACGATGTATTGGATTCGCGTTGGGAGTTTTTAATGAAGACGGAATTAGAAGTATTAGCTCCTTTAAATCAACAAGAAAGACAATTATTTAAAGATTTTCTTATTAAAATTTGGAAGTCACTATAAAAAACAGGAGGTTACATAATATGAATGCTCTCGATTATTTTAATGCACGTCTCGAAGCAACGATAAGCCCTATGGATTATGTAAAAGCGAAGCAAATGAGTCCCGAGAAATACTTCTTAATCGATGTCAGAAACGGTCCAACTCATGTAAGGAGCGTCACAATTAAGGATGCTAATGTTATCCCTGAACAAGAACTGCAATCTCGTTTAAATGAAATACCACAGGATAAAGAAATTATTGTTTACTGTTGGGATGTCTGGTGCAATACAGCTGCCAAAGTTGCTAAGTTTTTATTAGAACATGGATATAAAGTCAAAGAATTGACCGGTGGTATTGCAGCATGGAAAGAAATGAACTTTCCTGTCACAAACTCAGATCAAGGCAATAACATACCTGATAATTGTGGGTGTTGACTTAGTGCAAGATAAAAGATACTGGATTGGGGTTGCTTCTAAAGATCATGTAATGAGAGCTGTCCAAGGTGGTTTTGCTCAACTTTGTCATGGCAAAGAGGCACCTTTAAAAAAGATGAATACTGGTGATTGGATTATTTATTACTCCCCCAAGATGAATTTTAAGGAAAGCACACCACATCAAAAATTTACTGCTTTAGGCAAAGTAGTAGATAATCATATTTTTCAGTTTGAAATGGGAAATGACTTCAAACCTTTCCGGAGAAAAATAAGTTTTATTCATTGCACAGAAACACCGATTCGCCCATTAATCCCAAAGCTTTCTTTCATTAAAGACGAACAGCGTTGGGGGTATTCTTTTCGATTTGGACATTTTGAGATAAGTGAAAAAGATTTTATGCTAATTGCAAAAAAAATGGCGATGCTTAAGGAGATTAGAATATTCTAATCTCCTTAAAACTTTCTTATATATCTTTGACTTGTCACTCTTTGCATCCCGATTCAACAAGTTTTAAAATTAACCATTTGTCACATGAAGAAAAGATTCAATCTCTATAGATTGAATTCCTAACATGCAATTGGTGCCATGTCATGAACTCTTAAAGGAGGTTTAATAAATCCAACAACAAAAAAAGATACCAATACGTTTTGGTATCTTCATCTAAATCGAGCCCCTCAACCTAATAAAAACATATCATGAGTTACAAAAGCTTTTATTCAAAGCATCTATTTATTTATACTTATTTTCATCATTTTTCATGAATTCCGGGCAAAAATTGGGCACCTATTAGAGACCAAGGAACTCTACATTTCATCAAGAAATATGTACTCATTGCCCTGCTGTAATAAATTTTAAGCCCTCGCTCTATGCCCCCCTGTATTCAGAATTCGATGTAACTTTGAAAGTTTGATTAAAATCTATCACAAACCCTTATTTTGACAACACATCATTTGTTTCAGCTTCCCTCGCGAATACCGGATCAATGCTCAGCTTTAAGATAGTCAACCAATTTCTCCGCACTGTTCTTAACATCTTCTTTTGAAAGGTGAAGTGTCCCATATTGTGTAAACGCAGGAAGAAAACGCATTCCTATATAGTTAGCAGTGACTTGAAACGGTCTGATAAGCTCGCTGATCGTGATATTATATTCTCCGCCTGCTTGATAATCAGATTCCTGTGCGCCTAAGGAGATAGCTAAGAGTAGTTCTTTCCCTTGCAATTTAGTTCCTCCAGTTCCAAAAGCCCAGCCATGTGTTAACACATCATCTTCCCATTGTTTGAGTAACGCGGGACTGCTGTACCAATACATTGGGAACTGAAAAACGATACGCTCATGATCTAAAAGGAGCTGCTGCTCTTTTTCTACATCAATGATAAAATTAGGGTATTCACCGTACAGGTCATGAACCGTAATGTCATTCTCTTGCTTTAAACGATTCATCCAGGTTTTGTTGACAACAGACGTTTCCAAATTAGGGTGTATAACGATAACTAATGTTTTCATTTGACTGATTATCCTTTCTTCGCCGATTAGGTATTATTGTTTTTACGATCATGAATTGATTCTAATTTTAAATAGCAACTTATTTACATTTATTTTAACATTTTTCATGAATTCACGGCACTGATTGGGCACCGATTACATTAAAGCTTAACCTTTTAAAAAGATTAAGCCTTTTTAATACCCTCATGCGCCTACCCTATCTGCAGCCACTTTGACTTCTTTACTAGGATTACTTTGCAAATAAGTTATTGAAAACACACTACTTAACATGACTGCTGCCAATAGAATCCGGCTGATTTTCATTAATATCTCCCCGTTTTAAATTTTTCGTCTTGCTTCAATACTCATACGATAATATTCATTAGAGAGCATTAAATTTCCTTGTTCATGAAAATAAGCAGCGACTTCAATCGAAAAATTTTCAACATCAGCAAACATTTTTCTCGAAGCCAGATATGAAAATGCATCCTTTATTAACTGAATCTCGCCATCTGAAAAAATAATCCCTCTAATATTTTGAATTTCGCCGAGTATTCCTTATCATCACTTTTATCGGCAATAAATCGCCCTTTCCCAAATTATGTCAAAGCAACATCATAATTTTGTTGTTTTGCTTCAACATATGCTAGAATGAATAAAGTCTTTGTTAGGAAACTATGTTTTGATTTTTCCGAAAATTTCTAACGCTAAGATTAAATGTCGTGAAGCCTTTTTATATTCTTTCAATTCATCATAACAAATTCCAATATTCATGTGTGACATTGCAATTAAATGCTCTATGTTACTTTCCTTGGCAATCTCGATGTATACCAATCACTTAACTTTTTTGTGACTATGTCGTATGGAAATTTATCTTTATCTAAGGAAATTACCCCATCCTTACATAAATTGTGCAAATACTTATATTAATTGCGTTGTGTCAGAACACCCTTTATTTTACAAACATGTAATGCAAAAAAGTACATTATATCTACTCCTTTGCGTATTTTTTGCGGTTATACCAATACTTTTGCGACTTGACACATTAACCTAACCAAACTTATTCACACAAAAAATAGAGAAGTAAACATGTGAGTTACTGCTCTCTACTTAGTTTATTCTCCGTTAATTTGTTTTACAATGTATTCAGCATCATTTCCTACGCCTTGAAGCAATGCTGAACCTCGCCTATACTGCCAAGGCAAACCTATAAAGTATAATCCCTCTACAGGTGAAACACCTCTATAATGTATGATTCGACCTTCTTTATCCAAAACACCTTTTATATTTATCCAATGAAGGGGATTACGAAAACCAGTAGCCCAAATAATATTGTTTACTTCTAATGAAGATGAATCTTTAAAAATGACTTCATTTTGCTTTCCGGCTATGACTCTTGTTTTTAAGATGATCTCCCTCTGTTTTATTGCTTGCTTTAATTCATACCCAAATATTGGATCACCTTTCTTTTGAATGAATTTTCCTAATATTGATGTATGACTTGCATGTAAAACTCCTAATTTATCAAACCACCAAAAGATGCTTCTTTTTCCAATCAATAAAGGAAAATAAACTGGTTTATTACCACACGCTAAATATGTAACTCTTTCTTTGGATAATTCAACAGCTATTTGAGCACCACTATTCCCCCCACCCACTACTAGTACATTTCCATGTACCAATTGTTTTGAATTCTTATATTGTGATGAGTGTAATTGATTAATATTACAGGCTAAATCCTTTGATATTGATGGAATATTAGGGGTATGAAAAGGACCTGTAGCAATTATAAGATTCTTTGTTTGATATTCTTCTCCATTTGTTTTTATTAAGAAATGATTCTTTAATTTCAGGACACTTATTACTTCTGTCCGTAATTGGATTGGAATTTCAAATCTTTCAACATATTTCTTTAGATAAGCAACAATTTCATTTTTTGAAGGAAAGCCATGCTTTTCTCCTTCAAGATGCATTCCAGGCAATGAGCTATACATTCGAGATGTAAATAAAACTAATGAGTCATACCGATCTTTCCAGCTTTCCCCCACCTCATTACTTTTATCCAAAATGATAAACTTTTGATCGGACTGCTTAAGATAATATCCTATTGAAATTCCTGCTTGACCAGCTCCGATTACTATAGTGTCATACATATTAATCCCCCCACCAATTTTACTTATACGAGAGATAGACTAACGCTAGCTAGAATGCCTCTTAATAATTAGTAGAGATAAATCTGACTAACGTTAGTTTATCTCCTCATTGTAAATCAGATGAAAAATTTTAATGGTGATGGTGGTCATGCGGCTGCTCAATTGTGGCCTGACAAATGATCGCATTATCATGATTATGTGCTTCGGTTTCCATTTGAATGGTTACGTGCGTAATGCCTTTATGCTCAAGCTCATGTTCAATTTTACGTAAAATATTTTCACTTTCTGAAATCGTCAGTTGATCGTCAACAACAGCGTGACAAGAAAGAGCGTTTAATCCACTTGTGATAGACCATATGTGTAGATCATGAATGCTTTGAATTCCTTCTGTCTCTTCAATTGTATGAATGATGTCAGTGACATCGATATTTTCTGGAGTTCCTTCCATTAATACGTGAATGGAATCTTTAGTCACATTGTAACCGCTTCTTAGAACAAGAATAGCCACCATGACACTAGCCAATGGGTCTGCCCAGCCCCACCCAAAGAAGATGATAAGTATGGCAGCTAGAATGGCACCTACAGAGCCGAGCATATCGCTTATTACATGTAAATAAGCACCCCTTATGTTCAGATTATTCTCTGTATCTCCGCCTCTCAACATAATCCATGCGACTAATATATTCACAACCAACCCGATAATACCAATCGTAAGCATGCCAGTTGTTGCTACTTCTGGTGGATTAGAGAAACGTTCGATTGCTTCATAAATGATATAAAGAGAAATAAGAATTAATGCAACACCGTTTATCACAGCTGCAAGAATCTCAAATCGCTTATAGCCGAATGTCTTATTATGAGTTGCCTTCTTTTCAGCTAATGTAAAAGCAATCAGGGCAACCATTAATGAGATTGAGTCACTTAGCATATGGCCTGCATCTGATAAAAGCGCCAAACTATTTGTTAAAAATCCACCTATAGCTTCTACAATCATATAACCAGTAATGATTATAAAAGAGATCAATAAAACCTTTTTACTGGATCCTTCAGTATGATTGTGGCTATGATTGTGACCCATAAAAATCTCCTCCTCAACTAAAGTTTCTTCGTACATATGTATTTATTATTTCAAATCCGTTATTGAGCATTCTGATGATACAAAGAACATTTATATATGAGTGTGTGTTCATATATAAATATATCTGTTTTACACTGAAAAGTCAAAATATTTTTTGCGAAATATCAACATAATCTCATTTTTATATATGTGCAAATAAAATCAATTGATGCTATTCGTAAACATACTTTTGCAGCTTGATACGGATCACGACGTTCCTCTTATAACAGAAAAAAAGAGGAGCAAACACATGGTTTACTCCTCTAACTTAGTTTCTTTACCTTTCGCTTCTTCATAGCCTGGTGTTTTCTTTGATAAGCCAAGACGATCATTTTCGCCAGTTCTTGACATACCTTCTAGATTACTTTAGGTAAGCGGGCAGTTCGTGGGCAGTAGACAATTTAAAAATAAGCACAAAAAAATACCAAAGGTCTACAACCCTTGGTATCATTAATGCGGCCGAGAGGACTTGAACCTCCACGGGTTATTCACCCACTAGGCCCTCAACCTAGCGCGTCTGCCATTCCGCCACGACCGCGTGATCATTAAATTGTTTGTGCTGGTTTAACAGGCTCTTAACCTAGTAAAACCAATTTGCGTGCACTTTGTAAATAAAGTGCGGGTGAAGGGACTCGAACCCCCACGTCGTAAGACACTAGATCCTAAGTCTAGCGCGTCTGCCAATTCCGCCACACCCGCAAAAAGACAAATGGTGAGCCATGAAGGACTCGAACCTTCGACCCTCTGATTAAAAGTCAGATGCTCTACCAACTGAGCTAATGGCTCTTACTATTTAATTTCAAAAAATAAAAATGGCTGGGCTAGCTGGATTCGAACCAACGCATGACGGAGTCAAAGTCCGTTGCCTTACCGCTTGGCTATAGCCCAACGAAAATGGAATGACCCGTACGGGATTCGAACCCGTGTTACCGCCGTGAAAGGGCGGTGTCTTAACCGCTTGACCAACGGGCCGATGGTTGAGAACTTATATCGCAATCTTATGGCGGAGAAGGAGGGATTTGAACCCTCGCGCCGCTTACGCGACCTACACCCTTAGCAGGGGCGCCTCTTCAGCCACTTGAGTACTTCTCCAAATATGGCTCCACAGGCAGGATTCGAACCTGCGACCGATCGGTTAACAGCCGATAGCTCTACCACTGAGCTACTGTGGAATAATGAGACAAGATTCATTATATCAGACTTGTCATTAAGAGTCAAGAGGTAAATGTTTTTTATTATCTCTCGTGACGACTTTTATAATGTAACATAGGCTTGCCAGTTTCGTCAACCTTTTTTACGAAAAAATTCTTTTTATTTTCCCGCGGCATTTTCCGCATCTGTATCTGTCAGGATTCATAGCGCGTCTCTTTATATACTGTTGGCCGCAAGCCGTACATATATACCTATATGTTTTTTTGCTTTCTATTTTTTTCTTTAGAGGCGTACAAAAGCGGGGCGCATTGACTTGCTGGAGAAGCGCTCTGAAATCTTTGTCCCTGTGCTTGTATCCTTTTCCTTCAAGGTGAAGATGATAATGGCAGAGCTCGTGCTTAATAATGCCGATCAGTTCCTCCCTCCCATGCTCAATCAAATATTTTCTGTTCAATTCGATGTTATGAGAGGTTAACAGGTATCTTCCGCCGGTCGTTTTGAGTCTGTCGTTGAAAACAGCCTGATGGCGAAACGGCTTTTTGAAATATGTGTTAGAAATATCCTCTGTAAGCTTTTGCAGCTCTTTGTTATCCATGGTGCACCTCACTAAAAAAACATTGAACGGGACAATTCACTGTTCGCATACAATAGGGTAATCACCGCCCCTCTTATATAAAAGCTGAGGAGGAATGAGCCTATGCCAAACTGGCTGAAAAAGCAGATGCAAAAAGCGTTCCTTGAAAAAGATAATTACCAAATTAAACTGCTGAATCAATGCTGGTATTTCTATAGGAAAAAACACTGCTCGTAAGCAGTGCTTTTATTTTACCATAGACAGTGACACTCTGCCTTTTTGTACATCGACACCGTCAACCCAAACCGTCACGATGTCACCGACGGATACGACATCAAGCGGATGCTTGACGAATTGATTGCTGAGTTTTGAAATGTGCACAAGCCCGTCCTGTTTGACTCCGATATCAACAAACGCTCCGAAGTCCACTACATTGCGCACGGTGCCCTGCAGCTCCATTCCTTCTTTCAGATCCTCCAGCTGAAGGACGTCTGTTTTCAGCAGAGGCTTAGGCACCTCATCACGCGGATCACGTTCAGGTCTTGTCAGCTGTTCACAAATGTCTTTCAGCGTAATGTCACCGATTCCCAGTTCCTTTGCTGTTTCAGAAAGCTCAAGTTTGTTGATTTTATCCTTCAATTCCGCCGTACCGATCTGCTCTGTTGAAAGACCGAACTTTTTCAAAAGCGTTTTTGTTTCTTTATAGCTTTCCGGGTGTATTCCTGTTCTGTCCAGAGGCTCTGTCCCTTCCTGCACTCTTAAAAAGCCGATACATTGTTCATAGGTTTTCGCGCCGAGCCTTGGAATATTCTTCAATTCTTTTCGATTCGAAAACTTTCCGAGCTCTTCCCGCTTTTTGACGATGTTGCCCGCTACAGACTTCGATAATCCCGCTACATACTGAAGCAGCGCGGCGGAAGCTGTGTTGACATTTACTCCTACCTGGTTTACGACTGTCTCGACGACAAAGCGCAGGGATTCATTTAATCGTTTTTGGCTGACGTCATGCTGATACTGCCCCACTCCTACAGATTTCGGGTCAATTTTGACGAGTTCCGCAAGCGGATCTTGAAGTCTCCGTGCGATGGATACTGCACTTCGTTCCTCGACCTGAAGCTGAGGAAATTCTTCTCTGGCAAGCTCAGAAGCCGAATAGACGCTTGCCCCCGCTTCATTGACAATCACATAATAAATATCACGCGGCGTGTCCTTCAGCACATCGACAATGAATTGCTCTGTCTCCCTGGAGGCCGTTCCGTTTCCAATCGCCACCATTTCCACTTGATACTCTTCAAGAATCGCTTTCACTTTCTCATGAGCTTCTTTCGTTTTTTTGACAGGTGCATGCGGGTAAATCACATCAATTTTTAAGACTTTCCCGGTTTCATCTGACACTGCCAGCTTACAGCCTGTTCGGAAAGCCGGATCTACACCGAGAACCGTCTTGCCTTTCATCGGCGGCTGAAGGAGAAGCTTTCTGAGGTTCTCAGAGAAAATATGAATCGCCTGTTCATCCGCTTTTTCCGACAGCTCTTTTCTGATTTCACGTTCAATGGCAGGCTGGATCAGTCTTTTGTAGCTGTCTTCAATCGTTTCCTGCAAGATTTCTTTTACAGACGTTGAACGGTTTTTGATGATTTGGTTTTCTAAGTAAGCCTTAATGTGATCTGCTGGCGGTTCGATAGACACCTTTAAAATGTCTTCTTTTTCGCCGCGGTTCATGGCAAGCACTCTGTGCGGAACGACCTTTGCGATTGGCTCTTCATACTCGTAGTACATTTCGTACACGTTTTTTTCATCTGTGTCTGCTGATTTTCCGGCAGCTGACTTGATCGTTCCTTTTTTAAAGGTTTCCTGGCGAATCCATTTTCTGAAATTCGGTTCGTCTGAGATTTGTTCCGCAATAATGTGTTTGGCGCCTTCAATGGCTTCTTCTCTGGTGAACACTTCTTTTTCTTCACTGATATATTGGTCTGCTGTTTCTGCAAGGCGGTCATCTTGCGGAAGGGTCATGATATAGTCAGCAAGCGGCTCAAGACCTTTGCTTTTGGCGACTGTCGCTTTCGTTTTGCGCTTTTGTTTATACGGACGGTAGAGGTCTTCTACTTCCTGAAGTTTTACGGATTGGTCAATTTTGCGTTTTAATTCATCTGTTAGTTTATCCTGCTCGGCGATTAGCCTGATCACTTCTTTTTTTCGCTGATTCAGGTTTTGTATGTATTGCCATCGTTCAGAAATGGTCTGAATCTGAACCTCGTCCATTGAACCCGTCTGCTCTTTTCGATATCTGGCGATGAACGGAACTGTGTTGCCGTCCTCAAGCAGGCGGATGACGCTTTCAACATGTTTTTGTGATAAACCTATTTCTTTCGCAATTTGCTGTTTCAAAAGGGCTGACGTTTCCATGTAACCATAGCCTCCAATTTTGTCGTTCTTACTCTAGTGTATCAAAAACAGAAAAAAACACATAAAAAAAGAAGCCGGCTTTCCCAGCTTCTTTTTTCTGCTCTTCTAGGACAGCTGCCCAAGAATATATGTCAGATCGTCTTTTCTTGATGTCGTATACATTTTCAGTGAATTAGATATCTCTTCTACCGATTGGCCTTTTTTTAAGTGGGAGCGGATATCGGGTACGTTGAGTCCATCTGTATGTATAATGAACTTAGAACCCTTTTCATAGGTAGCGGTGTGCGTTTTGTATTTTTGCGGCTTGCCTGATAAATAGCCTGAAATCGGCAGAGGATAAAAGCTTTCACCAGACGGGGAATGCAGGATAAAACGTACATTTCCGACGGAGCAGTACGTAAACTGCCTTTGTTCAAAGTTGATTTTTAAGATAGAAGCTGTCGCCCCTCTTTTGTTTCTCATCGCCTGATTACAGCGTTCGATAATGCTTTGTACGTCTTCGTTCGCATAGTTTTCCACTAAGTCTTTGATTGCTGAAGAAGATTCGTTGGCAAGCGATCCGCTTCCAAGTCCGTCGGCTACCGCACAAATTAATTCTTTATCATCAGCTTTCATAAAAAAGCTGTCGCCGCAAATGGATTTTCCTTCTTTATTCAATTGGTATACAAGGGTTTGAATATGCTGGTTTTCTTCAACCTGGATCATTACATTAACTCCATGGAGGGATCTTCAATCAAGGCCTCTCTGAGCTTCTTCACAGCTTTGCGCTGCAGACGCGAGACGTGCATTTGAGATATACCGAGAATGTCCCCAGTTTCTTTTTGGCTTTTGTTTTGAATGTACGTTAGGTCTATGATTTGTTTTTCACGGTCTGAAAGGACATGAAGCACGCTTTGCAGCATCATTTGCTGGTTCACCCGTTCATATCCATCCTCCTGTGATCCGACGATATCGAGAATGGTAACAGTGCTTCCGTCCGCATCTGCTTCAATGCTGTGATCGACAGATAAGGCTTGATAGCTTTTGCCCATCTCCATGGTTTCAAGAACCTCTTCCTCTGATACATCGAGGAATTCAGCAATCTCTTCCACTTTCGGCGACCTTTGTGTTTCTGTCGTCAGCTGATCGACAGCCATTTTGATTCTCGGCCCCAGTTCTTTGATTCGTCTCGGAACATGAACGCTCCACGTCTTATCTCTAAGGAAACGTTTAATCTCCCCGATAATTGTCGGGATCGCAAAAGCTTCAAACGATTTGCCCACCACGGGATCGTAGCGTTTTATTGCGCCGAGAAGCCCGATCATGCCGACCTGGCGGAGATCTTCGTGGAAGCTTTTGCCCTTTGAGTATTTCTTCGCAAGCATATCAACCAGATTTGTATACACCTGCACAAGCGTTTCTTGCGCCTGTTCATCTTGTTTTGTTTGGTAATCGCTTATGAGCCGATCGACTTCATCCTTAGTTAGTTTCGTAGTTTTTGATGGTTGTGTCATGATCAACTCGCTCCCCATTTAAATACTTTGTCATCGCTACGGTGACGCCGGAGTTGTTTTGCACTCTGACTTCATCCATGAGCGTTTCCATTAAATATAGACCGAGCCCTCCTTCTGATAATTGATCGACTGTGTGTGAAGGTGTGTACGGCCCAAGATCCTGCTGCTTTTCATCAAAATCAAAGCTGTCGCCTTCATCCGCCACAATGACCTCTAAACGATCCTCGAACACACCGAATCGGATTGACACTTCCCCGTTTTTGTCTTCTTTATATGCGTGCTGAACCGCATTTGTACACGCTTCGCTCACTGCGATTTTCAAATCTTCAATTTCATCATACGTATAGCCCATTCTGCTTGCGACGCCTGACAGAGTCAGCCGTATAATTCCTACGTATTCAGGCTGAGCCGGCACTTTCATTTCGATGTAATCAGCTTTGTTCTTCATTGCACTCCACCTTCTGACTTTGCAGAAATATCAATGATGTCCTTTAGACCTGTAATTTCAAACAGACGAATCAGGCGGTCAGACAGATTTTCAAGCTTGAGCGAACCGCCTTGTTTTTTCACTGTTTTAAATACACCTACAAAGACGCCAAGCCCGGTACTGTCCATGTAGCTGACATCCTTCAGGCAAATCCTTAAATCAGCACCTTGTTCTGCCAGAGGAACGAGTTTTTCTCTGAGAACCGGAGCTGAATACACATCAATTTCTCCTGCAATGTTTACTTGTATATCATTCACATTCTGTCGCACATCAACATTTATATTCATTCATATCACCTCAAAGTATCCTTTAAATCATAGTTGTTGTATACCCTCGGCTGGCAATCGCTAAACCTTTCTTCTTAAAACAATTAACGTAAAATCATCGTGAAGCTGAAAATCCTGCAATTTGAGGAGGCTGTCATATATGTTTTTGACCATTTCCTGCGCAGAGCAACACATATGTTCCTCAATGAGCTTCTGTATATCGAGACGCTCCAAGAAACCGTTTTCCGTCCTGCATTCTGTAACGCCGTCAGAAAATAAAACAATCATATCTCCTTTTTCGAGATATTGGTCAAATTGCCTGTAGTCATAATCCTGCGAGATCCCGAGAACCAGCCCTTTAGCTTCTAAATCGTAAAATGCATTGTCTTTTTGAGAATAGTAGAATCCCGGTTCATGTCCCGCTGAAGCGTATGTAAATCGATGATTGTCCGTATTGTAATTTGCATAAAACATCGTAATAAACATACTGGCATCAACGTTTTGTTCAACAACGCGATTCAAGTTTTTCAGCACCTGTGAAGGGTGAATGCCCGTTTCCGGCAAAGAATCCATCGCGTATTTAATCATAGACATACATAAAGCTGCCGGAATTCCTTTGCCGATGACGTCAGCAATGGCAATATTAATGGACTCTTTGTCTTTAACAAAATGGTAATAATCACCGCTCATCTGTTTGGCGGGCACACTGATCGCGCCAATGTCCAGCGCTTCTTCCTCCGGAATTTTTGTTCCCAGAAGCGTCTGCTGTACATTAGCTGCGATTTCAATTTCTGATTTAATTTCCTGCTGTATCCCCCTGAGGGTTTGATGCTCTTGATAAGCCATTCCATATCCAATCATGACTTCTATTAAAAAATCCAGCGAATGAAAAACATCTTCCGGGAGACTCGGATACAGCTCCTTCAGCACTTTTCGGTGAATACTGATGATTTCTTCCGGAGGAATTTGATGCTCGATTGTTTTTCGGCTGAATTTTTGGGCTTGATATAAAGATGTTTCTGTTAATTCGGCTATATATCGGCTAAGCAGCTGATGGTACCGCTGCTCAATAACCTCCCTAAAATCCACTTTCTAACCTCCTACCGAAGCCATTTTATGGCTTGTATCTCTGTTCCTTCCCCCGTTACGGAATTTAAGCTAAATTCATCCATCAGCCTTTTCACGCCGGGAAGTCCCGCTCCCAGTCCGCCTGACGTTGAAAACCCGTCTTCCATGACTTTTCGGATATCAGGAATCCCCGGCCCTTTGTCTTCCGCTATAATTTTCAGGCCCTTTTTTCCTCTGTCTGCGACCTGTTCAATTCCAATCTGGCCTTTGCCGGCATATAAATAAATGTTCCTGGCTAATTCTGATATAGCCGTTGTGATCCTTGCCTGGTCTACAGTGCCGAAACCCAGCTCTTTTGCAACGTTTCGTCCCAGCTGTCTGGCGGCCACGATATCCCATTCTGTCATGATCTTTACACAGGATTGGTCGTTCATTCGCTATTCCCCCAATTCCCGCTTCAATGTCTCAAGCCCTTGCTCTAAGTCGAGCGCCGTTTCGATTTCCTCAAGCGCGATTCCAAGTTCAATCAGCGTCACCGCAACGGCGGGCTGAATGCCTGTTAAGACAACTTTTGCGCCCATTAACTTAGACATTGTGATGACATCGCCCAGCACTTTGGCGATAAATGAATCAATCATGTCCACAGATGTCAGGTCAATGACGACCCCGTTGGCACCTGTTTCGTATATTTTATTTAATAAATCTTCTTGAAAAGTTAATGCTGTCTGGTCATCAAGTTCCCATTGAATGGACACTAATAAGCAATTATACAGTTTCAAGATCGGGATTTTTGGATGTCTCACAATGTTATTCCCCCAATGAAACGATTTTTCGATCCGTCATTTCCAATGCTGTTTGAATTCCTTTTTGCAGGGTATTCTTAGTAATAACTTGGGATAAATCAATCCCAAGGTTAACGATCGTCTGGGCGATTTCCGGACGGATTCCGGCGAGCAGGCATTTCGCTCCGACAAGCCTTACCGCTTCAGACGCCTGAATAATATGATGGGCAACCATCGTATCGACGACAGGCACACCGGTAATATCGATCAGCACGACTTGGGAACGGTGTTTGACAACGCCGTTAAGCAGATTCTCCATAATTCGTTTTGCGCGTTCCGTATCGATCGTTCCGACCAGCGGCATGACCGTTATATTTTCAAAAACCGGGATCAGCGGCGCAGAAAGCTCCTGCAGTGCGATTTTTTGCAGGGATACTGTTTTTTCCCATGAGATAGAGTACTGATTAAAAATTTCTGTATTAATCGGACTGAAGAAGCGGTCAATCTGCCAGATTAATTCCGTACTCTCTTGATCTGGCAATCTCTTATCGTTCATCTTCGTGTAGAGACGCTTCCAGAATTCAGCAAGCGCCGTAGCCAGAAACTTCATAGAAAGTCCGATTTGGACGGCTCTCAGCGCCAGTTCGCTGATTTGGCTTTCAGCAGCGCTTTCATCATTAACAAATGAAAGCAGAATGTCGATATATTCTTTAGATATATTTTCATAAACTTGGTCAGTCAGCTGATATGATTCTTGTTCACTTAATTCTTTTAGTGTGTCAGTCCACAATTGAAGCAGTTCATTTTGATTCTCGGCTATGAACTGATAGACAGTCTGATTCGACATCAAATTCGCTTACCTCCCGATAAAAAACAACATATTTTTTCTCGTTATTCCACTATTATATCGTTAATGTTTTTTGAAAACAAAAAAAGTTGCTCTATTTGAGCAACTAGGTAAATATTACTAAAAATCAATGAGTGCCAAACTGATCTGTAAGGCTTCATCAACCTTATCCATCATTTCATCATCCAGATGAGTAATCTTATCCGTTAACCTTTGCTTGTCAATCGTCCGAATTTGCTCCAGCAAAATAACGGAATCTCTTTCAAAACCGTAGCGTTTTGCATCAATTTCGACGTGGGTTGGTAATTTCGCTTTCTGTATTTGGGCTGTTATGGCTGCAACAATAGCAGTTGGGCTGAAGCGATTTCCGATGTCATTTTGGATCACTAAAACCGGGCGCACCCCGCCTTGCTCTGAGCCAACAACAGGAGATAAATCAGCAAAATAAACATCGCCGCGTTTCACAATCAAATGATTATCCTCCGCTGACTAAGCGCTCAACTGTCGTTTCAGCCTCGCACTCCGCAAAGTGAGCCTCGGAAGAAATGTTCAGGTTGATTTTCGCCATTTCCATATAGCCGCGTCTCATCAAATCACGGTTGTGACGAGTTGTTCGTTCGCTGACATAGGCTCTCACTGCTTGTGATATCAGTTCGTTTCTGCTTCGTTTCTCCCGCATCGCTACACCATCCAATTCAGCTACTAGGTTTTCGGGCAAGCTGATTTTCATTTCGGTTCTTGCGCTGGATTCAGACAAAAAACATACACCTCCACCAAACTTACGGATACGACTCTTTTATCCATCCAGTGATAATGATACCATTATTCACTCTTCAAGCAAAGCTGTTTTAAAAATTCTATCGTGATATGAGCTATTCGCTTGCATTCCCCTGCAATAAAGGGTTTCTTACTTCCATTATACTCCCATTTTCCAAAAACATACGGGGAACGCGGGAACTTATTGTACAAGCCACCTCGTAGTTAATGGTTTCGAGCCTGCCTGCGACCTCATCCATGGAAATATATTCATCCCCCTGGCAGCCGATCAATGTGACTTTTGAGCCCGGCGGATATTCCTGATCCAGCTCCACCATAAATTGGTCCATGCAGATTCGGCCGGCGATTTTCAGCCGTTTTCCTTTCACGAGTATCTCTGTTCCCTTCAATTGGCGGAGCCAGCCGTCCGCATAGCCAACGGGCACCGTTCCGATCCATGTGTCTTTTTCCGCTGTGTATTCCGCCCCGTAGCTGACACTTTCCCCTTTATGTACCTTTTTGACATGCGACAGGGTCGAATGCAGGGTGAATGCGGGACGCAGTTTAAACGGGATTTCATCGGTAATTTCCGCTGACGGACGCAGGCCGTACATGCCGATGCCAAATCTGACCGCGTTAAAAAAGCCTTTTTTCAGACGCAGGCCGGCGGCGCTGTTGGCGCAGTGAACCATCAGTTTCTTTAAAGGCAGAGGAGCAATCAATTCTTTAAAGCGTTCAAACTGCATCAGAAAGTAGTCTCTTTGTTTTTCATCAGCAGTCGCAAAATGAGTGAAGACCCCTTTGCATTTTAAGCCTGGGTTGCGCTCCAGAATTTTCATCACGTGATGAATCTCTTCTTCTGTTTTCACACCGAGCCTGTTCATTCCCGTATCAACTTTCAGATGAAAATGAAGGGAAGCTTTCTTGAGGTGGCGCGCGGCTTCCTGAAGCCATTCAACAGAATAACCCGTTAACGTCACGTCGTATTCCGCCGCGATTTTCACATACTCCGGAGGAACCGCGCCGAGCACCAATATAGGCGCTTTCAGGCCCCGCTGGCGAAGAGAAATCGCTTCATCCAAGATCGCCACGGCTAAGCATGAAGCACCTGACTCAAGAGCCGCCTTCGCTACTTCTGCATCCCCATGTCCGTAGGCATTTGCTTTCACAACCGCCATCAGGTGGACATGTTCACCGATGTGTTTTTTCATATTACTGACATTTTCTTTAATCGCGGACAGGTCAATTTCCGCCCACGTGTCTCTGTAAAAAGGTTTTGTGCTCATTTATGACACTTCCTAGCGTTTATTCAATATCATTTACATATCATACTAAAATTATAGGGCAAAGTGAAATTCTGCCTGACGAAAAAAAGGCCAAATTTGATTCGGCCTTTAGGAGATTATTTGGATGATTGTCCCTTCATGCTTTTGGCGACTGTCACCATCTCCTCTTGTGAAAGATCTTTTGATGAAAGAAGATAATCCACACCTTCGTAAGTCCATGTTAGCGAAGCATCTGACAAAGCGCCGATTGTGTAGCCAAGATTAACCGGTTCCGCATTCAGCGTGACTGAGGAGGACGCTTTTGCAACCTGGGCTTTTTCCTGAATTAAGGTGAACGATTTTTCTCCGCCGTAAGTCATGATGACACGCTTGCCATCTTCCGTTGAAATATCTTTTTCCTCAAGCAGTTTTACGCCTAGCGGCAGTTCAAGCGGCGTTTTGACGGCAAAAGAGTCGGAAGGTTTCGCGCTAGTGGCGACATCCATTTGAGAAAGGGTCATATTTTTCTTTTCATCAAAGGACTCTTTGTCGAATTGCTTATTGAATTGGAAGCTGCTGAACTCTACTTTCACCATCACTTTTCGGTCGGTATCCATGACTTTGACAGATAGCGGGCTCATGTCCTTCTTGTTAAATGTGATTTCTTGTGTCGGAAGCATTTTGTTATGCTGATAGTTCGTTTTTGTTTCAAATACGTATTCTGATTCTTTTGAAGTGAAGACTGCATCCGAATCGTTTTGAATATCCTTTACAAGCGATTCAAACAAATAGACTTGGCTGCTGTTGTTTGGCCAGTCGCTTTGAAACCTGAAGCTCTTATTTAAAGACGGTGTGAGAACAAATACTCCGTTTTCATTTCGTAAAATGACTTGGTTTTGGTCCTTTTTCGGATTTTCCAGATAGACCCGGTACAGAGACGGTTTTTTGTGCCAGATTTCCACATTGTATACTTGCGGGTCACTCCCTGTCTCAATGGTCATTTTTGCTTTTGCTTTGTACGAGGTATATTCTTTCGCCTTCTCGTCCAGCCCGGTAACGACATCTTCCTGTGATTTTTGTCCGCAGGCAGAAAGAATAAGGACAGCCAGCAGTCCCGTTAAAAGCAAAACAAAGCTTTTTCTCACCTTTTTCAACCCCTTTTTCTCAATTGATGTAAAAGGAAGAAATCGCTTGTTTGACTTTAACGGTACGCTCGGTACACGGTTAAACAGAACAGAGGCGTACCATAAAAGCCTCAAACAACTCGTCTCCCTTAATGCATTATCAAATATATGAGAGGGGTGTCCCTAATATGCAGACTAGCTTGACAACGTTTCAATGACAACCTGTGCAGCCGCATATTCCTTCGTATGAGTGATTGACACATGAACAGCGGCTTGGCTCAGCTTTACGCAAACAATAAAAGGCTTGCCATTCGAATCTTTTGTCACTTCAATGTCTTGAAAACTTAAATTCTTGCCTATTCCTGTGCCGAATGCTTTCGAAAAAGCTTCTTTTGCCGCAAATCTTCCTGCGAGAAATTCAATTTTTCTTTTCTCAGAAAGCTCATGATACTGAGCAAGTTCGCCGCCTGTTAAAATACGCTCGGCAAATCGTTTCTGGCGGTCGGCCATTGCAGCGATCCGCTTAAGCTCCACGATGTCTAATCCTATACCGTAAATCATGTTTTACACCCTCCTTTGCGCTTGTACTATTTGAATGGTTTGTCTCATAAACGTGTTACTATAGAAATACCAAAATGATGAAATGGGGCTCGGCATGTTTATACGGACTGAAAACTTTCAAACCTTTATCAGGCTTTATCCCGTTGTCACCTTTATATTGGCTGCTCAGGCCGTTCTCTGGCTGTTCTTTTCACTTCCTGTTCCTTCAGTCGTGTTGTGGAGAGACGCTGTCACAGGCTATAACCTTGGCGTCGCTAACGGTGAATGGTGGCGGCTGGTCACGCCGATTTTTCTTCACGCAGGGTTTACCCATCTGCTGTTTAATTCCATGTCCATCTTTTTATTTGCGCCGGCTCTGGAACGAATGCTCGGAAAAGCGCGTTTCCTTCTTGTGTATGCAGGTTCCGGAATGATCGGAAACATCGGCACGTATTTTACAGAACCGCTTGATTATGTGCATGTCGGAGCTTCCGGCGCGATCTTCGGGCTGTTCGGCGTTTATCTGTTTATGGTTCTTTATCGTAAAGAGCTGATCGGGCAGGACAACTCCAAAATGATTATCACATTGCTTGCCTTTGCCGTTCTCATGTCGTTTATCAACTCCAATATTAACATGATGGCCCACCTGTTTGGACTTTGCGGCGGGTTTCTCCTGTCTTTTTTATGTGTGCAAAAAAAAGAGCGGCGGTATTAACCGTCCGCTTTTTCATATGAGTACCAGTTTAAAATGATATCTGCATCCTCTTCTCCCACATCTCTCACCGTTAATTCTTCCATATGGCTTGACGATTTTACGGAGGTGGAAATGGTATACAGCTTCCCCTTCTTTTGAAAATAAGATTGGCTCGCTTTGCATACTTGCATTCGCTTTCTCAACACAATTGCAGTCGTTCTGCCGATAAATCTCGATGTCAGCTGGAGACGGTCTCCGCTGATTACCCAGGCCGCATCTTTATAAGCAAGATACCCGAAAAACAATTCAATCGGCAGCAGGACAATCGAGAGATAACCCCATGGCTGAAAGAAAATACACAGCGGAATGATGAAAAAGATGGAGAAAATGGTTGAGCGGAATAAGTACCGCTTCAATGCGCGCCGCGGCAGATGGCGGCGATTTTCTTCCAGCGTGTATTCCGGCGTAAAAGTACGCAGCATGCCGGGAAGCTTTTTTTTGTGAATCATCGGAAACAGAATGGTCGAAGCGCCCTCTGCTTTTTCCGGGTCTCCTCCTCCGCCCGCGCTGACGATTGACACCGTCGCAAAACCGAAAAGCTGGCGGATGATGTTTTCTTTTATTTTGATGGCTTGTATTTTGCGAAGCGGTATGGTGACTTGGTGTTTTTCAATAATACCCCTTGAAATCACCAATTCCTGCTCTTTTTTAACGATTTGAAAGTTAGCATATTTAAACATCATGCCGGCTATGCTGAGAATCCAGGTGATAAACAAACCAATAAATATAAGCACGGCGTATATGCCTATGTTGGCGTGCTGCAGAAAGGAGAATTTTTTGAAGAGCCAATCCATCGGCAGCACCTCATCCAGCTGAGAAATGAGCGCAAATACAGCAGAAATAATCACGCCGATTCCTCCGGAAGTTGAGGCGGCCATAAGTAATTCTTTTGCATTCATGCTGTATTTCACCTGCGGCCCTGCATCCGGGAGCGCCTCTTTATCTCCTGACAGGCCTTCATCGGTATCGATTGGATTTCTTTCTGCTTTTTTCTTAAATACGGCTTCTTTGATTCTCTCAGCTTCTTCAACTGAAATAGCCGACAATACCGCTTCCGCCTCTTTGCCGCCGCCAGCCGTTTCAATTTGCAGTTTGACAAGCTTGAAAATTTGCTGGATCACATCCGCACTCGTATTCATCGTTTGAATCCGGTCAATCGATATATACCTCTTTTTCGTCACAAACAAGCCTTCCTCGATTCTGAATTCATCATCTTCGATTCGATAGGAAAACTTTCTCCATTTGATGATGCTTGCTGCCACGAGCCAGATGAACAAAACGCCGAGCGCGATGGCTCCATAAAAACGGACAGTGTGATTAGAGTTGACGATATACACAAAAAAGAATGGCAGAATAATATTTTTTATCGTTTGAATAATGGTATGGGATAAATTCAAAATGACTGCCGCCGGGTGAAGGCGTTTCGGTTCAGACATCATCGTCAGTCACCCTTGCCAGGCGCGAAATGGAGTCTCTCAGCTGATCCGCTTCCTCCATCTCTAAAGCAGGAATTGAATGCACAGTTGCTGCCGTGGAGATTTTCACTGTTGCCAGATTGTATTTTCTTAATAACGGCCCTTGCGAGGTGTCTACGTGCTGAACCCTGACCATCGGCACGATCACGCGTGTCACAACAAAGATACCTGATTGAATATCTATTTCGTTTTCATGAACTTCATAACGCCACACTTTGTGCCGGATCTTTGGAATCAGATAAATCGTCACAACCGAACCCAGCAGCCAAACTGCGCCGAGCACGCCGCTAATCCAGTACGGCCAATGGAAAAAATAACTTAACACTGCAACTGCTATGACAATAAGCAAGCAGACAGCGGATATGATTATCTCTTGAAGTCGCCAAACCTTTAATCCGTCTGGACTGATTTGGTTTTTGGGCTGCTTTCTCAAAATACCTACCTCCCGTTTTTCTCATCGTTACTTATACGCGCTTATGCAGAAAAAGTTTCATCTTTAAGCATACATAGAAAAAACGGTGCCGTCAGCTGAAAGTTTGCTTAATGGCCATGAATTTTTGAACATAAAAAAAGCCCAAAACAACTCATGTTTTAGGCTCTTAAATTCTTTACAGAATTAGTATGATTTTTTCTGGCGTCTGTCACCTGAAGAACGGCGATCGTTTGAACGCTTTTTATCATAGGAAGAACGGTTGCTGCTTTTCCCTTTACCGCCGCGGTAACCGCCGCCTTGTCCGTCTCTGCGTTTAGAAGTGCGTTGGTTTTTGTAGCGTTTGCCGATCATCGGCGCTTCGTCTGTTAAGCGAACTGGTGTGCTATCCGGCTCTTTTGTAGCCATTTTGATAGCCGCTGCAACCACTGTCACTGCATCATGATCTTCAAGCAGCTCGGCTGCCGCTGTCATGTAGAAGTTCAAGTTGTTTTCGCTGATTGTCGTACGAAGACGATCAACTGTAACCTGCTGCTGGCCTTCTAACGCTTCATCAAGTGTCGGCTCTTTCATGCGGTCCATTTTGCGTTTCGTTGTTTGTTCAATTGCGCGAAGCATGCTTTTCTCACGCGGTGTGATAAACGTCATCGCCATACCTGTTTTACCTGCGCGGCCTGTTCTTCCGATACGGTGAACATAGCTTTCAGGATCTTGAGGCACGTCGAAGTTGTACACGTGTGTAACACCTGAGATATCGAGTCCGCGAGCTGCAACATCAGTTGCAACAAGTACTTCGATTGCACCTTCTTTAAATTTGCGAAGCGCAACCATACGTTTCGCCTGCGTTAAATCACCATGAATTCCTTCAGCTGCATATCCGCGAAGGTTCAGGGCTTCTGCCAGTTCATCAACACGGCGTTTTGTACGTCCGAATACAATCGCAAGCTCAGGAGACTGAATGTCAAGAAGACGAGTCAGTGTGTCGAACTTTTTACGCTCCTGCACTTCCAAATAGAACTGCTGAATGTTAGAAACAGTCATTTCTTTTGCTTTTACTTTTACGTGTTCAGGCTCAGTCATAAAACGCTCTGCAATGCGTTTGATCGGCGCTGGCATTGTAGCTGAGAACAGAAGCGTCTGATGCTCGCTCGGCACATTTGAAAGAATAGATTCGATGTCGTCGATGAACCCCATATTCAGCATTTCATCCGCTTCATCCATTACAACTGTATTTACATTGTTTAAACGAATCGTGCGGCGGTTAATGTGGTCAAGAAGACGTCCCGGTGTTCCGACAATGATATGCGGATTTTTCTTTAACGCCCGGATTTGTCGTCCAATATCCTGCCCACCGTAAATAGGAAGAACTTTCGCACGTTTATCTTGTCCGATTTTATATAATTCTTCAGATACTTGAATGGCTAATTCACGGGTTGGTGCGATTACGATTGCTTGAATATTAGGAGACTCGGGGTTAATTTTCTCAACAAGGGGTATACCAAACGCAGCTGTTTTACCTGTACCTGTTTGCGCTTGTCCAATGACATCTTTATTTGAAAGTCCGAGCGGAATCGTTTGTGCCTGAATCGGCGTTGCTTCTTCAAATCCCATACGGTTAATTGCCTTCATGAGATCAGAACTTAATTGAAAATCTTGAAACGTTATAGTCAAATTATTCAAACTCCTTCTAATTGCTGTTTCAGTAATGTCGTGATTTACCACTTAAAAACTGCCCTCCATGGAAAAAGGACAGGATCCTTACGTATACAAAGCCCGAATTACTTTAAGTTTTATCTTACCATTACACTACTTGTTTTTCAATAACGCGGTAAGCAGATCAGCATTTTGAATGCGCTCGCTGACCTGCTAACCAAATATGCCGGACGATGCCCAATCCCGCTCCTTGTGTCCGCGGAAAACCTAAGGTCAGCGGATGGCGGTCCGTACACATATTTTCGTATCGCGAAATAAACCTGTCATTATTGTACCATAGCCACAGCCGGTCATACATAAATTATTTCGGGCCGGCATACATTAGTGTCTGCACATCATTTTTATTTTATGATTGCAATCTGCTTTTTTTCGCAAGATTTTTTAAGAAAACGGGCTCTCCATTAAATCTTTAACGATTTCTTCAAGCTTCATACCTCTTGACGCTTTGAATAAAACCAAATCTCCTTTTGAGGCTTTATTCTTCAGGGCCTGAGTGAGATCTTTTTTGTCGCTGAAGTGGCTGATGCGTTCTTCTCTAAAATGTTCCATCGCACCTTCGGCGATAAATGCCCCCAGTTTTCCATACGTAAAGACGTGGTCAATTTTGTCCGGGCTGATCACAGCGCCGCATTCTTTATGGAACGTTTCTTCAAGATCTCCGAGTTCAAGCATGTCTCCGAGCACGACTATTTTCTTCCCGTATCCTTCAAGGCTTTCTGTCAGTTGGATTGCAGCCTTCATCGATGTCGGGCTCGCGTTATAAGCGTCATTAATAATAGAAATGCCGCTGTCTGTTTTCATCAATTCAAGTCTCATGCCGGTGACCTTCAGGCCGCTTAATCCTTTTGCCGCATCCTCCGGCGTGATGCCGAAATAAGCCCCTGCGGCGATTGCCGCCATGGCGTTCATCACATTATGTTTGCCCAGAATAGGGATAAAAAACGTTTTTTCTATGCCTTTGATCGTAAAATAGGTTCCCGCTTCACTCTGGCTGACATCCTGCAGCTGATAATCGTTTTGCGCCCCAGTACCATACGTTTTTGTTTGGCAGCTGTAGTCTTTTTGCAAGAGCGGTTCGTCTCCGATATAAATCAGCACACCGTCTTCTTTCAGGCCGTTGATAATTTCCAGTTTCGCTTCCGCAATGCCTTCTCTTGAACCAAGATCCTGCATGTGGGATTCGCCGATATTCGTTATCACTGCCGCATCCGGATTTGCCAGGCGGCTCAGGAGGTCAATTTCTCCTTTTGCGCTCATTCCCATTTCCAGTACGGCAATTTCTGTATCTTCTGGCATCGCTAACACTGTAAGCGGCAGCCCGATATGGTTGTTGAAGTTTCCTCCTGTTTTATGGACGCGGTACCGCGTTTGCAGGACAGTGTGAATCATGTCTTTGGTCGTCGTTTTGCCGTTGCTTCCTGTTACTCCGATGACACGTGTGCCGAGCTCCTGTAAATAAGCTTTTGCAAGCTGCTGGAGCGCAGACAATGTATCTTCCACCAGAATCACAGCTTGATTCTCGGGCGGATTTGGTTCAGAGCGGTTCCACAGAACGGCAGACACGCCAGCTTCAAAAGCCTGCGGCACAAAAGTGTGGCCGTTAAAATGCTCCCCTTTCAGCGGGATGAAAAGCTGATTGCTTTCCAGCTTTCTTGTATCTGTAGCAACTCCATGAATGACTGTATTTTCATATTGCGGGTTTGTCAGTGTGCCTTTGACCATTTCGGCAATTTTCTTTACGGTTCGCTTAATCAAGTAAGGTCCCTCTCTTTCTTTTGGTGATATACGGGAAAAGACACTGCCCTTTTACCGGCAGTGTCCGTCTTCATTTAGAATGTATGTTTAATCAATTGTTTTTCAGCGTGGCGTTCTTTAGCCAGCTCTACAAGCTGTTCAATGAGATCAGCGTATTCAACTCCGGCTTCTTTCCAGAGAAGCGGGAACATGCTGAACGGTGTAAAACCAGGCATCGTGTTTACTTCATTGATCAGCACTTCGCCGTCAGCTGTCAGGAAAAAGTCCGCTCTGACAAGTCCTGAACCGTCAATTGATTTAAACGCTCTGATCGCCATGTCACTGATTTTCGCGTATTCCTCATCTGTTACAGTCGCAGGAATAATCAGGTCAGTGTCTCCATCCTCGTATTTTGCTTTGTAATCGTAGAAATCTGTCTTAGGTGCGATTTCTCCAACTGCAGAGCATTTAGGATCATCATTTCCGAGAACGCCGATTTCAATTTCGCGGCCGTTGATGCCTTCTTCGACTACGACTTTCCGGTCATATTGGAACGCCAGCTCAAACGCTTTTTGCAGTTCTTCACGGTTTCGGCATTTGCTGATTCCGACGCTTGAGCCAAGGTTGGCCGGCTTCACGAAGCAAGGGTAGCCCAGTTCTTGTTCTACTTGCTCGCAGCTTTCTTCCGGAGAACGAGTCCAGTCTTTTTTAAGGAAGGCTGTGTATTTCGCCTGTGCAAGGCCGGCTTGCGCAAACAAATGCTTCATGACAACTTTATCCATGCCAGCTGAGGAAGCGAGCACGCCGTTGCCGACATAAGGAATATTTAAAAGTTCAAGCATTCCCTGGATCGTTCCGTCCTCTCCGTTCGGGCCGTGCAGGAGCGGGAAGACGACATCAATTGCTTCATTTTGCTGTGACACTTCCTGCGGAAACATCTCCTGGTTGAGAGCAGATGGAGAAAAAGCAGTTCCGCCCTGCTCAAGCTGAAGCATTTTTACGTTGGAAACAGGCTCTGTTAAACGTGTGCCTCTTATCCATTCGCCTTTTTCAGTTATATAAATTGGATGTATATCAAACTTCTCAGTATTTAGCGCTTTTGTTACAGCCAGAGCTGTCTGAAGCGAAACATTATGTTCGGCTGACTTACCGCCGTACACTAATCCTAGACTTGTTTTCAATGGATACTCCCCCCACTACAATTCATCTTTACTATCTTATCACTTTCACAAGAAAATGATCTAATTATTTTTGGGCATGCTGAAGCTGAATGCATTTGTATGTAATTCCTTTTTATTTTATATTAAAATGGCATTGAAAAGGAGATGTGACAGATGAAAAAAATCACAACAAAAGAACAATTTAATGAATTGATTCAATCTGATAAAGAAATCATTGTAAAGTTTTATGCTGATTGGTGCCCCGACTGCACACGCATGAATATGTTCATCGGCGATATTTTGGAAACGTACAATCAAAACGATTGGTACGAACTGAATAAGGACGAGCTTCCTGAACTGGCTGAAACATATCAGGTAATGGGTATTCCAAGCCTGCTCATTTTCAAAAATGGAGAAAAAACAGGCCATCTTCACAGCGCCAATGCCAAAACGCCTGAAGAAGTGACTGAATTCTTATCAGAACATATAAGCTAATTCGATAAGCAGCCCTATTTTATGTCGTCGGGCTCTACGTGAACATGAACATGAGTGACATCGTGTTCATGTTTTATTTTGTTTTCTACCTCATCTGCGACTCCATGGCCTTCCTCTACTGTCAGCTTCGGATCCACTGTAATGACCATCTCTATATGTACTGTGCTGCCCAAGTATCGCGCTTTCACGTCCTTAAGACGATGCACATTTTCTATCCGGCCGACAGTCTGTTTATAAGGTTCAAGATCTTTCAAGTGAAACCCGTCCGTTAATGAATGCGAAGCGTCTTTGAAGATATCCCAGGCTGTCTTGCAAATGATGATTCCGATAATAAAAGCCGTAACCGGATCTATCCAGGCCAGCTGCAGCTGGGACGAAAAAACACCGATAAACGCTCCGGCACTGACAAATGCGTCTGACCTGCTGTCCTTCGCCGCCGCCATAAGTGCAGAGCTTTTAATGGATGCTGCGAGCCTTTTGTTATATAAATAGATGCCGTACATGAACACTGCGCTGCCTAAAGCCGTCCACGCCGCGATAAGGCTTGGCGTTTCTGATGTGCCGCCCGCAATCGCTTTTCCTCCGCCAATTAACACTTCAATTCCAACAACCATCATAATAAAAGACGCAATAAGGGACGAAATTGTTTCAGCCCGATAATGGCCATATGGGTGGTCACTGTCAGCCGGCCTTTGGGAAATACGCAGTCCGATCAACACCGCGATCGACGCCACAATATCTGTCCCATTGTTTAACCCGTCTGCTCTCAGCGCTTCAGAATGATACAGTATTCCGATTGTCAGCTTCACAGCAGCAAGAATGATATATGCCAAAATATTGAGGAGTGCTCCTTTTTCTCCCTTTTTAAGATTATCTGTCCTCCCCATTGAATACCAGCCTCCATTCTATTACATAGTATGGTTAAAAACATGAAAAATAGCAGCAGCGGTTCTCAACGGGGAGGGAAATTTCGACAGCAAATTATTGCCCGGGAAACTTTTTGTCGATATGTTGAAGGTTTGCTTACTTACGAAAGAATAGGACTGTTTTCACCTTTACAGGCTGTGGCGGACATTGTATACTGGGGTTAATTGATAATGATTATCAATATCGTTTGATTGGAGGTTGGTGACACAATGACACCTCAGTCTGCAGAAATCAGAAAAAAGCATCTCATTCATCTGTTAATACAGAATGGTATATACAAAAAGTCAAAGCGTCATTTGTATGAATTGTCACTGATGGAGCTGGAAAGTGAATACAAAACATTGTCAGGAGGCGCCAGAGCATGCCAAAGCGTAAAATAAAAACCTACCAACAGCTGATCCAGGAAAACAAAGAGGCGATCATGGGCAATCCAAAGCTGATGAACGTCATTTACGACAGAATTGACCGCAAGCATCAGAAGAATCTTCAGGAACAAAACAATACATAAAAAAGAGCCGGCAAAGGCTCTTTTTTATTTAATGAAAGGCTTCTGCGGCCAGCTTTTGAATGACCGCATCGTCCATCGGCGGGTTATGGAGACCGGCGCGCACATCCCGGTAATAGCGCTGAAGCGGATTGGTGCGTTCGAGGCTTTTGGCCCCTGCAATTCTCATCGCTTTGTCTACAACAGAAAGCGCGGCGTTTGTGACGATATGTTTTGCCGCACCGAGCTCACTCTTCAAGTAAGGGCGGCGCTCCGGATCGTCATACAATTCAGCCGCATGAAAAAGAAAGTGTCTGGCATTCAGCAATTCAAGCTCCATTTCGCCTGTTCTTTGCTGAACGGCCGGAACATCCTTGATCGGCCCCTTCAAACTATTTGGAGAATACTCGGAGGCAAAGCGCACCGCATAGTCTCTAGCAGCTTGAGCCACGCCGAGATATACGGCCGGAATATGGAGCAGCCAGCCATTTTGCTTAGCTCCCCGCGGCCCTTGAAGCAGCTCCACCAGTTTATTGTCCTCGAGCGTTACCTCGTTTAATACAAGATCATGGCTGCCCGTAGCCCGCATCGCCATCATATCCCATGTTTCTTCAATTGATACACCAGGATCATTTTTATGAACCAACACCACACCAGTAGTTTGTTTTTCTTCAATCCATGCCGTCACTAAAAAATAATCAAGCGCTTGCGACATTGTCGTAAACGTTTTCCTTCCATTCACCACCCATTTGCCGTCCTTTTTGACGGCGGCAGTCCCGGGGCGTCCTCCCCTGGTCGGGCTCCCGGTTTTCGCTTCTGTCGCTGCTCTATTAATCACGGCGCCGTTTTGAACTTCCTTTGCGATGAACGCAAACACATCTTCATCCCAGCTGTTTCCTTCTCCGAGCTCTCCCATCACGCTTAAATGCCAGCCGATGCTCAGAGCTGCAGGAGCATCTCCCCGTGCAAGCCGCTCTTGAAAAAGCAGCATGTCGTAAACAGACATTCCTGCTCCCCCATGGGATTTTGGCACGGTTATCGCAGTATATCCCGAATCACGCAGTTTTTGTATTTTTTCGGCAGGAAATCGTCCCTGTTCATCATCCTCAGCGGCTGTTTGCTGAAATTCATCCGCTAGCTGTCCTATTTTCTCTATCCATTGCCGCTGTTTTTCGTTCCGTACAAATAATGACATCCGGCAGCCCCCCATTTTTTCAATTCCGATAAATTTAATATGTATTATAGATTTCCAGCCATGATTCCGCAACTGTTAACAATTTGTCCACGATAGAAAAACACGCCGTTCCCGAGGGAACAGCGTGTTTAAACCGGATTTGTATCCCGGTCTTGTTTCATACCGAGATAAATGAGCATATAAGTCAGGTAACCCATTGTCATGACCAATCCGCCGAAGAAAAAGCTTGAGAAAATCGGCTCTTCAAAGGCAGTAACTGCCGCAAGCACAATCCAGCTTGCATACAGATAAATGATAAAATAACGGATACCCGTCTTCATTTTATATATCATGTACAGCCCCACGAGAGAAAACAATCCCAGCGCGAGCCTGAAATATACAAGATGTTCAAACTGAAACATGAATGACACAAATGAGAATCCAAGCAGCAATACAATCGGTAAAGCGGTAATAAAGTTCCTCAATTCGAGACACCTCCGTCAGTACCTTTAGTATAAACCAAAACATCGAATGATATTGATTTACGTGAGCTTTTTCACAAAAATGTCATTCCTTGCCTTTAGATTCGAACATCCCGTTTGCAGAAACTCCACCAGGCAACGGCAATGAAGAAAACAGCATGAATCACAATAATCCCTACAGAGAACAATGGCGTCATGCCTGAAAACAGAGCCGTTTGTCCGCTTTTGTACTGAGTGAAGTCCGTGTTTGCAAAAAGCAAAAAGCTTCCCCATTTGTTTTCAAACAGCTTCATGATTTGCACAAGTGAACTTGCTCCATATAAAACGACAAAAGAAACAACAACTGAAATGGCACTGTTGCGGAACAGTGATGAACAAAGCAAACCGAATAATCCCATCAGCACCGCTTCTAGCCAGTTTGTGCCAATTAGCTCCAATGTGTTGATGAACAATGTTTTTGATTCAGATGTCACGGACGTGCCAAAAAAGACAAGACCGAATAATAAAGCCAGAATGTAGTATGCCAGATAAAGATAGAAGCTGACCATTACAACTGTCATTAGTTTTGACCAAAAGACCTTTTGCCGCTTGACCGGGCGAATAAGCAGAAATTTGATTGTCTTTTTATCAAATTCATTAGAAATAATCGTCGCTGCAATGACAATGGTTAACGCCTGCAGCAAGATATTCAGGGTCGGTGTATAGGAAAAGTAGCCGATGAAGTTTTCGTCAGTTCCGGCACTGATGACGATCCGTTTAATGATCAGCGCCATGAAAAATTGAAAAACGGCCATCAATATAAGCGAAATAAATGTGACTTTTCGATTAAAGAGTTTCATATGTTCATTCCATATTAATTTAGACAAGCTCTTCTCCCTCCTCTTGATGAGCGGTTGTCGCTTTTATAAATTCGTCTTCCAGTGACTGCGTATAAGGCATAATTGAAAATACGTTCAATCCTTGTCCGACTAGTGAGCGGTTCAGCTCTGGTATATTTTCTTTCGCTATATCCACCACGATGGAGCCGTCTTTACGTTCAGCTGTGTATCCATTGCCCGTCAGCCAATCGAGCGCTTTTTGCGCCGGCTGCACTTCAATAACGGCTTTCTCCGTTTTCTGACCGGCTCCATTCAGGCTCACTTCTGCTTTGATCTCGCCTTTTTGTATGATGATCACACGGTCACACAGGTCTTCAACTTCACGCAATAAATGAGTGGCGAATAAAACCGCTGTTCCTTCCTCTTCGGCGAGCTCCTTAATATGGTCGCGAAAATCCTTCATACCGGCAGGATCAAGACCGTTTGTCGGCTCATCTAAAATGAGAAGCTTCGGCCGGTGAAGAATCGCCTGAGCAATGCCGAGACGCTGGCGCATGCCGAGTGAGTAGGTTTTCACCTTATCATCAATCGCTGACGTCAGCCCGACTCGTTCCACCACTTCGTCCAGTCTTTCATCATCTATTTTTTTGTGCATATTTGCAAAGTGTTTGAGGTTCTCCCAGCCTGACAGATACGGGTAAAACTCAGGGTTTTCCACGATCGCGCCGACAGCTTCCATCGCTTGTTCGAACTCAGTGTCATGCTTAAATCCGTTGATGGCCACGCTTCCGCTGTTTTGTTTTAACAGTCCGACGATGATGCGGATGAGTGTCGTTTTTCCGGAACCGTTCGGACCGAGAAGACCGATAATCTCTCCCTGCCTGACGTCCATGCTGATCTGTTTTAAAATCTGTTTAGACCCTATTTTTTTATCAAGGCCTTCAATATGTAAAATCGGCTCAGCCATAAAGCCTTCCTCCTTTTTCCGACAAAAATAAACAGTGCCTAAAAATAGGCACTGTTTGTATTATAGCATTTGTTGCTTCCAAATGTTTGGTTAAACCGATAGAGTCGGTGCTTGCTCCGGCTGTTTGTTCTTTTCTGTTTCTGTAATGATGACGGCACAGGCCGCGTCTCCTGTTGTGTTGACCACTGTGCGAAGCATATCAAGCAAGCGGTCTATTCCGAGGATCAATCCGATCCCCTCAACAGGCAGGCCGACTGATTGAAGCACCATGGCGAGCATAATCAAACCGACTCCCGGAACACCCGCAGTTCCCACACTTGCTAATACAGCCGTCAATATTACCATCAGCAATTGCGTAAATGTAAGATCATGTCCGAATACCTGTGCAATGAAGATGGTGGCCACCCCTTGCATAATGGCTGTCCCGTCCATGTTAATCGTCGCCCCGAGCGGCTGAACGAAGCTGCTGATCGGCTCAGGCACTTTTAGTTTTTTCTGGGCTACATCCATTGATACCGGAAGCGTTGCATTGCTGCTTGAGGTACTGAACGCAACGACCATAACTTCTGAGAAATCTTTAAAGAACGTAATCGGATTTCTTTTTGCTAAAAGAGCCACTGTTGAACCGTATGTGACGATTGCATGTATGACAAGAGACAGCGTAACAACAATCATGTACAGCCCCATCGCTTTTATTGCACTGAATCCCTGGCTGCCGATAGCTGTCGCAATGAGACCAAACGTGCCGTATGGCGCAAACTTCATGACTAGGTTGACCAGATACATCATCAGTTCATTGCCCTGCTCCACGACTTTCAAAAGCATATCCGCTTTTTTGCCTAGCATCGTAATCCCGAGTCCGACAAAAATGGAAAACACGATAATCTGGAGCATGTTTCCTTCGGTCATCGCTTGAACGGGATTGGCCGGAATCATGTTCAGAAGTGTGTCAGCAATACTCGGCGCTTCTTCTGCCTCAAATTTAGCGGATGAGACATCATAAGTGCCGAACTCACCCGGCTTAATGACAAGCGCCAGTATAAGCCCGATCGTAATCGCCACCGCTGTCGTGATGAGAAAATAAGAAATGGCTTTCACACCGATTCTGCCAAGCTTTTTAGGATCGCCAAGCCCGGCAACTCCTAATGTAAGAGAGAAAAAAACAATCGGCACGACAAGCATTTTAATGAGGTTTAAAAAGATGGTGCCAAGAGGACCGAATACAAACTTATTCAAATTTTCAAATAATTCAGGCGATGTTACGTTAAGAATAATCCCTGTGACGGCACCCAGAACCAATGCAATGATGATCTTTGTTGCCAGTTTCATCCGCATTCCTCCTTTTTTTGAAAAAAAGCCCGCGAGAGACTCCCGCGGGCTTTGGCTGTATCATAAAACCACAGGATTCTCTCTTCACGCTGATGAGGTTAGCTGCCGGGTTCGGACGAAGAGATGTCCGTTTTTCAGATGAAAAATAAACCCCAAACGATCGGGTCCCCCACTCCTTTTAAAAAGGATTAAGCGTGTGGCTTACTATTGTATGTTGTAGTTTTATTTATACAGAAAATATCCAATTTTGTAAACTATTTTTTGTTACTTTTCTCTCGGGGTCTTTTAGGCCCTTTCTCCTTGTTGGTCACATCAAGAATATCAAGGAGAAATACAAAGATCGGAATCCCGATAATTAAGCCCCAAATGCCGAGAAAGTGCTCAGAAAAAATCAGGACTGTAAATGTGAAAAAGATCGGCAGCTCTGTTTTCGCTGACATCAGCTTCGGATTGAGGAAATATGTCTCAATCGCATGAATGGCGAAAATGACAAGCACAATGTAGAGCACATACATTCCGCCGCCTGTGCTGTATGCAATAATGCTAAGCGGGATCAGGGAGATGACAACGCCAGCTACCGGGATCAATCCGAGAAAGAAAACCATGATGGACAGCCCCAACAGCTGAGGGAAGTGCATAATCCAGAGTGCAATAAAAGTCAGTATGCAGTTCACGAGCGCGATGATAAATTGTGCCTCGAGCACCTTGCCGAACGTTCTCGCGAATTTACCTCCGAAAAAAGCAATCTCATTATAAAAAACAGCAAGCTTGCTCGTTTTAAACTGCTCCATAAATTCAGACAGCCGTTTTTTCTCGAATAAGAAGAACATGCTGAGAATGAGCGCCATCACGATCTGCAAGCCGAATGTGCTGATATCGGCCAGATACGTATAAAGTACATTGAAACCCTCTTTGACATACGAACTGATATTAATATCTCCGAAAACACTTGTGATCTCATCAAAGAAAGGAATGCTGCTTGGATGATACGCAATATGTTTAATCTGCTTGATCAGCTGCTGAATCTGTGCGGCAACGACCGGATAAAACACAAACCCTCCGACTGTAAGCAGCACGGCCAGCAAAATGTAGAGAAACGTAATGACAACCCGCTGGCTCACGTGGAAGAACCGGCTTAAAAACTGCCGGACGACAAGCTCCAAACGATCCATAAGAAATGTAAAAATGAAGGTCAGCAATATTAAGTTGATCATGCTCTTAAATAGATATAACACACCAGTTAACACGACAAAGATGGAAAAACGCCTTACTCCCGGGTGCTGAAAAAATTTTACTAAAGCGGCCATTTATACACTCCTGTTAGGACAAACGTCCTTCATTCAATATAGTATCCATTTGTAAATTATATAACAAAAAAATGCTGAGGTCTCTGTCCTCACCTTAATTATTCTTAAACAATTAAAAAAACGGCCCCATGAATGGGCCGTTCTTTTTTTCAGACTGCTGTTTTCATTTTTTTCATGCCTTCCACAGCCTCCACGCTTTTTGCTTCATCGAATTCTTTTTCGCTTTTTGCAACGATGATTGTGGCGATTCCGTTTCCGATCAGGTTCACAATCGCTCTTCCTTCACTCATGAAACGGTCGACACCAAGCAGAAGCGCAAGACCCTCAAGCGGAATGACCTGAAGTGCTGACAGCGTTGACGCAAGAACGATAAATCCGCTTCCTGTCACACCGGCTGCCCCCTTCGAAGTCAGCATCAGAACGAGGATAATCGTAATTTGCTGGCCGATGCTGAGATCCACTCCAAACACTTGAGCCAGAAAGACAGTCGCCATTGATAAATAAATGGATGTTCCGTCAAGGTTAAACGAATAGCCGGTCGGAATAACAAGCCCGACGACTGATTTTGAACAGCCGTAGCGTTCCATTTTATCCATCATTCTCGGAAGAACCGATTCTGAAGAGCTTGTGCCGAGCACGATGAGAAGCTCATCTTTGATGAAGCGCAGATAATTCCACAGGCTGAATCCGTATAGCTTGCAGATGATATTTAGAACAACAAACACGAACAGGAACATTGTGATATACACGGACAGCATTAAGCTGGCAAGCGGTTTGATGGAATCGAGTCCGAAGTGCCCGATCGTATACGCCATCGCTCCGAATGCGCCGATTGGAGCGGCACGCATAACGTAGCCGATAATTTTGAAAAAGACATGTGAAACTTTATCAAAGAAATCAATGACGCTTTTCCCTTTTTCACCTAATGCCGCTAGACCGACTCCGAAAAGAATGGAAAAGAATAAGACCTGCAAAATGTCCCCTTTTGCGAAGGCATCAACCATATTGGACGGTACGATGTGTGTGACAAATTCAACCCAGTCGATCCCCTGACCGCCATTTTGGGTGTATTGTGAGACATCTCCCTTTTCAAGCTTGCTGTAATCGAGGCCCGCACCCGGCTTCATAATATTGACGACAAATAAACCGATAATGAGTGCAAGGGTCGTAACAACCTCGAAATAAATAAATGCTTTTCCCCCTACTTTTCCAACCTTCTTCATATCGCCCATTTTTGCAATCCCGAGAACGATTGTGAAGAAAATGATTGGAGCGATCACCATTTTCACAGCGTTGATAAAGGTATCGCCAAGCGGTTTCATTTCTTTGCCGACATCCGGCCAAACCAATCCGACAATGACCCCGATGATGACCGCGGTTATGACTTGAACTGTTAAATTTTTAAACAGTCTCATATTCTTCCTCCCCCTGTCCTAGTCGCCTTTGTGTCTTTCTTACTAGAATGATAGCGTTTTCATTAGGGGTGGGGAAGTTTATGTTCATAACGGACATTTTGGTCTTTTTGGTCTCGGGTTTACACTTTAAATATGTAGCGGTTGACGGGGCGTCCGACTCCTCCGTACTGAACATCAAGCTGAATCGTTCCGTTCTTTTCGAGATAATCAAGATAGCGTCTCGCTGTCACTCTGGCAATGCCGAGAGCCTTGGCAACCTCTTCAGCAGAAAGAGGCGACGTCTGCTGCTTCAAAAAAGCAATGAGCTCATTCATCGTAAAATGATTCAATCCCTTCGGCAGATCCTGTACGGCCTGCTGCGGGATATTGAGGATGGCATCAAGCTGATCCTGGGAAAGCGTGTCGTTTTCCTCTATTTTTTGTTTATACCGCTTATATTTTTCAAGCGCCTGTCTCATGCGTTCGAGCTTAAACGGTTTTAAAATATAGTCAACTGCCCCATTTTGCAGCATAAGAGCAATTGTTTCCTTGTCTTTTGCAGCGGATACGACGATGGCATCAACCTCAAGCTTTTGCTTTCTGATCTCCTGCAAGGTTTTGATCCCGTCTTTTTTCGGCATGTACACATCCAGAATCACGAGTTCGGGCTGATTTTCTTTGATCAGCTTGATGCCTTCGTCCCCGTTCCCCGCTTGCGCGCAGACGGTAAAGCCATTAACGGTTGTTATGAAATCCTTATTGACTTCCTGAACCATCGGATCGTCTTCAATGAGCAGAACCTTGATTTCTTTACGAGCCATGCTGCGCTTCCTCCCCCTTCATCGGAAAAACGATTGAAAAAGACGTTCCCTGTCCCGGGTGTGAATCAACCTCTATCGCACCCGATCCTTTGTCTGTTATTTGCTTGACTAAATAGAGGCCATAGCCTGTGCCGCCTGTTTTATTCACTGTAAATCCTTTTTCGTAAAGGTACGGCATATGTGTGTGTTGAATCCCGCATCCGTTGTCTTCTATTAATATCGCAAGGATATCCTCCGTTTGTTCAATGCTGATGTCAATTCGTTTGTCATCAGACTGAACGGTTTCAAACGAGCCGAAGGCATTTTCAATCAGGTTGCCGAGAAGCACAACGATATCATGCTGGTCGACATGCTCGGGAAATTGCTGCAGGCTGCTGTTTTCATCAATATGCACAGCAATGCCGAGCTCTTTTCCCCTTCTGATTTTACTTAACAAAAGCCCCGCCGCGGCGTCATTTTGAATGGAGCGATGCAGAAACTCAGTGACGTTTTCCTGCTCGGTTGAAGTCTGAAACGCCAGCTGCAGCGCTTTTTCAGATTTCCCGAGCTGGATCAGGCCTGCGATGGTATGGAGCTTATTCATATGCTCATGATTTTGGACGCGGAGCGCTTCGACAAAGTTTTTGACACCCGTCAATTCCTCTGCCATCTTGGCCGCTTCCGTTCTGTCCTGAAAAATCGCGACGGCGCCGATGACTTTTTTCTTCATGACGATCGGAATCCTGCTGCTCATGATGACCTTTCCGCTCACACGAATTTCTTCATTATAAACCGCCTTGTTCCGTTCCACGATTTCGGGCAGGCGCGAATCCTTGAGTACATCCCAAATCACCTTTCCGACCAGATCGCCCTGCACCTCAAAAATCTGTTTGGCTTTTTCATTAAATATTGTGATGATATGCCGGTTGTCAATGGCGATCACGCCTTCGTTCATAGAGTGAAAGGTAGCGGTTCGCTCTTCATACATTCTGACAATCTCATGAGGCTCGAGCTGAAACATTTGCTTCTTGATATGGCGGGCCAGCAGGAACGAACCCGCCAGGCCGAACCCGAGTGTCAGCACGACGATGAAGGCGATATCCCTTCTTAAATGAAACAATATATCAGCCATCCCCGGCAGTGTTTTTCCAACGAGTACTACTCCGACCTGGTTCAAATCCTGATCCTTTACCGGATAAAAGGCCCGGACAGCCGTCCCGATCTCGCCCGCTGCTTCTGAGAAATAAATGTGCTCCGCAAACGCCGCTTCTTCATCTGCACCCTTTGACTTTTTTCCGATGTTTGTGGTGACAGGATGAGTATAGCGAATGTGATCCATGTCCATGACGACAATGTAGTCTGCTTCATTGATCATCCGGATCTCCTCAACCGCATGCCGGACGGCTTCTGTTTGTTCTTTTCGCGATAACGCCTCTTTCACCTCGGTCATCTCCGACACCGTCCGAGCCGTATTCATCAGCCGTTTTTTCAGCTCCCTTTCCTCTGTATGCTGAATATTGCCTATGAGCACAATGCCGCCGATCAAAAAGGAGAAAATGACGAGTATGTAGGAAAGGATCGTGATTTTCCAGCGGATTGAGAGCTTTTTTTTGTTCATCAGCTTCTCCTTTCAGGTCTTTACGAATCACATCTGCCCCATTATTCTTAACATAAGGGAGGGGGCTTTTCATGAAGAGTTTGCTTGCATGTCTCGGTCTGATGATCGCCGGAATTGCAACCGCTTTATTTATCGGATTCCATGACCGTTCAAACGGCGAAGAGATTGTGTATGATGACGATCAGGAAGGCTTACAGGATCAAATCGTATTCAAATTCAGCCACGTTGTTGCTGAAAACACGCCAAAAGGGCTGGCCGCCAACAAATTCGCCGAGCTCGTAAACGAGAAATCAGGCGGGAAAATGAAAATTGAAGTGTTCCCGAATGGAAGCCTGTATTCGGACATTGAAGAAATCGAAGCATTACAAAATGGCGACGTGCAATTTATCGCCCCCTCCACATCGAAGCTCGGTATGCTCTCTCCTGAATGGGGAGTTCTTGATCTTCCGTATGCATTTACAGACTATGATGCGGTTAAAAAAGGGCTGCACGGAACAATTGGAACACAGCTGTTTGATTCTTTAAAGAAAAACCAATTAAAGGGCCTGGCGTACTGGACAAACGGCTTTAAGCAAATCACCACGAATCAAGGCCCGGTCAAAACCCCGGATGATTTAAAGGGACAAGACCTGCGCATTATGCAAAGTAATGTAATAGAGGACCAGTTCAAGCTGCTTGGAGCAGCACCCCACCAGGAATCTTTCAATTCTACTTTTCAGCTGTTAGAAAACAATATAGTAGACGGCGAGGAAAATACAATCTCAAACATCTATTCTAAAAAATTTTATAATGTTCAAGACTATTTGACAATAAGCAGCCACGGTTACCTCGGCTACGCTGTGATGACAGATGAGCATTTCTGGAACGCGCAAACCCCGGAAACAAGACGCATTTTGACTGAAGCGATGAAGGAAACAACGGAGTGGAATGAAACGTATGCCGAAGAAATGAACAAGGAGCAGCTGGAAGAAATCAAAAAACATTCTTCTATTAAAATCTACGAGCTGTCAGATAAAGAGAAAAAAGAATGGATGAAGCGCCTTGATCCTGTTTACCGGAAGTACGAGCCAATCTTCGGCCGGAAGCTGATTCAGGAGCTTCTGGAGCTGCGCAAGGATTCGTAGCCCCCATCCCAATACGCTGCTTTTCGTTTATCTTTGTTCCCATCGGAAATATAGAAAGAGAGACACGAAAAAAGGAGATGGGAACATGTTTAAACATACGAAAATGCTGCAGCATCCTGCTAAGCCAGATCGTCCAGATCCATTATTCGCTAAAAAAATGCAAGAAATTTTAGGCGGGCAATTCGGAGAAATTTCTGTTGCCATGCAGTACTTATTTCAAGGCTGGAATACAAGAGGAAATGAAAAATACAAGGATTTGCTGATGGATACGGCAACTGAAGAAATTGGGCACGTTGAAATGATCGCTACCATGATCGCCAGACTTCTTGAGGATGCCCCGCTGGATGAACAGGAAAAAGCGGCTGATGATCCAGTCATCGGTTCCATCATGGGAGGCATGAATCCTCACCATGCCATTGTATCAGGACTAGGCGCCATGCCCGAAAGCAGTACAGGCGTACCATGGAGCGGAGGCTACATCGTAGCGAGCGGAAACCTGCTGGCAGACTTCCGCGCCAATCTGAATGCGGAATCACAAGGCCGTCTACAGGTTGCACGCCTGTTTGAAATGACGGATGACAAAGGCGTCAAGGACATGCTCAGCTTCCTGCTGGCGCGTGACACAATGCACCAAAACCAATGGCTGGCCGCCATTAAAGAATTAGAAGCACAGGAAGGTCCGGTTGTGCCGGGTACATTCCCGAAAGCACTTGAGAAACAGGAATTCTCTCATCAGCTTATCAATTTCTCTGAAGGTGAAGAAAGCGCCGAGCAAAACTGGCTGAAGGAGAAAGCCCCGGACGGAGAAGCGTTTGAATATGTGAGCGAAGCAAAAGCTTTTGGAGAAAAGCCGGAATTGAAGCCAGCTCCTCCTTTTGTTCATAATACGCTTCCTGGGCGTGAGTAAGAGGCTATCATAAAAAAGATAGATCACTCCAGCTGTGATCTATCTTTTTTTGTGCGTTTTCTGCCGCTCAAGCATCTCCAGACGATTGCCAAATGGATCTGAAATATAGAATCTGTCCGCTCCCAGAAGTTTATTGTCCTCAACTATTCCAATTCCATTGCATTTCAAATGTTCTTTTAAACCTTCTATATTCATAACCTCAAAGGCAGGGTGTGCTTTTTTAGCGGGAACAAAAGGTTCTTCTATCCCGATATGCAATTGTTTGTTCCCAAAAGTGAACCAGACCCCGCCCCGGGCTTTTAAATCATCAGGTTTTTCAATTTCCCGAAAGCCTAATATACCGCCGTAAAATTGTCTTGCAATAGTTTCACAGCCTTTAGGAGCCGCAAGCTGAATATGATCAATTTCAGTAAAATGAAAAGTCATCCGAATCAATCCCCCTGATTTCACATTTGAATGCCATTTTCTTCATTCTAATTCAATCAAAATAACAGGAGAATATCTTTATTGTTATTTTGATCGATAAAATCAGCTTATCATCTTTTTTAGGACGACTTCCCATAACTACGCTTTTGTCACGGTCCATCCAGGCTCGTATTTAATTTCCCGGTTCTCTAATAAGCAAGCGGCCCCCTCTGCATCAACCTGAGTAAGCGCCACTTCTATTGAAGATAACGTAGCCTTTTGCCCGATTTCTTCATAGATAACGTCATGTTCGTTCTCCATAAAATGATCATAGGCAGCTCTGTTCTCCCAAACGCTGGTGATTTCTGCGGTGAACAGCCCATCCGCTGTTTTCCGCCATCCGCCGGCCTGTTTGATGAAGCCACTTACATGTGATAGTGCTCCCCACTGTGACTGCGCCTTCGAAAATGCTTCAGCGTTTGCCGCGTCCACCCCACATACAATCTTTTTGATCAGCATTTTGATTCCTCTGTTATGACCGTTTCCGCATGAATGTGCTCGACGCAGAGATTCACGGTCCTGACGTAAGAGCGTGTGCGGTGTATGGTGCCTTTTGGGACAAGCAGGCTGTCATTCGTTTTTAACACCGCGGTTTCTTGATCCTCAAAATCAATAAGCAGCTCTCCCTCAAGAACGATAAATAATTCATCTGTGTCAGGGTGATGGTGCCAGTCGTATTCTCCTGTAAACACAGCGAGCCGTACACAATGGTCATTGACCTCTGAAATGGAGAAATTAGCGTGCTTTTCTTTGACTTCATTTGCAATGGCGAGCAGGTTTTGCATCTCAGGCATAAGTGAAAACTCCTTTTTCACCTATTCTACCGCAGCAGCGTCATTGGAAGGTATATTTTTTTCCATTTCATCATAAAAAGCGATCCAGCTGCTGCGCCGGATCGCTTTTTATCTACAGGTTGTCTGCCTTTTATGCTTTACTTAGTTAGTCGTTGTCGCGGGCGTTTCCGCCTTTTGAGCCGATTTCTTGATAGAATTCCTTATCATGATTTTTGCTTGTCGCTTCTCCGCCTTTACGGCCGATTTCTTGATAGAATTCTTTATCATGATTTTCGCTAGTGGCTTCTCCGCCTTTTTCACCGATTTCTTGATAGAACTCTTTGTCATGGTTCTTGCTAGTGGCTTCTCCGCCTTTTTCGCCGATTTCCTGATAGAATTCTTTGTCATGGTTTTTGCTAGTGGCTTCTCCGCCTTTTTGACCAATCTCTTGATAGAATTCTTTATCATGGTTTTTGCTAGTCGTTTCTCCGCCTTTTCTACCTGCTTCTTCTCTGCTCATTTTGTTATCTTGTGCCATTTTGAATTCCTCCTTTAATTGGTGTTGGTTGTTGTATTCCCGCTGTCATTTCTTTTAAACAAACAAAACACATTGAGTGTGTTTTAACTGAAAAAAGCAGACGGAATGCAGTGCCCGTCTGCTTTTCTTCTATTCATGATTCTGTTCTGTTTCTATGAGCCGCTCAAGGACGCGCCGCTTTTTATAGAGCATCATGCCTGTTTCGGTAATGTCATTTAAGGTCGAGCGATTAGCCGCCGCGCCAAAGACCATTCCCGCGACCGGCACCATTTGAAAAAGCTTTTTCCAGCCAAAGGTGTCACGGTAGCCTAAAACCACTTCCCTCCAGCCTTGGATTTGGGAAGCGACATTCTTATATGTACGGTCCTGATCATAATCTTTTAATTCTTTCAGAATGGATTTTTTACCGACAACATCTGCTGAAGTAAGCTGCAAACATTTTACGATAAAGACCCGCTCTTTTTTCTCCTTTGGATCATAGCCATAGGCCACTGCGATATCCTGCAGTGTTTTTAATGATAAACCGAGCACAGCCGGAATGTCTGCCGCCAGTGTAAATACGCCGCCCACACCCGTGGTCGCTCCCTGAACGGTTGCAGCGTTGATTCGGTTTTTGCCCATTGCTTCAGCAACATCATCCATAACAGCCAGAGGCGCTTTCTGTACGTCCTTCAGTGATTCAAAGGTTTGCTCGGGCAGTTTCTTTTGAAACGTTTTGATAATCTGTTTTTCCGATGTCAGGTACTGTCCTCCAGTTTGAACAAAGCTGCCCACCTCATCCAAAAGCTTGCCGATCTTTTTCTGGATGAATTCCGGCGTCAGCTTGTCCAGCAGCTGAAACGGGAGACGGCTGAGCTTTTCCCAAAACCAGACTTTTTGCTGATCTTTTTCCCATTTTTCTATTTCTTTTAATTGCTGATGTAAGTCTTCTTTAAGTTCTGCTGTCACCCAACTCGCACTTCCCTTCCGTTTTTCTACTATATAGTATACCTTCATTTTTCTCTAAAACGTTTTTATTTTTCACCTGCGGGTACCCTTTTTATAAAAGCAGAAGGAGTGATGGAAATGCCTTGGTCTATGAAGGATTACCCCGCTTCACTGAAAAATCTCGAGAAGCCTGTGAAGAAAAAGGCGATTGACATTGCGAATGCCATGATTGATGAAGGCTATGAGGACGGACGCGCCATTCCGATTGCGACGAGCAAAGCAAAGGAATGGGCGGAAAACGCCTCAAAAAAGGAAATTGACGACTTTCTCACACATGATGATGAAACAGAACGCGATAAGGAGGCAAACGATGACGCCAGACCGGAGCTAATGAATAAAGCGGAGCATGTCATCAAGCATAAAAGTGGCTGGGCCGTCAAAGCTGAGGATGCCAAACGTGTATCTGAAATCAAGGAGACGAAAAAGGAAGCGATTGAACGGGCGAAGGAAATTGCGGAACATAAAGGCACAGACGTCATTGTTCATTTGGCTGACGGCAGTGTGCAGAGAAAGATAAAAACAGAATCATAAGCAAATATGCTTTTGTACGTTTCGGGACTGGCTGGAACGGTTATTGATATATAAATCATTAAGGAGAGGTGAATATGATGCTTAGCTTTTTGGTTTCATTAGTTATTGCTATCTTAATTGGACTAATCGGAAGCGCCATCGTCGGCAACCGCATGCCGGGAGGAATCTTCGGTTCGATGATTGCAGGGCTGATCGGCGCATGGATCGGGCATGGCTTACTCGGAACTTGGGGACCAAGCCTTGCAGGATTTGCCATTATTCCGGCAATTATCGGGGCAGCGATCTTCGTATTCTTACTGAGCCTCGTATTCCGCGGACTGCGCAAGGAAGCCTAGATATTAGATGATTCAGGAGGCATCGTTTCATACAGAAACGATGTCTTTTTATGTATGGACCTTATCAGATGCCCTACATATCATGTTACATAACAGGGAAAAATTTGAGTGTCATTTTTGACCATCATTGGTTGACAAGAAATCAGGATGGTCATATGATGTAGATAAAATAATTTGGTTTAAGGAAACTCTTTGTTGTATGGCAAAAACAATTAGAATTCAGGTGAGTACATGATGAATAAGGACATCACAGCACAATCTCCCCGTTCCAAAGCAGTCCAAGATGCGCTTGACGGGAAAAGCAGAGGATTCAGAGGACTGCTGCCTTTTTTAGGCCCGGCGTTTATTGCAGCCATTGCCTATATCGATCCCGGTAACTTCGCAACAAATATATCAGCTGGTTCTAAATATGGATATATGCTGCTATGGGTGATTTTATTTTCTAATATCATGGCGCTCTTGATCCAGTCACTCTCCGCCAAACTCGGTATCGCGACCGGCAAAAACCTGCCTGAGGTCGCTCGTGAGGAATTTCCTAAGCCCGTCTCTATCGGCTTATGGATTCAAGGCGAACTCGTCATTATTGCGACTGATCTGGCGGAATTTATCGGAGCGGCATTGGGACTGTATTTGCTGTTTGGCATCCCGATGCTCGAAGCGTCTATTATTGCGGCGATCGGCTCTTTCGCGATTTTGGAGCTTCAGCGCCGCGGTTATCGATCACTTGAAGCCGGTATTGCCGGCATGCTGTTTGTAGTGGTCATCGCCTTTGCGCTGCAGACCTTTTTTGCAAAGCCGGATGCCGTCTCAGTGATGAAAGGACTTTTCGTTCCGACATTTCATGGCACCGACAGCGTGCTTCTTGCAGCAGGTATTCTCGGCGCAACCGTTATGCCGCATGCCATTTATTTACACTCTGCCCTCACACAGCGGCGGGTGGTCGGCAAAACAGATGCTGAACGGAAGAAAATCTTCAGATTCGAATTTATTGATATTTTAATAGCGATGCTGATTGCAGGGGCTATTAATGCGAGTATGCTGATTGTGGCTGCCGCATTATTCTTCAAAAACGGGCTGTTTGTCGAGGACCTTGATGTCGCGTTTCAGCAGTTCGGTCATCTTGTCAGTCCTGTTTCAGCCGCGTTATTCGGAATCGGCCTGCTGGTAGCGGGCCTGTCCAGCTCGTCTGTCGGAACACTTTCAGGCGATGTGATTATGCAGGGATTTATCAACTACCGCATCCCGCTGTATGTACGGCGGTTCATCACCATCATTCCGCCGATCTTGATCATTGCATCAGGAGTCAATCCGACGTCGGCTCTTGTACTGAGCCAGGTGGTTCTTTCCTTCGGCATTGCCTTTGCTTTAATCCCGCTTATCATGTTCACAAGCAACAAGCGGATTATGGGTTCGCTGATCAATGCCAAATGGGTAACAGTGGTTTCTTGGCTGATCGCTGTGCTGATTGTTGCTTTGAATGTGTTTTTGATCGTCGATACGTTCCGTTAGAAAAAAACCGGCTGAAAGAGCCGGTTTTTTATTTTGGCTTAAAAGCTCATTGATATCATTTTTTACAGAAATTTGTTATGATAGTAGAAAAATCGGAGTTTTGATAATGTCAGTATTTATTCTGTTTTATTTATGGATTGTCCCTATTGTTATCGGAATTTTATGTTCTGTTATCGCTTATAAATCAACAGGTAAAAAAATGCGAATCGCACCCGGCATCGCCATGGTGGTGCTCAGTATCATTTCCTTGATTACCGCTTTTACGGCCGGAGACGCTAATTTTCACGTGTTTATCGGCGGAATGTTTTTATTCGGCACTTTATTAGTTGGATCTGCTTTTCCTTTCTTTTTCGGCCTTTCGAAAAAAGGGAAATAAGCTTATAAAGACATTCATTTTGTAAGATTTGATAAGATTAAACAGATGAAACAGACAAGGACAAATGCGCTGATCTTTCTGCTTTGAAAGAAGATGCATTTGTCCTTGTGTCTGTTTTGGGCACGGCGAAAATCATGACAGGCTGCATAGATCATTCCTGCTGATCCCAACAAATATACGAGTCATTTTAAAGGTTCAAACAACCGATTTTATGACTCAACCCCGTAAAATCAAAAAACAGGAGCCTTCACGGGCCCCTGTTTTTTTAGAATAAACGTTTTAAGCTTTTCTTCAATGACGGCATTTCAATTTTTTGGTTTTCGAAGAAGTTTTTCAGCATATATTTGCTGAAGCCTTTTGCCTGTCCGTAGGTGATTTTGCCGGGCAGCGGCGGTTCGTTTCCGATCATGACGTCGACAACGACCGGCTGATTGGAGTGAAGCGCCTCATGGAAAGCCGGTGCAAGTTCTTCCGCTCTCGTCACCTTGATGCCTTTTGCTCCGCAGCTTTCTGCAAATGCGGCATAGTCGACATTCTGAAGTTTTGTGACATAGTCGATGTTCCCTTTGACCTGCTGTTCATATTCAATCATGCCGAGATTTTCATTGTTTAAAATGACAACAGTAATCGGGAGCTTATATTTGACTGCGGTCGGGAGATCCTGCATGACCATGGAAAAGCCCCCGTCACCGCAGACTGCGATAGCTTGGCGCTCCGGTTCAGATAAGCTCGCCGCTATAGCTCCCGGCAGGCCGCAGCCCATTGTCGCAAGCCAGCTGGAAACGATGAAATCCTGGTTCGCGTTCATTTTGAAATGCCGCGCCATCCAGACGGTGACAGTGCCGACATCTACAGACAGCACCGCGTCTTCCGCGGCTGCCTCCTGAAGACGTGCGATGACCTGCTGAGGTTTAAGCGGTGTTGCCGCCTCAGTTTCATCTTTTTCGATTTCGTTCCACCAATGCTGCATATGTTCAGTGCAGGCATTCAGGAATCTTCGGTCTTCCTTCCGTTCAATATACTCCGTCAATTCGCGCAGACCGAGAGCCGAGTCACAGACAAGCCCCGCTGTTACCGGATAGCGTTTGCCGATTTTCGCCGGGTCTGAATCAAGCTGGATTGCCGGTGTGTCTTCCGGCAAGTAATCACGATACGGGAACGAGGTGCCGAGCATAATTAACAAATCGCATTCTTCCATTGCCTCATAGGCCGGCTTTGTCCCAATCTGTCCAAGGTTGCCGAGAAAGTGCGGGTGCTTATCGGGAACAACGCCTTTTGCGGGGAGCGTGACGACGATCGGCGCCGCTGCTTTATCCGCAAATTCCAGCAGCTCCCGCTTCGCCTTTTTCATTCCCTGTCCCGCCAAAATGATCGGCTTCTTCGCATTGTTAATGTATTGCGCGCATGTCACAAGCTGTTCTTTCTTCGGTTCAAGATTTCCTTCAATATATACCGGTGATGTGTAAACGGGTTCCCGTTTGATTTTCTCCGCAAACAAGTCATCTGACACGCTTAATACCGCAACGCCTTTTTTGCTGTAGGCGGTGCGGATCGCCTGATTCAACAGATCCGGCAGTGATTCCGCACTATGTACCTCCCTGTTGAACACTGCCACGTCTTCAAACATTTGCTCAAGCTTAATCTCCTGAAAGTAGTCCCGTCCGACTTCGCCTGAAGAAACCTGACCTGCAATCGCAAGCACAGGAGCGCCGTCCGCTTTTGCATCGTATAAACCGTTCAATAAGTGCACCGCACCCGGCCCTGCAATTGACAGGCAGACACCGATCTTGCCGGTGAGTTTTGCCTCAGCCGCGGCTGCCAGCGCTGCCACCTCTTCATGGCGGGTTTGGATGAATTCCAATTGATTTCTGTCGTGTCTCAGTTCCTCAATAAATTCGTTAATGCTGTCTCCGGGGATGCCGTAAACATGATCAACTCCCCATTGTTCAAGCAGTTCTGTCATTGCTTGTCCTGCTGTTTTGTGTGCCATGCCGTATCCTCCTTTTTCCTTTTTTCAATACCACAGGGGGAGCCGTTTAAAACCCGGAGGCAACTATCGCTTGCTGTATTTCCTTCTGACCAGGTCTAAGGCCGCCAAAAAGCTATTGTCCTTGACGGTTATCCGGATGCCCGCAGCGCCGTTTAGAAAATCTCTGATTTGCATTTTCCGGTTTGGCACTATCAAAAGCGGCAATCGCTCTGGCGAAAACCACTTCAGCCCGGCCGTTTCCATGCCGTTTTCTATCGCTTGTCCGCCTGTTATGTTCCCTGCATACACATGCTGTTCTTCTTGAAACTTAGGTCTTTGATAGACACCCAATTTCCCGGAAAGCTCTATCAGATATCCCGTTTCTTCCATTACCTCCCGGACCGCCGCTGCCTCCGGGGTCTCTCCTGATTCAACCCGTCCGCCCGGCAAATCCCATAAAGGAACGTCTTTTCGTTTGACCAGCAGAATCTGCCGTTTTGTGTTTGTCACTATGACAAATGCCCCTTCCGTATACATCGCCCATTTCCCCTTTATTAAAAAAGACCAAGGAGATGTCCCTTGGTCTTAGCTGCTTACTTTTTAAAATGATACGGCAATGTGGCAACGATTATGTCCTTCTTCCAGAACAGCCGGACTCTGAGCAGGAAGGCTGACTGGTTGTGCAGAATGGTGTGCCAGCGTTTTTTTGTGATAAATTGCGGGAACAGCACCATGACAGAAAACTGTTTCTTCTTAGCTTTTGCTTCAACAGTTTCCAAAAACTTATCAAACGGATGGACCAGGCTTCTGTACGAAGAGTGAAGCGTGACGAGACGCACTCCATTATTCAGCTCTTCCCAGCGTTTTTCCACTTTCTTTTCCTGTTCTCTGTCAAACGACACGTGAACGGCAATGACCTGATCTGACAGTGATTTCGCATATTGAATGGATTTTTGCACGACGGTTGTGACGCCGGCTACAGGCACAATCACGACCGTACCTTTGATTTCTTCCGGCTGTTTGTTTACGATGCGAAGCTGTTCACCGACAGCCGTATAGTGATTTTTAATCGCAAAAAACAAAAAAACGACGATAGGCATAAAGATTAAAACAGGCCATACGACATTAAACTTCGTGACAAACAGGATGGACAGAACCATAAACGATATCAATGCACCGCAGGCGTTGATCAGCATTTTTCCAATCCAGCCTTTTGGTTTTTGTTTGATCCATTTGATGCACATCCCTGTTTGTGAAAGGGTAAATGGAATAAACACACCGACCGCGTATAGCGGGATTAAGTGCTCCGTCTGCCCTCCAAATAACAGAATCAGCACAATTGAGGCAACGCCTAAAAAGATAATCCCGTTTGAGAAGCCTAAGCGGTCGCCTCTTACTGTAAACATGCGCGGCATGTATTGGTCTCTCGCCAAATTGAAGGCAAGCTGCGGGAAGGCTGAAAAGCCCGTATTCGCCGCAAGGACCAAAATTAACGATGTCACACCCTGAATGACATAGTAGAACACATTTCTGCCGAAGGTATCCGACGCGATTTGTGAAATGACCGTTTCATTTGGTTTCGGAGCCGTCCCGTAACCGTATGCAAGTACCGTAATGCCGGCAAACAGAACCGCGAGCAAGATCCCCATCATAGCCAACGTTCTCGCCGCGTTTCGCGCAGGCGGGTTTTTGAAGGCTGGAATCGCGTTGGAGATCGCTTCAACTCCGGTGAGCGCGGAGCAGCCGGATGAAAAAGCCTTAAGCAGCAAAAACAGCGTAATGCCGGCTACCGGTGTGCCGATCGGTGTATGATGGACAGGCTGATCAATTTGTCCTGTCATAAGCTTAAAAAGACCGACGGCAATCAGGATGAAAAGCGCCGCCACAAACAGATAGACCGGGTAGGCAAGAATCGATGCTGATTCTGACAGCCCCCGCAGATTTAAAATCATAATCACTAAAACAAGTAAAACAGCAATGGGTATATGATAATCATGCAGTGCCGGGAACGCCGACGTGATGGCGTCCGTCCCTGCGGAAATACTTACTGCTACAGTTAATATATAATCGACAAGCAATGAACCGCCTGCAATCAGCCCGGGCTTTTCGCCGAGGTTTTCTTTTGATACAACATACGCCCCGCCGCCCTGCGGATAAGCGTAAATAATTTGCCTGTATGAGAGAATCAGCGCGAGCAGCAAAATGAGTACGCCGACCGCTATCGGAATGGAATACCAAAATGCCGCAGCGCTTACCGCCGCCAATATGATAAGAATTTGTTCCGTTCCGTAAGCGACAGATGATAAAGCATCTGAGGAAAGCATGGCAAGCGCCTTTAATTTCGTCAGTTTTTGTTCTCCTGCTGCTTGTGATTTTAACGGTTTCCCAATCAAAAAACGTTTGATTGAATGATACATCGATGTCTTCCCCTTTTAATTTCATTTTTCATTAAAACCATAAAACATCCGCATCTGCTCTCACATTTTGTAATAATCCTTTCTGCTATGATGATTCTGTGTGCGATTTACATTCTGAAAATTGAACAGCAAAAAACACAGAGGCAAACGGATGCCCCTGTGCCTTAACATCGAACACAGGTTTCATTCATCTCCTCTCATGAACGCTTACGAGGTTAGCTGACGGATTCGGGCATATGAGAGTTTGCCCTACCTAAAAAGGATTCACCCCAAGCGGCAAAATGCCGCCAAAATGGGTCCCCCGCTCTGTTTACAGATTAAGCGATTTGTTTTCTAAAAGAGATCATACTCCCGTTTACGTATGTTGTAAAGAGGCTTATTGGCCGGGAGAAAAAAATAAAATGACAGGTTCCACATATGGAAAACTTAAACCAAAAACAAAAAACAGAGGCTGATATCAGCCTCTGTCTTATTCTCTGTCTGTCTTTCTCTTTCTTCGTCTAACGGTTACCCAAATGAAGGCTGCCGCAATTACCATCATGAGAGCCAGCACGCCGATATACAGCAGTTTTTGCCCATGATCTTGTGCTGTTTTTTCTGTTTCAGAATTGCTTGTTTCCGATTTGAGCTGCTGGTGGTTTGTAAACACCTGCTGGCTGTTTGTTTCATTGATGACGGTCGCCGTGTCATCATTGCTGTTCAAAAAGCTGATGATTTCTTTTGTGACGGCCGCGCCATTTCCTTTCAGCGGCGCAAAAACAGCCATCGTATAATTTGAATCCCATAAAGACGCTTGGGTAAATGCCACTTGTTTCGTCGTCTCGTTCAGCATTTTAAAGCCCGACACGTCAAACGAGCCGTTTTTCGCTTGAGGCACGAGCAGATCAGAAGATTTCTCTTTCAAAAGAGAGAACTGGCTGATGCCGCCGATGAAAATTAAGTTCCGGCCTTTTGCGTCCTCCGCTTTAACTTCAGATGCTTTCCTTACTGTGAAAGATTGCTGGGCTTCGCTTCCAAAGGAATCAGTAACGAGAGAAAGCTCCTTAAGCATGGATTTGCTCACGCTGTCAGGTAGCACAATCAGTGTTGCCTGTTTCTGATTTCCGGCGTATGGAAGCGGCCATTCTTGAAAATCGGCTGACGGAGATGTGCCTTTGATCGTGTAAGACAATGTGCTGCTTTTATCAATGAAGACCCATTTCTCTTCGTCCGTTGTGTTGCAAGGGTTGTTTTCCTTTAAGCCCGTGGTGATAAACTGTATATCAATGTAGCGGTTTTTCTGCAGCAGCTCAGGGTCTACTTTCAGCGTGACATGATAGTATCCGTTTTTATCTTCTTTTCCTAATTCATCAAGGCGGACTGAATGCGGCTGACCGTTGATGAGGACCTTCAGCTCTGCTGCTTGAGAGGCTGAACCGCTTTCTGCCGCGGCTGCTTGAATCGTTTCCGATTTCTTTAGTTTAAGCGACAGCTTGGCTGATTGATTTTGATCTATCACCGCAGAAGCCGGATAAAAATAATGTGCTGAAGATGTTTTGTCAGCTCCGATTGTCATATCTTCTGCCCCGAATTTCTCAAGGGTCAGCTTATTGCTTTCCTGCTTTTCAGCCTTCTGAAGCTTGCCAATTGAAAGTGTTTCCCCGCTTAGCTGGCCGGTGTAAGTCTGATCGGTGATGACGCTGATTTTTTCTGAGAGCACATCATCAGATGCCGCTTGTGCAAACAGAACCGGCTGCTGCTTGCCCTGTGCTTTCAGCACGCGCTCCGCAAGCTGAAGTTTTTCTCCTTTTGCCTGTAAGCCAGCTTGTTTGATCAGCTTCTTCACCTTGCCGTTCCAATGCTTATCCACTCCGATGAAAATGGTCGGCTTGTCGATTTGCTTCACTTCAGATTCCTTCACAAATGAAATGCTGACACTGCTGTCGGCAGTTTTCAGGTAACCTTCTGTTTTGACAGCCGCTTCAATTTCTGCCGAACTCGGGTTATCCGGAATGACAATAGCAGTCTCTTCCGCTGTATTTCCCGATTGGGCAAATGGGTATGGGTAATGTTCAAGTGACATTCCCTTCGCTTCGCTGCTGTCCGCCATTGTCAGGCGGCTGTCCGGATAAATTTTGATCCAGTTGCCGGACGTATCCTGTCTGACGCAGACGCCCTCTTTCAAGACGCCGTAAAATTTCAGTGATACGCTGTGATAGCCTGGGGCGGACTGGCTTTTGTTCAAGTTCAGCTTCAGTGTTTTCCGTTTTGGATCGCCGTTTAGCTTTAACGTTTTTACCGGTTCATTGTCAATTACAGCCGTTAACGATGAAGGAGAAATTAAAAGATCTGATGCCTCATATTCAATCACCAATTGCTGGCTGCCGGAAGAGGCGCCTGCCGGAATCTGATATGTCAGTTCCGCGCTGTCTTTTGATCCGTACAATGTCATAAGATCGTTTGTCAGCACCTGCTGTTTGGCTTGTTCACGGCTGCTTTTGCCCAGAAGCGAGCCATCGACCTGCATCTCTTGGGCGAAGGCCGCTTGTCCGGTCATTGCCAGGAGCAAAAAGCTTGTAAGAAAAATAAGTAGTTGTTTCAAAAAGGTCACCCGCTTTTATGTTGATTGTATCGTTCTGTTTTGTACCATTTGACCTCTTGCTTGAATAAACGGTGCTTGATTTCTACGAATAAAGAATAGATCACGAGCACAATCCATGCCTGCGAGTACGTAAAGTACATAAGAAATACGATAAAGAAGTTTTGCCTGTTCATTTCTGTTTTTTCGATGCTTAACGTAATCATGACCTCCGTCATAAATAAGAAAAACGCCAAAATCCAAAGGATCATAGCCAAAAACCCGACCGACAAATGCAAATCATAAAACAGATTGACCACAAATATCGTGTTTGACATGATGACGCCAAAGAAAAACAGGAAATACGTAAAGAAAAAGTAAAACAAGTCAAAGATAATCCGTTTTCGTTTCAGTTTGAAAAACTGCGCCAAAAACTTCAGGACGACATATTGGTTGCCGCGCGCCCATCTCGTCCGCTGGCGCCACCACACCTTCCACGTTTCCGGCTCCTGCTCCCAAGTAATAGCTGCCGGGAAAAAGCGGATGTGATAGCCGAGGTTATACACCCGGATGGTCAGCTCGGTATCTTCAGCCAGCGCTTTATCATCCCAGCCCCCGAGCTTTTCAATAATGCTTCTGCGGATCGCGAAATTGGTTCCGGGAATGGTAGCGATTTTGAACCACTTCCATCTGCCTCCCTGGGCCATCCACTGAAAACAGATCGTTTCAATATTGATAAACTTCGTCAGCAGCGTTTTTGCCGCATTGATGACGCGGAATTTCCCTACCACTGCGCCTGCCTTCTCGTCATTCATCAGACCGAGAACAAGATAATACACGGCCATTTTTTCAGGCGTGTTGTCGGCGTCATATACACAAATGACATCGCCGTTCGATTCAGCAAAACCGGAGTTGAGCGCCGAGGATTTTCCTTTTCCGGCGTTAGGCGGTTTTGTGATCACCATTTTGATAAAATCGTATTTCTCGGAAAATTCATTGACGATATCACCCGTCCGGTCTGAAGAATTATCGTTTACCACAATAACCTCCAGCCGGTCCTTCGGATAATAAAGATTCACCATTGCCTTCAGCGTCTGCCGAATGACAACTTCTTCATTATGGGCCGGGATGAGCACACTGACCTTCGGCAATTCCTTCATATTTTCTCTCCACTTCGGAATGTTCCGCTCGAAGGTCATGTAGTGGCGGAACCCGCCTTGCATGAGAAACATGTGATAGAGAAGCATCACCCATATTAAACTTAGCGAGATAAAGAACAGCGTATTACCCAAGGCTTCTTCTCTCCTTAAACATTCGTTTTTTCAATGTGGCTCTCAAGTAAAACGTATAGCTGACAAACATCACGACAAACAAGAGCACAACGGCGGAGAGAATCCATAACGCCTTTTCCAGCGGGGTTTGCCGATGGTGGTCGAAAAACTCGCCAATGGCACTTACATTGTTTTTTACGTGAACCGTTCCGTCACCGCTTGTATGGATTTCCACTTTGTCCGTTTTGACGGTTTGCTGCGTTTTCTTCAAATCAAGCCATTCACTGTCCGGAATGCGTTCCATCTGGTCAACGAGCTCCGGCAAATATTTCATCCCAAGATACGGGTGATAAAACCCTCCGGCCACTCCGCCTTCAAAATCAATCATTTGAGAAATGTGTTCCTCCATATCGCCGAGCGGGTTTTGCTTTGATGTATCGACAAAACCGATTGTTTCCGGATACAGCGTCATCCCATGCAGCATAGCTGGTTTGGTCAAAAAAGGGGATGCGCCGGAAGTTTTCCATGTTGTATCGCTGAGCTGCACCTGCCCGAAAATGCTTGAGAAATACTGTGAAGCCATTTGATAGCCGTACTCAGACATCGTATAGTGCGGGGCTTCAAATGCCAGCGGATAAAGCCCTGCCGAGGTTAAATCCTCAATGGCGTGCGTCAGCTTTTGCCTTGTATATGTTTCTTCCTTTTCCTGAAACGGCTTCAAATAGCTCTTGTAGGCCTGTTCGTTCGGAAAAGCCTGTTCCTTTTCCAAAATGGACGGAGTGTCATCGGCATTTTCGGAAGTGATCGGCTGGTCCGCCTTGGCATCCCAAAATTCGAAGCCCTCTCCGGTTTCACTGTGGCGATAGGCGTGTGTGTAGCCGTGAACAATGATACTGCCGCCCATGCTTTGCAGTTTTTTCAATACCTTCACCATCTTCGGTTTATCAGACAAATACACTTTATCGCCTGTTTCCGGATTCAGATACACCGGAATGACTGACATAATAAAAGGCACATGTCTCTTGTACAGATATGTACCAGCTTGAAGCAGCAATGTTTCATCAGACATCGGGCTGATATCCTCCAGCCGCAAATATAAAAGCGCGGTTCCGGCCTCCTCTCCAAATGCTTCTCGAAGCTCTTTCGCCACAATCAGATTGTCATTTAACAGATTGGTTAAGCCGATGTACACATTTGATTTATCCGTTTTCCATATAAACGGACTCGTTTTGCCGTCATCAGATTTAAAGGTATACAGCCCCTTTCCTTTCAGGCCTGATACGCTCAGCACGTTAAGCCCGCTCTCTAAGGAGACATCGTTTTTTTCCGTGCTGCTGTGAATCTGATAGACATGTTCTTTGCGGGTTAAGGAAAGACCGGAAAATTGGCTGATTTGTCCGGCGTTATAGCCGATGGCGACGACAGGTTTTTTTATGCCGCTGATAAGAGACACCAGTTTTTTGCTGAGCTTTCTTTTCGTTTGCCCGTAATAGAGGACATGTTCTTTGCCTTTCACATCAGATGCTGTAACATCCGAATCTTTTCTGACCGTGACATGAGTTGCAAAATGGCCGGCCAATAAATCGAGCATTTTGACTTGAGGCGACTCTTTGCCATCCAAGGTTGAATAGATGATGAGAATGCCGGAATCCTCCCCCTTTGCTTGGGCAGAAATAGGCATAGAAGCAATAGCTGTCAGCATCAGAACGGACACGCAGAGTAGCGTTATTCTTTTAAAGTTCATTCATCATCATCTCGTTTTCCAGTTCTTCCAAAAATTGATCAGCTGTCCTTATATCTCTTCGATAAGGTAAATAACAGACATGGAACGTAAGCGACACATACTTTCCGTTTGTCAGCTGATACGTGTCCAGCTGTTTTTTCAGCTTTGTCAGGACGGCCGGCATATGTTCAGCCGGCGTGTGTGTCAGCACAATGCCGAAGCGCTCGTCAGAGGGGCGGAATTTTTTATCCGTTTCCCGGACGCTTGACCTGATTTGCCGGCTGACGAATTGAAAGAGAAGGTCGGTCTCTTTCTCCCCGTACAGAGACTTAAATTCCTTGAAATAATGCATATGAAGCAGCAAAAAGACAAAGGAATTGCCGTAGCGTTCCGCCCGTTTGATTTCCTCTGACAGTTCCAGTTTCATTCTTTGCTTATTATCAAAGCCCGTCACTCTATCGACAGCCACGAAGCTTTTGATTTCAGATTGAAGACGTTTGACTGAACGGCGCAGCTCTGCTGCGATATCATGGATTCTTCCTGATATAAAGGAAAACAGCAAAAGCGCAATTCCCCACACGATAAGCATGCGCAGCCCGTCTTCAGCCGAAAACATCACAGCCTGTCCAGTCTGAAAAAACATCATGAGCGTGCCGAGAACAAAGAGAACGATTAAGGTGACCGCCAGCGCGTAAATCGGACCGAACCAAATGCCGGCCCCGATCACGACAAATGTGATGCAAATGATCAGAAAGCCCTCCGAGTGCTCGGCGGACACATAAAAAATAAACAGAGACAGGGCTGCGATGAGCCCTGAAAGATAAGCATATAATTTTTGTGATTCATTGAATGATCGTTTCATTAAAAAGCTTCCTTTCGGCTAACAGCGGCAGCAGATTGTCGAACGAGTGCGTGTCGGAGCCGCTCATGTAACCCCCATAATACGGTTTCGCCGGATCAAGAATTTCAAAGTCATTCATTCTATCATAAATCGCTTTGATGACCGAGCTGTCTTCATGCTGTTTTGTTAAAAATAAAGCAGCTAATGCGTATACGGACGGCGACTCATATTGGACGGCAGGCTCCTTCGTATCTGCCGAATATCGTCCGTACAGCTTTCCGTTTGCCTGAAATTCCTTTTTGACCCACTCTGCTATCACAGCGGCTGTTTCATTCCTTTCCGGCAAATGCCATGCGGCGTACAGCTGGTCGATGACGTTTACTTCACTGTCATATTTGTACTGCTTCGACTCTGCGCTGTACGTCTTTGGCAGGAAACCATTCTTTAAAGGGGCTAGATAGAGAACATCGGCATTTCGCTGTTCTGTTTCTTCGTCTATGATTCCATACTTTTTCAAAACAGCTAGTGCATCGGGCATGACATACGAAAGCGTCACGTCCTTTGAAGCTGCATGAGAGGCTGAATCGTAAAAGTCTGTAAACATCCCGTTGTACATGTTGTATGTCTTTAAAGCCGTGCCGATCTCACGGGCTGTTTTTTCATATTGGCTGCTCCCCCAAAGAGCAGCTGCCTGATCGAGAGACACCATGATTCTCATATCATCAATCAGCGCGTTTGTCCCGCTCGCTTGACCGTTTTGTATCTTCCATGTCACCAACTGATGATTCAGTAGAAAAGAATCCGTCAGATGCTGATATTGCTCCTGAAAATGCGAGACGTCTTGTCTGCTGACCAAAAACTCCATCCACAGGCCAATCGATTCTGATAAATAGGAGGGCTGATCTGAGAAATCTGTTTTGATAAGCCCTTGGTCATTCATAAGATTGTGATAGATGAAATACTCCGCCGGCTGAAGCGGGCGGGTATTCATGTCTGCCTCAGACTGATATAGGGTTTTATTCCCAGCTTCAGCACACCCTGCGGAAAGTCCGATAGATAAGCAAAATAAGATAGCAGCGACCAACACATGCCGCACAGGCAAGTCCCCCTTTGTGTCCGAAGCGAATCAGACGCACCAATATATGACGAAATTATTACTGCCATGTTACAAATTATATTAACTATAGAAGAAAAAAACGAAGATTGCTAGCTTTTTTTCCCCTTTTTGAACTTTCAAAAAACAGGACCTAAGTCCAATAAAAAACCTGTGCGAATCGCACAGGTTTCTTTTTATTGATCCAAACCGAGTTTCTTCAGCTGTTCCGCCAGCGCATTGTTAATCGGTTCGTCCTTATTTTGTTTTTTCATATAAGAAGAGACGTCCCGCTTTGTAGCGCGCCCTTTGTCTTTGTTTTTCCGTTTTTCAAATACAGAAAGCTTCTCACGGTGCCCGCAAACGCACGCGAAGGTCTGGCCTTCTCCTTGGCCGCGAAGCTCCATTCTTTTATGGCAGTTCGGGCAGCGCGCGTTTGTTTTTCTGGCGATCGTTTTTCTGCTTCCGCATTCCCGGTCCTGGCACACGAGCATGGTGCCGCGCTTGCCGTTTACCTTCAGCATCATTTTGCCGCACTCCGGACATGCCGTTCCCGTGATGTTATCATGTCTGAAGGTTTGGCTGCTGTTTTTGATTTCTGTTACTGTTTGCTTAGCATAAGCCTTCATGTCTTTAATAAAGACAGCGGATTTTAATTTTCCGGCCGCAATGGCGGACAGCTTTTGTTCCCACTCTGCCGTTAAGGCAGGTGATTTCAAATCCTCTGGAACGAGCTGCAGGAGCTGTTTTCCTTTTGAGGTGATAAAAATGTCTTTGTCTTTTTTCTCAATTAAAAAGCTGTTAAACAGTTTTTCGATAATATCGGCACGCGTTGCAACCGTGCCGAGACCGCCTGTTTCGCCGAGCGTTTTGACAAGGTCTTTTTCTTCTCCCTGCATAAAGGCGCTTGGGTTCTCCATCGCTGACAGCAGCGTCCCTTCATTAAAACGGGCCGGCGGTTTGGTTTGGCCGCTTGTTTCAGTTAATGTGCGGACAGTGAGCGAGACGCCTTTTTGCAGAGCCGGCAGCGTCTGATCTCTGTCGTCCTCCTGCTCGTCATCCTCGTCAGCCATATCATAAACAGCTTTCCAGCCTTGTGACTGTACGGTTTTTCCCTTCGCCGTAAAGGTTTCTCCGCCGATTTCTGCCATGACCTTTGTTTCTTCATATTCGAAAGCCGGCATCAGCACAGCTAAGAAACGTTTGGCAATCAGGTCATACAGCTTGCGTTCTTTATCGCTGAGACTGCTGAGAACGAGCGGCTCTTCAGTCGGGATAATCGCATGGTGGTCTGACACCTTAGCATCATTGACGTAGCCTTTGTGCGATTTGATGCCGCGCTTTTTAATTTGAGTGACATATTGGGCATACGGTTTCACTTCCATGCCCTCCAGCCGGTCTTTTAAGGTTGGGACAATGTCACTGGATAAAAACCGTGAGTCTGTCCGCGGATATGTGACAAGCTTGTGCTGCTCATACAGCTTCTGCAGAACTGAGAGCGTTTCTTTTGCGGAAAACCCGAAGCGTTTGTGGGCGTCCCGCTGGAGTTCCGTCAAGTCGTAAAGCGCAGGAGCAAAGCTTTTTTTCGCTGTTTTTTTCAGTTCAGCGATCACCGCCTGTTTTCCATCAAGTTCTTTTAGCAAACGGCTTGTCACGCCTTGATCGAATGTTCTCGTCTGCTTCGATTTTTTGTCCTGCCACGTCAGCGTCATTCCATCGACTGCTGCGCGAATGCCGTAATACGGAACAGGCTTAAAGGCTTGGATGTCCGCCTCGCGCTTGGCAATCATGGCTAGCGTCGGCGTCTGCACACGTCCGCATGAAAGCTGGGCATTGAATTTTGTGGTGAGCGCACGGGTCGCGTTAATGCCGACAATCCAATCCGCTTCTGCTCTGGCAACGGCTGAGTGGTACAGATTTTCATACTCTTTGCCGCTGCGCAGCTTTTGAAAACCTTCCTTGATCGCTTTATCCGTCACAGATGAAATCCACAGCCGCTTGATCGGTTTGCGGACGTTCGCTTTTTCAATGATCCAGCGTGCGACGAGCTCACCTTCCCGGCCGGCATCAGTGGCGATGACGATCTGATTGACATCTTTGCGGGTAAGCTGCGCTTTCACTGCATTGAACTGCTTTCCGGTTTTTTTGATAACAACAAGCTTTAGCGGTTCGGGGATAATCGGCAGATCCTCAAGCCGCCATGATTGAAATTCTTTTCCGTAGCCTTCCGGATCAGCAAGTGTCACCAAATGGCCTAAAGCCCATGTGACAATATATTGATCTCCTTCGAGATAACCGTTCCCTTTTTTATGGCACTTCAGCACCCGGGCCAAATCGCGGCCGACTGAAGGTTTTTCAGCTAATACAACTGTTTTTGACATGCTTGATCACTTCTCTTTCTTTCACGCTCATCCTTTTATTATAACAGACTTGAACAAGCACTCTCTAACCGCGCCCGTTTTTCGTGTCAATTTCTGAGAAAATGACGTGAGTGACGGTTTGGGCGTAAGGCGTTGTTTTGTTGATGAAAGCTTCTACTGCTTCAAGGCTCTCCGCGTTGATTTTCAGTATATAGCAGGCCGCTCCTGCAATCCGATAGCAAAATTCAATATTCGGCAGCGTTTGAATGTAGCTTTTGAATCGATCGTAATCCCCGTTTTTGACGGTTGCTTCGACAATACAGGAAACTGGAAGGCCAATTTTTTTCTGATCAACCTCCAGCGTATATTGCTTAATGATGCCAAACGATTCCAGCTGTCTCACCCGTTCGGTGACCGATGGCGGGGACAGCTTAATTTTCCTTCCTAACTCTCTCATGGACAAACGGCTGTCTTTTTTCAATTCCGCAATGATATTCAAATCAATTTGGTCAAGTTTCATATCAAAATCCTTCTTTTATTTTTGTTCACATTATCTCGGGAATTTGTGTAAATGACAAGGTAAAGATTTAGATTTCATTGACTTTCGAACAGATGAAAAGTAATATATATTTAACATTATGCAATATATAAATTACATAGAGGTGCAAACATGACGAATCGCGTTAAACTCGCACGGGTGGAAAAGGGGTGGACCCAATCTCAATTGGCACAATATGTTCAAGTGACCAGGCAAACTATCGGATTGATTGAAAAAGGCAGGTATAATCCAACGCTGCAGCTATGCATCGCGATTGCGAAGGCGCTGGATAAGACACTGGATGAATTATTTTGGGAAGGGGACTGCCAATGAAGCATTTATTTTTTGTTTTTAAAGATGAATATGTCGAAAAGAAAATGAAACAGTTTTATGGGGAAGCAGGATTTATGCTTGCTGCCTTAATGCTGATAGATCTCATTATTAGAGGTTTTGTTCTTCAACGAGATCCTATGGAGTACATGGTAAGCGGTGTGGGATTTGCTGTTTTCGCAGGATATATCCTCATTCGCTATTTACTATCAGGTCTTGAGCACCCTGAGATTGCGACTGAAGTGACCTACCGAAAAAAAAGAAAAGAAATATTGGCAGCGAGCCTTACAACAGGTGTAATGTTTTTTATTATTAGTATACTGTTTACAGGCTGTCCACATACTCTTCATGAGTGGCTGGACGCATTGACGTTCGCAATTCTGTTTTTCTTCTTTTATTTTATCATCAACTTTTTAAGTCTCCGAAGATCTTTTCTAAAAAACAAAGAGCTGGATGATGAGTAAGCCAAATATGAATGTTTTCCGAACATTTTCTGAATCTTGTCATATATGCCCGCCGGATTGTTTATAGTATAGATGAAAACGTGTCCACAAGGAGGGCGATTTATGCTGCAAACGCCGATCGGAAGACTTCGCACGATGGGTTTTATTGAAGGAATGTCACTCTTAATCCTGCTTTTCGTCGCCATGCCGCTCAAATATTGGGCAGGCCTTTCGCTTGCGGTAACAATTGTCGGTTCTGTTCACGGCGGATTGTTTATTTTGTATTTGCTTGTGTTGGCCTATGTGACATTCTCTGTGAAATGGTCGCTGAAATGGTCAGCCGCCGGTTTCGTCGCCGCATTCGTCCCATTCGGAAACTTTTTGTACGACCGCGGATTAAGAAACTTTAAATAAACGATAAAGCGGCATGTTGTGCGCCGCACTGTTAAGAAGAACAGCTTGGATCTGCTTCAGGCTGTTTTCTTTTTTAACCCAATCATCATGAAAAAATATACAGTAGTGAAGGGAGATGGAATGATGACGAAGAGGATTCCCTACGACCAAATAGCACCTGATGGGTTACATATCATGATGAATATGGAGGCATACACGAAAACATCCGGTATTAACCGGACAACAAGAGAGCTAATGAAAATAAGAGCATCACAATTAAACGGCTGCGCCTACTGCATTAACATTCATACGAAGGATGCCCGAAAAATGGGAGAAACCGAACAGCGCATTTACGGATTAAACGCTTGGGAAGAGTGCAGTTTTTATACACCTGAAGAAAAAGCAGCATTATTGCTGACGGAGCATGTCACTTTTATTTCTAACAAGCGTGTGCCTGATGATGTTTATCAAGAGGTGCGTGAATTTTATAATGAAAAAGAATATGTTGATTTAATCCTCATCATTAATCAGATTAACAGCTGGAACCGAATTGCCATCTCTATGGGCAACATCGCCGAATAAATAAAAAGCTGACCTTTTACAGGGTCAGCTTTTCGCTATTAAAACCATTTTGTCAGCCACGCGATATAATATGCACCAGGGATAAACATAAGCTGGGCAAGAAGTGTGCCCGCCACCCTTGACGTCACCATTGTCACAGAGGTCCATTTCAAATAAATATAGCTTCGTTTTCCTTTTGCCACATCATCGGCAAGAACAGACACTTTCGGGTCAACAAAAATGGCCAGCAGCATCGTCGCAATCCCGTTGATTAAGCCTGAGGCCATAACCGCCGTCGTGCTTCGCTCGGGTGCTAGCAGCCCTGCGTACAATGCGGAGAGCACGCCAATTGTATAAATGGACGTGATCAGCATGTTGATGACAAACAGCCGTTTTGGAATCAAGCGCATGTGAAATCCCTTCAAATACGAAGCAGACGGCAGACGCAAATAGGAGCAGGCATTTTTAAATCCATTCTTAGAAAATCCTTTACGAAAGACTTGTAAAACGGAGCCGCCCCCGCCCGCCAAGTGGATGATCGCACGTGAAAACAGGGCGACAAACGACGGGAGCAGGATAATGCCCACAATAGTCCCAACCGTCGAGCCAAAGATCAAGAACCGGAACTGCTCGCCCACGAGCGCCAGCGCGTTTTTTCCGGCATCGTCAATTAAGCGCCCCGTGAAGGGCTGCTGCACCATGTTTGACATTCTTGACACGATTACCATGACATTAAACAAGGAAAGCGCGGACGCGATAAACCCTACCCGGGCCCCTGAAAGCCTTGTGGCATAGGCAAGGGTCTCTATTGAGTGAATCAATAACAAAAAACAGAAAATAAAAACGACTTGTGTTGTAATGACATGCACGGTATTCTTTCCTCCAGTTTCATCCTAGTGATAAGACTAAAGGAAACAACCAGAAGTTTCATGTGTGATTTGTTTTTTTCACAATAAAAAACCGCCGGCTTACGCCGAGCGGTTTGTCTTATTCTTTTCTATACGCAAATAAAGATTATATGATCCGCCGATTCGGGCGGGTTCGATTCATGTAGCATTGTTCCGAAGAATCATTCTGGAAAGTAAACACCATGGAAATTTCTTGAACACAAGACAACGAAAGCCCTACCTCTCAATCGTCACTGCGGCTCCGAAGCCGCGCCGGTGTGAATTGTAAAACAAAAAAGTCTTTTTTCCATCTCATCGTTAGGGGCGATTTGTTATGAAGGAAAAGAATAAGGGCAGCTGGTTTGCTGCTTGTGAAGCGGTAAAAGCTTCTCTCTCAAAACAGAAAAAAGAAGTTTACTTTCTTTTTTATTTGCTTATTTTTCTTGCTTAGCTATTCATGATAACATATCGCCCCTGCAAATACAAACTTTTATTATAATTCGAGTGAGACTGGTGTTTTCTCTCCCGCATTCATTAGTCTGATATCTTCCGGTTCGATTTCAAGAATCACCAGGTTCGGGTCATCCTTGCCGTCGAACCAGCGCTCCAATTTAGAACTCCAGATTTTGTCTTTCAATTCTGATGAATTGTTTATTTTTGCTTTTCCTGTGACTTCGACATACGCATCGCCAAAGCCTTCACAATCATAACCTAATAAAATGTGCACATTAGGGTTATTCTCAATTTCTTCAGCTTTATGAGTTTCTTTGCTTGTCGGTGTATAAATCGTCAGCCCGTCATGGAAGAAAGTCATGTAGCGGGAATGCGGTTTGCCCTTTTGAACCGTTGCGAGCGAACCTACTTTATGGTGATCTAGAACATCAAGCACTTTTTGTTTAATATCTTGCTGATTCATCTTGAATCACTCCTTTTTAACGTCTCCGCTGTTACTTTTCCACATCCGGGAACGATTTAAACAAGAAAATGCGCTCTTTATTTTTCTGCTTCCCATTCACGCTTTAACAGGCTGTAATAGACGAGATCGTGGAACTTGCCTTTAATGAATATGCCTTCCCTTGCTGTTCTTTCCTCTTGAAAGCCGAGGCGCTCCGGGATCGCTCTGCTTTTGTGATTTCCTGCAGCCGCGCAGATGGCAACCCGATTCAATTCCAGGTCCTGAAAAGCATATGTGATGAGTGCCCGGCAGGCGGCAGTGATAATGCCTTTTCCTTCGTATTCCCCGTCAATCCAATAGCCAATTTCCGCTTTTTTATTCACTTGGTCAAGGTTATGCAGGCCAATCATGCCGCACAAGCTGCCGTCATACAGAATCCCCGCTTCGATTCCGTTCAGGTCAGCATACTGACGCCGCCAATCGGGAATGAGGGTTTCCCTGTACGTTTCGGCATCACTTGGATTTTCAGCCCAGAATAGCCATTGGCTGATTCTCTGTTGATTCTCATGAATGATCGCTGCCAGCCGATCCGCATCCTTTGGCTCCAATAACCGGATGGTAATGTGCTCGTTTACACTGCAGGTGAACATCTCCCTCGCCTCTTTCCTTTTTTACCCATTATAACGGTGTTTCCGTTTTTTTCAATATAAAAAAAAGGATGGGCTTTTTAAGCCTCATCCTTAAATTCTAGGGTCGGTAAAGATGTCATGTTTGTCTGTGCTAGTCGAAGACATTTCCGTTACGACAGCGCCTTCCTCCCCGGCCTGGAACCAATGCTTCGTGTTCGGCGGAATTGTATATTGCCCGCCGGATTCAAGCTCGATCTCATGCCAGACTGTATAGTATTCTTTATCCTCTTGAGGAGGAAGAACCTTTGGAAGCTGCGTGTTTTCTCCTTCAACATATAGATACACTTTTCCGTAGCGGCAGCGGAAGGTCTCCTGCTTGCCTTCCTGCCCGTCAACCGGCGGATGGCGATGCTCCGGGCAAGTCTGCCCCGGAAACAGCACCAGTTCCTTTGAACAATAACGGTCTGTATTCACATAGACAAAGAGCTGGAGCCCGGCTTTTCGTTCTTTTCCCAAGCCGTAGTCCATGAGCTGAATTTGTTCTACTTCATCATCCGTTAAGACAATACCGGCTTTTTGATAGTAGCTGTTTACTTCTTCTTTCGTGATGCTCATTTCCTCACTCCCTTTTACGTCGTCACAAAGCCTCCGCCGTTTACATGCAGCGTTTGTCCTGTCATATAGGATGATTCATCTGATGCCAGCAGCACATAGCAGCCGACATGCTCAACAGGCTGACCCGGACGGCCCATCGGCGTATTTTGCCCAAATTGAGCGACTGTATCTTCTGAGAATGTAGACGGAATTAACGGCGTCCAGATTGGTCCCGGCGCTACCGCATTTACACGGATGCCGTCTTTGACAAGCGCCTGCGCCATTGTTCTTGTAAAGGCGTTGATCGCCCCTTTTGTCGCTGTATAATCAATCAGTGTCGGGTTCCCTACGTACGGGTTGATGGATGTCGTATTGATGATCGCGCTGCCTGGTTTCATATAATCAATTGCTTTTTTAGTCAAATAAAATTGTGAATAAAAGTTTGTTTTGAATGTGCGATGAAGCTGTTCGCTTGAAATATCTTTGATGCTTTCCTTCGGATGCTGCTCACCGGCATTGTTCACAAGGATATCCAGACGGCCGAGTTCATTGACTGTTTTTTCAACCGCTTCATTACAGAACTCCTCTTCGCCTACATCTCCGGAGATTAAGAGACATTTCACGCCTTCTTGTTCCACACGTTTTTTTGTATCTTCAGCATCTCCCTGCTCATCCTTGTATACAATGGCGATGTCAGCGCCTTCCTTTGCGTAAGCGACAGATACCGCACGTCCGATTCCGCTGTCACCGCCTGTAATGAGTGCGACTTTTCCTTTTAATTTATCCGCACCTTTATAATGTTCGTACTCATATACCGGACTTGGATTCATTTCGCTTTCGATTCCCGGCTGGCGATTTTGGGTTTGTGCCGGCAGTTCTTTCGGATAGTTTGCCATGATGATTCTCCTCCTTTGTTTTTCATGTCTATTTGTTTTGTACCTCGTGCATACTCTGGGTAAACATGGATGAGCACCTTCGGAATGCTTTATCAGAAAAATGTTTCACATGAAACGCAAGGAGGAAAATGATGTGAAAAGGAGGTTGCTGAATGATTAACATGCTTTCTAAAAAATTCAGCAGACCGAAGGGGATGTTCGGCATACTTGCCGGATACATCATGGCTGCTGAAAATAAAACACTGAATCAGTGGACAATAGATCAGCTTGGCTTAACACGCGGAGACCGCATTCTAGAAGTCGGTTTTGGACCGGGATACTGCATAAAGCAGATGCTGAAACGCGAAAAGAGCGTTCATATTCATGGGATTGATGTATCAGAGGCTATGCTGAAGCTAGCTGCACACAGATTAAAAACAGACCGTGTTCGCCTGATACAGGGCAGCATTGAAACGTTCCCCCTCCCCGCCGCGTATTACGATAAAGTCATTTCCGTTAACAACTACACGATTTGGAAAGACCAGCAAGAAGGCATCAAACAGATTTTTCAAGCATTAAAATCCGGCGGCAAAGCAGCTATTACGATGCAGCCCCGGGAAGCAGATGCCGGTCCCGAGAAAACTGAATCGTTCGGTAAACAGATGCTTGCTGACCTGAAAGCGGCAGGCTTCAAAGACATTGATATCCAATATAAAGACATTAAACCTGAGCTTTCAGTCTGTGCAACCGCAAAAAAGCCCGTCACATAAATGACGGGCTTTTTCTGTTATGAATGTACGGCTTGCTTGCGCAAGACGTCTTTTTTCACTTTGCCGAGATTATTTTTCGGAAGTTCCTTTACGAATTCGATTTCAGGAATTTTGTAAGCGGACAAGCGTTCTTTACAAAATGCAATGACATCCGCTTCAGTTATTTCCTGAGTGCCGTTAGTGACGATAAAGGCTTTTGGTTTTTCTCCGTACAGCTGATCCGGTATCCCGACCACTGCTGTTTCAAGGATGCCCGGGATCTGCTGGATGACTTCTTCCACCTGATCAGGATAGACATTGTCGCCTCCGTAAATAATGACATCCTTGTAGCGTCCGGTGATGAAGATAAAGCCGTCCTCATCCAAGTAGCCGGAATCTCCGGTTCTGAACCAGCCGTTTTGCAGCACTTTTGCTGTCGCTTCAGGGTTTTCCTCATAGCCTTTAAATAAGAATGGGCTGTGGACAACAATTTCTCCGATTTCACCTTGCGGCAGCTCTTCTCTCGTCTCAGGATTTTCTACCTTGACTTGAACATCAGCAACAGGTTTACCGGCAGAGGCCGCTTTATCCATTCCCATTTCAGGAACCCATGTGCTGATCCCCCAAGCTTCTGTGCTTCCGTAACCGTGAGCGAGCTGGATTCCGATATCTAGATACCGCTGAATCAGGCTGCTAGGCACTTTTGTTCCGCCTGTCATTAAAATGATGAGCGAGGACAGATCGGTTTGATGTTCTTCCCACGCCTCAAGCAAATAAGTGTAAAACACAGGAAGGGCCATAATCGTTTGAATTTTTTCTTCTTCAATAACCTTCAGCATACGAACGGGATCTTGATCCTTTGTAAAAATAAACGTGGTTCCCGCAAACGTTCCTAGCATGATACAAATAAGCGCACTCGTATGATAAATCGGGTGGCACGCAAGAAAACGCAGATTTTTCATTCGTGCGCTTGAGCTATTTGACTTTGATACGTAATTGTATATACCGCCATGGGTGATCATGCATCTTTTCGGATTTCCTGTTGTCCCTGACGTAAACATCAGAAGCGCTGTATCATCCGGAGAAACCGTTTCTGCTTCCGGCAAATGATCAGGGCCTGCAAAAAGCGCCTCAAACACTGGAGACGTCTCATACGCTGTTCCTGTTTCCATGATCAAACGCACAGAAGACAGCTCAGGCAGCACTTCATCCATTATCTCTTTAAATTCCGTTCCGTAAAACAATGCTTTCGGTTCACTTGCTTTTAAAATGCCTGTCATCTCGTATGGTTTCAGCTGCCAGCTGACGGGCACTACAACGGCCCCGATTTCAAGTGCGGCAAACATAATGGTTGATGCGGGGTGGCCATTTTTGCAAAGCAAAGCCACACGGTCGCCTTTTTGAATTCCTTTTTGAAGCAGAGCATTCGCCAGCTGATTGATCCGTTTGTGATATGCTGCATATGTCAGTGTGTGGGCTCCGCTTTTTACAGCTTCTATATCTTCGCTATCCGGCATGTCATGCAGAATCAGATGCTGTAATGTTTCCATATTGTCATCTCCTATATTCTCTTGAATCTTCAATAATTTGTTAGATTGTCTTCCTTACCTCACCCATTTTAACCCAAAAAAGATAACTTGTAAAACTATTTCATTTTGGAATTATTCCATTACAGAATGATAAAATAGTCCCGCATTTTTTTATTTTGTGCTGCATCCATACAAAAACACACGCCTTTTTTTGGCGTGTGAAATGGGTGATTACGGGATGTTTTTTTCTTTCATCCATGTGAAAAAGATGCGGTTTAATCGCTGATACAGTTCTCGTTCCCCTTCCTCCTGAAAGCCCGCCATGCTTTCTCCGCTTTCAATAATGGCAGAGCTGATCGCACTCAAAATCTCTGATCCTTCAGCTGATAATGCGGCCGGCGCCATCATGACGAGAATTCTTGTCATATCGAGGGTATTTCCGTCCATGCCATTGACTTCAAAAGATGTGCTGAGGTCATACATTTTGAAAAAAGGCAGGACGATATGATCATTTTTGAGATGATACAGCGCCATGTTTGTACCCGGTATGCCCAATCCCCCTTGTTTTTCGCGTTCTGCAAGGCAATCCGCCGCTTTTTTCGGATCTCGGATGAGGCCATCCTTTTTCAGCTGTTGAAAAAGCTCAAACAGCAGCATGCCGTGATCCGGCTTTGTTTTCATTTTAGTGAGTGAAAAGTGGCGCAAGACGTCTTGAATCACCGCCATGTATCGCCCCACGCTCTCCGCCGCTGTCAGCATGTCAGGGATGTCGGCTTGCCGCGTCTCTTCCTTCGGGCTTCTTTTTTTCTCAAGAATGAGCGGGATTTTCCGCTTGATATACTGCTTCACCTGGTTTGCGTCTTCCTCATTTAAAAGCGGGCTGACCATAATATAATCGATGTTTTGATAAGGGATCGGCACAGTGGACACAATCATATCATAGGCATGAGTGTCGCGGTCCTTCAGCTCGATCAGTGATAACATATCAAACGATTCAATTTCAGGCAGCTCTTTCTTCAATCTCGAAGCAAGCATTTTCGAAGAACCGATTCCGCTTGAGCAGACAACAAGCGCTTTCACTTTTGCTTCTTCTTTTTTGATTTCAAGCGCTGAACCGAAGTGAAGAACGATAAAGGCGATTTCATCATCAGAAAAGGACATGTCCGGGAAGAATTTTTCTACGCCCTCTTCTATCGCCATATACAGCAGAAAATAATCGCGCTTGATCTGTTCCTTCATTGGATTATAGATGTCGATGTTTTCTTTCATGCGGCTGATGGCCGGCTCCAAATGGGCAATCAATCCTTCATATAAAGAGTAGTTTTTCGTCAGATCCATTCTGATTTTTTCTGAAATAAAAGCGATCAGCCGTTTTGTTTGCAAGGCTGTTTCAAGCTCTATTTCCTGCGCTCTGTATTCTGTTTTGTATTTGCGGTTGGCGCTTCGCAGGTGGATCGTAATATAGCCTACCTCCGCTTCCGGGATCGTCACGCCGAAAGCACGTTCAAGTTCGCCCGCTATTTCCAGAGCGGAGCTGTATTCTTTTGCACTCTTGAGTTCATCAAGCTCGCTCTCTTCCATGCTGATCGTTTCGCCCAGTTTAATGCGTTCGATCGCAAACGTCAGATGAACGACAAGCGCTATATAGGAGCTGTCAGATAGAGAAAATGCGATTTTTTCTTTCAGCTGGAATAAAATCCGCTCCATTTTTAACAGCTCGCCTTTGCTGACAACCCCGAACATCTTCTCGGAGGAATCGGCTTTTCCTTTAATGTTTAATTCAACCGCTTCCAAAAACATTTGGATGTCGAGGCGGTTCACAATCAGATTGCCGACAATTTTTCGTTTCGCGTTCTCCGGCCCCATCAGCTGGATGCCAAAGCCTCTTTTTCGGATCAGTGTCAACCCGAACGGAGAAATCCATTTCTCCAGCTCATCTAAATCGTAGCTGACCGTAGCATTGGTGACTTGCAGATCATGAGCGAGCGTGTACAGTTTCACTGGTTCTTGGGACTCCAATAGCGAACAGAGTATCAGCAGTTTTCGTTCATCGGCGCTGTATTCATGCTGTTCATGTGACAGCTCGGTGAGCAGCTTTTGTTTATCTTCGGGATTTCCTACCGCCTTCAAACCTTTGCCGGGCTGTTTATCGAGCTTGAGCCCCATAGTCTCCATCAGCGGCTTGATTGATTTCAGCTCCCTGTGAATGGTTCTGGTGCTCACTTCCATCAGCTCAGCCAGCTCCGTTACGGTTACATACCGGTTCAGTAATAATAAATGCTTTAAAAGCTTTTGTTCTCTTGCAGTCATATACATAAAAAGGCCTCCAGACATTCGTGATGTGCGGATGAAGTCGCATGGAGATATAGGAAGAGGAAAAAAAGAGGTTTTCTTTATTAATATAAAACGCTTTCAAACAGGATTCAATCACTTATAAATGGGAATTTGGCACTAAGCGGTGTGACAATATTGAAAAAGCATCAGCCGTTATGCTGATGCTTTTTCTTTATGGTATATCGCGGCCTTGTACGGCTGTATAAATACGGAACCACTGATCCTGATCAAGCTTATACGCCAAGGCGTTTACCGCGGCGGAAATACGCTCTCGTTTTCCGCTTCCGACAATCGGCATGATGCCGGCCGGATGCGTGAACAGCCATGCGTACATCACCTCGTCCAATGAGGCGGCACCGATTTCAGCCTGAACAGTTTCAAGCGCCGTGCGAATGCGCCGATCTTTTTCCGTGTTTCCGGCAAATACTTTACCGCCTGCAAGCGGCGACCAGGCCATCGGAGAAATCCGTTTTTCCTGACACAGGTTCAATGTGCCGTCCTGAATATTTTCTAATTCATATGCGGAAAGCTCAATCTGATTGGTGACAAGCTTTTCAGGCAGATACGATTCCAGCATCCGATATTGATGGCCTTTAAAGTTCGACACACCGAAATATCTGACTTTGCCGGAGCTTTTCAGCGCATGAAACGCCTCAGCCACTCCTTCCGGGTCCATGAGCGGGTCCGGTCTGTGAATCAGCAGCACATCGATATAATCCGTTCTGAGATTCAAAAGCGACTGTTCAACAGACGCGAGAATGTGTGTTTTGCTTGTATTATAATGGTGCGATCTGTGGGCAGGGCGTTCAGGTGATTCAAGAACGATGCCGCATTTTGTGACCAGCTCTATATTTTCCCTTAATCCGGGTGAAAGGGCAAGAGCATTTCCAAACCCTTTTTCGCACGTGTAGCCCCCGTAAATATCCGCATGATCAAAGGTGGTGATGCCTTGATCGACACACCACTCAATGAGACTGAGCAGCTCAGCGTCTGAATAGTTCCATTCATTCAGACGCCAAAGCCCGTGTATCACTCTTGAAAATTGAAGATCCTCCGCCAAATGAATACGCTGCATGCAAAATCCCTCTTTTCTTTATAAACCGGGTTTTTGCCCCTTACTAGATCATTCGGCCTCAGACGCCCTTTTCCCTTTCACTCCCGTTAAAAAGGTTTTATTTCGATTGAAATTGCTTTTTTGCTTTTTCGACTACGTAGTGGCTGCCGCCGTGATCTTGAACATTTTGAATCATCATCGCGACAAGCAGGTCTTTGTTTTTATAGTCATAGCCGACGAACCAGCCATTTTCGGTGCCGTCTTTATCATCCTTTGATTTTTTCAGCTCGGCTGTTCCCGTTTTTCCAGCCACAGTAATTCCTTTTACGACAGGCTGATACGCTGACCCGCGCTCATCTTCGACTACGCCTTTCAATCCTTTTGTAATATCAGCGGCTCCTTCTTTCGTGAGCACTTGTTTGTGCCAGACATCAGCGGTTTGTGAGTCTTTCTTGATAAGCGTCGGTTTCACGAGGTCTCCATTATCGACAAATGGCGTGTAAGCTGCCGCTAAGTGAAGCGGAGACATTTGCATTTGTCCCTGTCCGTAGCCTGTATCCGCAAGCAAAATGTCTGAGTCAAGCTTGTCGTTTGCGATTGACGATTGCTGGACTGGGAATTCAAATGGAATATCCTCTGCAAATCCAAATGTTTTCATGCCTTTTGTAAAGGTGTCCGCTCCCATATCAAGCGCGTTTTGCGCAAAGTAAATATTGTCTGAGGTGATCAGGGCATGTTCTAAATCCACTTGCTCTAAGCTGTCAGACACTCGTGTAACAGAATAGCCGCCCCAGCTTGAATCTTTCTGCCACTGTTTCCCTTTGATTGTTTTCTTCTCTGCGGCTTTAAGCGTGCCGTTTTTCAGGCCGATAGCAGCAGCGATCGGTTTAATCGTAGATCCTGGTGCATATGTTTTGTTGAATTTCGCAGAAAACGGGTTGTTTTTGTCTTCGTTTAGTTTTTTCCATTCTTTATCGCTCCATCCGAAGATAAATCCGTTTGGATCATAAGAAGGCGCGCTGACAAGAGCCAGTGTTTCACCTGTCTGCGGCTGCAGTGCGACTGCCGCCCCGCTGTCATCCCTCAGTTCGTCATAAAGCTTTGTTTGCGTTTTGATATCAATTGTGAGATGTAAATCCTCACCGTCTTTCGCTTTCGTTTCAGCGATGACTTCGCCGGTTTGCGGAACGTAGATTTTCCATCCTGTCGTGCCTCTGAGCTTGTCTTCATACACATTTTCAAGACCTGCGATTCCGATGTTTGACGTATCGCTGTATGTTCCGTCTTTCTTTTTCTTCAGTTCTTCCGCCGTAATCGCGCGAACGTAGCCTGTCAGATGGGCTGTTTTTTCGCCATACGGATAATAGCGTGAGCTGACATTTGTTCTTGTGACGCCTTTTAATGACGTCACTTCAGACACTAACTTTTCTTCGTCCGGTTTTACTTTTTTGACCGGCACGAATGAATCATCTTTGACCCAGCTTTGTTTCAGCTTCTGGTTGATGTCATCTTCAGTTACATCCAGTTTTTTCGCGAGCTCTTTTATGACTTTCTCTTTTTTATCGCCAAGTTCTCCGGGAATAATTCCGATTTCTGGAACATCTGTGTTGACGGCTAAGCCTTTCCCGTTTTTATCGTAGATTTGGCCGCGTTTCGGTTCAATGCTGGCGATTTGAACGGTTTTGTCATCAGCCAGCTGCTTGAAAATAAACGATGGGTCCCAATCTATATTCCATGACTCCTCGTCATCTGTTTTTTCTTTTTTCAGCACAGCGGTATTTTTAAAGCTGACTTTGCCCGCATTTGTGTCCATGCTGACTTTGTATGGGATGTGCTTCATCGTTTTATTGTCTTTATCATCCTCGTCCACTTTTCCCGCAGTGACTTTCAGATTTTTCACGCCTGCCTGCTCATAGATGGTTTTATATCTGCTGACGAAATCCTTTTTGGAGATTTCTTTTTTTACATCTTTGGTCAGGCTTTGATACATGTCATCGAATTGCTGATCGTTCCACTGTTTTACGAATGCTTCCATTCGGTCCTCTGGTGAATCTGTTTTGGAGCATCCGATTAATCCGATCAGCCCGATACATAGAAATAATAGTAGAATACACTTTTTACACATGACTTTCCCCTGCCTTCCACTTGTTATTTTCTCTTAAATGAATTAGTACGCGCAAGATTTTTTTGAAAATGAAGGAAAAGGTTCATCGATTTTGAAGAAATCTCCTTTCGTTTCCTGTAAACTATTTGAAAAGAGGAAAGAAGGGATCGCATGGTCAGAGAAGCAGCTATGCTTCATATTAAAGAGGGGCTTGAACAAGAATTTGAGGACGCGTTCCGGCTGGCGGCGCCGATCATTGCCGGAATGAAGGGCTATATCACACATTCTTTATCAAAATGTATGGAAGAAACACATAAGTACCTGCTGCTCGTAGAGTGGGAAACGCTTGAGGACCACACTGAAGGCTTTCGCGGGTCTTCCGAGTACAAAGAGTGGAAAGCCTTGCTGCATCGGTTCTATACGCCGTTCCCGACGGTTGAGCATTTTCTGGATGTATCATAGATTTATATCATATAAAGCGTAAAACCGATGAGAGAAACAGACCAAACGAAAACGGCAGTATAGATGTTAAATGCTCCTGAGCTGTCGTTTTCTTTTTTGCGTTCTTCAAGCCCCTGAATAAACATGACAGCTCCCAGAAAAACGAGCATGACCGATTGGATAACAGAGGTGTGTTCCGTATAGTTAAAAGCGATAAGCGCCAGTATGATAATGATAACCGCAAAAGACATTTTAAAAATGCGAAACAAAAGGACCATCCTTCCTTATATACGAAATATTGAGCGTTATGCCTATATTTGCCTTTGCCCTCCATTATTCTAGCGCACTTTTTTTGTATATAGAACATGAGACGGGGAAATTTAAGTTTCTTTTAATATTTGAATTCATATAAAAAAACGCGCCAGTGATCAGGCGCGTTTTCTATGAAACTGATAATTCACGATAACCTATTCCTTGGAGCACTTCGGCCATTGCCTGATAGCCATTGCTATTCGGATGGACACCGTCGAAAGACAGGTATTCCTGCTCTTTCCCTTTAAAGACACTGTAAACGTCAGCGATTTTCACATGAGGCGCTGATGCCAGCGTTTTCAAATGCGAATTAAATGAAGTAATCCATTGATCAGCAATGCCAATGCTGGGAAACGGGTTGTATAAATTAAAAACACGGATGGCGTAAGGTGATGGATCTGCCCCTTTGATGTTGGCGATTTGGGCAATCATCTTTTCAAAATTCTCATGACAATGCGCGGACGCACGTCTGAAAATCGTTTCATCCTGAGAAGATTGATAGGATAATACAGATTCAATGAGATCATTTCCGCACCCTGTGATCGTAATCATATCAGCGGCTTGAATTTGTTTTTGCACATAGGGATATGACAGGAGCCCGAGGATTTCCTCTGTATCAAGGCCGGATTTGGCGAAAACCGATACGGCTGTTTTTGATTTCAGATCGGCTTCCATCATGTCTCTGAAGCGCTGGACAAATCCTGCAGAAAACAGCCCTGATCCTCTCCCCGTCGTTAAAGAATCTCCGAGCGCTGTATACTGAAGCACCATGATTTTTCCTCCACTCATGAACGTCGATACGTTAATGTACGCAGCAGAGAAAAGATCGGCTACTTATGGATACCCTATTTTTCTGGAAATCTGTAAAGCGGCTTGTTTTACCTTTTCCGTTAAGTACGGCAGCCTGTCTTCTGTAAATCTCGCTTCAAACCCTGCAATACTGATGCCGGCCGCCACCTGGTGATGATGGTTAAAAATCGGCGCGCCAATAGCGGCCGTATAGTTTTCGAGTTCTGAATAGCTGACGGTATAGCCATTTTGCACCGAGGTCTCAATCGCCTCAAGAAGCTTTGACGGTTCTGTAATGGTCCCTGAACCGATCGGAATGAGCTCTGTCTGTTTGATGTACGCTTCAATTTCTTCACGGGGCAGAAAAGATAAAATACTCCGGGCACATGCCCCGGCATACAGAGGAGAACGCCGGCCGATTGCAGTGTACAGGCGAACGGTCTGTGTCCCTTCAATCTTCTCCACGTAGATCGCTTCATTTCCGTCCCTCATGATCAAATGAACGGCTTCATCTACTTCACGGCAAAGCTCTTCCATCACAGGCTTGGCTATTTTTCTGATATCGAGTCTGTCCGCGACAAGCTGTCCGAATTCCAAAAACACCAGGCCAAGCGTATAAACGCCGTATGGGTCTCGATTGAGGAATCCCATTTCTTCCAGTGAGCTGACCATTCGGTGAACAGAGGTTTTCGGCATTCCTGACAGGGAAACGAGTTCGCTTAAAGTAAGGCTTGGTTCATGCAAAAACAAATTGAGCAGCGCCATAGATTTCACTACGGTTTTGTTTTTATTCTGCATCATTCCACCCCCTTTGTTATGTCAGCCATTCCATTTTCATTCTTGTTTTCAGTTCTTTTAGATGCGCTTCCCGTTCAATGAAAAGCGCTTCCGCTTCTTGAAGGGATACAGGCTCAAATTGGACGTGCTCACCCGGCATAATTTGCGAGGCAATCGGAAGATCAGCTGAAATGATGTGAGCGATCCTCGGATAGCCTCCCGTCGTCTGCCGGTCTGCAAGCAGGATAATCGGATTGCCGTCAGGCGGCACCTGAACTGTTCCAAATGTAACCGCCTCTGACACCATCTCAAGCGGCGCCTTCAATTCAAGCGGTTCTCCTTTGAGCCTGTAGCCCATACGATCGGACTGCGGAGTGACACGGTACGTTTCTTCATAAAACCGCGTTTTCGATTCTTCTGTGAAAAAAGAGAATTGTTTTCCTTCCAGCACTCGGATCACCGGATTCTTTTTTAACGGCAGAAATCTGTATCGGCTGACTGACCAATTCGGCACCGCAAACCCTCGCTGACCAAGGTGCTGGCTCAAGCGGGAGACGATGGTTTTCGAAAGAGATGACATCTCTCCGATCGGCAGTTCATCTTCCTTCTGAAGCGCTCTTCCGCGAAATCCGCCGATGCCCGCTCTGACATACGTGCTTTTGCTTCCCATCACAGCAGGTACATTGAAGCCGCCGGCTGTCGCTATATAAGCGCGGCTGCCTAGTTTGCAGGGGCCGAAGGTGACCGTGCTGTTTCCCTTAACGAGCACAGGTTTCCAAAGAGGCGCTTCCTCATCATTCACACGCAGGGTAAAGTCCGCTCCTGTTACGGCAATCAGCATTGGTTCTGACACATAAAGCGACGGGCCGGGACCCATCAGCGTAATTTCAAGGCCGGCTTCTTTTTCGCTGTTACCGATCAGCAGATTGGCAATTCGAAGCGACACCGTGTCCATGGCGCCGCTTGCCAGCACGCCGTATTTTTGATACCCCGTTCTGCCTATATCCTGAACCGTTGTGAGCAGTCCGGGCTTTAACACTTTCATGCTCAATTGGACTCCTCCTTATAGGCGTGATAGTCATCCTCTGAGATGCGGACGAATGTAACAATATCTCCTGCTCTTAATAACGTTGGCGGGTTTTCCTGCGGCCGGAATAGAGCCAGCGGCGTTTTTCCGATCAGCTGCCAGCCGCCCGGTGTCGAAATCGGATAAACGCCTGTTTGCAGTCCCGCAATTCCGACTGAACCGGCGGGAATCGATGGTCTTGGCGATGATTTCCTTGGAGCTGCAATGCGTTTGGACATCCCGCCTAAGAAAGGAAACCCCGGTGCAAAGCCCAGCATATACACCGCATATTCACCGCCTGTATGAATCTCAATGACCTCTTCGGGTGTCAGATGATTGATCTTCGCCACCTCTTCTAAATCAGGCCCGAATTCACCGCCATAGCAGACGGGAATTTCAACGACGCGGCGGCTGCTTTCATAATCAGCCGTTAATTCTCCGAGCCGCTCATGAACATCGCGTTTCACCTTCTCAAAAGGCGAGCTGATGCCTTGAGGCAAATGCTTATACACTTCATACATATCATAAAATACGGTAAGACTCGTAAAAGCCGGGATACATTCAATGAATCCCGGAAACGGCTGTTCTTCTATATAAGCGGCAGCGGCATGGACAAGACCGTTTACTTGCTCGCTTATTTCTTCTCCAAATCGGATCATCATTGCAGAATCACCGAGCTGTTCGATTTGTAATCGTTCAGTCATCTTTCTCACCTCGTTTATTTCTCGTTCATCTGGAGGACGAGAGGTTACAGCACCGCAAGCGACTCGTCTCGAATATCTGTGATGAGCATATGCCCCGGCGCATGTGTGATGACCATTTCAGGTTTTACATTCATAGCCACAGCTTGCGGAGTTACCCCGCATGCCCAAAATAGAGGAACCTCGCCTTCACGAACAAAAACGGCATCTCCGAAATCTGGATTGCTCAAATCCTGTATGCCGATCGCTTTTGGATTGCCGATATGAATCGGTCCTCCGTGCACAGCCGGAAAACGCGATGTCACCTGTGCGGCGCGTACAGCGAGCCGTTCAGGAACCGGTCTCATACTGACAACCATCTGTCCATGAAACGGCCCCGCCGGAACACAATCTATATTCGTTTTGTACATCGGAACGTTCGTCCCCTCTTCGATATGTCTGACGGGTATTCCATTATTGATCAGCGCTTGTTCAAAAGAGAAACTGCATCCGATCAGAAAGCCGACAAAATCGTCCTCCCAGTATGGCGTAATATCAGATACCTCATCTGTCAAAACACCGTGCCTGTATACACGGTATTTTGGAAAATCTGTTCTGATATCCGCATCCGGCGCTGCAAGCGACGCCACAGGCGAACCGGATTCCGTCACATCCAGCACCGGACAGGGTTTTGGATTCCGCTGGCAAAACAGCAGAAAGTCAAATGCCAAAGCTTTTTTCAAAATCACAAGGTTCGCTTGAGCATAGCCGCCGGACATTCCGGCGGTCGGCCCGTTTATTTTCCCCTCTCGTATAAAGGCCCGCACATCTCTTGGCGCCATCTTGTTCAAATGATCCACTCTTATCAGCCCCACAATTGAGGAAGTTGTGTAAATAACGTGTAGACGCCCATAATCGCCATGACGATGACAACCAGTGCACCTGAGCCTGTCAGCCAAAGCGGATGCTTATAATCACCGACAATGTTTTTCTTATGCGCGGCAATAAGCAGCGTTCCAAGCGCAATCGGCAGAATCAAACCGTTCAGAGATCCGACAAGCACGAGAATTTTCGCCGGCTGGCCGATGGTGACGAAGGCTAATGTAGAAACGACAATAAATCCGATAATAATGCCGCGTGAATTCTTTTCAGTTTTTGGAGAAAAGGTTTTAAAAAACGAAACAGATGTATAAGCGGCCCCGATAACAGACGTAATGGCCGCTGACCACATGATCAATCCGAAGATTTTATAACCGACATTTCCCGCTGCCAGCTGGAACACAGAGGCCGCCGGGTTGCTTTCGTCAATGTGCAGGCCTTTTGAAACAACGCCGAGCACAGCTAAGAAAAGGGCGATCCGCATGATAGATGTAATTAAAATGCCGATAACTGAGCTTTTTGTCACCTGGGGGATGGATTCCTTGCCTTTAATCCCTGCATCAAGCAAACGATGTCCGCCGGCAAATGTGATATATCCCCCGACGGTTCCGCCGACTAATGTGACAATTGCAAATATACTGATATGTTCAGGGACAAACGTGTTAGCCACAGCCTGTCCGACCGGCGGCGCTGTGGTGACCGCAACAAAGACAGTTAAAATAATCATGACAAAACCCGCGATTTGCGTAAAACGGTCCATCGCTTTTCCTGCTTCCTTGATGACAAAAATCAGAATGGCGATGACGGCGCTGATTAAGGCGCCTGTTTCTGGTGTAATACCGAACAAGACTTGAAGTCCGAGCCCAGCCCCTCCGATATTCCCGATATTAAAGGCAAGTCCGCCAAGCACGACGAGAATGGCGATAAAATATCCCAGTCCGGGAAGCACCATATTCGCAATCTCCTGGCCCCTTTTTCCTGAGACCGCAATGATGCGCCATACGTTGGTTTGAGCAAAGATATCCAAAATAATAGAAATGAAAATAACAAAACCGAAGCTTGCTGCGAGTGTGTTTGTGAATGTTGCGGTTTGTGTCAGGAATCCCGGGCCGATTGCTGATGTCGCCATTAAAAAGGCGGCCCCCATCAGCAACGACCAGCTGCCCGTTTTTTTTCCTGCTGTTTTTTTCTGCTGCTCCATCTATTTTCCTCCTTCTGATTACTCCTGCGCTGAAATAGCGGTCACTTCGATTCCGGCCGCTTTAAGCTCTTTTCGTATTTTTTGCGCAAACGTCAGCGCATGGGCACCGTCTCCGTGAATGCAAACCGTATCTGCTTTTAAGGACACATCATGTCCTTGCTGGGATTTGACCGCTCCCTCTTTTACCATTTTGATCACCTGGCTGACAGCGGCGTCGTCGCTTTCAATCAGCGCATCAGGCTGAGAACGCGGTGTCAGTGTGCCGTCCGCTTGGTATGTTCTGTCGGCGAACACTTCACTTGCTGTTTGAAGCCCGATCCGTTCTCCCGCTTTTACAAGCTCGCTCTCAGCAAGGCCGAAAAGAATCAGTCCTGGATCTACCTTGCAGACAGCTTTTGCAATGGCGTCCGATAGCTTCTGATCGACTGCGGCCATATTGTACAAAGCGCCGTGCGGCTTGACGTGCTGCATGTGAAGTCCTTCCGCTTTTAAAAACCCTGACAAGGCGCCAATTTGATAAACCACAAGATCATATGCTTCCTCTGGAGAAATCGCTATATTTCGGCGGCCGAAGCCGAGCAAATCCGGGAGTCCCGGGTGAGCGCCGATTTTCACGCCTTTTTCAGCAGCAAGGGCAACTGTTTTCCGCATGACACTTGGATCCCCTGCATGAAATCCGCATGCGACATTCGCTGAAGTGACAAACTCTAAAATATCTTGATCAAGACCTATCGTATAGGCTCCGAAGCTTTCCCCTAAATCACAATTTAAATCAACTTGAAACACAGAATCCCTCCTGCCAAGCAAACGATTGCTTTATGTATTTTATTGTTCCGAAATTCGGAACAACTATTCCGAATTTTTGAACTTTATTTCATTATATTCAATCATATCAGTTTGTGAAATAACTTTGTTAGAAAACCTACCATGGTCCTAGAAGAAAATCTCCCTGATAAAAAAGAAAAGAGTCCTTATCTCAGGACTCTTTTCTTATAGTACCCAATGGCGTATCGCTTTAGCGACGCCATCTTCTATATTTGTATCAGTGATCCAATCAGCCGTTTCCTTCACGACGTCTTGGGCATTGCCCATCGCTACGCCCAGCCCGGCTTCTTTGATCATCGCGATATCATTCAGGCTGTCGCCCATCGCCATAACATTTTCCATCGTAAAGCCGAGTTTTTCAGAAACCTTCGCAAGGGCTGCGGCTTTGTTGATGCCGAGCGCGTTGACCTCGATGTTTGTCGGGCTTGAGTTTGTGATTTCAAGCTCTTTATTTTTTCTGAGCTCCGCCAGCACTTCGTTTCGGATGTCGTCATCTTCTATGTCAAATCCGAATTTAAGCCATTCATGATCAGTGATGTTTTCCGGGAACTCGCCTCTCCACACTTTGTTAACAGTTGAAGCCCAGAAATTAGTGTTGTGCTTATTCCGCAAATCCCACATCATTTTGATGTGATCCGTGTGGAGCAGCTTGCGTTCCACTAAATTAAAATTCGAATCCCAGATTTCACTTCCGTTAGCCGTGATTAAAAAAGACGACAGCTTCAGCGACTCAGCCAGCTCCCGGCACGTCATCAGCGTCCGGCCCGTACTGATGACCACGTAGACGCCTTTATCCTCCGCCTCACGAATCGCGTTGCGGTTTTCGTCTGAAATCAGCTGCTCGTCATTCAGCAGTGTTCCGTCCATATCAATAGCAATCAGCTTGATATTCACATCTTCTCTTTGAACAGACATATATGTACCTCTCTTTATCTTTTAGTTGTTCTGGTTCTATTCTAATACATTATACCCAGCGGAACAAAACAGCCATTTACATGTTTCAAGTGGAGACATTAGAGGAAAACAAATGGTGAGGTGATAAAAATATGAAAGAGAGAAAACAGCAGAACCGCCCTAATGAAAACCCCGAACATAATGACTTGACCGATCCGATACCGAATGAAGAGCTGAAGGAAAACATGAATGATGAAAAACAAAAGCGGCAGCAACGAGATGACTCACAAAGCGAACGGGATTACGATACGAAATAATAGAACCCCTCACAAATCGTAGTGAAGGGTTTTTTTCATTTTTCAATATAGATGCCGATTTCAGCTTCAGCAATAGGCTGCCCGCCCACTGACGCCTTGGCATGTCCAAACACAAACCCGCGCCGGTTGCGCGTGACTTCAAACGTAAGATCAAGCCGGTCACCGGGTATGGCCGCGCCCAGCTTTTCCGCTTTCTTCACGGATGACAATAAGCCCAAGCTGTTCTCATCTGTAATCCCTGTAAAAGCTGCGGTTTGCGCAAGCGCTTCAATCACAAGTGAAAAAGGCATTTCTGTTTGCGTGTCAGTGATAAACCAGTCGTTCTCACTGACCAGCTTATAAGCAGCTGCATGCTTGCCGGGCTCGCTTTCCGTCACGCCGTCAATTAATAAAAATGGGTAGCGGTGAGGCAAAGATAATAAGTTCATTCTATTTCTCCTTTTTTTGACCATTATATATCAGCCTAAAGCTGAACGATAGGATATAATGGAAAAAACACAAAAGGAGACCGTTATGCCCCAAAAACCGCTCGTCATTCTCGCACACGAAATATACGGTGTAAACAGCCATATGAAAAAAATCGCCCGCCTGATCAAAATGGCTGGATATGATGTGATGACACCTAACCTGCTCGGTGATGGTGAAGTTTACAGACCGCAAGAGGAAAAAACCGCATACGAACAGTTTACAAAACTTGAACGGCTGAAAACAGGAGAAATCATCATTCAAAACTTGATTAGGCAAAACGCGGGACGACGCATTTTTGTGATCGGGTTCAGCGCAGGAGCAACGATCGCATGGAAATGCAGCAGTATGCCTGAGGTGAGCGGAGCTGTATGTTATTACGGTTCCCGGATACGCGATTGCCTTGATCACATTCCTTCCTGCCCGGTTCTATTGTTTTTCCCTTCATATGAACCGTCGTTTGATGTTGCTCTTCTCGTCAAAAAACTGCGGGAAAAACAGCATCACGATTTGGAGATTTATCAATTTGATGCTCTTCACGGCTTTGCCAATCCTGATTCGGTTTATTTTGACAGGGCAATCTTCTTCAAAACGCTTTCCATCATAAAAAACGAGGCAGAAAGTCTGCCCCGCTCTGTTCTATCAAAGTTTTCTTAAACGCACACAAATTTCGTCAGTGACCTCTTCCGTCGTGCTTTGTCCGCCAATGTCGCGTGTTTTAATGCCGTCAGCCGTGACTCGTTCCATCACATTGAGGATCTTTGCCCCCAGTTCTTCCTCTCCGAAATGGTCAAGCATCAGCTTCGCTGTCCAAATCTGGCCGATTGGGTTGGCAAGGCCTTTGCCGGCAATATCCGGAGCTGAGCCATGAACCGGTTCGAACATGGATGGGTACTTGCCGGACGGGTTAATGTTCGCAGACGGCGCAATGCCAATGCTTCCCATCAGGCTTGAGCTGATGTCGGTTAAAATATCACCGAACAGGTTGCTTGCCACAATGACATCAAACGTTTCCGGACGCGTCACAAAAAAAGCGGCCAACGCATCAATATGCTGGGATGACGTTTCGATTCCGCTGTAATCAGCCGCAGTCTGCTGAAAGACTTCATCCCAAAACGGCATCGCGTGATAAATGCCGTTGGACTTTGTTGCGCTTGTCACATGACCGCGCCGTTTTTTCGCCAATTCGAAGGCAAAACGCATGACACGTTCTGTCGCTTTTCTCGTAAACACGGCATTCTGGATGGCGATTTCATCGTCACCCCTGTGAATGCGTCCGCCGACTTCACTGTATTCACCTTCACTGTTCTCGCGAATCACCACTAGATCAAAATCGTTCGGATGCCGCAGAGGCGACGTGATGCCGGCCATTTGTTTGGCTGGTCTCATATTAATGGAAAGCTCAAGCTCTCTCCTGATCTTCAGCAGCAGACCCCATAAGGAAATATGGTCGGGAACCAGTTTCGGATTTCCGACCGCTCCCAAGAAAACCGCTTCAAATTGAGTGAGCGTATGTATTCCGTTCTCAGGCATCATTTCGCCGTGCTCCATATAATAGTCACAGCTCCATGGAAATGACGTAAATGAGAATGACAAACCTCCGTGAACCTCAGCTGCTGTGTGAAGCACTTTCTCAGCAGCGGCTACAACCTCTTTTCCTACTCCGTCTCCCGGTATTGCCGCAATCTCGAATTGTTTCATCGTCATTCTCCTCCCCCTGTTATCGTAAGCGTTTTCTATTATACTAGATTGCGAGATGGTAAAAAAAGCCCGTGACGTATAGTCACGGGTCCGGTTATTGATTCAATTTCTTTAAAACGATGGCATGCAGCGGTTCATGAGACGGAATACCGCACACCTCGTGAAGCACTCCGCTGTATCCTTTTTCCGCGATCAGCGCTTGCAGCTCGACCGCTTCCGGATCACCGGCAAAGTCGAATCGCAGTGCCGCAGCAATGCCTTCTGCCAGCGCATTCGGCTCTTTGATTTTCTTCGCCGGACCTACAAGCCTGTCATTTTCTCCAAGCTTTCTGAGCGGCGATCTCGCCACACGGGTCACATCGTCGGTGATGAATTCATTTTCAAAGCGGCCGATGATCTTTTTAATATATTGCTCGTGTTCTGATTGCTTAAATCCATACGTTTTAATGAGATAATCACCGGTTTCAAGCAGCGCCGAGTGAACAACACGGCGGATTTCCGGATGATCGATCGCTTCTTTTATCGTTTTTAATCCGCGCTGATAGCCGACATAGGCCGTTACAGCATGGCCGGTATTAACGGTAAACAGCTTTCGTTCGATGTACGGCGTTAAATCATCAACAAACAGCGCCCCTTTTATTGCCGGTGTTTCCCCTATAAAGCCTGATTCGTCGATGACCCATTCAAAGAACGGCTCAACCGACACTTTGAGCGGATCTTCATGATGCTGAATCGGCACGATCCGGTCAACCGCGGAATTCGGGAATCCGACAGTGTTGCCGACAGCCTCCTGCTCCGCCTCTGTTAAGTGGCTGTATACTTCTTTTTTTAAGAAGCTGCTTCCGCCAATCATATTTTCACAGGCAATGATATTCATTGTGTCGGCAGAGCTTCTTCGTCTTAAGCCTTCTGCGATAGACGGGGCAATCAGCTTCAATACATTCGGGCCGACAGCCGTCGTGATGAGCGCCGCCTCATTGATCAGCCGATACAGCTCCTCCGGCTGGCTGCCGCTGTTGATGGCGCTGACCGGGCCGATCACCTCTGATGAACGCCCTTCTTCTGCGAGTTCAACAGTGTATGCCCGTTTTTCATTAAGGAGGCCGACCATCGTGTCATTTACATCCGCAAACACCACTTCATAGCCGGAGTGGTGAAGCAGCGCACCGATAAAGCCCCTCCCGATATTTCCCGCGCCGAAATGTAAGGCAATCATGCTAGTTCACCTCGTTGAAAATCGCGATCAAATCTTCTTCACTTTTCGCAGAAATCAGGCGTTCAATGTTTTCTTCTTCTGAGCAGATGATGGCGATGTTAGACAAAATGTCTAAATGCTCGTTATTTTTTCCGGCAATGCCGAATACGACTTTAGCTGTGTTTCCTTCTCCATACTCTACTCCGCCAGGAATTTGAATGATTGAAATCCCTGAGTGAAGCACTTCGCTTTTGGCATCTTCTGTGCCGTGGGGGATGGCAATAAAATTCCCCATAAAGGTAGAAGATGTTTCTTCCCGTTCAAACATTTTCTCAATATAATCGTCTGTCACGTAGCCGTTGTCAATCAGCGTTTGGCCCGCCAATCTGATCGCTTCTTCTTTTGTTGCAACCGTTTGATTGAGTTTGATGTTTTCTTTTGCGAGTACTTGCATGAGTATCACTCTCTTTCTATGAGATTACTTTTTTAGCTTTTCAATAAGCTCGTCATATTTCGGGCTGTTTAAGAAGTTATCCACTGATAAGTGCGTCGCATTCGGCAGCTTTGCCTTTGCTCGATCTGTTAAGTCTTTGTGGGTAATGACAATATCCGCATCGCTCGGCAGATTGTTAATCGCCGTGTTGGTCACGCTGATATCCAGGTCTGCTTTTTTGACTTTGTTTCTTAAAATCGAAGCCCCCATCGCGCTCGAGCCCATTCCGGCGTCACATGCGAAAATAATGTTATTGACGCTTTCAGGAGACAGCTCAGACGCTTCCTCAGCTTTTGCTTGTTCTGCCTCTAAAGCAGCGGCAGCTTGGCTTTTCTTCCCCTTCATGGACTGCATTTTTTCTGTTGCGGCAGCGAGGTCTTCTTCGCTTGCTTTTGAAGATTTCAGGATCACTGCTGATACGATGAACGAAACAGCCGCAGCTACTAATACACCTGCCAATACGCCGAAGTATCCGCCTCTTGGCGTCATGGCCATCAATGCGATAATGCTTCCTGGTGACGAAGCTGCGACCAGACCGGCGTTAAAGATAGAAAACGTCAGGAGTCCGCTTGCTCCGCCTGCAATCGCTGCCAGAATCAATGCCGGCTTCATTAAAATGTACGGGAAGTAAATTTCGTGAATCCCCCCGAAGAAATGAATGATTGCCGCTCCAGGAGCCGTTGATTTTGAAGAGCCTTTTCCAAAGAACATATACGCGAGCAAAATGCCGAGCCCCGGTCCAGGGTTTGCTTCTACTAAAAACAGAATTGACTTTCCGGTATTGGCTGCCTGCTCGATTCCAATCGGGCTTAAGATACCGTGGTTGATCGCGTTATTTAGGAACAAGACCTTCGCCGGTTCCACGAAAACGCTTGCAACAGGCAGCAAGTTAGCGTGTACAATGACCTCTACACCGGCCGCCAGTAATTTATTTAACGTCAGAACGACTGGGCCGATCGCATAAAACGCGAGAATCGTTAAAGCCGCGCCGACAATTCCTGCCGTAAAGTTGTTAATCAGCATCTCAAAGCCTTGTTTTACTTTGTCCTTGAATAATTTATCAGTTTGCTTAATGAGATATCCGCCCAGCGGCCCCATTATCATCGCGCCTAGAAACATCGGAATATCAGACCCGACAATTACTCCGATTGCCGCCGTCGCACCGACGACTCCGCCGCGGTGGTCGTAAATCATTTTTCCGCCTGTATACGCTATCAAAAGCGGCAGTAAATACGTAATCATCGGGCTGACCAGCGTATTCAGCTGCTCATTCGGAAACCATCCCGCCGGAATAAACAAAGCGGTAATAATGCCCCACGCGATAAACGCGCCGATATTCGGCATGATCATACCGCTTAAATAACTGCCAAAGCGCTGAACTTTCACTTTCATGCCGCCTTGCTGCTGTTCTTGCTGCATATATAAACCCTCCCTGTTTTGTTTGTCGCTAAAAGAATGATAATGTCAGAGAATGATGCTTCCCTTTGACTCTATATTAAAACGCTTACAGTGTGTGCACAATTGAAAGTAAAGAGGACTTTGGCACATGGGTGTGACAATTTTTTAAAAATAAAAAGGCTCCTGTTTTAGGAGCCTTTTCTCTTTCCTCTATAAATAATCTTTCCGTTTTGAATCACATACTTCGCGATCATCCGTTCACTCACAATAAATACAGGATAGGCGCACACAAGCGCAAAAACAGCCATCGGCACATGCTGAACGGCCGGAATCATTGAGCCTGCCGCATTGCGAAGGAGCATCAAAAGATAAATAAGCAGCACGATGAGTGCCAAAGACACAATCATAATCGGAGCTGATACTTTATATTCGTAAAGCCGTTCCCGGCAGTGACCGCAGCGAAATTGGCACGGGACATTTGACGATCTGACCATGTCGCCTGTCAAAGGTTTGCCGCAGTTCGGGCATACTGTTTCTTTCATATGGTATTTTCACTCTCCATTCATATGTCCATTATACCAGAGACCCTTCTGTTTCGTTTTGTTACTGTTCAACACATTTTCACATTTTTTATCACCAGCATACTTGTCTCGGTCTTTGAAATCCTCTACGCTTAAGAAGATCTTAATGAAGGGGATGTATGAATGCTTCCGATTAATAGACAGCAGCACATACTTGAGTGGCTGAAAAAAGAAGGCGCGCTCAGAATTTCTGATATTAGTCAACGGTTCGGTGTGTCAGAAATGACAGTATACAGAGATGTGAATCAGCTTGTCCAATCAAACCAGGTGATAAAAACGGCCGGCGGCATCACGCTCCCAGTCCGTGCGCCTCAGGCTGATCACACGTGCAGCTATTGCCTAAAGCCGGCCAATCAGGCTTATTCGGTCCAGCTGATCACGGTGACACAAGACATTGAACAGCTGTGCTGCGCACATTGCGCGTTTTTGCGGTATGCAGATAAAACGGAAGAGGTTTCTCATTTGATTTGCAAAGACTTTCTGTTACAAACTACGGTCAGTGCCGCTTCGGCTTATTTTGTTGTAAACGCTGAATTAAATCTGCACTGCTGCCAGCCGCAGGCCATACCGTTTGCGACTCTTGACCATGCTGAACGTTTTCAAAAAGGCTTTGGCGGAGCCGTCCGCACCTTCGATCAAGCGCTGGAAGACATGCTGAGAGACAGAAAAAAGCGCTGCACCTGCACCAAGAAATAACACAATATAATTAGCGGAAGGTGGTGTCTGAGTAATGCAACGAAACAGATGGTGGATCATACTTCTGCTTTTTCTTGTTTTCCTGCCGAAAACAAGCTTTGCTCACGCCTATATTGTCAAATCTTCGCCCGGAGAAAACAGTGAATTAAAAAGCGCGCCCGCACAGGTGGAAATTGAATTTAATGAACCGGTTGAAGAGGGCTTTCACTACATTAAAGTCTATAATTCAGACGGCGACCGGGTGGATACGGACAAAACAGAAATCAAAAAAGACAACAATCACATCATGACCGTGAAGCTGAAAAAGAATCTGCCTCATGACGTGTACAGAGCGGAATGGAATGCCGTTTCGGCAGACGGGCACCCTGTTTCCGGCGTCATCCCGTTCAGCATCGGAAAAGCGGATGGAGGATTCAGCAGCCAGAAAACATCAGGCTCAACCCTGAATCCGGGAACAGCTGCAGACCGCGCCATTCTGTATACAGCCTTTTCTCTGTTTATCGGGACCGTTTTTTTCCATCTCTTCTGGTATAAAGGGGACGAAAAAAAACTCGCCAAACGGACAAAGCGTTTGCTTGTCACCTCAGTCACTGTGCTGGGGCTGGCGCTCCTGCTTCAGCTTCCGATACAGACAATAGCGAATGCAGGCGGCGGCTGGGGCAATGCCTTTCAGCCGGGGTACATGAAGGAGACACTGTTTGAAACCGCGGGAGGCACAATTTGGATGATTCAGGCCGTGCTGTATGTACTCCTTGTCCTGTCTGCCGTCCCAGTGTTACGCAAAAAGCGTTTTGCGTCCTTCGCATATTGGACGGCGCCGCTCCTTTTCTTTTTCGGTCTCCTGCTTGCCAAAGCGTTTACCGGACATGCCGCTGTTGTTGAAGAAAAGACAGTCGGTATCCTGATGGATTTCCTTCATTTATCAGCCGCCTCCATCTGGATCGGCGGAATAGCGGCCATCGTTTTACTGCTGTCACAGGAGTGGAGACAGCCGGACAAAACGCTTGCTTGGGAGACGGTGAAACGGTTCTCTCCATGGGCACTCACAGCAGTCGGTGTCATTTTGTTCTCGGGCTTGCTCAATGGATTTTTCATCATTCGGTCAATGGACTCACTGTTCCATACGGCGTATGGCCAAGCCTTGTTAGTCAAAAGCGGACTGTTTGTTTTGATGCTGATTCTGGGCGGTATTCATTTTCTGCTCACCAGAAAACGGCAGGGGTCCAAAATCACCCGCACGCTAAAAGCGGAATGGGCAATCGGCATCGCTGTCCTGATCACAGCTGCCGTATTTACAAGTCTGCCAAGTCCGCCTGAGCCTGCACCGGAACCGTTTTATCAAACCAAAGCGATTGAAAACGGGCAAAGTGTTTCTCTCAGCATCAGCCCGAACCAGCCCGGCAAAAACGAGTTTGAACTCAGGGTTACCGATCATAGCGGAGACCCAGTAAAAAACATTCAGCAAATCACCTTGTCCGTTTATAAAACGGGACTGTCAGGCAATAAAAACAAAAGCACGTTTCAATTGAAGGAAAAAACAGATGGCATCTTCCAGACTGAAAACCTGTCCATTAATGAAAAGGGAAACTGGAAGATCAAAGTCCACGGACTGACCGGCGACTTTAACGAAATCAATATCATGTTTACAAAGACAAATTAAAGGAGTGTTTGAGTTGTTGAAAAAAATCGCATTCACACTATGTCCAGCTGTTATCGGCTCTCTTTTATTCTTTACGGCGCCTGCCAGCGCGCACGTGTCTGTAAAACCGGCTGAATCCGCCACAGGATCATGGGAGACCTACACAATGAAAGTTCCTTCCGAAAAAAATCAGCCGACAACAAAGGTTGTTTTAAAAATGCCAAAGAATGTTGAGTTCCAGCAATACGAACCGGTTCCTGGCTGGAAGGTGTCTACTGCCAAACACGACGACAAATCAGTGTCCGTGACGTGGGAGGCCACTGACGGAGGCATTCAGGAAGGCCAGTTCCAGCAGTTTACCTTTGTTGCCAAAAACCCTGATAAAGCGGAGGAAGCCGCTTGGGATGCCTATCAATATTACAAAGACGGCAGCATAGTTGAATGGACAGGCGATGAAGATGCGGATACGCCTCATGCCATTACAAAAATCACCGCAGCCAAAGAAGTAACAGATGAGCATGGCGCCACTCAAACGAAAGATGATTCTGCTTCTGAAGACTCAGGTTCATCGGCTCTTGATATCACAGCGATTGTGCTATCTGCGGCAGCCATTATTTTATCTGTTGCAGCTCTAGTAAAGAAAAAGCGCGACTAAAGAAAAAGCGATCCAGATGAGTTCTGGGTCGCTTTTTTTGTTTTATCCGCGTCCTGCCTGGAAAGAAGGGTATTGTGTCATACCGCCGTCCGCGAATAACGTAATGCCTGTGACGTAGCTGGCTTCCTTCGAAGCAAGCCAGGCTGCCACTGCCGCAATTTCCTCCGGTTCACCGATATATCCCATCGGAATCATGCTTTCTACATCTGCTCTCTGCTTAGGATCAGCAAATTTTTCAGCATTGATTGGCGTGTTGATCGCGCCTGGCCCGATATTGTTGACACGAATGCCTTTCGGCGCATATTCCAATGCCAATGTTTCCGTCATCAGCTTGATTCCGCCTTTACTTGCCGCATAGTGAACAAATAATGGCCACGGAATCACTTCATGTACGCTCGACATATTAATGACATTTCCTTTTATATCGTTTTCAACAAAATATTTAATCGCTTCACGGCTTCCTAAAAAGGCGCCCGTTAAGTTCGTGCTGATGACTTTTTCCCAATCCTTGAGCGGCATTTCATGAGACGGCACGGGATTTTCAAGACCGGCATTATTAATCATAATATCGAGTGTGCCGAACTCTTTAATCGCTGTTTGAACGATGTTTTTCACATCTTCCTCTTTCGTTACGTCTCCTTGGACGACAATGGCTTCACCGCCCGCCTTGATGACCTCTTCTTTTACCTCGTTTGGATCCTGTTTATTACTGTAATAGTTGATGACCACTTTCGCCTGCTCCTTGCCGAAGCGAATGGCCATTGCCTTTCCTAATCCTGAAGCAGCTCCTGTTATAGCGACGACTTTTCCTTTTAAATCCGGATACATATTCATCCTCCTTAGCTGTTATGAATTCGTTTTGGCGATTCCTAAAAATACGGCAGCCGCAATAATCAGTGCAATCCCGATCGCAATCGCAATCAGCTGGCGTTTTGATTTCTTTTCACGCAGGATGAAAATACCGCCAAGCGTCGAGATGACAATTCCCATTTGAGAGAGAGAAAAGCTTGTGGCAACGCCGACTTTCGGCTGAGAAATAAACAAAAACATATTTCCCCCTGCCCAGATTAAGCCCGGGAGAATATTTCTGATGGCATACTTGTTGAAGGGCTTGTGCTTATAGGTTAAAATGACCCCTCCAATGACCATCCCGATCGCCTGCGGCAACAGGGCGGACCATCCAGATACATTAAATAATCTTGCGACAACGACATAAATCAAATAACCCAATGTCGAGACCAGAAGGATTAAAATGCCCTTTTTTAAGTTGCTCGGCTCTCCATCTTTTTTGTCTTTCTTATCTTCTAATGACGTGAGAACGATACCGACAATAATAAAGATAAGAGCGAGGACTCCAAGTGTAATCGAAATCGGTGTTGACCACTCTCGGAAAACAATGACGCCGAACAGTGAGGTGGAAACAAGCTGCATCCCTGTGGAAATCGGCATCGTTTTGGACACACCCATTAACTGAATGCTTTTGAGCTGGTTGCTCTGCCCAAGTGACCAAAATAAGCCGGATATAATTCCAACGATAAAAATGCGCATGGACAAGACGGGTTGGACAAACAAATAAATAACGATAGAAACAATTAACGCCCCGATCGTCGTTCCCAGTGTTTGGCTGTACGGCCCGCCGCCTAATTTAACATTGAAGAGAACAATGCTCCCCCAAAACAAAGCCGGGAGAAGAGCCAGAAATAAATCCATTGTTGGGGAACCTTCTTTCAAAATGTATTTGCTGTTATTTTGGCTGGAATTGATGTGTTTATTCGCTGAAACAAAAAAAGAGCTGCCGGATCTTCCGGCAGCTCTTCAGGAGCATATCGTTTCGTTTATAAACCGATGGACATATATTTTGTTTCAAGGTATGGTTCAATACCTTCTGAACCGCCTTCACGGCCGATTCCGCTTTCTTTCATTCCGCCGAAAGGAGCTTGAACCGCGGACGGTCCTCCGTCATTCCAGCCGATAATTCCGTACTCAAGGTTCTCGGAAATATAAATGCCGCGGCGGTAATTTTCTGTGAAGAAATAAGCTGCTAAGCCGTACGGTGTATCGTTGGCGAGCTCAATTGCTTCATCAATATCTGTAAAAGTGACGATTGGCGCAACAGGGCCGAATGTTTCCTCGTGCATGATATTCATGGACGTATCGACGTCAGCGAGCACTGTCGGATTGACAAAGTAGCAGCCTTTATCATCGTTTCGTTCATAAGTGCCCCCAGCGACAACCTTCGCTCCTTTTTCAACCGCATCATCAATTTGGCTGACGATTTTTTCAAAGCCCCTTTTGTTGATAATCGGACCGACGTTTACGCCTTCCTCAAGTCCATTTCCAACCTTCAGCTTCGATACTTGCTCGCTCAGTTTTGCAGCAAATTCATCTTTGATGGATTCATGAACGATCAGGCGGTTAGCACATACGCATGTTTGGCCCGCGTTTCGGTATTTAGACACCATTGCCTGTTCAACAGCAAGATCAATGTTTGCATCTTCATCCACAATCAGCGGGGCATGTCCGCCGAGCTCCATGGATACGTGTTTCACAGTATCAGCGCTGTTTTTCATCAGGATTTTCCCTACAGGTGTTGATCCTGTAAAGGTGATTTTGCGGATTTTCGGACTGCTTGTAAAAACGTTTCCGATCTCCTCGCCATCACCGATGACAACCTGAAGCACGTCTTTTGGAATACCCGCTTCGTATGCGAGGCGTGCAAGTTCATAGGCTGACAGCGGTGTATCAGGCGCCGGCTTGATAATAAACGTACAGCCGGCAGCAAGAGCAGGCGCCGCTTTACGTGTAATCATCGCATTTGGGAAATTCCAAGGCGTAATCGCGGCAACTGGGCCGACTGCCTGGCGCGTCACGACAATTCGTTTTCCGGTTGTCGGAGCCGGAACGGTTCTTCCGTACACACGCTTCGCTTCCTCCGCGAACCATTCGATATAACCGGCGCCGTACAGCACCTCCCCGACAGCTTCCTGGTACGGTTTTCCGTTTTCCTTCGTAATTAAATCTGCAAGTTCTTCTTTATGTTCAACGATTAGCTCATACCACTTTTTCAAAAGAGACGCTCTTTCGTTCGCTGATGTTTTAGACCATGATGTAAACGCTTGATGTGAACGTTCAATGGCTTCTTCTACTTCTTTGGCTGATTGCTGAGGAATCGTTTTGATCGCCTCGCCTGTAGCCGGGTTGTAGACCGTTAATTGATCTGGCATATTGAACATTCCTTTCTATTCTTGGATTTACTTAAAATGATAGCAGACCCGTGTGTTCTCTTTCCAATGATTAAGCTCGCAGACCTGCTTCCACAATGTGGATCCCTTCATTCAGAAGGTCATCTGAAATAACCAGCGGCGTCAGGAAGCGGATGATATTGCCGTTGATACCGGCAGTCAGCAGCAGCAATCCGTTTTGATTCGCGTACGCTGCGATGGCTGCCGCTTTCGCTTTATCAGGTTCACGTGTTTCAGGGTCTTTGACGATCTCGATTGCTGCCATCGCCCCAAGTCTGCGGATGTCACCGATAAACGGGTATTCTGTTTGCCATTCAAGCGCTTTTTCTTCAATGATCCTGCCGATTTCCTCAGAACGTTCATTCAAGCCTTCTTCTTCAATAATGTCCAAAACAGCCAATGCCGCCGCGCACCCAAGCGGACTTCCCGCATACGTGCCGCCGAGCTCTCCGGGCGCCGCCGCATCAAGCATTTCCGCGCGTCCGATCACACCGCTTAACGGCAGCCCAGCCGCAAGAGATTTCGAAACCGTGATCAGGTCTGGCACGACATCAAAGTGCTCGATCGCGAAATAAGTGCCCGTTCTGGCAAATCCGGTTTGAATTTCATCGGCTACAAAGACGATGCCGTGTTCTTTACAGAAGGAAGCGACGTGCTGCACAAACCGTTTAGAAGGAATAATGAATCCGCCTTCTCCCTGCACCGGCTCCATCACAACACACGCTACCGTTTCAGGAGCAACTGCTGCGATAAAGAAGTCATTGAACGCTTGAATGACCATATCGTCATATGCATCATCACTCAGTCCGGCAGGCTTCTGATAATAATACGGAAACGGCGCCTGGTATACCTCTGATGCAAATGGGCCGAAACCGAATTTGTACGGCTTTACCTTGCTTGTCATGCTCATTGTCATATTCGTGCGTCCGTGGAACCCGCGTGTAAACGAGACAACGCCTTGGCGCTTGGTATACTTTCTGGCGATTTTCACAGCGTTTTCCACCGCTTCCGCTCCGGAATTGAGGAAAATCGCTTTTTTCTCATGAGTGCCCGGCGCAATGCCGCAAAGCTTTTCAGCTAATTCAATATAAGACGGATACATCATGACGTTAAAGCCCGGATGGATCAGCTCCTCCGCCTGCCGCTTCACAGCTTCTACCACCTTCGGATGCGAGTGTCCGACGTTTAAAGTTCCAATAGCGCCAGCAAAATCAATAAATCTCCGGCCGTCCAAATCATACAGCTCTGCTCCCTCTCCTTTTACCGCCAGGCTGCGGTTTCCGTTGCTCACACCTTTTGAGACAAATTGGTCTCGTTTTTGCTGCCACTCTGCTGTAGTGAAAGTTGATGCCGTTGTTTGACTCATGTGAATCCCCCCACTGTCATTATTTTCTTACCATTCTGACTTCTTTTTGGTATGATGAAAAGTACCAATTATAACTTTTTGATGGCACCAGAAGGAGACACCGCAATGGACATCACAATCACTCTCGATCGCTCAGAAAAAGCCGATTATATCTATCAGCAGATTTATCAAAAGCTGAAAAACGAAATCCTCAGCCGTAATCTGCTGCCCCACTCGAAGGTTCCCTCCAAACGAGAGCTGGCTGAAAAGCTGAAGGTCAGCGTAAACTCTGTGAATTCAGCCTATCAGCAGCTGCTCGCCGAAGGGTATTTGTACGCTGAAGAAAGAAAGGGTTTTTTCGTGGAACAGCTGGACACATTTTCTACTGAGGAACAGCCCTCATTTTCACTGCCGGATGACCTGAAAGAGGTTCATATCGATCAAAGCGATTGGATATCTTTTTCACATATGAGTGCCGATACAGATCATTTTCCAATGAAAAGCTGGTTTCGCTGTGAGCAAAAAGCGGCTGCCCGCTCATACCGCACGCTCGGCGACATGTCTCATCCGCAAGGCATATATGAGGTAAGAGCCGCCATTACAAGGCTCATCTCTCTAACGCGGGGCGTGAAATGCCGGCCGGAACAAATCGTCATCGGGGCGGGCACCCAGGTGCTGATGCAGCTGCTGACTGAGCTTTTGCCCCAAGGTGCGGTGTATGCGATGGAAGAGCCTGGATACAGGCGAATGTACCAGCTTTTGCAACATGCCGGAAAACAAGTGAAGACGATTATGCTTGATGAAAAAGGGATATCCATTTCTGAAATCATCAGACAGAAGCCTGATGTATTAATCACTACCCCTTCGCATCAATTCCCGGCCGGGACAATTATGCCTGTGTCCCGGAGAATTCAGCTGCTGAACTGGGCAGCGGAGCAGCCGAGCCGCTATATTATTGAGGATGATTATGACAGCGAATTTAAATATGATGTAGACAGTATCCCGGCGCTCCAAAGCCTTGACCGCTTTCAAAACGTCATCTATATAGGCACCTTTTCAAAATCACTTCTCCCCGGATTGCGGATCAGCTACATGGTGCTGCCGCCGAAGCTGTTACGGGTATACAAAAAGCGGGGCTATGACCTGCAGACCTGCTCGTCACTCACACAGCTCGCCCTGCAGGAATTTATCGAGTCTGGAGAATATCAGAAGCATATAAAAAAAATGAAGCAGCATTATAAAGAAAAGAGAGAACGCCTCATCCGCGCATTAGAATCAGAGTTTGGAGGGGAGATTACAGTAAAAGGGGCAAATGCGGGACTGCATTTCGTCACTGAATTTTACACCTGCCGCACGGAACAAGAGATCCTCGCGTATGCCGCCGCCCAGCAGCTTGAAATCTTTGGGATGAGCCGGTTTCGCTTAAAAGAAAGCCGTCCGCAGCCTGACAAACCCGCGCTTATTATCGGCTTTGCACGGCTGAGGGAAGAGGACATTCAGGAAGGTGTGCAAAGACTTCGCCGCGCTGTTTATGGACATAAAAAAATCCCCGGTTCAGGGGATTGATTTACCAGCGCTCCTGGTCCACGTTCAGCACTGCTTCAAGCAGGCCCGGAAATGCCCTTTCAAGATCTTCTGTGCGAAGCGAATAATAACGGCGCTTTCCTTCTATGCGTACTTGAGCGATGCCCGATTCTCTTAATACTTTAAAATGGTGGGACAAGGTCGACTTTGCAACCTGTACATCAGCACAGGTGCTGCACGTTTTCTCTTTTGCTTCGGCCAATTGCTTCACCAGCTCTAAACGAAGCGGATCACTCAGTGCGTGAAGAACCTTTGTCAGCTGCAACGTTTCTATTTGTGGATGGTTTGGAATGTTCATGACACAAATGTATCACACAACAATTAGAATGACAATTTTACTATTTGAGGGTTTTTCCTTTACCTGATTTTGATTACATGGTACATTTAGTTCGATCAAATTCGAACAATAAATTTTAAAGACAAATGGAGGAGATTTACATGATCGTATTACAAGCTTATATGAAAGTAAAACCCGAAAAACGCGAAGAATTCTTGAGCGAGGCACAATCGCTCGTTCAACATTCAAGAGCCGAGGAAGGCAACGCCCAATACGACCTTTTTGAAAAAGTAGGCGAAGAAAATACATTCGTGATGCTTGAACAATGGAAAGATGAAGCGGCGATGAAATCACACAATGACACTGCGCATTTCCAAGCATTTGTAGCAAATGCCAAAGAACTGCTGAGCGCTCCTCTTGATGTTGTACGCACAGAGCTCAGCGAGTAAGGAAAGGATGTCTCACATGAACGAAGTAATCAAATCATTAACAGATCACCGCTCCATCCGCAGCTATACGGACGAGCCGGTGCCAGAAGAGCAGCTGGACCACATTATACAAGCGGTGCAATCAGCCCCTTCTTCTATCAACGGGCAGCAAGTAACCGTCATCGCGATTCAGGATAAAGAGCGCAAAAAGAAAATCTCCGAGCTGGCGGGCGGACAGCCTTGGATTGACCAAGCTCCGGTTTTCTTGCTTTTCTGCGCAGACTTCAATCGGGCAAAAATTGCGCTTGAAGATCTGCATGACTTCAACATGGAAATCACAAACGGGCTAGAATCCGTTCTTGTCGGCGCAGTTGATGCCGGCATCGCACTTGGCACAGCGACGGCAGCGGCTGAATCACTCGGACTTGGCACTGTTCCGATCGGCGCGGTTCGCGGAAATCCAAATGAACTGATCGAGCTGCTTCAGCTTCCGAAATACGTGTTCCCTGTATCGGGTCTTGTCATCGGCCATCCTGCTGATCGTTCAGCGAAAAAACCTCGTCTTCCAAAGGCAGCGGTTTATCACAAAGAAACGTATCTGCAGCAGGACGAGCTGACATCACACATTCAGTCATATGATGAACAAATGTCCGAATACATGAAAAACCGGACCAACGGAAAAGAAACACGAAACTGGTCACAAGGCATCGCCTCATACTATGAGCGCCTGTACTATCCGCATATTCGTGAAATGCTCGAAACACAAGGATTTAAAGTTGAAAAATAAGCCACACCCGGCCTGTCGGAATTCCGGCAGGCCCCTTTTATTGTCCGGATAAAATCCATTGACTTTCATTTTGTTTATTTGGTAAAATTTCATCAATGTACTCATTGGTTTTCTGTGAACCAATGGGTTTTCTATTGTTCAAGAAAGAAGGAAGCCAAGAGATGCTTGATAAAAAAACAGAGATCTTGTTAGCCGCGCGGAAGCTTTTTTCTGAAAAGGATTTTACGTCGGTTTCCATGCAGGCAATCGCAGAAGAATGTAAGATATCAAAAGCTTCGATATATAAGCTGTTTCAGTCGAAGGAAGATTTGCTTTTGGAGCTGCTGACGTTTAACCAGAAGCAAATGGTGGCCGCGGCGTCAAGACTGCAGGAAAATACCGCGCTGACACCGGAGGAGCGTTTGATTCAAAAGGTCAAAATGGAGCTGGAAGGATTCAGGCGGAATCAGCAGTTTTTTAATATGCTGACCTACGGAAACCCCAAGCTGCACAATGACCGTGTAAAACAGCATATCCATCAGACCAGATCAACGATTATCTGCTGGCACCGCGATTCGCTGATCCAGGCGTATGGAGAAACCATTCTCCCGTTTGTATGGGATTTGGTGATCATTCTTCACGGCATGATGCGTGAGTTTTTAATGCTGATCAAAATAGAGGAAAAACCGCTTGATCTTGACCCGATCGCAGCGTTTATCATCAGCACCCTCAATCAGATTGTCAAAAACAAAGAAACACGGCAGTCCCTGCTTCCGCCTGAGACCATCGAGCTTTATATCCAATCGGCGTCCTCCTACCAGCCAAAGGATAAATCACTCCTGTTATCAGAAAGCCTGAAAGAATTACATAAAGGCATCTCTTCCCTGCCCGCCGCGGATTATGATATCGATGAGTTGGCATCCGCTGCAGCCATGCTGGAAGAGGAAGCAAAAAAGGAAGAGCCCCGCGCCTTTTTACTGAAATCACTGATTGGCTATCTGGAACAAACCGGTGTTTTAACACAGCAAATTTCTATGTTAAAAACACTGTTAATTACTTAAAGAAAAGAAGGGATCTTATTGGACACAAGTATTGAAAAAAAACCGTTTAACCGTTCTGTCATTGTCGGCATTTTGTTAGCCGGGGCGTTTGTCGCCATTTTGAACCAGACACTGTTAATTACCGCTCTCCCCCATATCATGAGGGATTTTCATATAGATGCAAACCAAGCCCAATGGCTGACGACTTCATTTATGTTAACAAACGGTATTTTAATTCCGATTACTGCGTTTTTAATTGAAAAATTCACGAGCCGTACGCTTCTCATTACGGCGATGAGTATTTTCACTGCCGGAACAATCGTCGGCACGTTTGCCCCGAACTTTCCGGTTCTGCTGACGGCCCGTATCATTCAGGCGGCCGGAGCCGGTATTATGATGCCGCTCATGCAGACAGTATTTTTAACGATCTTTCCGATTGAAAAGCGCGGCCAGGCTATGGGTATGGTCGGATTGGTCATCTCCTTCGCGCCTGCGATCGGACCGACTCTTTCAGGATGGGCAGTAGAAGCTTTCTCGTGGAGATCATTGTTTTATATCATTCTTCCGTTTGCCGTGATCGATTTGCTTCTCGCTATCATTCTTATGAAAAACGTGACGACATTAAGAAAAACACAGATTGATATTCTATCAGTGATCCTGTCGACATTTGGATTTGGCGGGCTGCTCTATGGCTTCTCAAGCGTCGGCTCTTACGGATGGACCAGCTCAACGGTTCTGATTTCACTGCTTGTGGGCGTGATCGCGCTGCTCTTATTTATTACAAGACAGATGAAGCTCGAAAAACCGATGCTGGAATTCCGCGTATTTACGTTTGGTATCTTCAGCTTAACAACCCTGCTGGGAACCCTTGTCTTTGCTTTATTAATTGGTACGGAAACCATTCTGCCGCTGTATACACAAAACGTCAGAGACGTCACAGCCTTTGATACAGGGCTTATGCTTCTGCCGGGAGCCATTGTGATGGGCTTCATGTCACCGATTATCGGAAGAATTTTTGACCGTGTCGGCGGAAGAGGTCTGGCGATTGCAGGTTTCTGTATCATCTTCCTGACATCACTTCCGTTTATGCAGCTGACTGACCATACGTCACTGGCTTGGATTGTCGTTTTATATACCGTTCGTCTCTTAGGGACAGCGATGATTATGATGCCGGTGACAACAGCCGGAATCAATGCGCTGCCGCGCCACCTGATTCCGCACGGAACAGCGATGAACAATACGGTTCGCCAAGTCGGCGGCTCCATCGGAACTGCTCTGCTGGTATCCGTGATGAGCAACCAGGCAGCACATGCAGGAACCGCAAATGTAAAACACGCCGCTCTGCACGGCATGAACGCCGCTTTTATTGTGGCAGCCTGCATCGCGCTTGCCGGCTTACTTCTATCCTTTACATTAAAGAAACCTCAGCGCCCTGCCGAACAGCAGCCGGCACGCTGATCCTATAAAAAAAGAGCCCCGCTTTGAGAGCGGAGGCTCTTTTTGGTTTTACTTCTCTAACCCGTCTTTCACTTCTTTAATCATTTGCGTCATTGACTCAAGTCCGCCTCCTGATAAGTACCAAGTAGCTGAATCAAGGTAAACGACATGATTATTTTTCACGGCGTTTACGTTTTTCACATAGTCGTTTTCAACGACTTGTTTTGTAGATGATGTTTCTCCGATTGCTGTACCGCGGTCAATAACAAACAGGTAATCAGGGTTTGTTTTTGAAATGTACTCATATGAAACGCTTTGTCCGTGAGTAGATGCTTTGATATTTTTATCAGCCGGTGTCACGCCGAATACGTCGTGGATCAGCCCGTATCTTGATTTAGAACCAAAGGCGCTGATTTTGCCGTCGTTCGCCATCATCACAAGGCCGTTTTTGTTTTTCTTTTCAGCTGTTTTCTTAAGATCCGCAATTGAGTTATCAATTGTTGCGAGCTCGTCTTTTACTTCATCTTCTTTATCAAAGATTTTACCGATTGTTTGTGCATCTGATTTAAATGATTCCATGTAGTTCGCTGTATCTACGCCAAGGTAAATGGTCGGTGCAATATTAGAGAATTCTTTGTAGGACTCAGATTGTCTGCCAGAGATAATGATCAGGTCAGGGTCTAACTCCGCTACTTTTTCAAAGTCTGGCTCTTTTAAGCTTCCGACATCAGCATATTTGTCATCTTTGAATTTGGACAGATATTTAGGAAGGGCTTGTTTCGGCAGGCCCGCTACTTTATCATCAAGACCTAATTTATCTAATGTGTCTAAGCTTCCTAAATCAAATACAACGACTTTTTTAGGGTTCTTTGTCACTTTTGTGCCGTTTTTGTCCAGCTGGTGTTTCACCGTCATTTGTTCTTTCTTCGTGTCAGAACCTTTACTGCTTGAGCTTTGGTTTCCGCAAGCGGAAATGACAACAGCCGTCACCAATGCGATGAATAGAATTGCAAACTTTTTCATGCTCTTCACCTCTTCTGTATATTAAGAAAAATAAACACCTATTCTTTGGTTATCAATCGTCTGAATCGGGATGGTCATATCGTAGATTTCTTCGAGCACAGAGGTTTCAATCATCTCCTCCGGCGGCCCCTCTTTTACGATTCGGCCGTTTTTCAAAGCAACGATATGATCGGAATAGACGGAAGCAAAGTTGATATCGTGAATCACGATCACGATTGTTTTTCCAAGCTCCTCTACCAGCCGTTTCAACAGTTTCATAATTTCAACTGAATGTTTCATATCCAGGTTGTTCAGCGGCTCATCCAGAAAAATGTAATCCGTGTCCTGGGCAATGACCATTGCGATAAAAGCCCTTTGGCACTGTCCGCCGCTCAGCTGATCCAAGTACTTATCCTGAATCTCCTCCAGCTTCATATAACTGAGCGCCTGGTTGATATAAACCCAGTCTTCCTCTGTCAGCCGGCCCTGTGAATAAGGGAATCTGCCAAAACTGACAAGGTCTTTGATGGTCAGTCTGATATTGATTTGGTTCGCCTGCTTTAAAATACTCATTTTTTTGGCAAGCTCTTTGCTGTCGCAGGTTCCGATCTCTTCTCCGTCTATGAAAATCTCACCGGAATCCTTTTTGGTCAGGCGGCTCATAATAGACAGCAGCGTACTTTTGCCGGCGCCGTTAGGACCGATAAACGAGGTGATTTTGCCTTTTTGAATCGTGACTGACGTCTCTTCAAGGACAACTTTCCCTCCATATTGTTTGCTTACATTTTTGACCTCTACCATGATTTATTCTCCTTTAACAGCAAGTAGATAAAATAAATCCCGCCGGCAAAATTAATAATAACGCTCAGCGTCGTTGAGAAGGTGAATACTTTCTCAACCACAAACTGTCCCCCGACTAACGCAATAATGCTGATTAAAACAGAACCTGCGATTAAGTATGAATGCTTATATGTTTTCAGAAATTCTCTCGCCAGGTTGACGACGAGAAGCCCCAAGAACATAATCGGGCCGACAAGCGCTGTAGAAACAGAAACAAGGATCGCGATCACGATCAGCATCTGTTTGACAACTTTGTCGTAGTTAATGCCCAAATTGACGGCGTGTTCACGGCCGAGTGACAGCACGTCAAAAAATTTCGTGAAACGCCAGACATAAATACCGGTCAGCAGGAAGATGATGAAGGCGAGCCATAACAAATCAGTGTTGATGTTGTTAAAGCTGGCAAACATTTTGTCCTGCACAACCTGAAACTCATTCGGATCAATCAGCATCTGCATAAAGGAAGACAGGCTGCTGAACAGCGTGCCGAACACGATTCCGATGAGCAGAAGAAAGAAGATATTTTTCCCCTCACCTTTGAACATGATCTGATAGAGAACAAAAGAAAACAGCACCATCAGCAAAACAGAGATGATGAAGTTGATGTTTTTATTCATGATTACGATATTCATAGAACCGAACAAAAAGATGATGACGGTCTGAATCAGCATATAGAGAGAGTCAAGGCCTAAAATGCTGGGCGTCAGGATGCGGTTATTCGAGATGGTTTGGAAGATCATCGTCGAAAACGCAATCGCTCCGCCTGTCAGCATAATGGCAGCGACTTTTTTGATTCTTCTCGGCAGTGTGTAATCCCAATTGCCTAAGTCATAAAACAGAAACAAACCGATACATACAACGGCTATACCAACGAGCAACGCAATTTTCATCTGGTTACGCATACGCTTTTCTCCTTAACAGCATAAACAGGAAAATGCCGCTGCCGATGATTCCGACCATCAGACCAATCGAGATTTCATATGGGAAGATAATGACTCTGCCCAATATATCGCAAAACAGAACAAAAACCGCTCCCAGCAGCGCAGTGTGCGGCAGGCTGTTTTTCAGGTTGTCTCCTCTGTAAATCGATACAATGTTCGGGATGATTAAACCGAGAAACGGAAGCATACCGACAGTCAAAATGACAAGTGACGTAATCAGGGATACGATAATGAGCCCGATGTTCACAACCCGTTTATACTTGAGGCCGAGGTTGACAGAAAAGCTTTCTCCCATACCCGCCACTGTAAATTTATCCGCATAAACATAGGCAATGATGACAAGCGGAATACTCAGATAAAGAAGCTCGTATCTCCCTTTCACAACTAAGGAGAAATCCCCCTGAAGCCATGATGACACGTTCTGGATCAGGTCATATTTATACGCGATAAACGTCGCGATTGAGCTGACGATATTCCCGAGCATTAAACCGACAAGCGGAATAAAGATGGTGTCGTTAAACTTGATTTTTTCAAGAATTTTCATAAACAGAAAATTGCCGACTAAAGCAAAGACAAAAGCAATCAGCATTTTCATTAAAGGACTTGCCGATGTAAACAGAAGCAAGGATATTAAGATTCCCAGCCTCGCCCAGTCCATCGTGCCGGCCGTTGTCGGTGACACGAATTTGTTTCTGGTGATCTGCTGCATAATCAGGCCGCAGATGCTCATGCTCATGCCCGCGATCAGAATGCTGATCAGCCGCGGCAAACGGCTGGCAAAGAGCGTTGACGCCTCTTCTTTGCTTAAATCAAAGAGATCAAGCGGCGACAAATCTTCTACGCCGATAAATACAGAAGTGACTGCTAATATGATAAGCAGAAAAAATAAGTAACGTAGCTTCATGCTGCCTCCTTACATCCTCACAGCAAAAAGAACGTATCTCCTACTCCGCAAGGACTCAAAACGATATGGCCATATAGTAATTGATTATCATTATCATTTACATATTACCATTTTTCTAGTGTTAGTCAATATTCTTTAAAAATATTAACTTCATTATCTATTCAATTTTACTAATCATTCAAACCCTTTTCCATCACAAATCGTTAGTCTGTTTACCATATTTATCTTCACTATGCTTCAAGTTCGTCATCAGACCTGACATAATTCCTCCCTATAAATACAAATGTTCATTCCACAAAGAAATTTCTCCTTGATTTACAGAACTGAAAGAGGGATAATAAATACTAAATTTGTGTGAAAATTTTAAACATTAGGAGATGTAAACATGAAGGTCGTTAAATTCGGAGGCAGCTCACTCGCTTCAGGCGCACAGCTTGAAAAGGTGTTTCAAATCGTAACCTCAGATCCCGCGCGCAAAGCTGTCGTGGTTTCGGCTCCGGGCAAACGCTATTCCGAGGATACGAAAGTGACTGACCTCTTAATCGCATGTGCTGAACAGTATTTATCATCCGGCAGCGCCCCTGAACTGGCGGAAGCGGTCATTGAACGGTATGCTCTGATCGCAAATGAGCTTCAGCTTGAGCCGTGTATTATAGAAAAAATCCGTGATGATTTGTTTACGCTTTTAGAAGGAGATAAAAGCAATGCCGTACAATATTTGGACGCAGTCAAAGCAAGCGGTGAGGATAACAACGCTAAGCTGATTGCCGCCTATTTCCGCCACAAAGGCGTGAAAGCGGAATATGTGAACCCAAAGGATGCCGGCCTTTTTGTAACAAACGAACCCGGCAACGCGCAGGTGCTGCCTGAATCGTATCAAAATCTCTTTCAGCTGAGAGAGCGTGAAGGCCTCATCATATTCCCCGGCTTTTTCGGGTTCAGCAAGGATGGCGATGTGATGACTTTCTCACGGAGCGGTTCTGATATTACAGGCTCGATTCTTGCCAACGGACTTCAAGCCGATTTGTACGAAAACTTTACGGACGTGGATGCTGTGTACTCTGTCAATCCGTCTTTTGTTGAGAATCCAAAGGAAATCAGCGAGCTGACTTACAGAGAGATGCGCGAGCTGTCGTACGCAGGCTTTTCAGTGTTTCACGATGAGGCGCTCATTCCGGCCTTCAGAGCGGGCATTCCCGTGCAGATCAAAAATACGAACAACCCGTCGGCGAACGGGACACGCGTCGTCAGCAAACGCGATAACACAAACGGTCCTGTCGTCGGCATTGCCAGCGATACCGGCTTTTGCAGCATTTACATCAGCAAGTATTTAATGAACAGAGAAATCGGGTTTGGCCGCAGAGCCCTTCAAATCCTAGAAGAACACGGTTTGACGTATGAGCATGTTCCATCGGGAATTGATGACATGACGATCATCTTAAGACAGGGCCAAATGGATGCTTCGGCCGAACGAAGCGTAATGAAGCAGATTAAAGAGAACCTTCATGCCGATGAAGTCATTGTCGAGCACAATCTGGCGCTGATTATGGTTGTAGGAGAAGCAATGCGCCATAATGTCGGCACAACGGCAAGAGCGGCCAAAGCCTTATCAGAGGCGAAAGTGAATATCGAAATGATTAACCAAGGATCTTCTGAAGTGAGCATGATGTTCGGCGTAAAGGAAGCCGAAGAAAGAAAAGCCGTCCAAGCATTATACCGGGAGTTTTTCGCGGGTGTGCTGGTCTCTTAATCTATACATAAAAGCGGGCCGCAGGGCCCGCTTTTTATATTGCCCGCCGCGATAGCCGAATTGTTCATTTTTTTGCCTTGTCCACTATTATCCCTATCAATCCGGCCATGTCCGCATATTTTGCAGTATCCATCATAGGGAGGTGAAGCCTTATGTCAGGATACGCTAACGGCGGCGGTTACGGCATCGGTTCTTTCGCTTTGATCGTTGTATTGTTTATTCTATTAATTATCGTAGGTACTGCATTTACAAGAGGCTTCTAAGTCTGCAGTACAGCGCCGTAAGACAATACCATTGTCATGCGGCGTTTTTTAGTTGTTTTCTTTATTTTTCAATCTATATCCTGAAAGCCCTGTCCACCGCGTTTATGCAGCATATCATAAAGTAATCTCACAAGGAGGTGACACAGATGTCTGGTTATGGAAACTCTTTTGCTTTGATTGTTGTGTTATTTATCCTCTTAATTATCGTGGGAACTGCATTTTTTAACGGAGGCTACTAAGAAAAAGGAATCTCCATGAATCAGGCGGCGCCGTAAGGTCCATATCCTGCGTTGCTGTTTCTTTAAAAGAAAACCCCTTCTCTTATTGAGAAGGGGCCTGGTTCTTACGTCATTCCTCTTTCTGTGACATGAAAGTCGGATGCTTCAGCATGTGCAGAGACGCCAACCGCTGTAAAAACAGCTGCTGCAGCCAAACAAATAACAAATAACTTAGATTTCAATTTCATACAAACCTTCACTCCTTTGTATTTGTTTTCTTGCCTCTTCAACTCTAAGAAAGTAGGAAGCAGACAGTTCAAACCATTTTTGTTCATAGTAATATTTTGCTACTTCTAGGCCTAAATCCTCTATATCAGCATACATATTTTTATTTTTTAAATATCGGAAACATCGTTCGATTCCTTCTGTATTGGGCTGTGCCTGATATAGGGATTGTAAAAACTCAAATTTTACCGCGTAATCTGCATCGTCTGTTTCTTTAGCATATTCATAGCCCCTCTTGTGATATTCCGAGGCCTTCTCATGTTTTCCGCGTTTATAATAAATAAGTGTTATTAAAAAATATGCTTGAGGCAGAGAATTGGTGATTCTGCTGTTTTCAAAAGTGGAAACCGCTTTCTCAAAATGTTCAATGGCAGGGTCGAGGAGGTCTTGATTGTAATAACACAGCCCTAAATTATAAAATGCTCTTCCGACCAATTGGGCTTTTTGTTCCGCTTCCGCCATCTCCAGCGCCAATTTGAAATGCCGTGCGGCTTGTTCAAAATTTCTCTCATCCATGAGGTTAACCCCGAACACAAAATGGCATTGGATAATCCGAACATTATAGGTTTCCTGCTCTACATAAATTTCATATGCATTTTTGATATGAATCAATGAAAAGTACGTTTGCTTCATATAATAATAAGCTTCCGCGATTTTAAAATAAAATTCAGCCCGTTCAATATGATCGGAAACAAAAGAAAGTTTTTTCTCCGCCTGTTTGTAATATGTAATGGCAGAAATAAATTCCCGCTTATCAAACTCATACATTCCGCGGAAAAAATTCACATAATAATCGAGAAGCCCTTTCAGATCAGCTTGGTTGCTGTCTATATTTCGTGATAATTCTGACAGGCTTGGCTGGTCTTCGATATTTAATTTCTCCAGCGGCTCGAGATAATCAAGCATAAGCTGGTGGCGAAATTCCATTAGTGAGTAATATAACAGCAAGTTGGAATCATGCTGCATGTGTTTCAGTTCCTGCTGGATTTCAGCTTTTAGCACCTCGGCATCCGGCACGCTGAAGGTCCGGATATATTTGTACCACTCGTTAATTTTTTGACCGACCGCTGAAGAAGGAATTACCCCGCTCTTCATTCCTTCACCCTCTCCCATCAAAAACTGTTTATGTCATATTTTATCATGTTTACAGACTGTCCTAACCCGAAAAACACGCAATCTTTATTTCGGGAGCACGCAATAAAAAAAGGAATACCGAAGCGATGTTAGAAAGAAGAAGGCGGCAGCATCTGACGATATGCCGCCGCCTTACATGATTGATTGCTATTTTGCAGGTAAAGGAAGGCGGATAATGAATGTTGTGCCTTTCCCTTGTTCACTCTTAATGTCTATTGTGCCTTGATGCATTTCTACCAGCTGCTTGACGATGGAGAGGCCGAGGCCGTATTCTCCGTACGCCGTGTTCGTTCTTGAAATATCAGCTTTGTAGAACCGCTCCCAAATATGCTCGATATCCTCTTTTGAAATGCCGATTCCCGTATCTTCAATTTCGATAATGGTCTCTTTATATCCTTCTGTTCCCCGCAGCCAAATGTCACCGTGCTGCGTAAATTGGATGCTGTTTTTTGTAATGTTCACGAGGATTTGAATTAACCGGTCATAGTCGGCATGAACGATCACGCTGTCCTCCACCTGAATCATCAGCTTATTTTGCTTTTCTTCCGCCTGCTGTTCAAGGTGCTCTTTCATGATTTCGAATACCTCAATCAGCGGAACGTCAAGCTTGTTCAGGGTGATTTGCTGTGATCTGATTTTTTCGTAATCGAGATTTTCTTTTACAAGCCGCAGCATTCGCTTCGTTTCCTCACTGATGAGCGAGAAGCATTTTTCTTTATTCTCCTCTGGAATCGTATTGCTGTCCAGCCCTTCAACCAAACCGTTAATGGTTGTCAGCGGCGTTCTTAATTCATGAGATACATCGGCAATAAACTGCCTTCTCCGCTTCTCAAGCCGATCGATTTCATCCCTCGACTGCTTTAATTTTTTCGCCATGATATTAAAGTCAGACGCCAGCACCCCGATTTCATCCCGGTAGCCGTTTTCCAAGTGGATGTCATAGTCGCCGGAAGCTACTTTATCCGTTGCTTCTCTCAGCTTTTGAATGCGTTTCACATGGAATTTGGAAAGCAGCCAGCTGACGAGAATGGTAATGACAAGCGTGCTGATTATCGCGTAAAACATATAGAGGTTGACCTGGTTAATCATTTGCTCTACGCCGCTGATTGGAGAAATCAGCAGTACCGCGCCTTTAAATTCATTGTTAACAAAAATCGGCTGTGCAACAAGGGAAACCTCATCGTTAAAACGGCCATCCGCTCTGTTCATGACCACCTGCCCTTTTTTCAGCTTCTCCCACTCCGCTTTCTTCAGCTTTTCCCGTGGGTGAAAGTCTTCAGGGTGAAAATAAGGCTGCTGTGCTTCATTAAAGATGATAAACTGTGTCTTTCTTGTGCGTAATATATCCTGATATGGGTACAGCCGGCGCATATCAACCTGGCCGGTTTGAAATTCGCTTGCAATCTGCACCGCATATGACGTCAGTTCCTCTACTTTATTTTGGTAGGCAAACTCTTTCACGAAGTGAGAAAAAAGAGAAATAATGATAACAAATGCTAAAATTAATATGCTGACATGGCTCAGCAGCAGCTGATATAAATATTTAATCCTCATCAAATTTATACCCTACTCCCCATACAGTATATAGGAAAGGCCTGTCCTCACTCGCAAGCTTTTTCCGCAGCCGTTTAATATGAACATCGACAGTCCGTTCGTCTCCGTAGAACTGATAGCCCCATACCTGCTCAAGCAGCTGCTCTCTGGAAAACACCTGCCGCGGGTTCTGCACAAGGTAATAAAGCAGGTCAAATTCCTTAGGCGTGAGGTTTTCAACAGGCTCCCCGTTTAAAAATACTTCTCTCGTCTTTTTATTAATTTTAAAGCATTCCGATTCAATCGTATCTTCTTCAGCTGCCGCCTTGCCCGTCGCCTGATATCTTCTGTTCACGGCTTTGATGCGGGCAACCAATGTCAGCGGGCTGAATGGCTTCGTCACATAATCGTCCGCACCCATCTCAAAGCCGATCACCTGATCTGATTCGGTGTCTCTGGCAGTCAGCATGATAATCGGAACCGTGCTTGTCTCTCTTATTTTTCTGCAGATGGTTACGCCGTCCATAGACGGAAGCATAATATCCAGAATCACCAAATCCCAATTCTCTTCCGCAAAGCGCTGATACCCCTCTAAACCGTCATGAACAAATTCAGCTTCAAAACCTTCCTTAAAAAAGAACATCTCTGTCATCGTACAAACACTAACGTTATCTTCTATCATTAAAATTTTCATTGGATCCTCCGATTGTTTTGATGCTTTTCTATATAATAGCACCATTTTATACAGAGAATTTTGGGTTTCACAATTGTTAGTTTTTATTTCATCAACTAGAAATAGATTGTTCATATTTTTTTCATACCTTTGGACTACTATAAATTTATCAACAAGCGGGCCAGCCTCACTGGCGGTGTTATCCATAAAAATACCTATACGGGGGAACATAAATGAATTTTATCAAACGGGCTTTTTGGAACATGAAGGCCAAAAAAGGAAAAACGTTTTTGCAGTTATTTGTGTTTACAGTGATTTGTATATTTGTTCTGTCTGGCCTCACGATCCAGTCAGCAGCTCAAAAATCCAGCGACCTTGCCAGACAGGAGCTGGGCGGAACCGTAACGCTTCAAGTTGACCGGCAAAAACAAATGGAGAAGCAGCAGGACAGCGGTGAAAAACGCAGCTTCGAATCTACACCGATAAAAGTGTCTGATGCCAATAAGCTGACAGCGCTTGATCATGTGAAGAGCTACAACTTCATTACGTCAGCTTCAGCCAACGCCGGAAACTTCGATGCGATTGAAAGCTCAAGCTCTAGTGATTCGAGCACAGACTCAAGCTCAAGCGATACAAAAGGCGCTCCAATGCAAGGCGGAAAACAAATGGTTCAAGCCGATCTTTCGATTGAAGGCGTCATCAGCACGTCGCTGTTAGAGGAATTCTCTGACGGAGATTCAAAAATCACAGACGGGCGCGCGATTACAAAATCTGATGTCGGCAAAAACGTCACAGTGATCAATGAAACATTAGCAGAAGAAAATGATGTAAGCGTTGGGGATTCCATCACAATAGAATCAGCAACAGACGAAGATACAACAGTCAAACTGAAGGTTGTCGGTATTTATAAAACAACGTCTTCAGGCGATGACCAAGCCCAGAATTTCTCATTCTTAAATCCTTACAATAAGCTTTACACGCCTTACACAGCAACAGCGGCGCTGAAAGGTGACGATTATAAAAACACGATTGATTCAGCTGTTTATGATATGGACGATGCTGAACATATTGATGCATTCGTAAAAGCAGCGAAGAAAACGTCAATTGACTTTGATACGTTTACATTAAATACAAACGATCAGCTTTACCAGCAAATGGTCGGTCCTATCGAAAATGTAGCTTCTTTCTCTAAAAACGTTGTGTACCTTGTATCAGTAGCAGGCGCTGTCATTCTTGGCCTCATTGTCATGATGTCAATCAGAGAGCGCAAATATGAGATGGGTGTGTTAATGGCGATCGGTGAAAAACGGTGGAAGCTGATTGGCCAGTTCTTAACTGAGATTCTGGTCGTGGCTGTTGTGGCCATCGGCATTGCATCAGTGACTGGAAATCTGGTCGCCAACCAGCTCGGCAATCAGCTCTTATCCCAGCAGATCAGTTCATCAACTGATTCAACACAAACCGCAAGCGGCCAAATGCCCGGCGGCGGGGGCGGCATGGGCCACGGAATGTTCGGCCAAAGCTCTTCAAACGCGGACGTCATTGATTCACTGAATGTGGCAGTTTCGATGAACGATATGCTTGTTCTCGGCGGAATCGGAATGTTAATCGCTGTCATTGCAACGCTGCTGCCGTCTATTTCAGTACTGCGGCTCCACCCGAAAACGATATTGACAAAACAGGAATAGAAAGAGGCGAAACGAATGAGCTTATTAGAATTTCAACAAGTCGGCTACTGGTATAAAGACAAAAGCCAGCCCTTGTTTCAGGATATCAATATCAGCTTTGAAAAAGGTAAATTTTATACAATTGTCGGCACATCAGGGACAGGAAAAACGACCTTCCTGTCTCTGGCAGGCGGACTTGACGCACCTAAAGAAGGACATATCCTTTATGACGAAAAAGCTGTTTCCAAAATCGGATTGACGAATTTCAGAAATAAATACGTATCCATTGTCTTTCAGGCGTACAACCTGCTTCCATATATGACAGCTCTGCAAAATGTGACAACCGCCATGGAAATCACAGGTTCAAAGGAAAAGAACAAAGAAGCATATGCGTTGGAGATGCTGGAGAAGGTCGGCATCAATGAAAAACAAGCCCGGCAAAAGGTGCTGACATTAAGCGGCGGACAGCAGCAGCGTGTTTCCATTACAAGAGCGTTTTGCTGTGACACGGACTTGATCGTAGCCGATGAACCGACCGGAAACCTTGACGAGGATACGTCAAAAGAAATTGTGCGGCTCTTTCAGGATTTGGCGCACAAAGAAAATAAATGCATCATCATGGTGACGCATGATGAACAAATTGCAAGGGTCTCTGACACTAACATCAGACTTTCACGAGGAAGCTTTACTGTGACGGAAAACGCCGCAGTCGTCTAACAAAAACGCGCCTCTGCCAGTGCAGACAGGGGCGCAACCTATATCCCCCTTTTATATAGAAGTGAACGTAAAAAGAGCGGCGGCTGCATCCCCCCGCTCTTTTTATTGTTTCTGTTTTTCAGCCTGCTTTGATTTCTCTCTTCTCTTCTTTTTCCAAACAGCGAGGATAAACAGAAATAATGGAAACAGCACTTGAAAGGGCAAATGAATGTACAGCGGCACTACTTTCAGCCCTTCATTTAGATGCTCTGAAAAGTTGGTGGCAATTGCGATAGAGAGGATGAGTATGCCCAGTCCCATTGGATATGCCAACTGTGAAGGATTTTTTTCCTTAAAAAGAGTGGACGCACCCACCACCACCGCATACAGATAGAGGCTGACTTTGAAAAAGCCGCCGATAATCAGTGCCAGCATAAAAAAGATATCAAGCCGATCCAGAAATTCTTCCACTTTGATTGTCTGAATCGTACTTAAAAGCGGAAACTGCGATCGCAATGTCAGATCAACATCAAGCACACTGATATTAATCGCTACGGTAAGCGCCACAATCAATCCGCTGATGACCGTAGCGAGCATCCCCACTTTTTTGACATTCTTGCGATCATTGAGATTAGGGAAAATCATTACAAATAAAACAATTTCACCGAACGGAACGTACATGGTTTGTGTAAAAACAGAATGAATAACAGGGAAAATCCCGTCTGCTAAAACCGGTTTTAAATTTTTCAGATCTATGGAACCCGATACAATGATCAGCACGAGACCGAGCGCCCCCAATAGATACATTGCCCCGAAGAGAAGCTCGCCCGCCCGCGCCAGCACTTCAATTCCTTTTCTGACGGCATATATGCTGACCACCATTAGTAAAGCATTCACGATGATAATCGGAGTATCATGGTAAGCAAACGTCAGCAGCATTTCTCCGAAATCACGCAGCACCCGGGCGGCAATATATGCAAAATATAAGATATAAAGAAACGAAAAGAACCAGCTCATCTTTTTGCCGAGCATATCATCCATGTATTCTTTCGGGGAGAACTCCGGATAGCATTGATAGATCCCCTGATACAAGTAAAAAAGAAATAAACCAACTGCACAGCCTAACAGCACTGCTATCCAGGCATCCCGGCCCGCCATCGTTCCCGGTGTAATCAATAAGGAGCTGCCCAGCTCAAAAATGATCATCATGACAAACAGCTGCCTAATGCTGATTTTGGCTTTTTCCATCTGTCACTACTCCTTTCTTGACCTATTCATGATTAAGCTGGTTTCTGAGCGGATTATTTCGCAGCCCCGTTCTTCTGATATACGTCTCCGCCTTTATATCGACAGGCAGATCAGGCAAATATTCTTTGTCCCATGTATCCCTCATTTTTTTCCACTGCTTCGGATACTTCCTGTATATCGTGTCTCCGAATCCGATAAAGTCGATTTTATGTTCCTTTATCTTTTCAACTGCATGGCTGATTTCCTTTTCCAGCTGTTTATTGAGTGCTTTTTCGATATCGGCTAACACCTTTGGGTCAGACAAATGAAATGGATACTTTACTGCGTCTATTATGCCTTCAACCGTCACGTGAACATGAATGCGGGGACGGCCGTTTCGTATTTCCGGGTTAAGCTTTGTTGTCTGATGCGTGACCTGTAAGCTTACCGCATCTTTTGTCTTCTTCCAATCGGCATTAATAAACGTATGCTGGATTTGATTCTTAAGCCAGACAACCCCAACTTTGTCCTTATCTTCAATCCAATATTTTAAATGGCCTCTTTTATCGAATACCGCCAAACCGTCCGCCTGAAGAATGGCTTGCGGGTCAGTCGCCTGTGTGTTTTCCAGGCTGACTCCTTTTTTATCATCCCCGATCATCCTGTATCCGGGGATCACCGGCGCTTCTGTTGTAATAGCAAGTGTTTTCAAGACATCTTGGATACTGGTTTTAATCACCCGCCCATATTGCGCTTGCGTGAAGTCGAGTGTTTTATTGACTTTATTGGAAGGAATTTTATCAATCGGCGTAAGCGTTTTGACGATATTTTCGGCTTTCGTTTTATGGGCGATGACAATCGTTGCTGTGGTCCTGAATTCCGTATCGCGGTCAAGGTTATCTAACACAAAATTCAAACCTTCCTCTTTCGCCAGCTTTTCACTGATCACGACCAGGTTGGTATGGGCAAAATAAAGCCGCCTGGATATTTTCATAGAGGCTTTTCTGAGCGCTTCCGTCATGTTGTCGCCTACTATGGAATAGACGGATACAGGCGGCCTGTCTCCCGCACCGCCGCCCTGAAGCCCTCCGGCGACGTTTCCGGGATTAATAATCTGAAAGTGCAGTACGTAATTCCCTTCATTTGTCCGATCAATGCCGATTGCCGAAATAATCGCAAGATCTGTCAGCTCACGCTTATCCCAGCAGCCGGGCAGCACAATGATGCTCAAAAGCATGATAACGGCTAGTACACGTTTACGTATCATCTTGATCTCCTTCTCTCAACTCTTTGTTCACCATTCCGCGTGAACCATCCGGCTGAGGACGCTGGTCTTTCCCCTGACGGACCTTATCTTTTTTGCTGATGGATTCGGGCCTTTTCTGGTCGGCCCACCAAGGAACACGGAACAGCGTGTCCTTCACGCCTTGTGAAGAAAAGGGCGCAAGCGGCGACATATAAGGAACACCAAAGGAACGCAGACTGCATAAATGAACAAACATCATAATAATCCCTAATACCAGCCCGTAAAAACCCATTACGGCAGAAGCAATGATAAACATAAACCGGATGAGGCGGGCAGATATCGCCATGGCAAACGCCGGGGTTGCAAAGCTGGCAATTGCCGTTATGGCAACGATGATGACCATAGCCGGAGACACGATACCAGCCTGAACAGCAGCTTGGCCGATAACTAGCGCGCCTACAATCGAAACAGCCGATCCTACAACCCTCGGCAGTCTGACCCCAGCTTCCCTGAGAATCTCAAAAGCAACCTCCATTGTGATGGCTTCAACAACGGCCGGAAACGGAACGATTTCCCGCTGGGCAGCAATGACGATTAACAGCTGTGTCGGAATCATTTCCTGATGAAACGTCGTGGCTGCCACATAAACAGCAGGTGCGACAAGTGAAATAAAAAAGATAAATATCCGCAGAATTCGTATACTTGTCGCAATGTCAAAGCGTGAATAATAATCTTCAACCGACTGAAAAAATTGAATAAATAAGGCTGGGGCAATCAGAACAAACGGTGTTCCGTCCACAACGATTGCAAATCTTCCTTCTAATAGATTTCCTGCGACGACGTCAGGGCGTTCCGTGTGATACATGGTCGGAAACGTCGTAAACGTTTCGTCTTCGATTAGCTGCTCGATGTATCCGGATTCTAAAATACTGTCAATGTCTATTTTTTTCAGGCGCTGCCTCACTTCCTTCAGCACCTTTTCATCACAAATGCCGTGAATGTACATCAGCGCGATATCCGTATTTGTTACAGAACCGATTTTCATTTTTTCGACCCATACATTGGGATTTTTAATGTATCGCCGAATCATGGAAATATTGGTTTGCAAAGACTCTGTAAACCCTTGGCGCGGGCCCCGGAATGACATCTGGGTGCTCGGCTCTTGTATGGAACGGTGCTCTCCCCCCTGGGTGCTGCAGATAAGCGCCTCATCAGAACCGTCCGCAAAAACCAGCGCATTTCCAAGCATCAATTCAGTGAACAGCTTGTCCCAGCTCTTTTCAGCTTTTACTCCGCCCAGCGGAAGCGTTTTTTCAAGGATCTGCTTTATCGCATGGGCGTTTTGGATGGTTTGATCCTGAATCAAAGGCTCGATTAACGATTCATGTATCGTGTTATTATCGACCAGACCCGCGATATAAATAATGGCCAGGTGAACTTCATCCTGTTCCCCTGCTTTCACTTCCCGAATAATGACATCAGAGCTGCTTCCGACTTTCTTCTTCATGTCCGCCACATTTTTCGCCAAACTTGAAGAAGCCAGAATCGGCCCTTCTTCTCTCTTCTGCTGATTCTTATCTTCTTGTTTCTGGCTGTCTTTCGTTTCGGTATTTTTCTTTTGCTTAAAAAATGACGGCATACACAAAATACCTTTCCTTATCGTTTTCTCATATTCTTCCTGTCAGCCTTAAGATTATGCATGTTACTGGCGAGCGGGTATAACTCTCTCATAAAGATAGACACTAAAAGCGGAGGGTGATGAAGGATGAAAATATTAGGCGTGACGGCTGTTTTATTAATATGTTTGTTGGTGATTTCAGTTTTCATGGACATGCTTCAAGGATTCAGTTTAGGAAAAGCCATTTATAATAATATGTCCAGCTTCAAGATGACATCGTTTGCGGAATGGATGATGCTTTTATTTTTTGTTTTGCTATTGGTGAGAGAGATATTCGTGATCTATAAATCGAACAAAAAGAGCCCCTAGAGCGAGGCGCTTTTGTTCAGACGATCATATTGCCGTTTACCTTATCTCCGTTATTGTTGGTGATGGTTCCTTTGATGATTCGATTTCCGATGATGGCGGAATTGGTTGAGGTGTCCGTTTGAATGGCCACCGCCGTGCTTGCGGAGAGGTTATTGATGGTGTTTCCTGAAATGATAGAGCCTGAGGAGCCGTTGAGATAAATCACAATCGGTCTGCCGGCTGTTCTATTGACTGAAATGGTATTATCAAAAATGTCATGAACGCCGGTGCTGATATAGATGGTCACTAGAAGAGGAGATCTTTCAAAATGGTTTCCGACAATAGAGGTTTTTGCACTTGTCGTACAGTAAACCGGGTAATTTTTAAAGTTTTTAAATGTATTGTTTTTAATGATTGCGCCAGCATTGTTTGTGACAGAAACGGCATACGATTCAAGGGCCGCTTCAAACGCGTCGGGGTTAAGCGTATTTCCTTCGATCAACGCGCTTCCTTGAGCGATCCAAATGCCGCGGCTGAATTTTCTCAGCACATTGTCTTTAATGATCATATCGCCTCCTGAAATGTTCACCCCGTCGATGACTTGAATAAGACAGTTATTCAGAAATGCGGTATCATCAGACAGCACCGCTCGAAGGCCGGTACTGCGCCTTGTTTCAGACAGTCCGTTTTCAATCTGGTTGCCGTCTACCTTTACGTCGGAAGACTGATAAACCAATATCCCTGTGTTTTCAAAATTGCTGATTTTGTTGTTCGTGACAAGAACGCTCTTTCCTCTGACATCAATTCCGGTTGAAAATCCGGTAATGAGGTTGCCGGCGATCACTGCATCACTGCTTTCTTTTCCTTGTGAAACACCCAATCCGGTAATCCCGACTCTAGGCGCCGCAGCCGCGTCTTCCGCCCTTCTGAGGATATTCCCCTTAATGACCGTTTGAGTGCCGTACCCATAGCTGATTGTATTGTCTGAGTGGTTTCCTTCTATTGAAATGCCGTACCCGTTAAAATTGGTCACAGAACTTGAAACGTTTCCATTAAAATAGTTATTTCGAATCGAGACATTGAGCGGTTCCTCATAATCAATATTTCCTTCACCATATCCTTCAATGTCAATTCCGAATTTCGGCGCTGTTCCATTTCCCGTTCCGGCATCTTCAATCACGCAGCCCTCCACCGTAACTGTGTCACATCCGGTAATCGAAATGTTATTTCTCCTCGATCGCCGAACCTTACAGCGGCGGATGGTAATGTGCTCTGATGTTCGATAATCGTTATTTGTCTTTAAGCCCCGCGGACTGATAATGATCCCATCTCCGGTAAAATCAGAAATGTTGACATCATCAACGACAACATTTGAACACCCTTCAATACAAATGCCGAAGCCCCATTCATGGGTTGACCTTATCCCCGCGGACGCATACGTATGCTCGTCGCGCTCGCCGATAATTTGTCCACCGGAAATGGTTATATTCTCTTGCTTGCCTACATAAAATGCAGAATACCCCCAGGAGCTGTTCGGAATGACTTTGATGATACACTCAGAGTCCATGACAATATGAAGATTGCCGGGAACAATAATCCCAGCGTTGCGAAACACCTGATTCGCATCCCCTCCAAGCGTCCCGTCAATTAAATATGTTCCTTTCGGGAACCAGACTGTATGGTACCCCTTTGAAACAGCCGCGCTGAGGCATTGATTAATCAGTTCTGTCGAATCCGTTTTTCCGTCCCCTGAAATACCGAAATCTGCTGCATTCAAGATGAATTCAGCCAATGATCCAACCTCCTCCCGCATGATTGTTACCATGATATTCGCGGCAGCCCGATCTGCTTGTACATTTCTCTAAAATTTTATTAAAAAAGTATAAAGAAATACTATCGTTAGAAAATGTAACAATATGAGACATAAGAAACAGAAAAAACTCACTGTTTTCTACCTTTATAGTTTTTCCATTCTGGAACTTCTTGAAATGAGTATAATTTATATTGACACAAGTATTATATAAGAATATGATTTTTATAATACACTTTTTTAAGAAAGGGTTTGGCTGACATGGCTTCGATTGATAACGAAAGTATCATTAAAAGCGTCCCGCAAAAAGGGTTCTTTGGTCACCCGCGAGGACTATTTACACTATTTTTCACCGAATTTTGGGAGCGTTTCTCTTACTATGGAATGAGAGCAATCTTGCTTTACTATTTGTATACAGAGACGGTAAACGGAGGGCTTGGCTTTGACAAAGGCACTGCGGTTGCCATTATGTCGATTTACGGATCACTCGTATACATGTCCACTATTATTGGCGGATGGCTCGCTGATCGGGTATTCGGTACCGCAAACACCGTGTTTTACGGCGGCATATTTATTATGTTCGGCCACATTGCACTCGCCTATCCGGGCAGCGCGATAGCATTCTATATCAGCATGGTGCTTATCATTATCGGAACAGGCTTATTAAAACCAAACGTTTCGAGCGTCGTTGGAGATCTTTACACGAAAGAAGACCCGCGCCGCGACTCAGGTTTCAGTATTTTCTACATGGGGATTAACCTCGGCGGTTTACTCGCGCCGTTAATTGTCGGAACACTCGGACAGAAGTACAACTATCATCTCGGCTTCGGAGCTGCCGCGGTCGGAATGCTTCTTGGACTTATCGTATTTGCTTTGACAAGAAAGAAAAACCTCGGACCTGCAGGTTCAAATGTGCCGAATCCGCTGTCTAAAAAATCTGCAATCGGCACCGGAATCGGTGTTATCATTGTGGCGATCGCAGTGATGATTTCTGTACAAACAGGCGTGCTGACGATCAACCGTTTCATCGACCTTGTAAGTATTCTCGGTATTTTGATTCCTGTTATTTATTTCATCATCATGTTTACAAGCAAAAAAGCGGACAAAACAGAAAAATCTCGTCTTGCCGCTTACGTTCCTTTGTTTATCGGTGCTGTCATGTTCTGGGCCATTCAGGAACAAGGAGCGACCATTCTTGCGGTATACGCTGATGAACGCATAAGACTTTCATTGGGCGGAATAGAACTTCAGTCATCTTGGTTCCAATCATTAAACCCCTTGTTTATCGTCATTTTCGCACCAATTTTCGCATGGCTTTGGATGAAGCTTGGCAAACGCCAGCCGTCCACACCAGTTAAATTTTCAATCGGAATTATTTTAGCCGGATTGTCATTTATCATTATGGTATTCCCGGCTATGCAAGGGAAAGAAGCACTCGTAAGCCCGCTGTGGCTCGTTCTCAGCTTCCTGCTTGTCGTGCTTGGAGAGCTGTGCCTGTCACCAGTCGGTTTATCCGTGACAACAAAACTGGCGCCAGCTGCATTCTCTGCACAGACAATGAGTATGTGGTTTCTGACTAACGCAGCAGCCCAGGCGATCAATGCCCAAGTAGCCGGGTTGTTTGATAAAATACCTGAAACAACGTACTTCGGTACCATCGGCTTGATTTCTATCATACTCGGCGGCATTCTGCTGCTGATCTCACCGATCATCAAACGTGCGATGAAAGGTATCTTATAATAAAGAAAATCCCGCAGATCAGCTCTGCGGGATTTTTATTTTTCTATCCATTCCATTAAGCTTTGCCTGAAGGTCTGCGGTTCCTCCAGCATCGGCTGGTGCCCGCTCTTTTCAAAGATGACCTTCTTCACATGCGGATATATACCGTCAATGGCATCCCACAATGATACAGGAGCAACCAAATAGTCATATCTGCCTAAACCGATATAGACAGGAACATGAACGTCTGCTAACCGCTGTATGAGGTTCATCTGCGCGAATGTATGTCCCCATAATTCATCTATGATCGGCATATTGGTGTCAACACCTTCCCATAAAGCTGCCGCATTCGTCCTCTCTTTATAAAAGCTTTTCGCTTCAGCGCGAATGCACATGTGCACGAAACGCCTTTCAGGATCTTTTTCTATGTCACCTGCTAAACTTGCAATATCTTTTTCGAAACGTTTCTTTCTCTCAGGGCTGGCTGTTTCCCTAAAAAACGCTTCACTGTCTCGCTGTCTCTTTTGACTGTTATCAGGCGCTGAATTGAGGAGCACGGCCTTTCGCACATGCTCAGGGTACTTTCTGGCGTATTCTAATGCCATAAACGCATGCCCCGAATGTCCCATGATGATAAAATCCTTAAGCTGAAGATGGCGTCTTATCGCTTCAATATCGTCCAAAACTGCATCCAGGCTTTGATCTTCCGGCCGCAGCGCCCGCGCCGGCTTGGCAAAACCCCTGTGATCGGCAAATATCCATTGATAGTTCTGTTTGATATCCTGATGAAATAGACGCGGGTAGTAAACCGCACTGCCGATCACGAGAATCGGCGCGCCCTCTCCTTCAATACAATAAGATAAATCAAAACCGTCTGAATAACAGATCCCCTTTGTGCCCATTCCTCACGCCCCCTTTGTCTTTATATGGTTCATTATACTAATAAAAGCCTGACGCATGGCGTCAGGCTTTTTCATTTATCGTTTTAATTCCTCAAGCGTTGCTTCCCATCTGTTCAGCACCTCTTCAGCATTGTGAAGCTGTATCCTGACGCCGGAAGTTATATCAGCGTACTTTGCAACATCCTCCTTAGCTGAAGCGATACGGCAGGCAAAGCGTTCCCTGTCATAGACCGCATCATTCAGCGGCGGGAGCGGCTCACATTGCAGTTTCACGTAATGAGCGGCTCCTTTCCACCATGCAGTAAGCTGGGCTTGTCCCGTGCGAAGAATATTTCCCGCAGTCTCTGTGTTTTTCCACAGGGCGATCCGGATATCCGTCCGATTCAGGGCGATGACTTCTCCGGCGCTGATCATAGCGGCATGCGGCCAGCCGTCCTCCGATACCGTTTGCAGAACGAAGGCTTCATGCTGCTTTTCTTTCAGACGTTCCCCGTCAAGCAGCTCAAAGAGACGGTCTGATAGTCGGTTCACGCCGATCAGGCCTTTCGTTCCGGAACAGCGGGAACTTCAACCGCTGTTTCTGTTTCTTTTGGATCGATTTTAAAGGCCGGATTATATTTTTCCGGATTTGTAATACTTTCCGGTTCACATGATCTCCATGTAAAAAAACATGTTTGGCATTGATAGACTTCCCATGCTCCTTCTACAGGCGATTTGCTCATGACTTCTCCTTTTTTTGAATCGCATCGAGGACATGTATGCATGTCGAATCATCCTTTCCTTATTTATTCATCAAGTCCATTAGTTTTTGTTCCCATTCTTTTGTTGTTAATGGAGAATCAAGCGGCTGTGAATAATGGCCTCTTGTTTCCGGCGCAACAGGTGTTGTGGCATCAAGAATCATTTTGTGCGTGATTCCTGATGGATTTGATCCCGGGTCAAGCGGCAGGACAGATAAATCCGGTATAATGACCGCATCGTGTTTCGGGTGCATTTTTGTAGAGAGCGCCCACATGACCTGCGGCAGGTTGAATGGATCGACATCCTCGTCGACAACGATAACCATTTTGCAGTAGCCTAGTCCGTGCGGGGTTGTGAGCGCGCGCATGCCGACCGCTTTCGCAAATCCGCCATAGCGGTTTTTTGTTGATACAATCGCGATTAAACCGTGTGTGTACATGGCGTTCACAGCCACAATTTCATTCGGATACGCTTCTTTTAGCTGCTGATACAGCGGCACACAAGTATTAATGCCAATCATGTAATCACATTCTGTCCACGGCATGCCTAAGTATAAATGTTCAAAAATCGGGTTGTTTCTGTGATACACGCGGTTAATTTTGATAATCGGCATGCTGCGTCCGCCGGAATAGTGCCCTGTAAATTCACCGAATGGCCCTTCATATTCACGTTCTCCGGCAATGATTTCTCCCTCGAGCACAACTTCTGCTCCCCATGGAATATCAAGGTCAGACAGCTTTGATTTTACGATGCGGTACGGTTCTCCTTGGATTGCTCCCGCCATTTCGTATTCGGATTGATCATAGAGAAGCGGAGTGGATGCCGCGGTTGTAATGACCGGTTCACATCCGAGCGCAATCGTGACCGGAAGATTGATGCCGCGTTCTTCAGCTTGGCGCAGATGGATCGCAATATCGTGCTGCGGCACAGGCTGAATGCCGAGGCGGTCTTTTCCCTTTACCTGCATTCTGTATATGCCGACATTTTGTTTGCCGAAGGTGTCAGGGTCCTCAAGGTCGCGGGAGATGACGCATGCTTTGTCTAAATAGTAACCGCCGTCTCCTTGGTTAATCCTGAAAAGAGGCAGGATATCGAACAAATTGATGTCCTCTGTGATTTCATTTTCATGAAACGGCGCTGTTTCTTCGCGTTTGACCGGCATCGGAAACTGTTCATATCGCTTCGCAAATTCAAAAAACTGCTCTTTCACCGGTGTATCTTTCGGCAGTCCCAGCATCATCGCGTGGTTCGGCCAAGAGCCGATGACATTCATCGCGATTTGCGCGTTGTTGTAGCCGTAAATATTGTTAAATAACAGTGCAGGGCTTTTATCGCCGAGGTTGCTGGCTGCCCGTGCAGCTGCTCCCAGATCAGGCTCAGGCTTTACCTCTTCATTCACCGTTAACAATTGTCCCTCTTTTTCAAGGGCAGCGAGAAATTCTCTGAAATCTTGATAAGCCATCATCAAGCTCCTCCTTTTTGTTTTTCAATTCCATTCCAGCGCTTTGCCTCAGAAAGGCGCAGGCCGAATTGGTCCAACGTTCTGAATACAATATGGTCGACCATTTCTTCTAAGCTGCTCGGCTGATTATAAAACGCCGGCATCGGAGGAAGAATAATCGTTCCCATTTTTGTGAGTGCAAGCATATTTTCGAGATGAATCTGGTTCAAGGGTGTCTCTCTTGTTAAGAGAACGAGCTTTTTCCGCTCTTTCAGCATGACATCCGCCGCGCGAGTCAGCAGATTATCCGCCATCCCGGTGCGGATGCTCGCAAGCGATTTCATACTGCACGGCGCCACAATCATGCCATCGGTATCAAACGAGCCGCTGGAGATGGCCGCCGCCTGGTCCTTGTGCGAGTATGTGTATGTGGCCAGCTTTTCAACTTCTTTTAACGTGTAGCCTGTTTCATGTTTGATGGTAACGTTAGCCCAAGGAGACACAACGAGATGGGTTTCCACTTCCGCTGCCTTCAGCCATTCTAATAGCCTGACACCGAAGATAGCCCCAGTTGCCCCTGTCATTCCGACAACGAGTTTCAAATTTTGCCCCTCCTTCACGCTTGAATTCTGTCTTCATTTCAATCATACTCCTGATATATCCATATGAAAAATATTCGTTAAATCTATAATCAATACCTAAAAGGTATATAAAAGGAGGCCCTTCTTTGGACATTCGTCAGCTGCGATATTTCATTACCATTGCCCAAGAACAAAAAATCACCTCTGCCGCCAAAAAGCTCCATATGGCGCAACCGCCGCTAAGCAGGCAGCTCAAACAGCTGGAGGATGAGCTGGGTGTTGTATTGTTTGACCGTAATAAGAAAAAACAAATGACTCTTACATATGAAGGAAGCATTTTTCTCAAAAGAGCCAAAGAGATTCTGCACAGGTTTGAAGATGCGGTCATTGAGGTACAAGAGCTGAGGGAGGAGGTTGCCGGCACGCTGGCTGTGGGTTCGACGATTTATTGCGCCGCTCTTATGCTTGAGAAAGTGACGCAAATGAAAGAAAGATATCCGCACCTCACCTTTAATATTTGGGAGAACGAACCGGCAACGCTGTTAGAGCTGCTGGAAAGCCGGCAAATCGACGCAGCTGTCACGACAACCATGATCAAAAGCGATACCGTCCAATTTAAAAAGCTTGACGACATTCCATGTGTGCTCGTTCTTTCTGATGATGCCGAGTATACATGCGGAGACACCATTCAAATGGAGGATATCCCTTCTTTCCCGCTGATTCTGCTGCGGCCTGTGAACGGAAAAGGCGTTTATAACCAGGTCATGAATGAATTTCAGCGTCTTCAGCTGGAGCCGCGTATTGTTTGTGAATGCCACGACTCAGCAACACTGCTCAGTCTCGTCTCATCAGGATTTGGCGCGTCCATTCTGCCCGTCACCATGATTCCTGTTCATATGAGAAACCACATTCACACAGTTAAAATCGAAAACAATCCCTTCGTCATGACACCGGCTGTCATGTGGAGAACTGACAGTTATTTGCCAAAACCGGTACAGCAATTTTTGAATTTATTTTAAGTGTTTTTGTCTCATGAAAACCAAATACTTGACTCATACTAAAAAAAAGTTATCCTTTAGATTTGTAAGCTATTTTTTCATTTCAACAAAATTAATCAGAAAAGTGGGGAATAGAATGAAAAAAGCACTTTTAGCTTTATTCATGGTCGTAAGCATTGCAGTTCTCGCAGCTTGCGGAGCAGGAAATGATAATCAGTCAAAAGATAACGGAAAAAACGGCGATCTTTGGGCTTCGATTAAGAAAAAAGGCGTACTGACAGTCGGTACAGAAGGAACGTACGAACCGTTCACTTATCATGACAAAGACAATGACAAGCTGACTGGCTATGACGTGGAAGTCATCACAGAAGTCGCAAAACGCCTTGGACTGAAAGCCGAATTCAAGGAAACACAGTGGGACAGTATGTTTGCCGGCCTGAATTCCAAACGGTTTGACGTCGTTGCCAACCAAGTCGGAAAAACAGACCGTGAAAACCAATATGACTTCTCAGACAAATACACAACATCAAGAGCCGTTGTCGTGACGAAAAAAGACAACAACGATATTAAGTCTGAAAAAGACGTAAAAGGAAAAACGTCAGCTCAATCACTGACAAGCAACTATAACAAACTAGCTACAAATGCCGGCGCGAAAGTAGAAGGCGTTGAAGGCATGGCGCAGTCCCTTCAAATGATCCAGCAAGGCCGCGTCGACATGACGTACAACGATAAGCTTGCCGTATTAAACTATTTAAAAACATCAGGCAACAAAAACGTAAAAATCGCGTTTGAAACAGGCGATCCGCAGGAAACGTATTTCACGTTCCGTAAAGGAAGCGGCGAGGTTGTCGACCAAGTCAACAAAGCATTAAAAGAAATGAAAGAGGACGGGACTCTTTCTAAAATCTCTAAAAAATGGTTCGGCGAAGATGTTTCTAAATAATATACCGGCACTGACGCTTGGCACGGCGATCCCGTGGGATCTGGTGCAGCAGTCATTCTGGCCGATACTTTCAGGGGGAATCTACTATACGATTCCCCTTACGATTCTTTCCTTTATATTCGGAATGATACTGGCGCTGATTACGGCGCTTGCCAGAATGTCGAAAGTGAGACCTTTGAGATGGGTGTTCAGCGTATACGTATCCGCCGTACGCGGCACGCCACTTCTCGTTCAATTGTTCATCATTTTCTATCTGTTCCCGGCCTTTAACATTACACTAGATCCTTTTCCAAGCGCAGTTATTGCCTTTTCCTTAAACGTCGGCGCATATGCATCTGAAATCATCAGGGCATCTATTTTATCCGTGCCGAAGGGGCAATGGGAAGCTGGCTATACCATCGGCATGACACACCAGAAGACGCTGTTCCGCGTCATTTTGCCGCAGGCGTTTCGTGTGTCGATCCCGCCATTATCCAATACCTTTATCAGCTTGATCAAAGATACATCGCTTGCATCTCAGATTCTCGTCGCTGAGCTGTTCAGAAAAGCTCAGGAAATCGGCGCGCGCAATCTCGATCAGATTTTAGTCATTTATATTGAAGCGGCCTTTATTTATTGGATGATCTGCTTCTTGCTTTCGCTCGTCCAGCATGTCATCGAACGGCGTCTTGACCGCTACGTGGCCAAATAAGGAGGTTCCGAGTATGCTTTCCGTTAAAGGATTAAACAAATCATTCGGTCAAAATGAAATTTTAAAAAAGATAGATATGAAGATAGAAAAAGGAAAAGTCATCGCTATACTTGGGCCTTCCGGTTCAGGGAAAACGACGCTGCTTCGCTGTCTGAACGCGCTGGAAATCCCGAATCGCGGGGAGCTTGCATTTGATGATTTCTCCATCGATTTTTCAAAGAAAGTGAAGCAGTCGGATATCCTTCAGCTCCGCCAGAAATCGGGAATGGTGTTTCAGGCGTATCACCTCTTCCCTCACCGCACAGCCCTTGAAAACGTCATGGAAGGCCCTGTTCAAGTGCAAAAACGAAACAAAGAGGAAGTCAGAAAAGAAGCGATTCAGCTTCTTGATAAAGTCGGATTGAAGGACAAAATGGATTTATATCCGTTCCAGCTTTCCGGCGGACAGCAGCAGCGCGTCGGCATCGCCCGCGCACTGGCAATTCAGCCTGAGCTGATGCTGTTTGACGAACCGACCTCAGCGCTTGACCCTGAGCTTGTGGGTGACGTACTGAAGGTTATCAAGGATTTAGCCAATGAAGGCTGGACCATGGTCGTTGTTACCCACGAAATCAAATTCGCCCAGGAAGTGGCGGATGAAGTCGTCTTCATTGACGGCGGCGTCATCGTGGAGCAGGGGCCGCCTGAGGAAATTTTCTCTGCTCCAAAAGAAGAACGGACCCAGCGGTTTTTGAATCGGATTTTGAACCCGTTGTAAAACCCAAAACAGGGCGCCTGCCGGCGGCCCTGTTTTTTTGTTGAACCCATTTCGCCTATTCCGCCCTTTTGTCAGATATGCTACAATGACAATCGATTGATTTTTACGAAAGAAGGGACTTCACGTGAAGCGAGAACTTGTTCTGCGCTGGACATTTTATTTTGCCGGTCTGCTTATTTTGTCTTTTGGTGTATCCCTTACGATAGAAGGAAAAACGCTGGGGATCAGTCCGTGGGATGCATTTCATTACAGCCTGTTTCAGCACTTCGGGCTTACCGTCGGCCAGTGGTCCATCATTATTGGAGCGCTCATCGTCGGATTCACGTCTTTGTTTACGAGGGCTTGGCCAAAAATCGGGGCGATCCTGAACATGGTGCTCATTGGTGTTTTTATAGATTTTTTCAATTTTCTTCTGCCTGCCCCCTCCACCTACACAGGCTCCGTCATCGTCTTCTCTCTCGGCGTGCTGCTGATCGGCTACGGCGTCGGTGTTTATGTATCAGCGGGCCTTGGCGCGGGGCCGCGTGATTCACTGATGATGCTGATTACAGAAAAAACCGGCTGGAATGTGCAATGGGTGCGGAACGGCATGGAAATAACAATTTTGTTTGCAGCATGGGGCATGGGCGGTCCGATCGGTTTAGGTACAATTTTGACCGCCATCCTCACCGGTATCATTTTGCGCTTTTCATTGCCGCAGTCAATCCAGCTGCTGAATTATGCTGTGGCAAGGCGGACAGCCGCTGTGAAAGCAACTCCGCCTATACACTAAAACAAAGCCGCTTCGGCTTTGTTTTTTTATTTTCTCCTCTATATGAGTCTTGTTGAAGTATGATAGGATGGTTTTGACAATCTTTTGCAGACGGAGGATCTAGAATGAAAATTTACGGAATTTATATGGACCGCCCGCTTTCACAGGAAGAAACGGATCGGCTGATGTCTTTCGTTTCCGCTGAAAAACGGGAGAAATGCCGGAGATTTTATCATAAAGAAGATGCTCACCGCACCCTCCTGGGAGATGTGCTTGTTCGCTCTGTCATCAGCGAGCAGTACCAGCTGAATAAAGCCGATATCCGATTCAGCGCGCAGGAATACGGGAAGCCTTGCATCCCTAACCTCCCCAATGCCCACTTTAACATTTCCCACTCCGGCCATTGGGTCATCGGCGCGTTTGATTCAGATCCGATCGGCGTCGATATTGAAAAAATGAAGCCAATCAGCCTCGGGATTGCCGAACGTTTCTTTTCGAAGAACGAGTACAGCGATCTTTTATCCAAACATAAAGACGAGCAAAACGATTATTTTTATCATCTATGGTCTATGAAAGAGAGCTTTATTAAGCAGGAAGGCAAAGGCCTGTCGCTGCCGCTTGACTCCTTCTCCGTGCGCCTGCATGAGGATGGCCGAGTATCCGTCGAGCTTCCGGAACACCATACGCCTTGCTTTATCAAAACGTATGAGGTAGACCCCGGCTATAAAATGGCCGTGTGCGCCGCCCGCCCTGATTTCCCGGAGGACATCACGATGATCTCGTACGAAGCGCTTTTATAAATGGCTCATCAGCAGCTTAATGCCGCGTTCAATATCTTCAGTCTTCACATTGGAAAGATTGATTTTTAATAGATTTTCTTTCGGATAATCTGATAAATAATGGCGGTCAATCGTTTCAAGAAGGACCTCTTGTTTTTTCATCTTTTGAATCACTCTTGATGCCGGCAGATCCTCAGGAAGCACCAGATGGGTATGCATGCACGGGGCCTGGCCGCTGGAAAATAGAAAGCGGCCGCGGCTCGATTGTCCGTGAGTTTGAATGGCTTCATGAAGCCTGAGGGACCGTTCCTTATAGGAATTTCTGATTTTCTCCTTGTGCCTGCCGAACATTCCGCTTTTAATGTAAATTTCTAACGCGGCTTGGGAAATCATCGAGCAGTCAATGTCGTTCAGCTTTTTGTACGTAAGAAATGTGTCAGTCAGCGCATCTGGCAAAACGGCGGCCCCCACGCGAAGGCCGGGAAATATCATTTTTGAAAAGCTTTTTAAATAAATCACATGTGAGGACAGATCATATGCGTACAGCGGGTCTGCCTTTTTATTTTCCTCGAGATCACCGAGATAGTCATCCTCAACAAGATAGACGTCATAGGCTTCCGCCAATCTTACCAGCTCTCGTTTGTCCCGTTCGGCCAGTGAGCTCCCAAGCGGGTTATGGAAGCGTGGCATCGTATAAAAAAATTTGATCGGTTCTGTTTGAAACAGCCGCTCGACTTCCGCTAAATCAAGCCCCTGCTCCGTTCTTTTTATCCCGAATGCGGGGATGCCCAGTGTCTCCACTTGTTCAATCATCAAATGATAGCCCGGCTGTTCAATGGCGATCTTCTCTTTCCCATTGGGGAACGGCATTGCACATAGCAGGGATAGTGCCTGCTGGACGCCGGATGTGATAAACATATGACGCTCGTCCGCAAATACCTGCTGATCAGCAAACAGCTTTTGCAGAACACGGATGAGCGACGGGAGGCCCTTCGGCGTTCCGTAGAGAAACAAATCATGCTTGTATGTATCAATTGCTTTGTTGATGCAATGCTGAAAATCCACATACGGAAAAATATCAGGGTCCGGCGCAGACGTTGCAAAGTCGATTGGGCCTGACTTGCCGTGATGCGGCTTTCTCGTTTTTTTCACAAGATAATAACCGCTTTTCGGAACAGAATAGATGAGATGGCGTTTTTCCAGCTCTTGCAGCGCGCGGATCACCGTGCTTTTGCTGACTTGATAGCGGGCGGACAGCTGCCTGATGGAAGGCAGCCTGTCTCCTTCTTGATAGACACTGCTTTGCATCATTTCCTCTATCTGTATTAAGAGACTGATATACTTCTCCATTCTTTCTCCCCCTGTTTTGTACCGGTACAGTTCATTGTTTTTCTCATTGTACCGTTCCTATCCTCCCCATACAATAAAAGGGAGCGGCCGGCTCTATTATTTATATAAAGGAGCACTTCCTATATGTATAAAAACCAGCAAACCTCAGCTTATCTTGCAGCTATGTTAAATGCTTTGATTATCGGTTTATCCTTCCTTTTTGTGAAAATCGCGCTGCAATCGGCAGAACCATTTGATATTCTTGCACACCGGTTCACCCTTGCGTTTGCAGCGGCTACTATACCTGTCTTATTCGGATGGGTGAAGCTGTCCATCCGTTTAAAAGATGTAATGGCCATTTTGCCGCTCGCCCTGCTGTATCCGGCGCTGTTTTTCAGCTTTCAGGCATTCGGCCTGGTGTACTCGTCATCCTCTGAAGCCGGGATCATTCAGGCATCGATTCCGATTTTTACAATGGTCTTTGCCGCTTATTTTTTAAAAGAGCGATCGACGTGGGCTCAAAAAGGGTTTACCGTGTTATCAGTTGCGGGCGTCATGTTTATTTTTGTGATGAAGGGCGTGAACGTTGAATCGGCCAGCCTAAAGGGATCTGTACTCATTCTCTTGTCCGCTCTGTCTTCAGCTATGTACAATACCGCCGCAAGAAAAATGACACAGCGTTTCCGGCTGATAGAGCTCACCTACATCATGTCAGCGATCGGATTTGTCGTCTTCAATGCCATCGCCTTGGTTCGGCACGGCGCTTCCGGAACGGTCGGCACTTACTTCCATCCATTCCGGGAACCCGGCTTTATTCTCGCGATTGTGTATTTGGGCGTGTTATCTTCGCTCGTGACTTCGTTTATGTCCAACTATGCGCTGTCCCGGATTGAGGCGTTTAAAATGAGTGCCTTTAATCATTTGTCCACCATCGTGACGATGATTGCCGGAGTTGTGGTTTTGAACGAAAGCCTAGCCTGGTATCACCTTGCCGGTGCGGTTTGTATTATCATCGGCGTGCTGGGAAGCAATGCCGGTCTCCGAAAAAGAAAGCAAACCGAAAAATCCATTTCTATGAACAAATGAGATGTTATGTTAGAGTTGAAGAAAAAATGGTTTGAGGTGCAGTGTAAGAATGATTCAACACAGTGTCTTCCTAGAGGGAGCCATTTCATTACAAGATATGAGATGTTATTTTTTATCCCGGCAAAGGATATCAGCATTGTTTTATTTTATTTATATTTTTCTTCTATCTTTACTGGTGTATTCGCTTTATGGATTTCCGATTACCGTTTATGACAGCGAAACACTCGAAGTGATATATAATGGTATTTTCATAGCGATTCTATCCTTGATCTTTACATTGCTTTTGATTGCTTTTCATTATATACGGCTGCGTACCAGCTATAAGAACAATAAACGGCTAAAACGCAAAAGGACTTATACCATTAACCGGCAAGGCATTCGAATTCAATCCAAAAACTACGATACATTGTTTGAATGGGATGAAATAAGGGCAGTTGCAGACTATAAACACTTTTTCTCTATCAAAACTTCTAGTCACCAGGTCATCTTAGTTCCTAAACGTTTTTTTGTATTCGAAAATGAGCTCCACTCATTCAGACAGCTAGTAAAAGAACATGTACGTGCCAAAAAAGTAAAATGACAAACTTAAAAAGAGGGTTTTCCCTCTTTTTTTATGTTAATGAGATATGCCGCTCCATTGAGTAACATTCTCATCAGCTAATGGAGATTTACCCCTCAACACTCTCTTCGTTATGAACATGATTGTGTTTTTTGATTGGCACCAGCTCCAATAATGCTGATAAACTTACAAGAACCAAACACACAACAGTAACCAGCAAATAATTATGATTCATGTCAAAAAATAATCCGCCCACATACACACTGAGAGCGCCGGCGATTTGATGGATAAAGAAATTGATGCCTAGGAGCGAGCCGATAAGCCCGGTTTGAAAGCTTTCAGAAATGGACGCAGCAGTCAGCGGGATCACGCCTGTGTAGCTGAGCCCGAATAACAGCGTAAAGCACAAGTACCAGAGCTCACTGTTATGAATGCCGAGTGCGGGAATGAGCAGGCAGATCAAGCTGATGAGACGAATGAAAAACAAAATGGAGAGCATCACGCTTCTGCTGCCAAGCAAATCTGACAGCCAGCCTGCCAATAATCCCCCGATGATAATAAACGCCCCGAATGCAGCCATCATTCCGTTGATATGAGAGACATGCGCATCCTCCAGCATTGGAACGAGATGAGCATCAATGATTCCCATCGTAAATCCGCACGTAAATACGCCGAAGTACAGGATATGAATGAGGCGGGACTGCTTTAACACCTTCCAAAATCCCTGCCAGTCATAAGATTTTTTCACGGACTGCCCTTGGACATTGGGCGGGTGCTTCATTCCGAAGGCCAAAAGAGGCAGCAGGACAGCCGCTAAGAAAATGCCCAATATTGTATACGCAGTTTGCCAGCCTGCATAGTAAGGAGCCGCAGCCCAAATCGGTGACAGCAGCAGCAAACCGGCTGAATTTGCATTGGTCAAAATGGCGAGCGCCAAGCCTTTATGCGTGTCAAACCAGCGGCTGATAAAATACTGTGTCGTCACGCCAACCGCGCAGGAATAGCCGATTCCGCCGAGCACTCCGTAGATCACGGAAAATATATGGACATTCGGCGACTGCGGGAGCGCCAATAAGCTTGCGCTGATACAAATGGCGCCGATCCCCATAATCTTTCTGACGCTGAACCGGTCAATAAAAAAGCCGACAAAAAACTGAACGACACCTGTTGTAATCATAAAAATGCTGACGGAAGCCGAAATCAGCGACCGATCGGCGTGAAAGGTCTCTGCCATCGGGAGCATAAAAAATTGAAAGGAATTTCTGAATGAGTTCATTCCGATGGCGAAGACAAACGTGAACAGCAATACTAACCATTTCATCTTAGGAGACGCGCGAAGGATATGCCGAGACATGTTTTCCTGACCTGCCTTTATTTGAGTATTTCGACTATTATATCATGATAAAATTTACATTCTATATCAAAAAAAGCGAACAGCACAGTGCTGTCCGCTTTTTCATTAGGAACTGGAAATCGGATGCTGATTCAAAATCGCAAAAATCCGTTCCGCCACTTCCTCCGTATTTGACAGCAGAAACATATGCCCGCCGGCAAATTCATGGTACGTGATGTGTTTCGCCCACTTCTTCCAGTCTTCCGCATCCCGGATGCATTTTTCGTCATTCAGTCCGTTAAAGACGTGGACCGGCGATTGGATCGGTGTCATGTCGTTAAGCTCGAATTGTTCAAGAGCCCGGTAATCCGATCTGAACGAAGGAAGAAAAAATGACATAACTTCTTTATTTTCAACGAGCTCTGCGGGCATTCCGCCTAATTTGATAATATGATCGAGAAATTGATCATCAGGCAAATGCGATACTTTTTTCCGCTGAATATGCGGCGGCTGAATCGCAGAAATAATCACAGCCTGCGGAAAAATGCCTTCACGCTCCAGTTTTTGCGCCAGCCTGAAGGTAATCATCCCGCCCATGCTGTGCCCGAACAGCACAAACGGCCGATCTGGATGCAAATGTAATTCTTGCTTGTACAAATCAGTCAGCTGCTCGAGATCCTCAATTGCTGACGTCTGATTCGTGCCGTGCCCGGGCGGTTCAGCTGCAAGCATTTCACACTCTCCCTGCAAGAAAGTATGGAGAGGGCGAAATGACGCCGAGTAGCCGCCGGCAAACGGAAAACAGATGAGCTGCGTTTTTTCCGATACATCAAATGATTTGAAAAGTTGGCTCATTGGCCGGCTCCCCCTTTCATCGCTTCCTTAAGAAAGCGTTATGGTTTGTTTATTAAGAAATTCGCGCAAAATCCCGGCATTCCTATCAAGACATTCGCCCTGCAGCATTTCGGCGTGTGTACCAAAGCCTTTTTTCACACGATAAGCGCCCGTTGTCGCCTCTTCCCATGATGAAAGCCATTCAGGCATTTCAAAGTCAATATCAGAGGTCAGCAAATCAATGTCCGCTTTCACTTGGCCCGAGCTGATCAGGTTGACGTAGTATGAGTAGAAGGCATGTGTTTTTTTCTTGAGCCCCTGCTTAACGGCTTCGCTATTGAGGGCTTCATTGTCTCGATTTACATTCATCAGCGCCTCGACATCGTTTTCGACCGTGCGTCCATCCAGATCACTGACGCCTTGTTTTTTATAGGAATCCACCATGATAATCCGCTGTACAGTGCGTCCCTGCTCTTCAAGTTTTTTAGCGGCTTCAAACGCCAGGCTGCATCCTGCTGAATAACCGAACAGTGTCACAGGACCTTCCGGCTGAAGCTCCTTGATCAGAGCGGCATAACGGTCAAGACGGTTTTCCTCCTCAATAAAGTCAAAGGCGCACAGCTTGTATGACGGCAATTGCTTGGCCAGATTCTGATACATTAAGCCATATCCCAATACCGGCGGGAATGCGAAAATGATGTTATCCTGATCCGGATTCATGATTGTAACGTCCTGAAGTCCTTCTGAGCCTCCGTTTTTCAGATATGCTGAAATGCCGGCAATCGTCGGCGCTTCAAACAAAAGCTTCACCGGAAGGTCAATTCCGAGCTCTTTTTTGATGCGAGAAGCGGCTGTCATCGCCTTTAAGGAATGGCCGCCAAGCTCGAAGAAATCGTCATGGATGCTGACTTGCTTTCTGCCGAGAATCTCGGACCAGATTTGCGCGATTGTTTCTTCCGTTTCATTTCGAGGCCCAATCCATTCTTGCGATATCTGATCTTGCTCCGGTTTTGGCAGCAGACGTTTATTGACTTTTCCGTTTGTTGTTAAAGGAAGCTCGTCCAAGAACGTAAATGTCTGCGGCACCATATAAGCAGGAAGCTGTTTTTTCAGGTGTGCCTTAACGTCTCCTGCTGAAAGCTGTGTCCGGTTCACGAGGTAGGCGTTAATTGATGCGTCCCCAGACTCGCGGCGGTCCACCACGACGACTGCGTCTTTTACTCCGGGATATTCCTGCAGCTGCTTTTCGATTTCTTCCAGCTCGATCCGGTGTCCCCGTATTTTCACTTGATCATCAATGCGGCCGGCGTATTCAATCGTACCGTCAGGCAGCCAGCGAGCGAGATCCCCGGTGCGGTAAAGTGTTTCTCCCGGTTTGAACGGGTTGGCGGTAAATTTCTGCTTTGTCAGCTCATCACGATTTACATAGCCTTTTGATACGCCCATTCCGCTGATGCATAGTTCACCGACCGCTCCGAATGGCTGGAGCTGATTTGATTCATTGAGAATATAAATACTCGCATTGCTGATCGGCTTTCCGATCGGCAGTGAGGAGATAGACTCCGGAATCTCGTGCACGACGTGAGCCGTTGCAAACACCGTGCCCTCAGTCGGACCGTAGCAGTTAATCAGCTTGCCCGGCCCCATGATCCGCAGCGCTTTCCTGACGTGAGGCACAGACGCGCGTTCCCCGCCGAATAACACACAGCGAAGCCCCTTCAGCCAATCCTCTCCCGCATCTGTGAGAAGATTAAATAAAGCTGTGGTCGCAAACATGACGCTGACATTCTCTTGACGGATGAGACTCGTGAGACGGTCTGTATCAAGCAGTGTATTTTCATCTGCGATAATCAGCCTTGCTCCATTCAGAATGGAAGCGTAGAAATCAAAGGTAAATGCGTCAAAAGCGTAATTCGATACAGATAAGAACGTGTCTTTTTCAGAAAACGTCATGTAGTCAACGTGCTTCACTAATCCTTGAATATTGGCATGCGTCGTGATGTTTCCCTTTGGCTTTCCGGTTGTGCCTGATGTATACATGATATACGCCGCATCATCGGGCGCAATCGCGGTTTCAGGATCGCTTGCCTCTTCTTCAAAACGGATGGGATCATCAATGATGAGTGTTTGGCCTGTAAACGGCAGCTGATTCGCTTGCTCTTTCATCTCTTGGTGTGTAAGCAGACATGCCGCCCCGCTGTCGGTCAGCATATATGAGATTCGGTCATCCGGCAGCTTAGGATCAACCGGCACATAAGCAGCTCCCGCTTTTAACACACCGAGAATCCCAATCACCAGTTCCAGCGAGCGCTTCGTGTACAATGCAACAACTGAGCCTTTGCCTGCCCCTTGCTTTTGCAAACGGCGTGCGAGGCGGTTCGTTTCCTCGTCTAATTCGTGATAGGACAGCGTTCGGCCTGCAAATGTGAGCGCCGGTGCACTTGGATTGACGTCCACCGCCTCCTTGAACCAATCCGTCAGCGGTTTTGGCTCACACGTTTGAGGTGCCGGATTTAAGCCGTTAAGCAAGTACTCTTTTTCTTTTTCGTCAATGAAATCAATGGTGCTGACAGGCTGATCCGGATGCTGAATAAGCTGCTGAATCGCTGTGAGAAGCTGGGATTTTAAGCGCAGGATAAACGCTTCATCAAACACATTCTCATTATAGGCAAGCTTGATCAGCATTTCGTCACCCGGGGAGGCCATCAAATTGAGATCGTAATTTGACTTCTCAAATACATGGACATCCTCCATATCGAACCCGTTTTGTCCGCTTTCTTCATTGCTTGCATCCTGAAGCGGATAATTTTCAAACACGATGATGTGGTCAATCAATTTCAACTGGTTGGCTTGGCTTTGGATGTCATAAAGCGGCACATATTGATGCGGTTCTGACTCAAGTGACTGCTCCTGAAGCTGCTTGAGCAAACCGTTGAACGTCATGTTTTCAGCCAATTTCACTCTTCTTGGAACAACGTTGATAAACAGGCCGACCATATGTTCAACGCCTTTGATTTCCGCGGGACGTCCGGAAACGACTGTACCGAAAGCCAAATCGTCAGACCGCTGATAACGGCTGATCAGTACGCTCCAGACTGCCTGCAAAGCGGTACTCAAAGTGGTGTGCTGAGATTTCGCAAGCTCTGTAAAAGCTGTCGTTTCCGCTTCCGGCAGTGAGAAGAGAAGTTCTTTCGGTTCGTACCCTTCCTTTTGTTTCTTTCTTTGCTCCGCAAACGTCGTCTGTCCTTCAAAGTCTTCCAAGTACTCGTGCCAGTAACGGAGCGATGCTTGTTTATCCTGCTTTTCAAGCCACTTGATGTATTCCTTATACGGTTTGACAGGCGGCAGACTGTACGGCTTTTGTTCGCGCAAAGCGTTGTATACCTTAAACAGATCCTGCACGACGATGCCGAAGCACCATCCGTCCAAAATCATGTGGTGGTAGCTCCACACCCATTCAAAGCTGTTGTCAGCTTTTTTGAAGATGGCTGCCCTCATCGGAATATCCCGCGTTAAATCAAAGCCTTTGATCTTATCCTGTGCTTTGTATTCATTGATTTTGTCCGTTTGTTCACTTTCGGGTAAATGTGTCAGATCCATTTCTTCTATATGAAATTGACGTTTTTTTAATACGACTTGAACGGGCCTTTTTACTTTTTCGTGAATGAACACGGTACGAAATACATCGTACCGGTCCATGATGACATTCATGCTTTCTTCAAGGCATTTGATATTGAAGTCGCCCTTTACTTTCATCGTAATTTGTTCAAGGTAAAAGCTCTGGCCGGGATTAAGGATGGTATGAAACAGCATCCCCTCCTGCATCGGCGATAGGTAATACATATCTTGAACCTGATCTTTGCTAAATTGACTCATATGTTTCGCTCCCGCCTTCTGTAATTCCCTTGCATTTTATTTCAAATTTTCCTCAAGCATATCAAAGATATCGCCCATCTCATCCATTTCAAGGTCTCCCGCACTGAAGTCGCTCGGTGTGAATTCCTTGTCCTCTTTTTCCGTACAATGGCGGATGATCAGGAGGAGGTTTTCTTTAAACCGCTCCATTTGTGCTTCGACCGTTGCTCTTTCATATTCCTTCTCATTGTAGGAGCAAGAGAGGACAAAACGTCCGTTTCGGATCATGCCGCTGAAGCTTAAAGCGTACAGGGCTTCTGATTCTTCGCTCACTTGGCGTCCCATATCGAAAGCGGACGGTTCAAAGAAATCCGTTTTCACTTCACTGTCGAATTGGCCTAAATAGTTAAAGCTGATTTCCGGTGTGAAGCCTTGCGCTCCCGCTTGTTCCGTAAAGTAGCGGAGAATGCCGTATCCGACGCCTTTGTCCGGAACGCGGCGCAGGTTTTCTTTGACTGCTTTGATGACCGCTGAAACATCTGTTTCAGACATGTCGAGCACAACAGGATATTGTGCCGTAAACCAGCCAATCGTTCTGGAGATGTTCACATTCGGGATGATGTCTTCCCGTCCGTGCCCCTCAAGATTGATGCCGATTTTGACACCGTCTGTCCACTCTTTCATCGTTAAACCGAGCGCACTGAGGAGAATATCATTGATCTCGGTTCCATATGGCTGATGAACATCTGTTAAGAGGTGTTTAGTGTCTTCTTCATTTAATTCGCAGATGACGGATGATGTATGTTTGACAATCCGCTCCTCTGTTTCAGCATCCTTCGGTACAGCAGAAACCTCTTCAGCGTCAATTTGCGCCCAGTATTCAGCCTGCTGCAAAAGGTGTGCTGATTGGCTGAATGCCGCCAATTCTTCCGCCCAATCCTTGAAGGAGTTCGTTTTTTGCGGGAAGACGATTTTCTCTTCGTTCTCAGTCTGCACGTAGCCTGATGCAAAGTCCTCAAGTAAAATCCGCCATGATACGCCGTCGACCACGAGATGGTGTACAGCGATGAGCAGGTGATCCCCTGCTTCCGTGCGGTATAGCTCCCCTTTCAGAAGCGGCCCGTTTTGCAGGTCAAGACTGCTTTGCAGACTGTCAGCGAGAACCTTAATCTGACTTTTCAGCATATCTTCATCTGAGCCGTACAGATCAACGATTTCGAAGCTGACCTCGCATTCGTCTATCCGTTTATACGATTGAATGATGTCGCCGTTTTCTTCACGGTAAACCATGCGCAGCGCGTCATGATGTTCAATCAGTGCCTGCAATGTCTTTTCAACCCGTTCCGGATCGAAGCCCTTCGCAGAATGAAGCATGACCGACTGATTCCAATGGTGTTTGTTTGAGAAGTTCTTTTCAAAGAACCAGCGCTGGATCGGCGTCAGAATAACTTCGCCCTCCACCGGGCCTTGGTCTGCCTGTTTGCCTTCGGCACGCTCCACGTATTGTGTCAGTTCTTCAATCGTCGGGTGCTGGAAGAGATCCTTCATTTCCAGCTTCCAGCCGTGCTGGTTCAAGCGGCTCGCCATCTGGATTCCTTTAATGGAATCTCCGCCGAGCGAGAAGAAATTGTCGCTGACACCGACTTCAGAAATACCGAGCACGTCCTGCCAAATGCCGGCAAGCAGCTCTTCCATGTCAGTGGACGGCGCTTTGTATTCTCCGCTTCCTGCTTCGATGTCCGGCTCCGGAAGCGCTTTGCGGTCTACTTTGCCGTTTGCGGTAACCGGAAGCTCGTTTAATGTCACCCAGAACGCCGGGATCATGTAGTCTGGCAGGGTTTCCTTCAGTGCTGATTTCAGCGCTTCTATGTCAGCTGTTTCCGGTGTGACATACGCCGCGATCGCTGTATTGCCGCCTTTATCTTTTACAGCTGTCACTGCCGCATCCTGCACCTGAGAAAGCTGGGCCAGCTGCACTTCAATTTCTGACAGCTCGATTCGGTAACCGCGGACTTTGACCTGCTGGTCGATCCGGCCGATGTATTCGATGCCGCCGTTCGTCCATTTCACTAAATCGCCTGTTTTGTACATGCGTTCACCCGGCACGAACGGATCGGGGACAAACCGCTTCGCGGTTTCGTCTTCCCTGTTCAGATAGCCGCGCGCCAGTCCGCGCCCCGCCACACAAAGCTCTCCGGCCACGCCTTCCGGCTGAACCTGATGGCTTTCGCTGAGAATGTACACTCTCGTATTGGCGATCGCGCGACCGATGGAAAGCGAACCTTCCTCCGGATTGATTTCTGTGCTCGTCGCAACGACAGTGTTTTCGGTCGGCCCGTAGTTGTTGACAATCGTGTACGGCTGCTTAACCGCACGCTTCAGTTTGTCTCCGCCTGTCAGCAATACGCGGAGTGATGTGTTCTCTAGCTCCATGAACTGTTCCGCCAGCTGTGTCGGCAGGAAGGTGACTGTGACGTTGTGCGTTTCGAAATAGTCATTCAGGCGGGTGATATCAAGGCGGATCGCTTCATCAATGACATGAAGCTCGGCGCCGATCGTCCAGGTCGGGAACATCTCCCAAATGGAAGCGTCGAACCCGAAGCCCGCGTACTTCGCACTGCGATCCTCCGCCGTCATGCCAAATGCGTCGTGGTGCCAGAAGCACAGGTTCACAAGCGCATGGTGCTCGATCATCACACCCTTCGGCTGTCCGGTCGTTCCTGACGTGTAAATCATATAAGCAAGGTGATCCGAGGTTGTGCCGGTCTGCGGATTTTCCTCGTCGTTTTCATCAAGCGGCAGACTCAGGATTGTGCGGTTGCCGTCAAGAAGAATGACCTCGCCCGTGTAGCTGTCCGGCACTGAGATGCCTTCTTGTTTCAAGAGAAGTTTCGCGCCGCTGTCCTGTAGGATATATTCAATCCGCTGATCCGGATAGTCAGGATCAATCGGCACAAATGCCGCTCCTGCCTTCAGGACACCGAGCACCGCGGCGGACATTTCAAGCGACGGCTTCGTGAGAATGCCGACGCGCTCATCCGCGCCGATGCCGCAGTCAATCAGAATCCGCGCCAGACGATTCGCCTTCGCATTCAGCTCGCCGTACGTCCATGATTGCCCGTTATACGTGACAGCCGGGCGGTCTTTGTGGCGCTTAGCCGCTTCTTCAAACAGCTGATGAACCGTTTGGTCTGTCGGCACAGGCAGTGTTTTTCCTTTCCATGCCTCCAAAAGTGTTTGTTTTTCTGTTTCGTTGACGAGTGACAGGCTGGAAAGCGGCTGGTTTGGATGTTCTGCAACAGCCTGCAATAATCGCAGAACGTATTCGCTCCATTGCTCAGCAGTTTCTCTTGAGAATAGGTCAGTCGCATATTCCAGCTGCAGACCGATGCCGTTTTTGTCAGCGAAACCGCCTAATGTGAGGTCAAACTTGGATGTTCCTTGATGTGCCTCATAAGGTGAAATCGTGAGATCTTGCAGCTCAAGCTGTTCTTTATCAGGGTTTTCTGTCGTAACCATCACATTAAACAAAGGATTCCGGCTCATATCCCGAGGGAGGTCTAACTGATTGACCAGGTCTTCAAACGGATACTCCTGATGCTCAAGTGCTGACAGATTTGTCTCCTTCGCTTGCTCCAGAAGCTCTGCAAATGTCTGCTCTTCCCTTGCTTCCATTCTCAGTGCGAGCGTATTGACGAACATCCCCGGCATGTTTTGCACGTCGGCATTCGTGCGGCCTGCTGTAACCGAGCCGATCACGATATCCCGCTGTCCGGAGATTTTGCTTAAAAAGACATGGAAGACGGTGTGAAGCACCATATGCAAAGTCGTTCCCGTTTCTGCGAGCAGTTTTTCAATCGCCTTTGCCGTTCCGCTTTCCGCACGGAAACGGACGGTATCCCCTTCAAAGCTTTGAACAGGCGGTCGGGTGTAATCGAGCGGAAGGTCAAGCTCCGGCAGTTCGCCTGAGAGAACTGAAAGCCAGTATTGCTCATGCTCCTTCATCCGTTCTTTCTGACCGGCTTCATTTTGCCAAACAGCGAAATCTTTATAATGAAGCTTCGGCTCCGGAAGCTGTTCGCCTTTATAAAGCAGTGCCAATTCTTTAACGAAAATACCTCTTGATACACCATCCGCGATAATGTGATGCATATCCAATAGAAGCAGATGTTTTTGGTCTGCGATTCGGAGTAATGCCGCGCGAATGAGCGGAGCGCCGCTTAAGTCGAATGGCCGGATAAATTCTTTAATCTTCTGTTCCGCCTCGCCCTCTTCTGCATCAAACACGTGAAGATCAATTGATGCCTCCTCAACAATGCGCTGGACAGGCTCTCCGTCTGCTTCCGTAAATGACGTGCGCAATGATTCATGACGGTTTACGAGCTGGTTGAGTGATTCCCGCAGGCGCGAAATGTGAAGCTCGCCTTCCATAAGAAGAACCGATGGCATATTATAGCTGATCGTCTGCCGGTCAAGCTGATGGAGCACGTACATCCGTTTCTGCGCGGATGACAATGGATACACATCCTGTTTGTCAGCCGGCTTCAGCATGTGATAGCCGCCTGATGCTGCCGATTCCTCCATATAAGCCGCCAGCTGGCGTACAGTTGGCTGTTCGAACAGCGCTTTAAGCGGCACGGTTTTCTCCAACTCTGCCTGTATATTGGCGATGAGCATCATTCCTTTTAGTGAATGGCCGCCTAAATCGAAGAAGTTGTCATCGATTCCGATCGCTTCAATGCCGAGTGTTTTCTGCCAGATGCGGCAAAGGCTTTCTTCAAGCGCTGTTTCCGGAGCAGCTGACGCTTCATATCCGGATTGCGCTGCGTTCGGCTTCGGCAATGCGTTTCTGTCGGTTTTCCCGTTTGCCGTGAGCGGGATGGCGTCCACCTGCACAAAGAAGGCAGGGATCATATGAGACGGCAGTATTTGTGAAAGCTGTTTCCGGAGCTCTGCTTTTTCAATGGCTTGATCCGCCGTATAATACGCGCAAAGCTCCTGAAGCCCGCCCTCAGAAACCGCAAGCACAACCGCTTCTTGAACGTCGCTGAGGCTGAGCATGACCGTTTCAATTTCTTTCGGCTCAATGCGGTAGCCGCGGATTTTCACCTGATCATCAGCCCGGCCGATAAATTCAATCGTGCCGTCAGCCAGTCTCCGAACGACATCTCCGGTCTTGTACATCAGGCTGCCCGGCGCATACGGGTTTTCCACAAATTTCTCGGATGTGAGCTGAGGACGGCTGAGATATCCTCTGGCAAGCCCCTGTCCCGTGATATATAACTGGCCGCTCGCTCCCGAAGGCACAAGCTTCAATGACTCATTTAAGACAAGTGCGCCGGTATTGGCAATCGGCCGTCCGATTATCGGCCGTTTCGCGAATGTGTCAGGTTCAGTCAGGTCAACCCGTCCGGCAATGGCGCCGATCGTTGCTTCGGTCGGACCGTAGTGATTGATAAATTCGGTATGCCGATATACCTTGCTGAAAGCTAAAACATCAGCCGGAATGATCTTTTCTCCTCCCAACACAATCAAGCGCAGGGATTCAAAGTGCGGCTCCTTTGTAAAGCTGGCCGTGTTCACCATCGTATGGAACAGAGACGGTGTCAGCTTGATATACGTGATGCCGTGTTCCTTGATATAACGGCCAATCTGATCGGGCGCCGTATATGTTTCTTTCGGCACAATGTGAAGCTCACCGCCTGCTTGAAGCACAGGGAAAATGCTTGTATATCCCAAGTCGAATGCGTAAGACGAAAGCAAGACAGACTTATCCGTTTCAGCCAGCCCTGCCTCTTTGCTAAACCAAGAAACATAGTTTGTCAGATTGCGATGCTCAATCTGCACACCCTTCGGCTTCCCGGTCGTGCCGGATGTGTAAATGATATATGCAAGATTCTGAGGCCCAGAAATCGGTTCCGGACGCTCCTTGCTTTCGTTCCGCCAATCCGCTTGATCGATGTTGATGGCGGTTCCTTGATATTGCCCTATGGCAGTCATATTTCTTTCATTCACGACTGTAAATCTCGCACCGCTGTCTTCTAATGAATAGCGGATTCGTTCCTCAGGCGTATCCGGATCAATCGGAAGGAAAGCTGCTCCCGCCTTCAGGACACCAAGAACAGCTGTCATTAGGTCAGCTGAACGGTCCATGACAACGGCTACGATGTCTTCACTTCCTGCCCCGTGCGCGCGCAAATGATGCGCCAGCTGGTTTGCCTGTTCATCGAGCTCACGATAGCTCAGCTGGTTTCCGCCACAAATCACAGCCGGATGATCAGGTGTTTGCTGCACCTGTTTTTCGAAAAGTGACGCAAACGTGTCATTGCCAGAATGAGTGGTTTGTTTTTTCTCTTCAAGCAAAGCTGCCGTTTCAACTGGTGAAAGAATCTCCAAATCAGACAGCCGTACGTTCGGATTAACCGCAGCTGCTTTGATCAAATTGACAAAGTGGCTGCTCCAGCGGCGGATCGTCTCGTCCTTAAACAAGGCAGTTGCGTAGTCAAAGCTTAAACCGATTTCTTCTTCCCGTTCGACAGCTTCCAAGGACAGATCAAATTTCGCCACGTGATGAAGCATGGAATAGGAAGAAATCTTCAAATCTCCTAATTTCAAAGAAGGAACCTCCATGTTCTGCATGTTGAACATGACGCTGAACAGCGGGCTTCGGCTTGTGTCCCTTGTGAGCGGCAGTTTTTCAATCAGTTCCTCAAGCGGATAGCTTTGGTGCTCGAATGCTTGCAGACTGACCGTTTTGACTTCGTCTAGGAATTGTGCAAAGGTTTTATCCCCTGCAGGCGCTGTCCGTAATGCCACCGTGTTGACAAACATACCCGGCACACCTTGCAGATCAGGGTGCGTTCTGCCCGCAGTCGGTGAGCCGACGATGATGTCATCCTGTGACGCGTACTTAGAAAGCAGTACATGAAATGCGGCTAAAAGGAACATGTACATTGTTGTGTCTGTTTCTGACAGCAGCGATTTGATTTGAGCTGTGATTTGTTTATCCAGCCCGAACATGACGCGCTCCCCGGAAAAGCTCCGTTCTGCAGGACGCGGGAAATCCGCCGGAAGATCAAGAACCGGCAGCTCGCCTTTAAACGTATCCAGCCAGTATGCTTCATCCTTTTGATGATCCGCATGTTCTTTTTGCCAGACAGCGTAATCTTTATAGTGAATCTGCGGGAGCTCCAGATCTGCGCCTTGATAGATTTTGGCGAGATCGCCGATGAAAATGCCTGTGGAGCTGCCGTCCGTAATGATATGGTGCATATCAATGAGCAACAGATGGCGTTCTTCTTCAAGCTGGACAAGCTTCGAACGGACGAGCGGCGCGCGGTTTAACTCAAACGGCTGAATAAACGATTTGATCAGCTCTTCCGCGTCTTCTTCCCGTCCCTTGGCAGCCTCCAGCTGGAACGATATGTTTTTATGAACGGTCTGTACGACTTCTCCGTCTATCATGTCAAACGACGTACGGAGAATTTCGTGCCGGTTGATTAATTGCTGAATCGCATGTTCAAGCCGGTCTTTGTTTACTTCTCCCTCCAGCAAAAGTACAGCAGGGACGTTGTAGCTTGTGCTTGCTTGTCCAAGCTGATTGAGGATGTACATTCTCCGCTGGGCCGGGGAAACAGGATAATGCTGCTGATAAGGTGCTTGCCTGATCGGTTCAAACGTCTGCTCCTCCTTGCTTTCGCTCTCTTCCAAATACAGTGCCAGTTCTTGAATGGTCGGCTTTTCAAAGAGCACTTTAATCGGTACTTCCTTGTGGAAATGCTCTTGAATTTTCGCCGTCATCATCATCGCTTTCAGAGAATGTCCGCCGATCATAAAGAAGTTATCGGTAACGCCTGCTTTGACGCCGAGTATCCCTTCCCAGATCTCCGCTAATTTCTTTTCACTCTCTGTTTTGGGTGCTGCATATTCAGACTGCACAGCGTCTGATTGAGGTGCAGGCAGTTCTTTTTTATTGATTTTTCCGTTTGGTGTAAGCGGCAGGCTGTCCATCTGGATCAAATGGGCAGGAACCATATAGTCAGGCAATGATTGAGACAGCGTTTTTCTCAGCCCGCTCACAGACACTTCGCGATCCGCCGTAAAGTACGCGCAGATTTCATTTTCATCCGCTTTGTTTTTGCGAATGATCACGGCAGCCTCTGTCACATGTTCGGCCATGTTCAATTTGGTTTCAATTTCGCCAAGCTCAATCCGGAACCCGCGCACCTTCACCTGGTTATCAATTCTTCCTAAAAACTCGATATTCCCGTCCGGAAGCCATCTCGCCAAGTCGCCAGTTCGATACATTTTTTCACCCGGTCTGAATGGATCTTCGAGAAATTGCTTCTTCGTCAGCTCTGGGAGGTTGACGTAGCCCCGTGCCACGCCGCTTCCGCCGACACACAGTTCACCGGGCGCGCCGATCGGCTGCAGGCGCTGCTGCTCATCCATGATGTATGCAGTGGAATTTCCGATTGGCTTCCCGATTGGAATTGAACCGCTATACTCGCGATCAATCAGAAAGCTTGTAGAAAATGTCGTATTTTCTGTCGGTCCGTACCCGTTCCACAGAGAAAGCAACGGCGATGCCTGTTTCACTTTACTTACAATATGCGGCACGAGCGCGTCTCCGCCGATAATTAAATGGCGCAGTGTGCCGAACATGCCGGCATCCTTTGCAGCAAGCTGGTTGAATAATGGCGATGTCAGCCACATCGTCGTAATTCTCTGCTCACGGAGGAACGCTGAAAACCGTGTCGCGTCAAGCAGTGTCTCTTTTTTCACCGGATAAAGCGCAGCGCCGTTCAGCAGCGCGCCAAAGACCTCAAATGTACCTGCATCAAAGCTGACAGCTCCCGTTTGCGCCATTCGGTCTTCTTCATGAACAGGAACGTATCCTGCATTTTTAACGAGACGCAGAATGCTTTTATGTTCGATCATGACGCCTTTCGGTTTTCCGGTCGAACCTGACGTGTACATGATGTAAGCCAGGTCAGACGAATCGGCGGGCAGATTCAGATTGTCAGCCGTTTCATTCCCTTCAAAGACGCCTTCCAGCGGGAGAACCGGTACTTGCAGCTGATTTGCCTGTTTTGTATAGGCCTCTCCAGCTAAAGCGATCCGAATTGAGCTGTCCTCCGCCATGAAACGGAGCCGATCCTCCGGAAGTGCGGGATCAAGCGGCACATATGCGGCGCCTGCTTTTAAAACAGCCAGCATGGCGGCAACAGTGTCTGCCGAACGGTCATTCATAATGGCTGCTGTTTCACCCTTTTGAAGACCTTGCCCGATGAGCTTTCTCGCCAGGCGGTTCGCTGCTTCGTTCAGCTCGCGGTATGTCAGCTCGGCTCCTTCATATACGAGGGCAGTACTTGCCGGTGTCCGCTTTGCTTGTTCTTCAAATACTTGATGAACAGCCATTCCTTCAGGGAGTTCTGATGAAGTGCTGTTAAAGGTCTCCACAATTTGCCGCTGCTCTTCTTCTCCCACAAGCCCGTGCTCACGCACAAAAGCGTCCGGCCGCTCGACAGCGGCTGTCATCATGCGGGTGAGATGCCCCGCTGTCCGTTCAATAAAAGCAGAATCAAATGCAGCGCCGTTATATTTGATTTTGACGGTCCAGGTTTTACCCGGGTAAACAATGAGGTTGAAATCAAAGCTTGTTTGTTCAAATGCGCTCTCAACCTTAATAGAGAACCCGAGCCGGTCTTCCATGCTGCCGTTTTCAAGCTCTTGATCAAGCGGATAATTTTCAAAAGCGACGAGATGGTTCAAAAGACTGCTGTCCAAGGCTGAACGTTTTTGAATCTCGTAAAGCGGCACGTAATCGTAGCGCTCCGCCTCCACCGCATGCTGCTGAACGTCTGTGAAAATATCAGCGAATGTAGACTGCTGATCAACCTTTACACGCACCGGAATGGTATTGATAAAGAGCCCCGCCATTGTTTCAATTCCGTTGATTTCAGACGGCCGTCCCGATACGACCGTGCCGAAGACAACATCATTTGTAAAGTTATATTTGCTGAGGACGATTCCCCAGATCGCCTGAAACAGGTTAGGCCCCGTCACTTGATGGCGATTCGCCGTTTGCTGAATGCGTGCAACCAGTTCCTCATCCCATGTAAATGAATATTCTCTGTTCACATACTCGTCTTTTTTCTCCGGCAAGCGGCCCGGGAGCACGCTTGGCTGTTCAAAATCCGCCAAGCGTTCGCTCCAGTAGCCTTCCGCTTCTTCATTGTCCTGTTTTCCAAGCCACTTAATGTAGTCGGAATATGGCTTGCCCTGCCCGTTTGCAGGTGTGCGGCCTGCTCTGAGCGCTTCGTAGTTTTGGAACAGGCTTTTCATCAGCACGCCCATGCTCCAGCCGTCCATCATAATATGGTGATTGCTCCAGACAAGATACAGCTGATCTGCATCAAGGCGGAAAACTGCCACCTTGAACAAAATGTCTTTTGCCAGGTTAAAGCCTTGGCGCTGAACGTCTAGTTTGTAACGCTCGATGTGGTCTTTCTGGCGATCCTCGTCTGCATGACTGATATCTTCATAGTGCACCTTTGTCTTGCGTTCCGCTAACACAACCTGACGCGGCTTTTGCAGCTGCTGGTGCACAAATACCGTACGGAGAATATCGTATGACCGGATCAGTTCATTGACGCTTTTCTCAAAGATTTCTAGATCAAAAACACCTTGAATGCCAAGCTCTAATTGTGTGAAGTAAGAGGAAGAATGCGGATCAAGCATCGCATGATACAGCATTCCTTCCTGCATCGGTGTAAGTGCATACACCTTTTGAATCGATTTTTTGCTCATATGCCACCTCTATTAAAAAATTTCCATTAATTTATCAAGCTCATCCAGCGTCAAATCGTCGTCGCCAAGGTCACTCGGCGTCAGTTCCGTGCCATCTTGAGATAGGCAATGTTCAATGATTCTATGAAGATGGTCCTTAAAGCTGTCACTGAATGTCTGTATCGTTTTTTCATGAAATTCGAGAGAGTGATAGGCCAGTGACATCGTCAGTTTTCCGTTTTCAATATATCCGACTACATCAAGCGCGTTCGGTTTTTCCGTTTCCGGGCTTAATGACTGTCCTGACGGCAGCTCTGATCTCGTGAATAAACCTGCATCCGACATTTCATCGAACTGTCCTAAATAGTTAAAGCTGATATCCGGCTGAATGGAGAACGCCACATCTTCTTTATGCTCCGGCGCCGTCAAATAGCGCAAAATGCCGTAGCCCACTCCCTTATTCGGGATATGTCTGATGTCTTCTTTCATTTGCTTCAGCTGATAAGCCAGATCATCCGCGTGCTTCATATCCAGCACCATCGGGAACATACTCGTAAACCAGCCGACTGTCCGGGAAATGGTCAGGTCTTCTACGATATCTTCACGTCCATGCCCCTCTAAATGAACACTCACTTGCTCCTGACCTGTCCACTCCTTCATCGCCAATCCGAATGCCGTCAGCAAAATATCATTCATTTCTGTATGATAAGCCTCATGCACCTTGGTGGTAAGCTGTTCTGTCTCTTCAGCAGTCAGCGAAAATTCGATTGTCTTTGTATGTTTCATTCGCTGATCACTAGATTCGCGATCCTTCGGAAGCTTCATCGGGACAGTCTGTTCTTCAAGCTGTTTCCAATACTCTTTTTCTTTCAAAAAGGCCTTAGAATTTGCGAAGTCTTGTAATCTCTCCGCATACTCCGCAAACGAATGGGTTTTCTGCGGAAGAACCGGCTCGTTCCCTTGCTCCAGCTGTGTATAAACCGCGGCGAAATCCTCCAGTAAAATCCGCCACGATATACCGTCAACCACTAAGTGGTGAATCACAAGCAGCAAGTGATCTCCGTCTTCTGCCTGGAACAAGCCTGCTTTTAACAAGCCGCCTTCATTCAAATCGATGCTGCTTTGCAGACGCTCCGCTTCTCTCTCTATGCGGTCTTCATGATCTATAGCCTGCCCCTCCAGCTTGGCGATCTCCAAGTGGACAGACACAGCATCAAGCCCTTTATTAAACTGAACGATCTCCCCTTGTTCCTCGCGGTAGACCATGCGAAGCGCGTCATGATGCTCAATCAGTGCCTGCAATGTCTTTTCAACCCGTTCAGGATTAAAGCCCTTCGCAGAATGAAGCATGACCGACTGATTCCAGTGGTGTTTGTTTGTGAAGTTCTTTTCAAAGAACCAGCGCTGGATCGGCGTCAGGATAACTTCGCCCTCCACCGGGCCTTGGTCTGCCTGTTTGCCTTCGGCACGCTCCACATATTGTGTCAGTTCTTCAATCGTCGGGTGCTGGAAGAGATCCTTCATTTCCAGCTTCCAGCCGTGCTGGTTCAAGCGGCTCGCCATCTGGATGCCTTTAATGGAATCTCCGCCGAGCGAGAAGAAATTGTCGCTGACACCGACTTCAGAAATACCGAGCACGTCCTGCCAAATGCCGGCAAGCAGCTCTTCCATGTCGGTAGACGGCGCTTTGTATTCTCCGCTTCCTGCTTCGATATCCGGCTCCGGCAGTGCTTTGCGGTCTACTTTGCCGTTTGCGGTAACCGGAAGCTCGTTTAATGTCACCCAGAACGCCGGGATCATGTAGTCCGGCAGGGTTTCCTTGAGCGCTGACTTCAGCGCTTCTATGTCAGCTGTTTCCGGTGTGACATACGCCGCGATCGCTGTATTGCCGCCTTTATCTTTTACAGCTGTCACTGCCGCATCCTGCACCTCAGAAAGCTGGGCCAGCTGCACTTCAATTTCTGACAGCTCGATTCGGTAGCCGCGGACCTTGACCTGCTGGTCGATCCGGCCGATGTATTCAATGCCGCCGTTCGTCCATTTCACCAAATCGCCTGTTTTGTACATGCGTTCACCCGGCACGAACGGATCGGGGACAAACCGCTTCGCGGTTTCGTCTTCCCTGTTCAGATAGCCGCGCGCCAGTCCGCGCCCCGCCACACAAAGCTCTCCGGCTACGCCTTCCGGCTGAACCTGATGGCTTTCGCTGAGAATGTACACTCTCGTATTGGCGATCGCGCGACCGATGGAAAGCGAACCTTCCTCCGGATTGATTTCTGTGCTCGTCGCAACGACAGTGTTTTCGGTCGGCCCGTAGTTGTTGACAATCGTGTACGGCTGCTTAACCGCACGCTTCAGTTTGTCTCCGCCTGTCAGCAATACGCGGAGTGATGTGTTCTCTAGCTCCATGAACTGTTCCGCCAGCTGTGTCGGCAGGAAGGTGACTGTGACGTTGTGCGTTTCGAAATAGTCATTCAGGCGGGTGATATCAAGGCGGATCGCTTCATCAATGACATGAAGCTCGGCGCCGATCGTCCAGGTCGGGAACATCTCCCAAATGGAAGCGTCGAACCCGAAGCCCGCGTACTTCGCACTGCGATCCTCCGCCGTCATGCCAAATGCGTCGTGGTGCCAGAAGCACAGGTTCACAAGCGCATGGTGCTCGATCATCACACCCTTCGGCTGTCCGGTCGTTCCTGACGTGTAAATCATATAAGCAAGGTGATCCGAGGTTGTGCCGGTCTGCGGATTTTCCTCGTCGTTTTCATCAAGCGGCAGACTCAGGATTGTGCGGTTGCCGTCAAGAAGAATGACCTCGCCCGTGTAGCTGTCCGGCACTGAGATGCCTTCTTGTTTCAAGAGAAGTTTCGCGCCGCTGTCCTGTAGGATATATTCAATCCGCTGATCCGGATAGTCAGGATCAATCGGCACAAATGCCGCTCCTGCCTTCAGGACACCGAGCACCGCGGCGGACATTTCAAGCGACGGCTTCGTGAGAATGCCGACGCGCTCATCCGCGCCGATGCCGCAGTCAATCAGAATCCGCGCCAGACGATTCGCCTTCGCATTCAGCTCGCCGTACGTCCATGATTGCCCGTTATACGTGACAGCCGGGCGGTCTTTGTGGCGCTTAGCCGCTTCTTCAAACAGCTGATGAACCGTTTGGTCTGTCGGCACAGGCAGTGTTTTTCCTTTCCATGCCTCCAAAAGTGTTTGTTTTTCTGTTTCGTTGACGAGTGACAGGCTGGAAAGCGGCTGGTTTGGATTTTCTGTTACTGCTCCTAAAAGCTGAATCCAGTATTGCTTCCATCGTTCAATCGTTTCCGTTGTAAACAGCGCCGTATTGTATTCAAGAACAAATGTGAGCCCTTCGCCGGTTTCGTCAGCTGTCAGCGTGATATCAAACTTGGCCGTTTTCCGCTCAAACGGATGCGGTTCAAGCTCGACCCCTTTCATCGTTAAATCTTTAATGTTCGCATTTTGCATAGAAAATACTGCGTCAAATAAAGGGTTTCTGCTTGTGTCACGGTGAACCTGAACTTTTCCGATCAGGTCTTCAAGCGGGTAATCCTGCGCTTCAAATGCGCTAAGTGCTGTTTCTTTCACTTCGCCAAGATAATCCGCAAACGTCTTATCGCCCTTCGGATACGTGCGCAGCGCCAGCGTATTGACAAACATGCCGATGACGCGGCTGATGTCTGCTTGAGAGCGTCCGGCTACCGGCGAGCCAACAATGATATCGTTTTGCCCGCTCAATTTTGATAAAAACGCGCTGTAAGACGCCAAAAGAACCATATACAAGGTGGAATCCGTTTCCTTCGCGAGCCTGCGAAGAGCATCTGCTTTTCTTGCATCTAATGAAAATGCAATCCGGTCTCCCTCAAACGTTTGAACCGCAGGACGGCTGTAATCAGTTGGAAGAGTCAGCACCGGCAGCTCTCCTTCAAGCTCCTTCAGCCAATGCTCCTCTTGCTTCCGGTAAAGCTCGGACTGAATAAACTGCTGCTGCCACACGGCATAATCCTTATATTGAATATGAAGCGGCTCAAGGCTTTCTCCGTCGTACAGCTTCGAGAGTTCATCAATCAGCACGCCGACAGACGCTCCGTCAGAAATAATATGGTGCATATCAAACAGCAGCAGATGCTCAGTTTCTGAAAGCTTGATCAGTCCCATTCTGAACAGCGGCAGCCGGTCAAGTGTGAACGGACGGATAAACTCAGAAACGATCCGCTCGGTCTCTTCTTCTGGAGCTTCAAAATATGCCATATCAAACGCTGCTTCATCCCAGATTCGCTGCACCGTTTCTCCGTCTTTTATTTCAAAGGTTGTTCTGAAGGCTTCATGGCGCTCCATTAACTGATTCATTACGCATTTGAGCCTTTCAACATCCAAATGACCATTCAGGCGCAGAACCGATGGCATGTTGTAGCTTGTGTCCGCTCCTTCAAGCTGCTGAAGCACGTACATCCGTTTTTGCGGAGAAGAAACAGGATAAGTCTCTTGTTTCTTTGCCGGTCTGATGCTGATCGCTGTTCCTTTTTCAGCGGCGGCAATAGCCTGCGCTAAGCTTTCAACGGTCGGTGATTGGAAAAGATCCTTCAGAGAAAGTTCGGCGCCCAGTTCCTGATGAATCAAGGCAAGCATCTTCATCCCCGCTAACGAGTGTCCTCCGATATCAAAGAATTGGTCATAGATGCCGATCTGTTCAACCTGAAGCACCTGTGCCCAAATGTCTGCGACTTTTTGTTCTATTTCATTGCGCGGCGCAACATATGAAACACCATTTGAGATGTTGGCGTCAGGAAGCGGAAGCGCCCGACGGTCGATTTTTCCGTTTCCGGTCAGAGGCAGCTCATCCATTTGGATAAATACCGCAGGAATCATGTAAGCCGGCAGATCCTTTGCCGTATCCTCTCTCAGCTCTTGCGCTGTAATTTCACCCTGTCCGACAAAGTACGCACAAAGCAGTTTGTCTCCCGCACCTTGATCGACGGCAAGCACAACGCTCTCCTGCACACGATCGTGGCTTTGCAGCTGGTGCTCAATTTCTCCGAGCTCAATGCGCTGTCCTCGGATTTTCACCTGGTGGTCGATCCGTCCGATAAATTCGATATCGCCATTCGGCAGCCATCTTGCCAAGTCACCTGTTTTATACATGCGTTCGCCTTTTTTAAACGGATGCGGCACAAATTTCTCCTCAGTCAGTTCAGGTCGGTTGTAATAGCCTGTCACGAGTCCTTCCCCGCTGACACACAGTTCTCCGGCGATGCCGGCAGGCTGAACATGTCCCGCGCGGTCAAGAATGTATACTTCCGTATTGCTGACCGGTTTTCCAATCGGAACGGACATCGTGTGCTCATCTAATTCATCAACCGGATGATACGTCGCGAAAACCGTGCTTTCAGATGGGCCGTACATGTGAAGCAGCTTGCCTTTTCCAACGGTCTGCAGCGCTTTTTTCACATGATCTACAGAAGCCCGTTCTCCTCCGAACATAATCTTGCGCAAAGTCGACAAGCATGTCGGATTCAAGTCCACAAGAAGGTGGAACAGAGCTGTCGTGATCATGAGAATGCTGATGTTCTCCCGATCAATGACGCGAGAAAGACGAGCCATGTCCAGAACTGTTTCTTTCGGAACGATGACAAGCTTCGCGCCGTTTAAAAGAGAACCGAACACATCAAACATAAATGCGTCAAATACATAGTTTGAGAGTCCGAGTATCGTATCCTGTTCCGTAATGCTGAGATAATTCGTCTGCTTAACCGTGCGCAGAATATTGGCATGTGTCACGATATTCCCCTTTGGCGTTCCTGTCGTTCCGGATGTATACGTCAGGTTGGCCATAGCCGCCGAATCAAACGGCAGAGCGAGGTTTTGCGCATCGTCGTGATAGCTATCGTCCTCATCAGCGAGCACGATGACGCCTTCGAATTCCGCTTTTTCCGCTAACGCCTTTAATTTCTTCTGGGTGAGAAGCACTTTCGCTCCGCTGTCTTGGAAGAAATGCTGCATCCGCTGAATCGGGTGTTCCGGATCAATCGGTACATAAGCCGAACCGGATTTTAATACCGCCAGGATTGACACAATCATGTCCATTGACCGTTCACATAGGACGGCCGCTGTCCTGCTTTCGCCTGCTCCCATTGAAAGAATGCCGCGCGCTAAACGGTTGGCCCGTTCATTCAGCTCACGATATGTGAGCGATTGCCCTTCATATTGAAGTGCCGGACGATCCGGCGTTTTGGCAGCCTGCTCCTCAAACAGCTGAACAATCGTTTTGTCTTTCGGATAAGGCGTTCTTTCCGGGTTAAACTGCTGAATTTGTGAAACGGCTTCCTGTTCAGAAAGAAGATTGTATTCAGAAATTGGTTTCTCAGGCTCAGCCGCTACATCTTCAAGCAACCGCGCAAAATGCGTGAGCAGCCTGTCTGCCGTGCTTCGTTTAAACAGTTTTGTGCTGTAGTCTAAATCAAGATCAATGCCTTGGTCCGTTTCTCTTGCCTGAACCGTTACATCAAATTTGGCAATGTTGAAATTGGTCTCATGAATCGACAATGTCAAATCACCGACAGCCGGAATGCCCGCCGTTGCGTTTTGGAGACTGAACATCGTGTCAAACAATGGATGCCTGCTGATATCACGCGGTATGTTCAGGTCTTCAACGAGCCATTCAAATGGATAATCCTGATGAGAAAAAGCATCCAGAACCTGCTGGCGCACACGTGTGAGCAGGCTGTTAAAGGTCTCATCCTGCTTCACTTCGCTGCGAATCGCGAGCGTATTGACGAACATGCCGACAATGCCCTCTGTGTCAGAATGATGTCTGCCCGCTGACGGGGTGCCGACAATGATGTCATCCTGCCCCGTATATTTAGACAGGAGCGTATAGTAGGCTGACAGCATAACCATATAAAGTGTGGCGCCATTTTTTTCAGCTAAACGATACAGGCGATTCTTTAACTCCGCATCCAGCTTGATGGAAACCCGGTCTCCTTCAAAGCTTTGGACAGGCGGTCTCGGATAATCGGATAGAAGCTGAAGCACTGGAAGCTCGCCCGCAAAGGCTTCCTTCCAATACGCCTGATCCTCCTGGTATCCTTCAGCAGCCTGCGCGCTTTGCCAGACGGCGTAATCTTTATACTGAAGACGGAGCTCAGGAAGCTGTTCACCGCGGTAAATCTGTGCCAGTTCCTCCAAAATAATGCCGATGGAAACACCGTCAGAAATCAAATGGTGCATATCAAACAGAAGCATATGACGGTTTTCTTCAAGCTCCATCAATCCGATTCTCAACAGCGGCGCTTTCGATAAGTCAAACCGGCGGACAAAAGAAGTCATAACCTCCTCATTTGAGCGGCCGCTTCTTTCAATCATCTCGACGTTGAACTGAACACTGTCATGAATTTTCTGTCTCGGCGTACTGCCTTCAAGCACAAATGACGTCCTCAGTGACTCGTGGCGGCTGATTAACCCGTCAAATGCGCGTTCCAGTTTTTGAATGTCTAAAGGCCCCTCTAAAATAGCTGCCGCCGGCATGTTATATCCGACTCCCGCATCTTCGAATTGGCTGACAATATACGTCCGCTGCTGCGCCAAAGAAAGCGGGTAATGTTTCTGTTTTTCAGCTGGCTCAATTGCCGCAAACGTCCTGCCTGCTTCACGCTCGGCCGCCTCAGCAAGAGCGGCAATGGTCGGATGCTCAAACACATATTGCAGCGGGATGTCTGCGCCTGTCTCCTTATGAATCTTTGTTAAAAGCGTCATGGCCTTCAATGAATGACCGCCCGTTTCAAAGAAATTGTCAAAGACTCCGGCTTTCTCAACGTTCAGCACATCCTGCCAAATCTCAGCGATTGCTTTTTCCATTTCGTTTCGAGGTGCGGTATAAGCTGTTCCGCTGACCGCTTTTACCTCAAGCGCAAACAGCTTGCGGCGGTCAACTTTACCGCTTGGTGTGAGCGGGATTTCTGTGATTTCTGTGATGTAAGCCGGCACCATATAGTCAGGAAGCTGTTTTGCCGCGTGTTCCCGCAAACGTGCTGGAGCAAATTCGCTTCCCTCCTTTTGCACAACATACGCACAAACCTCAAGATTCCCTTGGTCGTCAGGCCTCGCCAAGACGACAGCTTTGGCAACATCAGGCGCCTGCTGAAGCACGGCTTCAACTTCTCCAAGCTCAATGCGGTATCCGCGAACTTTGACCTGATCATCTTCTCTTCCTAAGTATTCGATCGTTCCATCTGGAAGCCAGCGCACCACATCTCCGGTACGATACATGCTGTCACCGGGCACAAACGGGTCTTGTGAAAATTTCTCAGCTGTCAATTCCGGAAGGTTTAAGTAACCTCTTCCTACACCGTCACCCGCGATATACAGCTCGCCCGCCACGCCTTCCGGCTGCAGACGGCCTTTTGTATCCAAAATATACAAGCGGTTATTCCCAAGTGCCTTACCGATTGGCACATACGCTGATTGAACTGAACTGTCCGGGTGGACCGGATGAACGGAAGCATCCACACACGTTTCAGTCGGCCCGTACACATTGGTCAAACGAGGAACGGCACCCGCTTCTTTAAACAATGTCAGAAGCTTGTCCGCCACAACGGAAGAAAGACCTTCCCCGCCAATCAGCAGGTGTTTGAGCTTAAGACCAGTCAAATCTCCCGCAGCAATCAGCATTTGCAGATGGGCCGGTGTTCCGTCCGTCGCCTCAATCCCGTGTCTGCGGTAATACTCAGCAAGAGCAGCGCCATTCGTCACCGTGTTCTTCGGTACAATATAAAGGGTCTGTCCCAAAAGAAGCGACGCGAAAATCTGTTTCACTGACGCATCAAAGTGGAACGGCGCAAGCAATGCCATCCGCAGGGTTTGGCTCTCACTCTGATAAACGGTCTGCTGCAGAGATTCAACCAAATGATGAACCTGGCGATGCTCGATCATCACTCCTTTTGGACGTCCGGTTGTCCCCGACGTATAAATAATGTAAGCAAGATGATCGGCATTCACATTGACATCCGAAATAGCATCTGTACCGCCTGCAATCGCCTGATCAAAGTCAATAAGCTCAGCAGATGCACCTGGAGACGCAACCTTCGATTCAGTCAAGACGAAATCCGCACCGCAGTCCTCCAAAATAAATTGGATGCGCTCTGCCGGAAACTCGGGGTCAATCGGCACATAGGCTCCGCCGGCTTTTAAAATCCCCATAATGGCCGTGATCATTCGTTCAGAACGTTCGAGCAAAACGGCAACCGGGCTGTCTGCACGGACACCCTTCTCTTTCAGCACACTGGCAATGCGTGATGATTGTTCATGTAACGTTTGATAGGACAATGCTCGATTTTCAAACACAACCGCAGGCTGATCAGCAAGCGATTCAGCCTTTTCTTGAAACAGCGCCGGAATCGTCATGTTCTTGCGGTAATTGACCGGTTCACCCCCGGCCCGCAATAGCAGCCGCTCTTTTTCCGCCTCAGAAATCAGTGTCAATTCATCAATCGTATGATTCGGGTGCGTAAGTGCGTTCTCAAGCAATGTCATCATGCGTTCACAAACAATTTCGATTTCTTCACGCGTCATTAAATCAGTACGGTAGTCAAAGTCAATTGTAAGTTTCCCAGTATCCCAGCGATCCTTCACATGAATCGAAACATCATTTAATCCGCTTCCGCTGAAAATGGGCTCAGTCAAAAAGGAAAGATTTTCTTCTTTCTGCCACTGCATCACCTGATATTCAAGAGAAACGGTAAACAGCTTTGTCACAGAGCTTTTTGTTTCACGAAGATCATTGATGAGAAGATTATACGGGTACTTTTGATGGCGAAGAGTTTTCATTAAATCCTTCATCCGGTCTTTAACAAAATCAAAAAACGCCTGTCCGCCGTCAATGTTTGCCCGAAGCGGAACCGTAGAAACAAACATGCCGAGCATCTGCTTTTCTTTCGCATTTGTCCGGTTGCCCATAAATGTACCAGTTACCACATCATTCTGCCCGCTGACTCTGTACAAGTAGGCGGCAAGCACCGATTGAAACACCGATAAAACGCTGACCTTATGCTCCTCACAAAAGGATAAAATTTGCTGATGCAGCGCCTCAGGCACATCTTGAGAGAATCTCTCAGCATCTAAACTTCCGCCTGCAGGAGCATTCCGTTTCAGGGAAACGAGTTCAGGCACCGTTTCAAATTGCTTGTTCCAGAACGCTTTATCTTTTTCAAACCGCTTCGATTGAGCATAGTCCTGTTCAGACAAAACATGATCGATAAATGAATGCGAGATTCCTTTTTTTGTTTCTGAGCCGCCTGCTAATTCCAAGTAAATGTGCATAATGGCGTTTCCGAGGATGTTCATGGAGATCCCGTCAGAAATCACATGATGAACATTTACGTAAAACCATACTTCATTTTCTTTGATGGTAAACAGGGAAAATCGGAATAAATCACAATCGTACAGAGGCAGAGGTTTTTTCGTTTCCTCCCGGCCCCATTGTGAAACAGATTCTATCGCATTCGGATCTCCGGTGGTGTCAGTATGTTTTATATCAACAGGCCGATACTCGCTTATATATTGAACGGGCTCTCCATTTTCATCGAGACGCAAACGAAGACGCATTGCGTCATTTCTGCGGACAAACTCTTGAATCGCTTGCTCCACAAGCTTCCAGTCAATTTCTTCAGTTGAAACCAGCTTACCAATCCCCGCAAGATTTGAAATACTCGTTTGAGGATAAAATTTTTCTGTATACCAAATTCGTTTTTGAGCATCCGTTAAAGGATAAAAAGTTATTTCCATATTATCTTACCTCCCCTAATCTTCAATAATCTGTAACATGTGCAGGATTATTTCTCTTTCGTATCCTTTGACAGCTTTTGAATCCAATGAACTAACCGCTCAAAAAGCCGAAAGTACTACTTCTCAAAAGCGTTGCATCCAAACAAAAAACACAAAGCGACCTAAAAAACGCCAGCCGTATGCATTGATTGCGGTGTCAGGCACAGGCAGATAAAGACCGCAAGCCCTCTTGCCCTAAAGTGAAACATTTTTGCCTATTTCTTCATTGTTTTCAATATTTTTAACCTTTCTAACGTTCACTTTAAATGAAAAAAATGTTTTTATCACCGAAAAATGGGTGAAAAGTTTCATGCGGGATACCGAAAAGATTCCAGTTTATTCACTGGGATATTTTTGCGGGATACCGCAATAATTTCCACTAAACATTATTTACAGAAAAATAAAAATGTTTAAAAAACACTCTCACCCTATTTCCCATTTATTGTTGAAAGCCATTTACAATCTTTACATCCCATATGTTTACCGCGCAAAAACCGAAAAACAGGCAAAAAAAAAGACACCCTTAGCCAAGAGCGCCTTACAACGATTCCTTCATGACATTTTTGTCGATATCAATCAATTCCATATAGCCTTTCCCCCACTCATGCATGGCATCAAGAATAGGCATCAGGCTTTCTCCTTGCGGGGTCAAGGAATATTCAACCTTCGGCGGGACAACCGGATACACTTCCCGGTGAACAATCATATCCTGCTCAAGCTCTCTCAGCTGATTCACGAGGATCTTCTGCGTAATATCAGGAATCAAAGCTTTCAATTCATTAAAACGTTTTGTGCCTTCTTTTCCTAAATGCCACAAAATGAGCATTTTCCATTTGCCGCCGATCACCGCAAGCGTTAATTCCTTCTCACAATTAAACCGTTTGTCGTCCATCCGGCTCAAAAGAAATCCCCCCTTAGTATACTTTTTGTATGTTAGATACGTATCATCACTTACTTACTTTTTGGCAGACTCTTTTTCATTATACTCACTCATAAAACCAAGCGAAAGAAATCTGATTGCCTCTTCTCACAGTATCCTCCAAGTAACTAGTTGACTTCAAAGTGCCTACTTCTCAGCTAAAGAGGGAACCTATAGAATGAAAAATAATTCGAATAAGGGAGTGGATCAACAATGGAATTACAGCTGGCATTAGACCTGGTAAATATCCCGGAAGCCATCGAGCTTGTCAAAGAAGTGGAACAATACATCGACGTGGTTGAGATCGGAACACCGGTTGTCATTAATGAAGGCCTTAGAGCCGTTAAAGAAATAAAAGAAACATTTCCGCAATTGAAGGTCCTGGCAGATCTGAAAATCATGGATGCCGGCGGATACGAAATTATGAAAGCGTCGGAAGCTGGAGCTGACATCATCACCGTTTTAGGGGCTACAGACGATGCAACAATTAAAGGCGCAGTAGAAGAAGCCAAAAAACAGAAGAAGAAAATCTTAGTGGACATGATTAACGTGAAAGATATTGAATCCCGTGCGAAAGAAATTGACGCACTCGGTGTTGACTACATCTGCGTCCACACTGGTTATGATCTTCAAGCAGAGGGCAAAAACTCTTTCGAAGAATTAACGACCATCAAAAATACCGTAAAAAACGCAAAAACCGCAATTGCAGGAGGCATCAAACTTGATACACTGCCAGAAGTGATCAAACAAAACCCTGACCTTGTCATTGTTGGGGGCGGAATTACAAGCGCAGCCGATAAAGCAGAAACAGCTTCAAAAATGAAACAGCTTATTGCCCAAGGATAAATAAAATGAAAACGACTGAATACGTAACGGAAATTCTCAATGAATTACACCGTTCAGCGGCTTATATTTCTAATGAAGAAGCTGATCAGCTCGCCGATCACATTCTTTCGTCCAATCAAATTTTCACTGCGGGCGCGGGGCGGTCTGGCCTGATGGCAAAATCCTTCGCGATGAGATTGATGCACATGGGCTTTAACGCTCATATTGCCGGTGAGATTCTCACTCCGCCGCTCCGCGAAGGAGATCTCGTCATTATCGGCTCAGGATCAGGCGAGACAAAGAGCTTGATCCATACAGCAGCAAAAGCAAAAAGCTTACACGGGATCGTTGCCGCTTTAACCATCAATCCGGATTCGAGCATCGGAAAACAATCGGATCTCATCGTCAAAATGCCTGGCTCTCCTAAAGACCAGTCAAACGGAAGCTATAAAACGATGCAACCAATGGGTTCATTATTTGAGCAAACATTGCTGCTTTTCTATGATGCAATAATTTTAAAACTCATGGAGAAAAAAGGACTCGATTCTGAAACCATGTTCACTTACCACGCAAACCTTGAATAGCGTCACACAGCCGGCCTGGAGATCAGGCCGGTTTTAATATCCCCTAAAATAAAACTTTAAACCCAAAAACTCGATAAGTAATATGACCTACAAACAAAGGGAGGAATTATGTTGAAAAAACAAATTAAGCTAAAGCTTGGAACTAAAATACTCGGCTTGGTCTTCGCGGTTATTCTATTGTTTTCTCTATCAGTCGGCGCCGTGATGCTTAAGGACATTACAAGCAGCATGAAAAAAATGGCCACTGAAAAAGCGAAAGGCGATCTTGCTTTAAGCAGCACGTATATTGACGACGTGATTTTAGGGAACTGGGAGTTAAAAAACGATAAGCTGTATAAAGGCGAGACACAAATAAACGGAAATGAAGAAATTGTTGATCTGCTTGGCAAAAAAACAGGTGACACCGTAACGATTTTCCAAGGAGATACTCGGGTCGCAACCAACGTAATGAAAGACGGCGAAAGAGCTGTCGGCACTCAAGCTTCTGCTGAGGTCACTGACGCTGTTTTAAAAAACGGGAAGCAATTCTACGGACAAGCAGATGTGGCAGGCTCCTCTTATCAAACAGCATATATGCCCTTAAAAGATAAGGAAGGCAACATTATCGGTATGCTGTATACAGGAGCCAATCAAAGCATTTTAGCATCGCTTACCCAATCGCTGTTCACTCAATTCGCTATCGTTCTTGCTGTAGTTATTATGATATCTGTCATCCTTGTTTTGCTTTTCACCAAAAGAGTCAACCGGAGGCTGAACGTATTAAAATACGCCTTTGAAAGCGCCGGAAACGGAGATATGACAATAGAAGTTTCAGACAAGTCCGCTGATGAGTTAGCAGAACTGAGTGTCTACTATAATAAGATGAGAATGAAGCTGAATCAGACAATCCAAACGGTACAGCAATCCGCCCTTCAGCTTGCATCAGCCTCTCAGCAGCTTTCAGCCGGAGCAGAAGAAACCAATCAAGCCTCCGAAAAGATCACAGAAGCTGTTCAGCAAATTGCAAACGGTGCCAAGCATCAAATCACACGAATCGAAAACAGTGAAAAATCACTGGAGCAAACAACAGCTGACATATGGCATATTTCTTCAAATACTGCTGCCATTGCTGAGAAAGGGCAGCTTGCGCAATCAAAAGCAGACATTGGCCAAAATGAAATTTCAAATGTTCAGGCACAAATGGATACCATTCACCATTCGATTGAAAAAAGCGGAGAGATCATTCAGCAGCTGGACGGCCGTTCTAAACAAATTGAACAAATTTTATCCGTTATCACCCAAATTGCCGATCAGACAAACCTGCTTGCTCTTAATGCAGCAATTGAAGCTGCCCGAGCCGGAGAACACGGTAAAGGCTTTGCCGCTGTTGCTGATGAAGTTCGCAAATTAGCAGAGGAATCTCAACGGTCTGTCGGACAGATTTCCACATTAATCGCTGAGATAAAAAATGATATGACTGAATCTGCGCAGTCTGTTGAACATGTGAAAACAGAAGCTGCTGAAGGTGTAAACATGATTCACCGCACCAGAGACGCATTTAAAGAAATTGCAGCAGCAACAGATGAAATCACTGCGGAAATCAGCGATTTATCAGCATCTGTTACCAACATTTCAGCAAGTACGCAAAAAATAAATGAATCCTTTGCCGCCAATACAACAGACATTAAAGAATCAACAGAGAGTACCCGGCAGGCGGCCGCTTTAACAGAAGAGCAATTTGCCGCAATGGAAGAGATTACTGCAGCCTCAGAAACGTTATCTCAATTGGCTGAAGAGCTTACGAGTATCATAAGCCAATTTAAAATGATTGATCAACCTGAAAACAGCCTATAATCTAGTAACAATATTTCAATTTGATAACATTATTTTTTTAAAAATGAATATTTCGATCTGCTAAAATTACGATTTCTGCAGTAAACCTAAGACAAAACAAAAAATTTAAATCTTTACACCCAGCCCTTTCTGCATTACTCTTGGAGCAGTTTTAAAGTTGCTGACGCGGGAGGTGATCATCACGAATGGACATTATAAAAACTTTACTTCTCGTAATAGTCGTCATAGCAGCTGCAGCTGTTGGCCTGATTAAGGGAGACTTTTTCTCAGACGATCAAAAAACGTCTCAAACAGAAGAATATGACGAAACACTGGCCTTCCCTTCTGAGCGTTATCCTGAGACAGCAAATCATATCAAGGACGCAATACGTGAGGGGCATTCAGATGTGTGCACCATAGACAGAGACGGAGCTGAGGAACGCCGCGAACAATCATTAAAAGACGTACCTTCCAAAACAGGGTATGACCGAGATGAATGGCCAATGGCCATGTGCAAAGAAGGCGGTGAAGGGGCTTCTGTAGAATATATTTCTCCCGCTGACAATCGCGGCGCAGGCTCCTGGGTCGGGCATCAGCTGACCGATTACCCTGACGGCACAAAGGTTTTATTTACGATTCAGTAAACAGTTAAAAGAGGAGGAACAGCACATTGATCAAATCATGGAAGCCGCAAGAACTGACGATTTCATATCATCAATTTACTGTATTTCAAAAGGGTTCCGCACCGCCAGTCATCGATTGGACAGATGAAGCAATTGAAAAAGGTTATGCGGAAGCGGACGAAGCCATTTCGTTTGAGGCACAGCGGAATTCAAAGGTATATATTCTTTTGCGCCTTAACAGTTCAGAAACAGTTGCATCCTATGAAAAAAAAGTGACTGTTCCTTTTCACGTCACAACAGACGGAATTGAAATTGAAAGCATCATGTCCAAGAGGCTGTCCTTTGACCTTCCTAAAGGAGACTATCAATTCACATGCTACACTGTACCAGCTGAGCTGTCAGATCTGCACGCTGACACTTATATCATTGATGCTGTTTCCGTCTAATGAAAAGCCCTGAGAGGAATACTCTCAGGGACTCTTTATACATTTTCTCCATTTGTCTTAATGACATCCTGATACCAATAAAAGCTTTTTTTCTTCAATCGTTTTAAGTCATGTTCATTCTCTTCGTCACGATTCACATAAACAAAGCCGTATCTTTTTTGATAACCGTTCAGCCAGCTTAACAGATCAGTAAAGGACCAGCTGCAATATCCAATCAAATCGACTCCATCACTAATGGCCTGTCTGCATTGCTCAAGATGCGATTGCAAATAATCAATTCTATAATCATCATGTATAGTGCCGTCTTCAACTTTATCGAATTCTCCTAAACCGTTTTCTGTAATAAACACAGGAAGCTGATAACGTGTCGTAATACGGCGAAGCCCGATACGCAATCCTACCGGATCAATCGTCCAATCCCAATTGCTCGTTGTTAGGTTCGGGTTTTTCTTAGTTTTAAATAGTCCCGGCATCCCTGTTTCCTGATTGGTCCCTTTTTGTCCCGTCGTATTCATTTTCCCTTCTGAAACACCGTCGAGCGGATTTCGTTCGTAAGTAATCGTTTGATAATAGTTGACACCTACAAAATCCGGCTTCCCTTTGGCAAGCAGCTCCATATCACCCGGTTCGACTGTCGGCGCCCATCCCTGTTTTTCTAAATAGCGGAAAGGAATTTGCGGGTAGGTTCCCCAGCAGTACATATCCAGCCACCAATTATTCATAAATTCTTCAGCATTTTCAAATGCCGTAATGTCCTCTGGATGACTGGTTAAAGGGTATGCGGGAGAATAAGCAAAGCTTGGTCCTATTTTGCCTTCGGGCACATATTTTCTGAAGGACTCAATGGCTTTCGCATTTGTCAGAAACGCAATATGATTTGCTTCGTAAAATCGTTTTCTATCCTTCACGCCAGGCGGATGCATAGCTGTTAGAAAACCGTGATTAAAATTGTAGTTTTGTTCATTTAACGTTACCCAATATTTCACTTTCTGCCCAAAGCGTTTATAAAGAGTAATGCAGTAATGATTAAAATCCTCTATGATGTTTCTCGACTCAAATCCGCCATACTCGTCCATAAGCGCCTGAGGCAAATCCCAGTGATATAAAGTCAAAACCGGTTCTATGTTATGAGAAAGCAATTCATCAATCAGGTTATCGTAAAATGCCAGACCGGCTTTATTGATTTCTCCTTTTCCTTTTGGAAAAATACGCGGCCAGCTGACAGAGAATCGATATGCCTTCAGCCCCATCTCAGCCATCAGAGCGACATCTTCCTTATAACGGTGATAATGGTCAACTGCAACATCACCATTGGTGCCCTTAAACGTTTTGCCGGGGATTTTCGTAAACACGTCCCATACAGAAGGGCCTTTGCCATCTTCGTTCCAAGCTCCTTCAACCTGGTAAGCTGCTGAAGCCGAGCCCCATAAAAAATGTTTCGGAAAAGATTCTGGATGTTGATGGATCATTGTGTTAATCACTCCTGAAATATTTGATAAGCCTATCATAGGCTATGAAACGCGTTTCATAGCAACACGATGTTAATCCCGGAACAGCTCAGCTAATATTTTCTCTCTTTGTTCAAGAAAATATCTGGTTAACTGGACGTGTTCAGTGCTTTCGTATTCTGTATGATGAATACTGCCCCCGTCAAAGCTGAAAATGTCAGCATTCGGATACCCCAGCAAAATTGGAGAGTGAGTGGCAATGATGAACTGTACATTTCCGCCTTTCACTAAATCGTGTATAACTCTCAAAAAAGCTAACTGCCGTGAGGGAGAAAGAGCAGCTTCAGGCTCATCTAAAAGATAAATGGCTTTTCCTTTAAAACGATGTTGAAACAGCGACATAAAAGACTCACCATGCGATTGCTTGTGCAGCGGCCTTCCGCCATAGGAGAGATATGGCTGCGGAGCATCTCGTTCCACTTCATCAAGATGAAGAGAAAGCTGATAAAACGATTCTGCTCTTAAGAAAAAACCATTTGTGATCTTCGGAAGCCATGATAACCGTATGTAATCTCCCAAATGAGAGTCTGACTCCTGCAATTCATAGATATTATTACGGCTGCCGCCCGCTGTATTAAATTCACACTTATCAGCAATTGCTTCAAGCAACGTTGATTTCCCCGAGCCATTTTCACCGACAAAAAAAGTCACTTCTCTGGTAAATGAAATGTCGTGTAATTGACTTACAGCAGGGATAGTGAATGGGTATCTGTTAAAGGACGGGATCTTATCTCTTAGGAGTGTTACTCTTTTTAAAAACATAGCTTCTCCTCTCGTGTTAAATGAATATATTAAAAAAAATCTTTTGCAGTAGCAAAAAAGCCATCCATCCTAAGATTCCAAAGCATAGCGCTAACCAGAATGGTACATTAGCTTTCAATAAAATCACCATTATCGCGAGCAAACAAACCGTAGCAGGTAGTCCCTTGAGCACACCAGACGCAAATTGACTTAATTGTGCTGTATTTTCGCCCTGCATTTTCATCCAGAAAAGGCTTAACAAGCTGACCAAGGGCAACGCTGCAATAATCCCTCCATAGGTTGGATGTCTTTTTGATATTTCAGTAACGAATCCAATAATCAGTGCTGAGATGATTACTTTACTGATTACCGCCATTGTTTAGCTTCCTTGCTTAAAATTTTAAATGCTTGTTGAATCAATTCCTTTTCCGATGAGCTTATTCGTTCAATTATTTCTTTTAATTTCTCTTTGTCCAGCTGTGTATGCTGTTCAAGAACAGAGCGCCCTTCCTTTGTTAAAACTACCAGTACCTTTCGTTCATCTTGCTGACTTCGACGTTTAGCTGCCAATCCCTTTTGAATCAACCGTTTAGTATGTTCAGATGCTGTATTATGAGAGACAGACAAATACTCTGCTAAAGCTCCTATTGTTGCCTCACCTTGCTTTTCAATATGCTGCATGAGTCGTATCGCCTGATGAGAAATGTTATCTTTTTGCTTGTAGTGTAATGAATAGTAGATATCGGTCCACTGCTGATTTAGTTTATTTATGAAATCCAGTTCCATTTTTCACACCTCTCTTTATATCTTATAATACGATATATTCTTTTTTAACGATACAACTTTATAAAAAACTTCAATATCATATTGGATAATAACTTTAATCAAAAAAGCACCCAACCTCAATTGGATGCTTACAGCCTAATGTCTCTTTTCAAATTTATGCGGATGAGGATGAGGCTTCGGAACAAAGCCATTTTGTTTCATCATTTCAAAGTGTTTGACCATGTGATTTTTGATATGATCTCCTCTTTCTTTAGGCAGAACGCCGTATTCTACATACTTTGAGATGACATCCTTGCGTTTTTTTAATATGTCTGCTTCCAGCTGTTCAATTTCTTTCTTTTGCTGTTCAGTCAGTGTAACGTTTGCAGGCGGCTGCTGATTCTGTTTTTCCGCTGCTTCAGCTGTGCCAGTTAAAGAAATAACAGCCGCGGCAATGAGCATTCCGATGATATTGACTTTCAGTTTTTTCACCCAGTTTATTCCTCCTATCTTTTTTTCATATATTTTGCTTCATTCTGTTTTTTATGCATACAAAATAGAAAGAGCGAACCATTATTCGCTCTTTCTGATCTGTTCGTCCGTATATAGTTCTTCTTCTCCCGGTGATGCGTAAGTAACGTATGTTCCTGCGATAAAATCATGCAGCGTCCGTTTGTCTTCTCTCAGCCCGATCATAAACAGGCTGACAATTAAGCCAAGCCCGAAGGTTATGCCGTAAACCAGTCCGGCAATGATGACTCGCATAATCATGGTTACCAGGCCGACCTGTGACCCGTCTTTTTTTACGATTCTGATTCCGCAAATCCTTTTTCCGATGAGATAGCCTTGCCAAAATACCGGCAGCAAAATAGAGTACAGCAAAACGACCAGGCTGATGATCATGCTTTCGTTCGGGTCTTTTCCTGTGATCAGCCAATAGATCAGCAAAAGGGGCACCGAGACAATAATGTAATCCAGTAATGAAGCTCCTAGTCTGATCCAAAATCCGGCTGGTTTGTAGATGTTCATGTAACTCCCCCATTATGGTTTCAATATGACTTTGATGTTGCCGTCTTCTTTCTTATCGAATATATCATATGCTCTAGGGGCATCAGCAAGACTTAATTTGTGCGTAATGATATCAGTAGGATCAATTTCTTGCTGCTCAACCATTTGATACAGCATCGGCATCAGATGAATGACGGGCGCCTGTCCCATTTTGACAGATACATTGCGGGTGAAGAAATCGCCGAGCGGAAAACCGTCCGCTTGAGAAATATATGCCCCTGTCAGCTGAACTGTGCCGAACTTTCTGACTGCTTCAGACGCGGTGAGAATCGGGCTGATGGTTCCGAGTTGGTTCGGCTTTTCAGACGCTTTTTCTTTCGACAGCGGGGTCCCGTCCATTCCGACACAATCAATAACGACATCCGCTCCGCCGTCCGTTTCATCATAAAGAAGCTTCCCGATCTCATCATGTTCTGTAAAGTTGAACGTTTCCACGCTGTTTGTCCGTTTTGCATGCTCCAGGCGATGAGGAACTTGATCCACGGAGATGACGCGTTTCGCTCCCTTCATCCAAGCGAATTTTTGCGCCATTAATCCAATCGGCCCCGCTCCCAGAATCAAGACGGTATCGCCTTTTTTCACTCCGCTGTGCTCCACGCTCCAATATGCTGTCGGCATCACGTCGGATAGAAACAAGACCTGTTCATCCTTAAGCTCACTGTCGGCAGGAACTTTGAAGGATGAAAAATCAGCAAACGGCACCCGCAAGTATTCAGCCTGTCCTCCGGGAAAATTGCCGTTATCTTTAGAGAAACCAAATAAACCGCCGGCATCGGTATGCGGGTTTGGATTTGATTCATCGCACTGGCTCTCCATTTGATGCTTGCAATAAAAGCATTCGCCGCACCCAATGTTAAACGGAATCACGACACGATCGCCTTTTTTTAGTGATTGAACCTCGCTTCCGGTCTCTTCAACTATTCCCATCGGTTCATGTCCGATAATATAATCCGGCGCAGCCGGAATCCCGTTTTTATACAAATGAAGATCAGAGCCGCAAATACCTGTTGCCGTAATGCGGATAATAGCATCTCTCGCATCCTGAATCCGGGGAGCTTCAACCTCTTTCACTTCCACATGCTCTTTCCCTTGGTATGTCAGTGCTTTCATCCTTGGCCAACTCCTTTTTTATGACTCCTTCCCTTCCCGGCTGCTTTTAAACTCGCAGCTTCATTTGTATACACAATTCGAACTTTTTGAAAACGCCATCAACATATTGCAACCCCTTATGTTCAATGCTATCTTTTTAGTTGATTAACAGATTGGGGGAAACATAGGTGAAATCATTCAAGCAATCCAAAGCCGTTATATTCAGTTTCACAATGGCTTTCTTTCTTATATTGGCAGCCTGTTCCGGCAAAAATGAAGCCGATTCCAAGGATACAGGCTGGGAGCAGATCAAAGAAAAAGGAAAAATCGTCGTTGCTACGTCCGGCACACTTTATCCTACGTCCTATCATGATACCGATTCAGGCAAGGATCAACTAACAGGCTATGAGGTTGAAGTTGTTCGAGAAGCGGCTAAACGTCTCGGACTCAAAGTCGAGTTCAAGGAAATGGGCATCGACGGGATGCTGACAGCGGTGAACAGCGGCCAGGTTGACGCTGCCGCCAATGATATAGATGTGACAAAGGACCGCGAGAAGAAGTTCACGTTTTCTTCTCCTTATAAATATTCATATGGCACAGCAATTGTCCGAAAAGATGATTTATCAGGGATTAAAACACTGAGAGATTTAAAAGGGAAAAAAGCGGCTGGCGCAGCGACAACTGTCTATATGGACGTTGCCAGAAAATACGGCGCACAAGAAGTCATTTATGATAACGCGACAAACGAGCAGTATTTAAAAGATGTTGCCAACGGCCGCACTGATGTCATCTTAAACGACTATTACCTGCAGACACTGGCACTCGCGGCATTCCCGGATCTTAACATAACGATCCATCCTGACATCAAGTACATGCCGAATGAACAGGCGCTTGTCATGAAAAAAAGCAATACTGAGCTTCAGAAACAAATGAACGAGACGCTGAAAAAGATGAGCAAGGACGGCACTTTGACAAAGCTGTCGAAACAATTCTTTAATAAAGCGGATGTATCAAAGAAACTGGATGTCGACGTTCAAGACGTTGACCTGTAATCAGACGCCATGATGTACAGCATTCAGTGGGAATATATTTTCAACACACAGCTGGCGATTGAATCGTTTCCTTATGTCATAAAGGGTATAGGGTACACGTTGCTTATTTCTTTTGTCAGCATGTTTGCGGGAACGGTAATCGGGCTGTTTATATCGCTCGCCAGAATGTCTAAGATTGCCCTGCTGAGATGGCCGGCGCGTCTCTACATTTCTTTTATGCGCGGCGTTCCGATTTTGGTGATCCTGTTTATCCTTTATTTTGGATTCCCTTATATCGGCATTGAATTTTCTGCCGTTACGGCCGCCTTGATCGGCTTTAGCCTCAACAGCGCCGCTTATATTGCGGAAATTAACCGTTCAGCCATTTCATCCGTTGAAAAAGGACAGTGGGAAGCTGCATCCTCGCTCGGTCTTTCATATTGGCAGACGATGAGGGGGATCATTTTGCCCCAATCGATCCGCATTGCGCTGCCTCCGCTCGCCAATGTTTTGCTCGATTTGATCAAGGCATCCTCGCTCGCCGCGATGATTACAGTGCCGGAATTGCTCCAGCATGCGAAAATTATCGGGGGCCGAGAGTTTGATTACATGACCATGTATATTCTGACCGCACTCATTTATTGGGCCATCTGCTCCGTTGCGGCGGCATTTCAGAATATCCTTGAGAAGAAATACGCGCATTATCTTTAAACAAACGTTTCATTAAAAAAAGCCGCTCCGCAGGAGACGGCTTTTTCCTATTGATTCAGCTTCCATTTAAATGGATCTTCAAACAGCGACCAATCGGAATCAAACTCATATTCAGTCAGCAAACATTGATCCAGCTCCTTCGTAATAGCGTCTTCATCCAAGTCTGTTCCGATAAACACCAGCTGCGTCAGACGATCGCCGAATTCCGGGTCCCAATCCTCTAATATTTCCGGCTCCTGCTGTTTGATTTGCTCCTGCTCAAGCTTCGGCATCGCCGCCACCCAATAGGATACCGGCTCAATGGTTACGGACGGGCCGGCTTGGGACATCAGAAGAGCGAGGCTGTTATGCGATGCGCACCAGACGATACCTTTGGCGCGGACAACATTTTTAGGCATTTGATCCATCCATTGATAAAAGCGCGTTGAGTGAAACGGCAGCCGTCTTTTATAAACAAATGAAGAAATGCCGTATTCCTCGGTTTCCGGGGTATGGGCTGCATGTCCTGCCGTCAGCTCTCTTATCCAGCCGGCAGATCCGCTCGCTTCCTCGAAGTTAAATAGCCCCGTATGTAAAATCTCCTGCGGCTTGACGTTCCCTTTGACAGCACGAATGAATGTAGCCCTTGGCTGCAGGGTGCGAAGGACTTTCTCAAGCTGTTCAAGCTCTTGCTCGCTGACTAAATCACATTTATTTAAGATCAGAACATCGCAAAACTCAATTTGATCGATTAACAGGTCGGCAATTTCTCTTTCGTCTTCTTCCCCAAGTGCTTCTTTGCGGTCCAGAAGGCTGTCACCCGACTGATAGTCATGCCAAAAACGGTTCGCATCGACCACTGTCACCATCGTATCTAACTCACAAAACTTAGTGAGATCGATTCCCAGCTCTTCGTCAATATAAGAAAATGTCTGGGCCACAGGGATCGGTTCGCTGATTCCCGTCGATTCGATGACGATATAATCAAACCGTCCGTCTTTTGCCAGCTTCTCCACTTCGACTAACAAATCCTCGCGAAGTGTGCAGCAAATGCAGCCGTTTGACATTTCCACTAGCTTTTCATCTGTTCTGGAAAGCCCGCCTTCCTGCTTGACCAGCCCTGCGTCAATGTTTACCTCGCTCATGTCATTTACAATCACGGCTATTTTTAAGCCATCGCGATTTTGCAAAATGCTGTTGAGCAGTGTTGTTTTTCCCGCGCCAAGATAGCCGCTTAGTACAGTAACCGGAATTTTTTTCATTGTGATCATATCCTCTCAAAATAGAATAATTACGATTTAAATGACGTATGTGTAATAGTGATTGCCGCTTTTCGCGCCCCGGAAATATTTCTCGCTGTCGGCCCGATTTCAAGTTCCGCAAAGGCACCCATCACGTATAACCCGTTCCCCCATTGCAAATCCTTGCCGACAATCGGAAAGCCGCAGCCGGCAAAAGGCAATTGCTCTGCTTGCGCTGCTTTTTGAACCCCTCGAATCGGCTGATGTCAGAGGCAAAGCCTGTTGCCAGCGCGATATGTTCGAATGTGTATGACGATTCATTTTTCTTCAGCTGTATGTGCAGCCGGCCGTCAGCTGTTTTTTGACATGACATCACTTCATCCTGAATGACCTTTATCCTGCCCTCTTCTCTATAAACAGCAAGCTTTCTTGAGATGTCCTTCGGGAAGGAGCCGCGATGTCTGACGTTTGTGATCCATTGCCTTCTCTTTTGGCAGTCTGGCGTTTTGCTGAATCTTTTCATATACTTCGGGCCAAGCCAGCCCGGATCACTGTCAAAATCATAGGTGCGGAATGGATGCCTCGCGAACATCGTCACGTCGTGCCCGTCATCTGAGAGCTTGATGGCGTAATGAGCCGCCGTGATCCCTCCGCCCACAACCGCCGCTTTAACGTCTTCCTGTCTTAACCCTTGCATCCCTGTCAAACACATGATAAATGCCGTCATTCTGAAATGGCTGTGCCCACTCCGGCCAGCAAGGCTGTTGTGAAAAACTCATGGCTAGTACAACTCTTTCGCCTTTGATTGTTTCGGAGGCATCTGTCCTCACTTCCCACAATCCGTTTTTTCTTCTCAAGTCTGTCACCATGCCTGTCTTCCACGCCTGATCAATATGTATCTCATCCAATACAGTTTCACAATGCTGATTAAAAAGCGATAAAGAGGGGCGCTTATACCTCACGAAGAATATTGCAGGCTGAACGGCTCGGTATCCATGTGATGGACCGATGGAGAGCGTAAATCATTCATCCGAATGCGGGCCGTATTTCGCTTCCAGCAGTCAAGGGGCTATTAGGATCAATGACCGCAAGATCCTGGATAGGCACCTTTCCGCTCTTCACCAGATGCACAGCCAAGGTCGACCCTTGAATTCCGCCGCCGATGATAAGCCATTTAACAAAACGTAATTATTACGATTTAAATCGTATGTTCTTTTTTCCTTTTTGTCAACTGCTTTCTATTCAGCTGATCACAACTTTTGTGTGTTCAGGTATGTTTTCGTATATCCATTTCGCATCTGGAATGGATAGTCTGATACAGCCATGGGATGCTTTTGCCCCTAATTTTTTTGCTTCCTTTTCAATGACTTTTTTGTCCTTTGTCATGGGTACGCTGTGAAAAAGAAATTTTCCATGGTTTTTCCATGAGACCCAGTATTCCGCCCCTTCCTGATATCCTTCAGAGAAAAACCACTCTCCCCGTTCAGGCTCGATATGAAATGTGCCTTTCGGTGTGGAATCATCATGGGTTTGATCGAGTCCTGATGAAACGACCATGGTATAGACGGTTTTGCTTCCGGCTTTGATGTAAGCCTTCTGCTGTTTCACGTCTACATCAATCCAGACATTTTTCAGCTGCTTGATATCGGGGTATTCTCCGCCGGAAGGCTTTGTCCAATCAATGCTTGTATTCTCCGCCTTTATGTGTTTGTCTGTTTTCTTCATTTGAGATCCAGCTTTCTCGTCCGCATGATAAGAGCAGGCTGACAGCAGAATTGCCGGCGCAAAAACAGCAATTAATAAGAATGACAGTTTCATAGACATTCTTCCTGTTTCGAAAACCTAAGCTTCGCATAGGCATCGTGCAGATGAATCGATTCTTCATTTCTGCATTCAATATCAAAGGCCGACACCCATTCAAGCTCATATAAGTCTGCGGCAATGAGACGGGCCATATCCTCAACAAATCTGGGGTTTTCATATGCGGTTTCCGTTACGGCCTTTTCATCCGGCCGCTTTAGCACCGGGTGCAGTCTCGCGCTGGCATTTGATTCTGCAACGTGAAGCAAATCGGCTTTCGCATCGACTGGGAGCAGTGCCGTTGGATGAATATCGGCCAAAATGCTGACCGTTCCTCTTTGATTGTGGGCGCTGTATTCACTGATTTCCTTAGAGCAAGGGCAAAGAGTCGTTACTTTCACTGAGATACCGGCCCGCTGTTTAAACGGCTGATCTTCATGATAAGTGACAGACATCAACATCTCAGCATGCATTAGCCCCGCTTTCTCAAGCCTTGGACTCTTTCTTTCGAAATACCATGGAAACCGCACTTCGACGGAAGCCGAGATTTGATCCATGGTTTCTGCAAGCTCTTTCGTAAATTGCTGAAGAGAAGAAAATGAAAGAATCCAGCCGTTTTGATGATAGCGTTGAAGCTGCTCTGTTAACCGGCTCATATTGATGCCCTTCTGATTTCGCTGCAGGCTGGCGGTCATGGTAAAATTCGCTGCTGTCGTTTGCTGAAAAGGCTTCATCGCTGAGGCAACAGTGACCGGGTGAGACACATTGGTGACACCTACTTGCTGAATACCAAAAAAATAGTCTTTTCTGGTATTCTGAAGATCCTTCATGTTCTCCTTTTCCACAGGCTTTTGTCCTTTCACAGGACTGACCGATCCAAAATATCGAAGACGCTCCGTTTTTTCCGGGAGCAGAATGTGTTGTGCCATTCAGAAAACTCCTTCCGTTTTAAATCGTAATAATTACTATTTATTCTGATCGGTTCACGAGTTAAAATCAAGAGAAAGTTGAAAACAGCAAAAAAAGACACGCTAAATCGCGTGTCTCCCATTCAAACATCAAACATCCGCCGGGCTGCTTTCCGCACTCCAGCTTTTTCTCCAGTAATATCCTGCGGCAATCACAAGCACAAACGCCAGCAATGCGATACAGGAAAACGTGATAAATCCGATGGCATATGTGCCTGTCATCTGTTTTAATGACCCTAAAATGTTTGGCAGAAAGAATCCTCCGATGCCTCCTGCTGCGCCGACGATACCCGTCACCATTCCAATTTCTTTCCGGAAGCGCTGCGGGACGAGCTGAAACACTGCTCCGTTGCCCATTCCGAGTCCCATCATTCCGACAAATAAAAGGATGATAACCATTGAAAGAGACGGCAGACTGCTGACTCCGGCCATGCAAAGAGCCACGATGACAAACAGAACAGAAAGAACCTTCGTGCCCCCGACTCGATCGGAAATCCAGCCCCCTACAGGCCGGAAAAAACTGCCCGCTGCTACACATAATGTGACGAAATCTCCCGCGTGAATTTTTGACAGCTGGTATTGATCAACGAAGAATATCGCCAAAAAGCTGGACAGCCCGACAAATCCTCCAAAAGTGACGCTGTACAGCAGACAGAAAAACCACGTTTCCTTCTGTCCGAACACCTGCAAGTAGTTTTTGAGCGGCTGCGGCGCCGGTTGTTCAGGAGAATTCTTCGCCATGAAAACAAATAGAATAAAGACGATGATCAGAGGAAGAAGCGCAATTCCCATCACGCTGTGCCAGCCGAACTGCTCTGCAAGCCGGGGGCCAAACAGTGTCGCAAACAAGGTGCCGCTGTTACCCGCTCCCGCTATTCCCATCGCCAGTCCCTGCAAATGAGGCGGATACCACCGGCTTGCCATAGGAAGCGCAACAGCAAAGCTCGCGCCGGCCACGCCAAGCAGAATGCCGATCCCGTAAAGCTCAGTCAGCGTACGGCCGCCAAAAGTTCCCCAAAGCAGCGGGATCATCGTCACCAGCATTCCGGTCACAGCTGTTTTTTTCGGCCCGATTCTGTCCGTTAATACGCCTAATATGATCCGAAACACAGATCCCGATAAAATCGGCACAGCCACGATAAGCCCTTTTTCAAAGGGAGACAGGCCAAAATCTTGAGAAATATAAACACCAAGCGCCCCAAGCATAACCCATATCATAAAACTTACATCAAAGTATAAAAACGAGCAGAGCAAAGTGGACGGGTGACCGCTTGTTTTCAGTTCCGACAGCTTCATAACATTCCCCTTTCTTGACCCTATAAAAATTTCAATTTTCTGAATCAAGAATATATGACCTTATTTTTTCGGAAAAGACATGTGTAAGCTAATGTGACACGTTTAATGCGTTAACTGAGCATTGTGCCATAATTTTTGATAGGAGAAAAACTTACAGGCTGAGGCAAAGGAGGTCTGGCAAATGAAGAAACAAAGATTAATTGTAGCAGGGAACGGAATGGCCGGAATTCGCTGTATTGAAGAAATATTAAAGCTTCATCGTGACATGTTTCAGATTGTCATTTTCGGCAGCGAACCGCATCCCAACTATAATCGCATTCTCTTATCCTCCGTTTTACAGGGGGAGGCATCGCTCAATGACATTGTGCTGAACAGCAGTGAATGGTACGCCAAGCAAGACATAACACTTTACACAGGAGAAACAGTCGTTCAAATCAACACAGACTTGCAGCAAGTCATCACAGATCAAAAACGCAGCCTGTCCTACGACAAATTGATTCTGGCAACAGGCTCCTCCCCTCATATTCTCCCCATACCCGGGACAGACAAAGAAGGTGTTTACGGCTTTCGGACAATAGAAGACTGCCAAGCTTTTATCAGCATGGCGGAACGTTATCAAAAAGCAGCGGTCATCGGCGCCGGCTTATTAGGCCTTGAGGCGGCTGTCGGCCTGCGGCATCTGGGCATGGATGTCAGCGTCATTCACCACTCTCCCAGCATTATGCAAAAACAGCTCGATCAAACAGCCTCTCGTCTGCTTCAGTCTGAGCTGGAACGAAAAGGCTTAACCTTTCTTTTAGAGAAAGACACAGCATCCATTACAGGAGGCTCACGGGCAGATGGTATCCGGTTTAGCGACGGCTCTTCGATAAAAGCAGACTTGATTGTGATGGCGGCTGGTGTAAGACCCAATATCCAATTGGCTGCATCAGCAGGAATCGCGGCAAACCGCGGCTTCATCGTCAATCAATTCATGCAGACGAGCAAACCGAATGTGTATGCCGTCGGGGAATGCGCTGAGCACAACGGAATGGTATACGGATTGGTCGCGCCTCTTTATGAACAAGGAAAAGTCCTCGCACAACACATCTGCGGCGTTCCCTGTGAAGGGTATCATGGCTCTGCCCAATCTGCAGCCTTAAAAATAGCGGGAATTGATGTGTGGTCGGCAGGAAAGGTGCACGAAGACGCAGGCACGACGAGCATTAAGCTTCATGATGAACATGCCGGCTGCTACAAAAAAGTCCTCTTTGAGAACGACAAACTGGCTGGTGTGATTTTATTCGGAGACACACGTGATAAACAGAGGCTTCTCGACAGCCTGCTCAAACAAAGAGACATTTCCATTGTCAAAAAGCAGCTGATCGAACCGGATCAAAGCGGCATATCATTTGCATCCATGCCTCCCGCTGAACCCATTTGCCAATGCAACTCGGTGACAAAAGGTTTGATTGAAGAAGCGGTGCACACGAAAGGCTTAACAACGGTCGAAGAAGTGAAGCAGTGCACAAAAGCATCCGGCTCTTGCGGAGGCTGCAAGCCGCTCGTTGAAGACCTTCTGAAATACATGGCCAGCAGCGAATATACAGAACCAGCCGGCCAGCCTTCGTTTTGCGGCTGCACTGATTTGACGGAAGATGAAGTCATCGCCGAACTGCACCGATGTCATTTCCCTGATCCTGCTGAGGCAATGAATCAGCTTGGCTGGAAAACGAAAAACGGCTGCCGCGTTTGTGTTCCGGCGCTTCACTATTACATGGAATTGCTGCAGCCTGGCTATATCCAGTCTCCTGAAACATCGCCCGAGGATACATGCACCCTCATTCCGCAAATGTACGGCGGGCTGACAAATGCGAAGGAACTCAAAAACATCGCAAACATCATCGAGACATACGGCATCCCCAATGTTTCAATAACTCACGGCCAGAGGCTGAAGCTTTCCGGAATCCGTCCGAATGACCTTGCAAACATCAGAAAAGAACTGCACATGGCGGCTTTCTCTCATCAGCACCGCCGCTCGCTGCAAAGTGTCATAGCATGTACTTGCGGGGAAGATCGCTCTATTCAAAAGCTGGCAAGCCATATCGAAAGACATACTGACATGCTTTCCATGCCCGATCACATATCCATCAGCTTGTCGTGTGAAAAAGACTGCACCGCCGCAGCTATACAGGATATCGGCGCCATTCGAACACAAGAGGGCTGGGACATTTACACTGGCGGCATCCGGGGAGCGCATGCCCGTGCCGGAATGCTGTTTTGTGTGACGGATAGCGAAGAAAATACTGCCATTATGATGAAAGGCCTTCTTCAATATTATCGCGAAACGGCTCACTACGCAGAAGCGGTTCATCAGTGGATTGACCGCCTGGGCATCATTCATATCAGAGAGGTATTATTTGAACAGGATTTGCGGACGCAGCTGCTGGAAAACCTTCAAACAGACCTGTCATTGATACAAGATCAGCCTATACAGGCTGGCGCACTTAAGAAAGGATGAGGCATTTTGACTGAACGACTGCTTAGATATTTCCGCGAAAAACAGCAAGACGTCCAATCAGAAAAAACATACGACACCCAATGTCCGTTTTGCAGCATGCAATGCAAAATGCAGCTTGTGGAACAAACCATCGTCACACGGAAAAAGTATACAGCCATCGGCATCGACAATCCCACGACACAAGGCCGTTTATGCATGAAAGGGATGAACGCCCACCAGCATGCCCTGCACTCCTCCCGCATCACCCGGCCGCTGCTCAAAAAAAACGATGAGTTTGTGCCTGTTACCTGGGCTGAAGCGCTGAACTATATAAAAGAGCAAGTCACCCTGATCCAAGACAAACACGGTCATGATGCGATGGCTGTCTACGGAAGCGCCTCGATTACGAATGAAGAGGCATATCTATTAGGAAAGTTCGCACGAGTCGGCTTACAGACAAAATACATCGATTACAACGGCCGGCTCTGTATGTCCGCCGCAGCAACCGGAGCCAACCAAACATTCGGAGCAGACAGAGGCTTGACGAATCCCTTAGCGGAAATCCCCCACACCCGAGTGATCATTTTGGCCGGCACCAATATCGCGGAATGCCAGCCGACCATCATGCCGTATTTTGAACAAGCGAAAGAAAACGGGGCTTATCTCATTGCAATTGACCCCCGGGAAACAGCGACGACAAAAATAGCCGACCTTCATCTGAAAATCAAACCCGGAACAGATGCAGCCCTTGCCAACGGTTTAGTCAAAATCATCATAGACGAACAGCTGATAAACGTAGACTTCATTCGCACGCGCACAAACGGATTTGATGAGCTCAAACAGCATACCGGCGCTTTAAATCTGGAAGACATCGCCGAGCAGACAAGTGTTCCTTTAGAGCAAATGCGAAAGGCCGCTATGAAGTTTGCCAAGGAAACGTCCGGCATGCTGTTTACAGCCCGCGGAATTGAACAGCAAACCGACGGAACCGCAGCTGTGAAAGGCTTCTTAAATGTGGTGCTGATCACAGGAAAAATCGGCAAGCCTTACGCGGGCTACGGAGCGATCACCGGACAGGGCAATGGGCAAGGCGCTCGAGAGCATGGCCAAAAAGCAGATCAGCTTCCCGGCTACCGTTCCATCGAAAACGAAGAACATCGGGCTTATATTGCAAAAGTGTGGGGAGTCAATCCGGATGAGCTCCCGCGAAAAGGCGTCTCAGCCTATGAAATGATGGAAAAAATCAACGATGGAGACATTAAAGGACTGTTTCTAATGTGTTCCAATCCAGCAGTCTCCAGCCCAAATGCCAACCTTGTCAAACAGGCGCTGTCGAAACTGACATTCTTTGTTGCGATCGACTTGTTTCTATCTGAAACTGCGAAATTCGCTGATGTCATTTTGCCCGCATCCTCTTACTTAGAAGACGAAGGCACGATGACTAATGTTGAAGGCCGCGTGACATTGAGGGAAGCGAGCCGCCCCTGCCCGGGAGAAGCAAAGCATGATTGGCAGATCATTTGCGAAATCGCGTCCGTTCTCGGAAAAGGCCGTTATTTTTCCTACACGTCTGCGAAGGATATCTTTAACGAATTGAGAGAAGCAAGCCGCGGCGGAATCGCCGATTATTCCGGCATCACATACGACAGGCTCAGACAAGAAGGCGGGATTCACTGGCCGTGTCCGGAGCCTGATCATCCTGGAACCGGGCGCTTGTTTGAGGACTCATTTGCACATCCGGATCAAAAAGCGGCACTAAGTGTGATCCCAAACGAACCCGTTGTTCCAAAAGATAAGCCGACCGCCGAATATCCGTTGTTTTTAACGACCGGAAGGGTCATGTCTCATTATTTAACAGGTGTCCAAACGAGAAAAAGCGCCTCTTTGGCCGCAAGACATTTTGAATCATTTATGGAAATCCATCCGAAAACAGCAGCAGCCTACAATATCGAAGACCGCGTTCTCGTGAACATCGAATCTCCTCGCGGAAGCATCATCGTCCGCAGCAAATGGTCAGAACACATCAGAAAAGACACAGTATTTGTTCCCATCCACTGGGCGGATGCCCAAAACGTAAATGATTTGATTGGCGACAGCCTAGATCCAGCGTGTAAAATGCCCGGTTTTAAGGTATGCGCCGTCCGAGTCAGACCTATTTAAAATTTTCATAAAATTTTTAGAAATTTTCGTATTTTTTGTTACATTTTATAACATGCATCTTAAATATTTCTTTTTGCTGTGCTACGCTGGAAAAAACATTGATAAGGAGCGGATCATCTGATGGGAAAAAAACAGCTAGTTCTTGTTGGTAATGGAATGGCCGGGGTAAGGGCCATTGAAGAGATACTGAATGTTTCAAAAAACGAATTTCAAATCACAATTTTTGGTTCCGAACCGCATCCCAACTACAACCGAATCCTTTTGTCAAAAGTGCTGCAAGGCGATACAGATATCAAAGATATTACGTTAAACGATTGGAACTGGTACGAAGATAACAATATACAATTGTATACCAATGAAACAGTTATTAAAGTGGACACCGAAAACAAAACCGTCATCACCGATGCAGACAGAATACAGCCTTATGATGAACTGATCCTGGCTACGGGTTCTGTCCCTTTTATCCTGCCGATTCCGGGCGCAGACAAAAAAGGCGTCACAGCTTTCCGGGACATAAAAGATACAGACACGATGCTCGCCGCGTCAAAACAGTATAAAAAAGCAGCCGTCATTGGCGGGGGCTTGCTTGGCTTAGAAGCTGCGCGCGGCCTGCTGAATCTCGGTATGGAAGTTTCCGTTATCCATCTCGCTCCCTTCCTGATGGAACGCCAGCTTGACGCAACGGCCGGACGCCTGCTGCAAAACGAATTAGAAAAACAAGGAATGACCTTTCTGCTTGAAAAGCAAACAGAAGAAATTCTCGGAGATGACCGGGTCGAGGGCGTCAGGTTCAAAGACGGCACAAGCGTTGAAGCCGATTTAGTCGTCATGGCCGTCGGCATCCGCCCAAATACAGCGCTTGGGGCCGAAAGCGGAATTCCAGTCAACCGCGGCATCATTGTCAACGATTATATGCAAACTGAAATTCCGCACGTTTATGCGGTCGGTGAATGCGCCGAGCACCGAGGAATCGCATACGGACTCGTGGCGCCGCTCTATGAACAGGCGAAAGTTCTCGCTAAACATATCTGCGGTGTTGAAACGAAACCTTATGAAGGCTCCGTTCTCTCCACTCAACTCAAAGTATCAGGAGTCGAGGTCTTTTCTGCCGGTGACTTTAACGAATCAGACGAGAAAAAAGCGATTAAGGTCTTTGATGAACAGGATGGCATTTATAAGAAAGTCGTGCTGCGAGGCAATCAGATTGTCGGAGCCGTTTTATTCGGCGACAGCAGTGAGGGCAACCGCCTGTTTTCGATGATTCAAAAAGAAGCAGATATCTCTGAAACCTCTAAAATCTCAATTTTACAGCCTCTCAACCAAGAAGCCGGCACAAGTCTGACCGCTGCCATGAGCAATGATGAAATCATCTGCGGCTGTAACGGCGTGTCAAAAGGAGCAATTATTCAAGCCATCCAGGAACAGGGCTGTTCATCAACAGATGAAATCAAAGCTTGCACCGGCGCGTCCCGCTCATGCGGAGGCTGTAAGCCGCTCGTAGAAGACATCCTTCAATATACGCTGGGATCAGACTTTGACGCATCAGCCCAAAAAGAAGCGATTTGCGGCTGCACCTCATTGTCGAGAGACGAGGTTGTCGAAGAAATCAAAGCCAAAGGGCTGTCACATACAAGAGAAGTCATGAACGTGCTCGGCTGGAAAACGCCAGAAGGCTGTTCCAAATGCCGTCCGGCTCTGAACTACTATTTAGGCATGATCAATCCGTCCAAATATGAGGATGAGAGAACATCCCGTTTTGTTAATGAACGGATGCACGCCAATATTCAAAAAGACGGAACCTACTCTGTCGTACCGCGGATGTACGGCGGTGTAACCAACTCTCAAGATCTTCGCAAAATCGCTGATGTCGTCGACAAATACGAGATCCCGCTCGTCAAAATGACAGGCGGCCAGCGAATTGACTTGATCGGCGTGAAAAAAGAAGACCTGCCAAAGGTATGGGCCGATCTTGATATGCCGTCAGGCTACGCGTACGGAAAAACACTCCGCACGGTAAAAACATGTGTAGGCGAACAATTCTGCCGCTTCGGCACACAAGACTCCATGGCCTTAGGCATCGACCTTGAGAAAAAATTTGAAGGACTCAACACGCCTCATAAAGTGAAAATGGCCGTATCTGCCTGTCCGCGAAACTGTGCAGAGTCCGGCATTAAAGATCTTGGCGTTGTCGGCATCGACGGAGGCTGGGAGCTTTACGTCGGCGGAAACGGCGGAACCCATTTGCGTGCCGGCGACTTGCTGATGAAGGTGAAAACAAATGAAGAAGTCTTGGAATACGCAGGCGCTTATCTTCAATACTACCGGGAAACGGCAAACTACTTAGAACGCACGTCCGCATGGCTGGAGCGCGTCGGTTTATCCCATGTCCAAGATATTTTAAACGATCCGGAAAAACGGCAGGAGCTGAACGATCGAATGAATGAAACGCTCTCTGTCCACAAAGATCCGTGGAAGGACTTCCTGGAAGATAAACAAACCTCTAAAGAATTATTTGAAAATGTCGTGACCACATCATAATGACAGAAACAAACATTGAGGAGGAATGGACATGGTGAACAAAGACGTCACAAAAGTATGTATCGGAAAAATCGAAGAATTGCCTGAACAATTAGGAAAAACAGTGTATATTGAAGATAAGGAGCTTGCGGTCTTTAAGCTTTCAAACGGGAGCATCCGCGCCATTGAAAACCGCTGTCCCCATAAGGGCGGCGTCCTTGCAGAAGGTATCGTCAGCGGCGAATATGTCTTCTGTCCGATGCACGACTGGAAAATCTCCTTGGAAGACGGAATCGTTCAAGAGCCGGATCACGGCTGTGTCAAAACATACGAAACGCTGATCGAAGGAGAATACGTTTATCTCGTATATTGATCAAAGACCGGATCACTTTCAAAGTGATCCTTCATTTTTTACAGTGACGGAAGGATGACATGATCATGAAAAACGGAATCGTATATTTTGTGGGTGCCGGACCTGGAGATCCAGGGCTCATCACCATAAAAGGAAAACAGGCGCTGGAGGAAGCGGATGTCATTTTGTATGACCGGCTCGCAAACCCAAAGCTGCTCGAATACGCATCACCAGACTGCCAGTTCATTTATTGCGGAAAACTGCCGGACCGCCATTTTATGAAACAAGCAGAAATCAATGCCCTGCTGATTGAAAAAGCGTCGGAGGGATTAACTGTTGTCCGTTTGAAGGGCGGAGATCCCAGCGTGTTTGGCAGAGTCGGCGAGGAAGCAGACGCTCTCCACCAGCATGGCATCCGCTATGAAATGGTACCGGGCATCACCTCGGGAATCGCAGCGCCGCTGTATGCGGGAATCCCCGTCACGCATCGGGATTTCGCTTCGTCTTTCGCCATGATTACCGCACATGATAAATCCTTAAAAGGAACCCCGAACCTTGACTGGGAAGGGCTTGCCCGAAGCGTTCAAACGCTTGTGTTTTACATGGGTGTCAAAAACCTTCCATTTATTTGCAAGCAGCTCATCGCGTACGGAAAATCTCCTTCTGTCCCTGTCATCGTGATTCAATGGGGAACGTGGGGCCGCCAGCGGAGCGTAAAAGGAACGCTGCAGGATATCCATCAAAAAATACAGGAACAGCAAATCACAAATCCCGCCATTATCGTCATTGGTGATATTGTAAACGTTCAAACACACAGCTGGTTTGAAAGCAAACCATTCATCGGGCAGCATATGATGATAGTCACTCATGGCGAAGATGAGCATACGCTGGCAGACAAGCTGCGCGATTATGGTGCCGATGTCATCGAATGGCCGAAATGGCGGACTGAAAAAATGCCTGCCAACGAGGATATTCTAGGACAGATCAGCACCTTTGAGGATATTTTCTTCACATCACGCCGTGCGGTTAGCGAATTTTTTCAAGCGCTCGCGTCCAAACGAATCGACATTCGCCAGCTGACCGCACGCCTGAGTGCAGCGTCAGAAGCAGGAAAGGCAGAGCTTATAAAACGCGGCTTCATCATATCCGAGCACCATCACAATTCACCTGAAAAGCTGATTGTCGGCAGCCGTCATTCAGTAGAAGAAATGCAGAAATCAGAGGCCTGTTTGTGCTATATCACTCATGAAAACGTCATAGATGAGCGATTCACCAGAATGACCGAACGGACGATCAGTGAGTCTCCTCTGCATATGATCATTTGCCCCGGCAAGCAGTCCGCTCAGCAATTGATCAGCGCAGGAGAAGAAATCGGCATTTCACCTGAACCGTCAGCAAGCCGCCCCCCTGTCATCTGTATAGGCGATGGCGCGCCCGCCGCTGCATATGGGTTTACTGCCGTACAAGACCAAGAGCAATTATTTACGTTTATACAAAATGAGCAAGTGGAGAAAAAACTCCTCCACAGCTGATGATACAGCCCTTTTCCAAAGGGCTTTCTTATTTATGAACCAATTTTTTGTGGTGGGTGGAATACATCGCCATATTTTCCGCCTGAGGGTCCAGATAAGATTTCGCACTGTTGACGGCAGTCGGGCCTTCCGTAAAGCCGCCGGCAATCAATCTGAGCTTGCTTTCATAATAAGCCGCGTCCCCCGCAACAAACACGCCCGGAAGATTCGTCCGCATATGTCTGTCAGCTTTAATCCGGCCTTCTTCAATCTCGAGGCCCCAATCCTTCATCGGGCCGAGATCAATTTTAAACCCGTGATTAATAATGAGCTCATCAAGCTCGATTTCCTCGGTATGTCCAGACTCAGCATGACAAACGGTGACGCTTTCGATGCGTTCTTCAGTGCCGCGGAGATGTTCCAGCCGATAAGGGGTAAGCACCCGCACAGATGACTGCTTCATTTTCGTCACGCTGCTTTCCAGTCCGCCGAATTCCTCCCTGCGGTGCACGACAGTAACAGATGCCGCAATCGGTTCCAGCTCATTAGCCCAATCGACCGCAGTATCTCCCCCGCCGGAAATCACAACCCGTTTGCCTTTAAACGCCTCAAGCCTCTCCACTTTATAATGAAGGTTTTTTCCTGCATATCGGCTCGCATCCTGGCTGTCAAACTCATTGACCTCCAGTGTGCCCATGCCGACAGCCAAAATAACGGTTCTTGTATAGTGCTTCTCCCCCTCAGAGCTAGTCAGCACCATGGTTCCGTCATCCAGACGCTCAAATCCGGTCACTCGCTGATTCAGCACAATATCAGGGTCAAACGTCGCCGCCTGCTCCTTCAGCTGTTCGATCAGCTGCTCCCCGGCAATCCCCGGTATCCCGCCAATATCGCGAATGATCTTCTCAGGGAAAAATAAAGACACCTTTCCCCCGAGCCGCGGCAAAAACTCGATCACTTTCGTTTTCAGCTCCCGCATGCCGCAGTAAAAAGCCGTAAACAGCCCGATCGGTCCTCCGCCTATAATCGTGACGTCATACACCTCTTGATTTTCAGCCATCCGTCCTGCCTCCCGTTCCAAATCTATCACTAACGTTATATCGTTTAATTGAGAATGAATATCAACACAAAGTATATCATATTTCAAGAGCCTGTGTTCAACCACTTCGTCGGCCCTGAATAATAATTCCCGCGCATGATGTTTGCCGCAAAGGTGCCGCAGTTCACCACTGGATTTCTTAGAATCCTAACCAAGGTGAAACGATCCTTCCTCCTCTTCCGTCAAACAATCAGTGCCTTTATTCGTGATATAATCAGAGGCAGCTTACCATGAGCGGAGGTTTTATTGTGACAGCACAATCGTCTTTTCTTCAGCTGAATTCTATTTTTATCAGTATTTTAATAGAAGCCATTCCGTTTATTCTGATTGGCGTCATTCTGTCCGGAATCATTCAAATGTTTGTTTCTGAAGAAATGATTGCAAGGATCATGCCGAAAAACCGGTTTCTCGCAGTCTTATTTGGTGCGCTTGCCGGCATCTTATTTCCCGCCTGCGAATGCGGCATTATCCCGATTACGAGGCGGCTTCTGCTAAAAGGGGTTCCTCTGCATGCAGGCGTTGCTTTTATGCTGACTGCTCCTATCATCAATCCCATTGTTTTGTTTTCTACGTATATTGCGTTCGGGAATAGATGGAGCGTTGTCTTTTACCGGGGCGGGCTGGCGCTGGCCGTTTCGGTGATCATCGGCATCATCTTATCCTATCAATTTAAGGATAACCAGCTGTTAAAGCCTGATGAACCCGGGCATCGCCATCATCATCACCACACCCTGCTTCAAAAGCTGGGAGGGACCTTGCGTCACGCCATTGATGAATTTTTCTCCGTGGGGAAATATTTAATCATCGGCGCCTTTATCGCAGCTGCGATGCAGACGTACGTCAAAACATCCACTCTGCTTGCGATCGGACAGAATGATGTATCTTCTTCCCTCGTGATGATGGGCCTGGCGTTTGTCTTGTCGCTTTGTTCAGAAGTGGATGCATTTATTGCGTCTTCCTTCAGCAGCACATTTTCTTTAGGCTCGCTCATCGCCTTTCTCGTCTTCGGTGCGATGGTTGATATTAAGAATCTCTTGATGATGCTCGCGGCCTTCAAAAAACGATTTGTTTTCCTGCTGATTACGTATATTGTCGTGATCGTCTTAGCGGGATCACTACTTGTAAAGGGGTGATTGGATGTTTCGTCTATTGGTGCTGATGGGATTTACGTTTTTCTTTTATCATCTGCATACCTCAGGAAATCTAACAAAATATATCAATATGAAATATTCCTATCTTTCCTTTATTGCGATTTTCCTGCTGGCCATTTTGACAGCGGTTCAAGCGTATTTGTTTATCAAATCGCCTGAAAAAGGCGGGCATCTTCATGATGATGATTGCGGCTGCGGCCATGATCATGAGCATGACCATGAACAAAACAAACCATTTTATCAGCGGTATTTGATTTATCTTGTTTTTCTTTTCCCTTTGGTGTCAGGCATCTTTTTTCCGATTGCGACGCTTGACTCATCTATCGTCAAAACAAAAGGATTCTCGTTTAAGGCCATGGAAAGCGGAGACCACTACTCCCAAACCCAGTATCTGCGGCCTGATGCCAGCCTTTATTATGCTCAAGACAGCTATGACAAGCAGATGAAACAGCTGTATAAAAAATATTCTGGTAAAAAAGAGATTTCTCTGACCGATGATGATTTCTTAAAAGGAATGGAAACCATTTATAACTATCCGGGTGAATTTCTCGGACGGACGATTGAGTTTCATGGATTTGCGTATAAAGGAAATGCGATTAACAAAAACCAGCTCTTCGTATTGCGGTTTGGCATTATTCACTGTATCGCTGATTCCGGCGTTTACGGGATGCTTGTGGAATTTCCGAAGGACATGGATATTAAGGATGATGAATGGATTCATATCAAAGGCACTTTGTCCTCAGAATACTATCAGCCATTCAAATCCACCCTCCCTGTCGTGAAAGTGACGGACTGGAACACCATTAAAAAACCTGATGATCCGTATGTTTACAGAGGATTTTAATTGAAGACGAAACCAGTACAAGTACTGGTTTCTTTTTTATTTCTTTTTCATTAGCATCAAATCAAGATAGAGCTGGCATCGCGTTCTGAAATCGCTTAAATCGATAGATGTCATCTCAAGTATCTGCTTGATGCGGTAATTTAATGTGTTTTGGTGAATAAACAGCTGTTCTGCGGCTGGTTTTGTTTTGCAATTGTTGAGGAGATAGATTTCCAGCGTCTTCAGCAGCTCGGTGCTGCTTTCTTGGTCTTTCGCTTTTAGTAAAGCCAAATCCTTATTCTCGTATTCCAAAAAGTCATTTTTCTGTTCAATGCTTTCTAAATAACGATAAATACCGAGCTTCTCATATTCATATGGAATGTTTTCCTGGTTGCCGGTTATTTCTGCGGCTTTAATGACTTCCAATGCTTCTGTATAGCTTTTGCCAAGTTTTAAGATGTGGTCGTATTCGTTTCCGATACCGATATAGATAGGGGTAGGAATTTTTTGAAAGTGAAAATGTGTTAACAGCTTGTTAATGAATTCAGCAGCTGCTGAGGAGGCGGAGCTTTTTTGGGAAAAACTCGCTACGACGATGACAATATTTGATTCTATCGTTAAGACATGACTGACTTTATCCCGCAAATTCAGGTAAGACCTGATATTTTCCTTTAAATCTTCCACCGCTTCCCCATCCCCATTCGCGGCGTGCAGGATGACAACTGAAAACACAGAAGGCAGCACGGTGTTGATTCTCTCAGCTTCGCGCCTGAGCTCCTTTTCAGAAATAAATTGCTGATAGATCGCCCGTTTGATGAGGTCCTCAGCTCTTTCTTCCTTTTCCTGTTTCAGCTTGTTCGCTTTATAAATAATTTTTCCGACATGGAAGGAGGTCTCGTACAAAAAGTCGAGCTCTTCGTCTGTCAGATCACGATCCAGTTCCTGAATCCAGATGTAGCCCATGACTTCCCCTTTATGCTTCGCACTCACGACTACTCTCTGATTTAACCCAATGCTCTCAATTTTATTGACGCGAAAAGGCTCAGGTTCTGTTTTCAGCTTTTCAATGATCCCGTCCTTCAAAAACCTCTCAAAAATCTGAACCGGACATTTTTTTGAAAAAATAGTCTGCTGGTTCGCAGAATCAAAATGGTTAATATAGTAAGAATTGTAGGCTAACAAAAAGAAATCCGCGCTTTCCAGTATCACTGGTTTTTGCAGTTCATAGCTGATAAAGTCAATCAGCTTATCAACATCTGAAAATGAAAAAACTCTCTCTAAAAGCTCTTCCATACCTTTTTCTCCTATACTTTTTTTACTTTAATCATATCCATACGGGGTCTTTTTGTATAGAAAAAAATACGTTTGTTTCCAAAAGAAAACACAGCGGTCTTAAAAGGAGAAAAGAGGAAAAAGGGATATCCCCTTCCTCCTCCTCTCGATCTTTATTGTGACATCGTATCTTCGTAGTCTTTAAACTGGTCTGTAACGTCTTGTGACGGAGCCTGCGTCAATACGCTGACGAAAAAGACCGACAACAGACTCGCAGCAAAACCAGGTATCATTTCATACAGAAAGCCCGAAAGACCGGCATTCGCCCAAATGATTACAGTCGCTGCCCCTACAATCATGCCGGCGAGTGCCCCCCATTTGGTCATTCGTTTCCAAAATAAACTGAGCAGTACAACCGGTCCGAAAGATGCACCGAAGCCCGCCCACGCGTAGCTGACCAATCCAAGGATGGTATTGTTTTTCTCCCAAGCCAGAACTAACGCGACAATTGAAACAGCCAGCACAGCCAGACGCCCTAAAAACACCAGCTCTTTATCAGAAGCTGAGCGCCGGAACATCGACTTATACAAATCTTCTACCAAAGAGCTTGATGTGACAAGCAGCTGGGAAGAAATCGTACTCATGATGGCCGCTAAAATCGCAGAAATCAGAAATCCTGTGATAATTGGGTGGAACAAAATGTTTCCTAATTGAATAAAAATCGTCTCCGGGTCCTTCAATGTCATGCCCCGCTGATGGTAATAAGCGATTCCGCCCAAACCTGTCAGCACTGCGCCGACCGCCGAAAGAATCATCCATCCCATTCCGATTCTGCGCGCTCTTTTTATCTCTTTGACAGACGTAATCGCCATAAAGCGCACAATGATATGCGGCTGGCCGAAGTAGCCCAAGCCCCAGGCAAACAATGAAATGATGCCAAGAACACTGGTTCCTTTAAAAATATTAAACATATCAGGGTCCACAGAGCGGATCTCAGCAGTTGTATCACCTATTCCCCCGGTGTGGAAAAACGTAACGATAGGAACGAGAATAAGTGCTGCAAACATAATGATCCCCTGAACAAAATCTGTCCAGCTGACAGCCAGAAAGCCCCCAAACAGGGTGTACGCGACAACAACACCAGTCACAACCCACAAGCCGGTGTGATAATTCATCCCCAGGATGCTGTTGAATAAGACGCCGCCGGACACCATTCCGGAAGATACATAAAATGTGAAAAAGACTAAAATGACAATTCCTGAAAACAGCCTGAGGAGCTTTGTTTGATCTCCGAAACGATTTTCAAGGAATCCGGGAATCGTAATCGAATTCCCCGCTTTTTCTGTATATGTTCTCAGCCGCGGCGCGACGTAGAGCCAGTTTGCCCATGCTCCAAGGCAAAGCCCGAACACAATCCAAACGCCGCTCAGTCCAGTTGAAAACATGGCGCCCGGAAGCCCCATCAGCAGCCAGCCGCTCATATCGGCAGCTCCCGCACTGAGAGCGGTTACAGCCGGACCTAAGGAACGTCCTCCCAGCATGTAATCCGTCAGGTTTGACGTACGTTTGTAGGCAAAGTAGCCGATCAGCAGCATCCCCGCCATATAAATACAAATTGAAATAATCAGCTGTGTGTTTTCTATGGCACTTCCTCCTCTTTTTTATAGTATATGGATGAAATGGACACCCCCGCAGGGAGGATGCCCATTTAGTCCCGCTTTAGAACATTTCACTGATTGTTTTTGCCTGCATGTGCAGTGCCAGGTAATCCGGACCGCCGGCTTTTGAATCTGTGCCGGACATTTTGAAGCCGCCGAACGGATGGTAGCCGACGATGGCTCCTGTACAGTTGCGGTTAAAGTACAGATTTCCAACATGGAATTCTTGTTTTGCACGCTCAATGTGCTTGCGGTTGTTTGTGATCACCGCTCCCGTTAAACCGTACTCAGTATTGTTCGCCACTTCTAATGCTTCATCAAAGCTTGATACTTTAGAGAAAGCGACAACAGGCCCGAAAATTTCTTCCTGCATGAGTCTTGCTTTCGGTTCAAGGTCAGCGAAGATCGTCGGTTTGATGAAGAATCCTTTTGAATCATCACCAGTGCCGCCGCTTACTAATCGGCCTTCCTCTTTTCCGATCTCAATATAACTCATAATTTTATCATAAGAACCCTGGTCAATGACAGGTCCCATGTAAACATCTGCGCTGTCAGGGCTTGCCGTTACTTTAGACTCTGTGATTTCAATAACGCGCTCTAATACTTGATCATACACTTTTTCATGGACAACAGCACGTGAACCCGCAGAACATTTTTGGCCCGCAAAGCCGAATGCAGATGTAAAGATGGATTGAGCCGCCAATTCAATGTCCGCATCCTCATCGACTACAACTGTATCCTTACCGCCCATTTCAGCGATTACACGCTTTAAGTGCTGCTGGCCTGGCTGAACTTTTGCCGCACGTTCGAAGATTCTCGTACCGACTTCTCTTGATCCCGTAAACGTGATAAGGCTCGTTTTTGGATGGTCAACAAGGTAGTCACCGACTTCCGCTCCGCTTCCAGGAACAAAGTTGACAACGCCTTTTGGCAGACCGGATTCTTCAAGAACCTCAACGAATTTCGCAGCAATGACAGGCGTTGCGCTCGCAGGTTTAAGAACAACTGTGTTACCGGTAACGATCGGTGCTACTGTTGTTCCGGCCATAATCGCGAACAAGAAGTTCCAAGGCGGAATAACGACTGTTACGCCAGTCGGCGTGTATACATATTGGTTTTTCTCGCCTTCACGGCTGTTGACCGGTTTTCCTTTTGCCAGTTCAATCATTTGGCGTGCATAATATTCCATGAAGTCAATCGCTTCAGCCGTATCAGCATCCGCCTCGTTCCAAGGCTTCCCTGCTTCTTTTACAAGCAAAGCGGAGAATTCATGCTTTCTGTTGCGGACTTTGGCAGCCGCGCGGAACAGGACAGCCGCTCTTTCTTCCGGAGACGTGTATCTCCACTCTTCGAACGCTTTCGCAGCCGCTTCAATCGCTTGCTCAGCGTGCTCTTGAGAAGCTTTTGAGACTCTGCCGACTACCTCTTCTTTATTAGCCGGGTTAATGGAAACGATCTTCGCTTCTGTTTCCACTCTTTCACCGTTGATGACAAGCGGATAGTCTTTTCCTAAATATTCGTTTACTGTCGCAAGCGCTTTTTTAAACGCTTCTACGTTGTTTTGGTCTTGAAAATTTGTGAATGGTTCATGTTTGTAAGGTGTTGTCATTGTAATCTCTCCTTTTTTACTTCTTCGTCATTCCTTTGAAAGCAAATGCAATGTTTGACGGACGTTCTGCCAGGCGTCTCATAAAGTAGCCGTACCAATCCTCTCCGTAAGGCAGGTAGACTCTCATGTTATAACCTTCTTTTACGAGGCTGAGCTGGGTTTGCGACCGCATGCCGTACAGCATCTGGAATTCAAACATGTCATTGGAAATGCCGTTTTCCCTGGCAAGCTGCTTTGTAAAATCGATCATTTTATCGTCATGTGTCGCAATCGCTGTGTAGTGACCATTTAAGAGCTGCTTTCGGATGATTTTTTTGTAGTTCTCATCGACATCGCTTTTTTCCGGAAAAGCCACTTTTTCTGATTCCTTATATGCTCCTTTTACAAGACGAAGGAACGGTTTCAAAGAATCCAATTCGTCAATATCGTTTTTCGTCCGGTACAGATAGGCCTGTAACACCGTGCTTACATACTCGTATTTCCTTCTGAAATCCTTAAAAATATCAAGCGTTTTCTGGCATCTGACCTCGTCTTCCATGTCTATGGTGACCATGACTTTATGCTTCTCGGCCGTCTGGACGATTTTCGTCATATTTTCATACACCAGATCCATATCTATATCGAGACCTAAAGACGTCATCTTTAAAGAAACGTGTGAGTTCAGCTGCTGATCCGCAATGGTCTCAATGGTTTGAATGCATTCTTCCGTGCGTTCCCTTGCGACCTCTGCGCTGTTCACAAACTCGCCTAAATGATCGACAGTAACTGACAAGCCTTGGCTGTTAAGCTGTCGAATTGTCGGGATTGAACTGTTAAAATCATTCCCGCCGATAATTTTACCCGCTGCCACCCGGCTTCCCCAGTTTCTCGCCATCTTATTGAGAAAGCCGCTTTTGGATAAAAATAAGAAAAAATCTCTTGTGATCACTTCCAACCTCAACACCCCGCAATCTAAGAAGTATTTGTATGAGTTTATTGTAAATGGACAAAACCGCTGTTCACAATATTCTCAAAATACAAAGATTCTGATTATTTTTGTGGGTTTCTCACAATCAGATAGTTAGAAAGTCGGGGGACTTCCTGTCGAAAAATGGAGAGAGGAAGCGACAGTAAACATCAGCTTCCTCCATCATTCCACACTTCTTCAACAGTATTCAAAAGCAGACGATTCAACTCAGGCGTGATATCTTTTTTGATGATTTTCAGCGTTTTCGCCGCTTCCATAATCCTTTCAATCTCCGTTTCAATGAATTGGTGAATCACATGAATTCTTGCTTCAAGATCCAGTTCTTCACCTTTTCTTTTGCGCTCAAGCAAGGTTTCCATCTCTGCTCTCAGTTCGGGTTCCGTAATCAGTTCATTCATCAAGACAGTAAAATCCATCGGCGGAATGGTTCCGTGCTTTTCAATCCACTTGCACGCCAGTATCGGCCGCAGCACGTAAAAATACTTTTTGATTTTCACCTCTTGCCCTTGCAGGTAATCCTTGACGTTTCTTTTTGCCATATTGATATAGTGATACACACTGGCTTCAGGCTTAAACGCAGTGCTTCGCAGCTTTCTCAGCTGCTCTGCGGTCGTAAAAGCTTCGTAATACACAATGTCTGAGGACAGCCACTCAAGCAGCGGAGGGTTTGATTTTTTGAAAAGACGCAGCGTTTTTCTCAGTTCCCAGCCGCTGATATCCAGCAAATCGTGGATCGGCTCTTCAATGACATCCCGCTCCTGCTCAATTGAAAAATACCACTCCTTTTTCGGCACATAAATAAAGCGGACATCATAATCGCTGTCTTGCGACGGGAATCCCCAAGCACGGCTCCCTGATTCAACGGCATACACGATTTTAACGCTGTATTCCTGCTCAATTCGTTTTAGTTCATCAATGATTCTTTGTTTCATATATATTCGTCTCCCGTCTTTTCTCATTCCGGCTGATTGCAGAAAAAAACCGCCAGATGATGCGGCGGCTCTTCACGTCTGTCAGCCTTTAAGATGCTGCTTAAAGAAGGCAAGCTTTTCCGTTTGAAAGGCAGGGATATACTCATGCCCAAAGTAGCGGTACACCTTCAGCTCTTTTTCTGTCTCCAGATGGTTATAGGCCGCAAACACAGTAGAAGGCGGCGTAACCTTGTCAATCAGCCCGATCGACATCAGTACAGGCACCTTCACCCTGTCAGCCAGATTCATAATATCGAAATACGTTAGTGTATTCATGGCCCGCTCTTCTGTTTCCGGGCTGCCATTTCTTCTGAAGAAGGAATTGATTTCGAGATACGGCTGTTCAAGCGCCACATCGATGGCCCGATCGAAATTGCTTAAGTAAGGATAATCAGCAACAGCGGCTTTCGGAATATCTGACAGAGCCGCGGCCGCAATGGTTAAGCCTCCGCCCTGGCTTCCGCCCGTCACGCCGATTCTCGTTTCGTCGACTTCATCAAAGCTGCTGATGACTTCAAGCGCGCGGATGGCGTCCAAATAAACTCCCCGGTAGTAGTATGTATCTTTATCAAGAATTCCTTTCGTCATCCAGCCCAATGCGTGTCCGTGCGGAGAAATACTGGTGTCCTCGCTGCCCTGCTGGCCGCGGACAAGCATGCCGAACGCAGCGTATCCGTGCAGCGCCCAATTGACCATTTCATGAATGTCTCCGTCATAGCTTGCATTGTAGCCGTGATATTTCACGATCGCCGGATGCGGGCCTTCTTTGTCAGGCACCGCATACCATCCGGCAATGCTGGCATTTCCAAAACTTTTATATGTGAGGCGGTATACCTTCACCCCGTCAGCAGGATAATCAACCGGCTGTAAGTCAGGAACTGCTGGAACTTTGGCAAGCTCATTCAAAGAGGATTTCCAAAACTCAGAAAAATCTTTTTGGGCAGTTTTGTCAGGCTTATACGTTTGCAATTGGTCGAGCGGCATATCGAATAGTTGCATTTCCGATTATTCTCCTTTGTTTAATAAGATTTAATTTATTCTATACTATCACGTTTTGAATCTATTTTCTAAATTTTTTAACATCCGCTTTCTGATTCAATCCCTCGACGTGCATTCGTTCTTGTGATGAATATCCTTCTATCCTTGAACACCATATTCACTCTTCTTGATCAAACGTTTGTTTAACCGATTCCCGGCTCAGTTCCATAAAGGCCTGAGCGGTCAGACTGACATAGCGGTTCTTTAAAAATACAAAAACCAGAGTGCGTGAAGGCGCGGATTGAAGAGATAAATAGATGACACCCGGGTCTTTGTCTCTTTTGACCATATTTGGCGCCAGTGTTACCCTAAACCTTTTGCCACAAGGGATTGCGCGGTTTCGATGTGGCTCGTTTTAAACGCCGCGTGCGGCTTAAAGCCGCTTTCCGCTACAAAAAACACCTCCAAGCCTTATTTCGGATAACAACGATCCGTTTTCAAACATGAAGGTGTTTTTTATTTGTTTCATCTTATGGGATCAGTCCCTCCCGCACGGCTTTTACATTGGCTGATAAAGATCCCAACCGATTTTTAGCGTCTCCACAATGTAATCTGCAATCTCTTCAGGAGCAAGGTTGTCTGTTTCCACTTTTGAATTGTGCTTGTCATAGATGACTTTTCTCTCGTTAAACAGCTGCTCCATCTCATCCATTGACCGGTTATGCAGCACCGGACGGCTTTCGATCAGCAAATCCGCGCGCTGCTTCCAGTTCTCCCAAGACAGATCGAGGTGAAGCACCAGACAATGTTCGAGACAGCACTTTCTGATTTCCTCTTGTTTAAAAGAGCCTCCGCCAAGTGAGACAATTTTAAATCTTGTATGGTGACATAGATTCAGGATATATTCTTTTTCTGTTTTCCGGAAAAAGTCCTCACCTTTTTTTTCAAACATCTCAGGGATCGACATGTTGAAATCCTTTTCGATTTCTTGGTCAATATCGATAAAATCTCTATATAATTTCTTAGCGACCAATTGGCCGATTGTCGTTTTTCCTACACCCATGAATCCAATCAGGACGATATTTCTTTCTCTTACTGGGATGGCTCGTTTAGCGTTCATCTTCGGCGAAATCCTCCTAAGGAATGAAAGTTTATCTTCATTATATGCTGATTTTGCGAATATTTATATAGGTACCGGCTCGGGCGTCCTCTATTTCATTGCCAGCCGTTCAAGCTTTCCTACAATAAGCTAACAGAACCGCTCCGTTATACGAGTTTGCCGCTCCGCAGTCAAGATGTTATTAGCCGTGATGCAGCATAAAAGATGTAACATGACGAAACGTCGTATTTGAGCAGTCGGCTCCGTTTCTTTTTTGCGTTCAATCACCTTCTTGGCCGGATGACATTCATTGTACAACATTTTCAGAAATAATTTAACACTTCGACGCAAAAAAGCATTAAATGATTAAACCTCCTTTCTCTCTCTGCGTTTATCCGTTTTTCATCAGGGAAAAAGATGACGGGAGGGATGTGAGATGAAAATAAGCTTTTGTACAACCGGATGTAAAAAGCAAAATGTAATGGACGTCATTTCCTTTGCGAAGGAGCAGTCCTTTGACGGGATTGATTTGTGGTACGGCCACATCGAACAGTATGAACAGGACTTCGGGCCGCTGGACAGCCTTTATACCCTGCTGCAGCAGCATAAACTGAAGGTGCCCGCGGTCAACTTATACACCGATTTTGTGACACAAGGAGAAGAAGAAACAAAAGAAGCAGTGAGAAAAGGGCTTCGGGCGGCGAGACAGCTTCACAGCCCGCTTATTCGCGTATTTGCCGGCAATCAGGCGTCAAACAGAACGTCACCGGAAAAATGGCTGCGTGCGGTTGAACAATTCCAGCAGGCTGCGCAAATGGCAGACGGCTATGAGGTGAATATCGGTCTGGAAATTCACTACGATACGTATGCCGATACACCTGAAGCTGCTTTAACATTTTTGAAGGATGTCGACCATCCGAGACTCCGAACGATTTTTGACGGGTCAAATCTGCACGTGAACCGAATTGACCAGCTGCCCGCTTTAGAAAAAACCTTTCATACGATAAGCCATATCCATTTGAAAAACTACCGCTGGAACTTTGATAACTGGTATCTGAGCGAGCCAACTCCGATTTTTCAAGGAGATCTCGATCAAAAAGCATTTTTAAAAGAGCTGATGAACAGACAATATGATGGTTTTGTTTCTCTTGAGTATTTTGGAGAACATGCCTTTACGCATATTAAGGAATCGCTCCGCGAATATACGTCTGTTTTTTCCCGCTGACTCTTCGATCGAAGGGTCTTTTTTTGTATCATAAACAAAAAGGGGGATATCATGATGATCATTTGGATAAATGGGGCTTTCGGTTCCGGAAAGACACAAACAGCGTTTGAACTGCACAGAAGGCTGAAACCGTCTTACGTATATGATCCTGAAAAGATGGGGTTTGCGATGCGTTCGATGATACCGCCGGATATCGCTGAAGATGACTTTCAAAGCTACCCTCTGTGGCGGGAATTCAATTACAGCATGCTTTCCTATTTGTCAGATACATATCAGGGCATCATCATTGTGCCCATGACCATTACGAACGATCAATACTTCCATGACATTATCAGCAGGCTGAGACAGGACGGCCGGACCATTCACCACTTTACCCTGCTGGCTTCAAAGGAAACATTGCTGAAACGCCTGCGCACCAGAGCGGAAGGAAAAAACTCCTGGGCCGCAAAACAAATTGACCGCTGCATCAACAGCCTGTCTGATAGCCTCTTCACAGAACATCTCCATACAGACCAAATGTCTATTCAGCAGGTCGCAGAAACGATCGCTGCCCAAGCAAATCTGCCGCTTGAGCCTGATTCGAGAGGCAGACTGCGAAGATTCACCGACAGATTGATGGTGAAGCTGAATCATATCCGTATCAAATAAAAGACGTTTTGAAACCATGTCCCTGATACATGCAAATGAATGGATCAATAAATAAAAAGCCCACTCCAAGAGTGGGCTTTAATCATATTATTTCCACCAGTCATCAAACATAGAAGCTGGGACCTGGCGCTTATGCTCCGTCACGCTGAAGCGTTTCTCCAGCGCTTCTGACGCCTTCGCCGATACTTCTTTTCCTTCGAGATAATCATCAATCTCATCGTAGGAAATGCCAAGCTCAGTTTCATCGGACTGCTGCGGCTTTTCATCCAGCAGATCGGCAGTCGGTTCTTTTAAGTATAAGCGTTCTGGGGCACCCAGCTCTTTCAGCAGGCTTCTTCCCTGGCGCTTTGTTAAGCCTGTCAGCGGCAGGAGATCTGCGCCTCCGTCACCGTATTTCGTAAAGAAACCAGTCACGGCTTCGGCCGCATGGTCTGTTCCAATCACAAGAAGGCCTTCTTGGCCGCCGATCGCGTATTGAGCAATCATTCTCGTTCTCGCTTTTACGTTTCCTTTATTAAAGTCTGTCAGCTTATCGCCTGTCTCTTGCTGATATTGATCCGCAAAAGCGCTGACTGTTGATTGAATGTCAAATTTCCAGGATTTATCCGGCTTGATGAATTTCAGAGCGAGCTGAGCGTCATCTTCATCCTGCTGTGTGCCGTGCGGAAGACGGACCGCGATAAATTGAGCGTCTCCGCCCTCCTCGCGAATGCTTTCCACCGCAAGCTGAGCAAGTCTTCCCGCAAGTGTTGAATCCTGTCCGCCGCTGATGCCAAGCACAAGTCCTTTAGCGCCGGTTTTCTTTACATATTGTTTTAAAAAATTGACTCTGTCCTCAATTTCTTGCTTTGGATCAATTGAGGGCTTCACATGTAATTCACGCATAATCTTTTCCTGCATGCTCATCCCAATCATTCCTCCTGTACATTTTCGCTTGTTTCTTACTGTTCATTTCCCCGAATCAATGAAAATGAATCATGACTGTTATGTATCCATATTAACTATAGCACAGGTCTTATTTCATAGTGAATAAGAGAGATCAGCTGACTTCAACCCGTATGGACGTCACACTGTCGCCATTGCACTTTCCTTTTTCAATCGGGCAGGAAGAAAACGCGACAACCAAATCCATCTCCGCTCTGAGTCTGACGTAATCCCCGGCATTTGACAGCGGCGTTTCCACAGACAGGTTCCCCTTCTCATCCAGAACGGTATTCATAAAAATCGCAAACGGATAATGCATATGCGGCTTCGGCACGCCGAACTGCTCAAGCGCCCGGTTCATATTGTCATAACACGTATCCTGGAACTCGTCCTTTTGTTTTCCGTATAACAGCCTGTTCATATCAGGACGGCAGGCGGGCAGAAGCAGGTCATGCTTGCCGACTGTATCCTCAATGAGCGTCAGCATCGGTTTATACAAATTAGAGTAAATATGATCGTTGACCTTCACATGAATGGAATGATTGGCATCAATGGTCGCTCCCTGATCAAGATGCTCATAAAAATCCTTTGCGTGGTACGCCACAAAATCAGCAACCTGCTGCCCCTCTACATCAACCACCTTCAAAATCTGGCCCTTTTTCAGCTTCAGGCCGAGCCCTTTCTTCGGCTGAACGATATATTGCTGTGTCATCCGCTTCGCTCCTTTTTCTATTAGTATGAACGTTTACCATCGCCTCCATGTAAAAAGAGGCAAAAATCCGATGCATATAAGCCTTGCGCGGGTTGCAATCTAACCTTAGATAAAAGGGGTTGAATGTAAATGAGTCAAACAAAAAAAGACCAAGAAAAAGGAAATCTGGCTTGGTGGCAGCTTTCATTAATCGGGATAGGATGCACAATCGGAACAGGATTTTTTCTCGGTTCCAGCATCGCAATTGTGAAAAGCGGATTTTCCGTTCTGCTTTCATTTTTAATTGGAGCAATCGGCACATATTTTGTATTCGAGCAGCTTGCCAAGCTGTCGGCAAAGCAGCCTGAAAAAGGCTCGTTTTGTGCGTATGCGCGAAAAGCGTTTGGCAGATGGGCCGGCTTCAGCAACGGCTGGGTGTACTGGTCATCTGAAATGCTGATTACCGGAAGCCAGCTGACAGCCATTTCGTTATTTACGCAGCATTGGTTTCCTCAAGTGCCGCTGTGGGTATTTGCCTCCATCTATGCTGTACTGGGGCTTCTCATTATTTTTACCGGACTTTCTGTTTTTGAAAAAACAGAAAACGTGCTGGCAGTTATCAAAACAGCCGCTATCTTCATGTTTATCGTGATTGCCATTCTGGCTTTGTGCGGCATATTGTCAGGCGGAAAGCCGGAGGTGCAGATTCCGAATGAGACGAAAGAATTTTTCCCATTCGGAGCTATGGGACTGTGGACAGGCCTGATTTATGCATTTTACGCGTTTGGCGGCATTGAAGTCATGGGGCTCATGACGGTTCATTTAAAGAAGCCGGAGGAAGCCTCAAAATCAGGAAAGCTGATGCTGGCAACGCTGGCGATTATTTATATCATTTCAATCGGGCTCGCTTTGCTACTAGTTCCTTTACACAAGTTTACAGAACAGGACAGCCCGTTTATTACGTCTTTAAAAGGATTTCATCTCGAAGTGATCCTTGATATTTTCAACGGCATTTTTATTATCGCGGGTTTCTCGACCCTTGTCGCTTCACTCTTTGCTGTGACAACATTGCTTTGTACGATGGCCGATGACGGCGACGCGCCGAAATGCTTTACTCTAAAAGAAGGCAAAAAAATATGCTGGCCCGCGCTCGGATTAACATTTGCGGGGCTTATCGTGTCTATCGTACTGTCTTTAGTGCTGCCTAAAAATATATATGAGCACATGACAACAGCGGCCGGGCTTATGCTTTTATACACTTGGCTGTTTATCCTGTTCTCCAGCAAAAAGCTGACCGATCCGGCAGCCATGGCGAAAACGCAAATTTATTTGGCGACAATTCTGATCGCGGCGGCTGTGTCCGGCACGCTGTTTGAAAAATCAAGCCGACCCGGATTTTTTGTCAGCTTGGGATTCCTAGCTGTCATTGCCGTCGTCACCTTGATCTATCAAAAAAAGCAGGGACACAAAGACCGCCCTGCCAGCTCGTGAACTATTTCATTTTGTTAAACATGTTCTTTAAATATGAAAACGGACATTTTGATACCTGTTTTTCATCATCCCGGAGAAAATACTGTTTCCATTCCCGGTTATCCTTTCCTCCGTACCAGCCTAAATGCGGATGAATCGGGGCTTGATCATAAGCCTGTAAACGGGATCGGATCAGCCTGCTCATGTTTCGGCCAGATGCGGTTGAACCATTTAGATCTTCAAACACCCATCTTGGCTGGAACGTGATCATAAAATAAGGAAAGCTTCGGCTTCTCCTTGCATCATGAGCCGGCGTTGCACACAGAATAAAATACGGCTCACCGTCAAAACAAAACTCCCATTTATAATGCTCTGGATCGGCCGGAATATCTGCCGGCCACTCTTTTTTATCTTGTTCGCTCAGTCTATTTAAAAAGCGCCAAAACAGCTCTTCATACGCTTCAATGGAATAATGCTCAGCCAAATCCTCCGGTGTATCAAATAACACAACCAATGACGTATACTTCCCGGTGTCTCGCGAGATATTCCCATACTCCGCAAGCAGCGGCGCCAGTTCCTCCACCGTACCATTTTCTCTGGGATCTCCTGCAAAGGCAATGCGAAGCTGATCAGTCAGAAATGCCTGACGGCCGGGAATACACGGGAACGTATCCGCGTCATCCGCCAAAGTTTCTGCTAATAGCTCAAAAGCGATTCTTTGCCATTCCGGGAACTCAGCTTGATTCCGTTCCAGAAAACTTTTGGTGTAAATCCCTTTCACCATTGATCCACCTCCAGTATCATCTGGATACTATATTAAAACTGGAGGCGGCAGGTGACTGTCCTTCATGAATCAGCCCAGTAACTGTTTGATGCCCTGATAACCGAAGTAAAAGCCAAATACAAGGAGGGATACACCAGCGATTCCGGTCAATCCCCTCAATAGCTTTTCATGAAGCAGATTTCTGAACATGCTGGCTGTGATAGCCATGCAAAAATCCCAGATTAAAATGCCGATCATGATGCCGGAGCTATAGATAAGAAGCTGATTCATATTGTAGGCCTCCGCTGTTTTCGCAAGTATGCTCCCGTAAATCCCAAGCCAAAAAAGGATGCTCAATGGATTTGACAGTGAAATGAGAAAACCCGAAGCGAACGTTTTCCTGTATGAAGCTTTTCCCCGTGTGCTTCGCACATCCATCGGTTCTCTGACATTTTTCAGTGTTTCAATTCCCGTATAAGTCAGTACAAAAAAGCCAAAGAGCCACAAAAACGTTTTCACAAACGGAGCGGTCAAAAACTGTGACAGACCGAAATAGATGAAAAGCATGTACAGTCCGTCAGCTGTCATGGCGCCTAAACCAAAAATCCACGCATGCCAAAACCCGTTTTTAATGCCTTTATCAATTTGCGCCGCATTGACAGGTCCCACAGGCGCAGACAAGGACAGCCCCAGCACAATATAACTCAAAAAAATGTTCACCGGCCCGTACTCCCCTCTCTTACTCAACTTGTACAATTTATTCGGGAACGGGCCAAGCTATGCACAAAAATCACCTATTGTTTCAAGCGGTCAAGCTCTTCCTCCATAATATCGGAGGCTTTGCCGATAAAACCGAAAATCAGTTCCAATTCCTCCTCCGTATACTCGCGGCATAGATCCATCGTGGATTCTGACAGTGAACGGAACAAATCTTTCACGTGCTGTTTAGAAGCGGTAAGAGGCACGATAATCACTCTTCTGCGGTCGTGCGGATCCTTTTCGCGGGCCACATACCCCGCTTTTTCCAGCCGGTCAACAAGCGCCGTAACGGAACCCGTGCTGAGTCCCGTCTTTTTCCCTAGTTCGCCGGCCGTCATTGGTCCTGCTTCATTTAAGATGTCAGCTGATTTCAAATCGGTGGGAAACAGACCGAGAGCTTGAGCTGCCGCCTGATGAAACAGAATGGTTCTAGTGCCCAATTTCCGAAATAGCTGAACGGCGGTCTTTTCCAACTCACTTCTGGAATTTCTTGTTGACAACTGACAGTCCTCCCTATACAATCGAATTTATCTTGATAATCGAGATATTTAACGATCAAACTATTATCATGATATCAGAACTTACATAGAAAAGTAAGAGGAGGTAGAACAAATGGACACAACATCAGCAAAACAGGCTTCCACCAAATTTGTGGTTCTCGGTCTTTTGCTGGGCATCTTAATGTCCGCGATGGACAATACTATTGTTGCCACAGCGATGGGCAGCATCGTGGCTGATCTTGGAAGCTTTGATAAATTTGCATGGGTAACTGCATCCTACATGGTAGCGGTGATGGCTGGAATGCCGATTTACGGCAAGCTTTCCGACATGTACGGCCGAAAACGTTTTTTCCTGTTTGGACTTATCTTTTTCTTAATCGGGTCGGCATTATGCGGAATCGCACAAACAATGAACCAGCTGATCATCTACCGGGCCATTCAGGGGATTGGGGGCGGAGCGCTCCTGCCGATTGCCTTCACGATTATCTTTGATTTGTTTCCGCCGGAAAAACGCGGAAAAATGTCGGGCATGTTCGGCGCTGTATTTGGATTATCAAGTGTTCTCGGCCCGCTGTTAGGCGCTATTATCACAGACTCTATCAGCTGGCACTGGGTGTTTTACATCAACGTCCCTATCGGTGCACTGTCATTGTTTTTCATCATTCGCTATTACAAAGAATCGCTGGAGCATAAAAAACAGAAAATTGATTGGGGCGGCGCGATTACTTTAGTCGTATCCATTGTGTGCCTGATGTTTGCGCTTGAGCTCGGCGGCAAAACATACGACTGGAATTCGATTCAAATCATTGGCCTGTTTATCATTTTCGCTGTTTTCTTTATTGCCTTTTTTATTGTGGAGCGAAAAGCGGAAGAACCGATTATCTCCTTCTGGATGTTTAAGAACCGCTTGTTTGCCACAGCGCAGATTCTCGCTTTTCTTTATGGCGGAACATTCATTATTTTAGCAGTGTTTATTCCGATTTTCGTACAGGCGGTATACGGCAGCTCAGCGACAAGCGCAGGCTTCATTCTGACACCGATGATGATCGGATCAGTGATCGGAAGTATGATCGGCGGAATCTTCCAAACGAAGGCAAGCTTCCGCAATCTGATGCTGATTTCCGTCATATCTTTCTTTATCGGCATGCTGCTGCTTTCCAATATGACGCCGGACACAGCGCGCGTATTGCTGACTGTCTTTATGATGATTTCAGGCTTCGGCGTAGGCTTTAACTTCTCGCTGCTCCCGGCAGCATCCATGAATGATCTTGAACCTCGTTTTCGGGGAACGGCCAACTCCACGAACTCATTTTTACGATCATTCGGCATGACGCTCGGCGTCACGATTTTCGGCACGGTTCAGACGAACGTATTCACAAACCAGCTCAGCGACGCCTTCAGCGGGATAAAAGGCTCCGCCGGCTCAGGCGCTCCGCAGAATATCGGTGATCCACAGGCCATTTTCCAAGCCGGCACACGATCACAGATCCCTGATGCGATTCTGAACCGGATCATCGACGCCATGTCATCAAGCATCACATATGTCTTTTTACTTGCTTTGATTCCAATTGTTCTCGCGGCGATCACCGTTTTGTTCATGGGAAAAACAAGAGTCAAAACAACTGAGGAAATGACGAAGAAAGCAAATTAATACAAAAAGCAGTACACCTGGAGTGTACTGCTTTTTTCTATTAAACACCTAATCTTGCAAGAATAAACGTCCATATGCAGATGATCAATAGCAGAATCAGACTGTACATCACTGTCCGTTTAAACAGCTTTGATTCCTTCCCAGTCTGGCCGACCGCGGCAGCGGCAATGGCGATAGATTGCGGAGAAACGAGCTTCGCCATCACCCCGCCCGCCGTATTTGCGGCTAACAGCAAATCAGAACCGGCACCGATCTGTGCTCCGGTGACAACCTGCAAATGCCCGAACAAAGCGTTATTGCTGACAACTGAGCCAGTAATGAACACGCCGATCCAGCCGAGCACAGGACTGACAAACGGGAACAAATCGCCTGTTTTCGCCAGTGCCAGCCCGATGGAAGAGCTGAGCCCCGCGAAGTTGGCCAGATTGGCAAACGCCATCACAAAGCAGATCGTGACAATCGGCATCCACAGTTCCTTCCCTGTCTCCTTCAAGCAACTGAAGCCATCCCGATAAGAGAAGTTTTTGCTGAACAGTCCTGTCACAATGACCGCGGCTAAAATCGCTGTACCGGTCGCTGACAGCAGATCGACTTTAAAGACTGCATCTAACGGCATGGCAGACGGGGCAATCGGCGGCATTTTCATAATTTGCTGATGCAGAAAAGGCATTTTCATTAGAAGGGTTGTCTGATATAACAGCCCGCCTTCTTGGAAAAGCGCTTTGAATGCAGGAAGGCTCCAGATGGTGATCGCCGCAGTTAAAATGTAGAAAGGAGACCACGCCTTGGCAATGTCTGCGGCGCTGTATCTCTTTTTCTCACCGGTTTCTTCGGCTCCCTGCTCACGATAAATCTGTTTCGGCTGCCACTTGCGCAGGAAAAGCGCAAGCCCGCCCATACTGAACAGCGCCGCCAAAATGTTAGCTAATTCCGGTCCGAGCACAGCCATTGTCAGCGTCTGAACCGCTGTATATATACCACTGACAACCAACAAAGCAGGCCAGGTTTGTTTGATTCCCTTCATCCGGTCTAATAAGAACACGAGTAAAAATGGAATCAGAAATGTAATCATCGGCAGTGTCCAGAGCAATGCCCGAGACAGCTCAAGAGAAGACAAGTCTCCAATTTGCGCGCCTGTAATCACCGGTATCCCGATCGCGCCAAAGGCTCCAGAGGCAGCATTCGCAATCAAACAGAACGCCGCCGCCTTTAACGGTTTAAAGCCAAGTTCGACGAGCAGCGCCGCACTAATTGCAATCGGAACACCAAAGCCGGCCGCGCCTTCCAAAAATGCGTTAAAACAAAAACCGATTAATAATAGCTGTAATCTTTGGTCAGGCGAAATGCCGGCAATGCTGGAACGAATAATGGTAAACTTCCCGGTTTTCACAGCGATTTTATAGAGCCACACTGCCATCAGGACAATGTAGCCGATCGGCCACAAACCGCTTCCAATGCCTAATAAAACAGAAGAAACGGCTTTTTCAACCGGCATATGAAATGCCAATACAGCAACCAAAAAGCTGGCGGCTAGGGTCAGAAATGCCGCAAGAATGCCTTTCATCTTAAAAACGGTTAAAGCTAAGAGAAAAAAGAGAATCGGTGTGAGCGCAACCAGTGCGCTCACATACTCGTTTCCAAACGGATCATACAACTGCTCCCACATTGACAATCAGCCCTTTACTCTATAGTTGCGTTCTAGTTGACGTTTTGTTCCGCAAAATGCGGTTTCAAAATGTTTTTGAGCACGTTGGCGCTGTGGTTAAACTGCTCTTTTTCTTTCTCATTTAAGTTCAGCTCAGTGATGCCAGCAACTCCGCCGCGGTTGACGACAGCCGGCACTCCGATGTACACGTCATCTGCTCCGTATTGTCCGTCCAAATATGTGCTGACTGTTAAAATGCTGTTTTCATTATGAAGAATCGCTTTTGTGATTCGCGCAAGGCTCATGGCAACGCCATAATACGTCGCGCCTTTTTTCTCAATGATATGATAAGCGGCGTTTTTCACGTCATCCACGATCTGTTCAAGCTCTTCTTGTTTGTATGCTTCGTTTTTCTCAACCAGTTCACTGACCGGCACTCCGCCGATATTCGCGTGGCTCCAGACAGGAAGCTCAGTATCGCCGTGTTCGCCGATAATATGAGCGTGCACATTGTGTGCCGCTGCACCGAAGTATTCGCTCAGCATGTAACGGAATCTCGCAGAATCAAGTGTTGTGCCGCTTCCGATCACTCGCTCTTTTGGCAGGCCGCTGAATTTCCATGTTGCATACGTCAGAATATCAACCGGATTTGTCGCGATTAAGAAAATGCCGTCAAATCCGCTCGCCATGACTTCACTGACGATTCCTTTGAAAATCTTTAAGTTCTTTTCTACTAATTCAAGGCGTGTCTCACCAGGCTTTTGGTTTGCTCCGGCGCAGATGCAGACAATATCAGCATCCTTACAGTCTTCATAGGTTCCGAAAGATGTTTTGACCGGATGCGGCGCAAACGCCTTTCCGTGGTTTAAATCCATTACATCGCCCATTGCTTTTTCTTTATTTACATCAATGACCACAAGTTCATCTGTGATCCCTTGGTTAATTAACGCAAATGCATAACTGCTTCCAACAAAACCCGCTCCGATTAAAGCTACTTTATTTACTCGTTCATTCATCATTTATCCTCATCCTCCAGTGTTTGTTTATCTTTGGTGTTTGTTTGTGAAGTATTTCACATTTATATTGTGCAACACTTCACAAACTTTTGCAAGAGAAAAGATTTGTCTGATTTATGAACAAAAAAGAAACCATCTATGATGGTTTCTTTTGGGATTTTTCCGCTGATCGCTTGCCCTCACTGAGGAAGAGAACCGCTTAATCCAGAGTTGTTATATAAACCATTTTGTACATAATCAAAGCCAGGCTGATTCTGGCCGGGCACTTGGGCACTGCCATTATTAAAAATCACTTTGGCGTTGGTTGTATCCGTATCCGCCGGCAGCGTCAGTGTGTAAATTCCATCTGCATTCTTAGTCATTGCTTTACCTGGCCAAGACCCGGTCAATTCGATTGCCCGGCCTCCATCATGTTTATAGATATAAGCATTTACATGTCCCCAATGATTCGGATTTTGATAGCCAATTGTTTTGGCCGCAGACGGGTCTCTTTTTACAAAGCTGTACTCTTGGGCCCTCGTTACACCATCACTGTTCGTTCCTGTTAACGTGATGTCGTATGTTGTGCCAAATGGATCTCCTTTTCCGATTGTTAATTGGTCTCCATCCTTAAACGCTGTCTCTTGCCCATTATTCATTTGATAAACAGCTTTTTTCGTATTCGCATTTGCACGCAGGGTGATCGTCAGTTGATCATTGAAAGAATGGGTTACCCCTGTTTTGACATCCTCAAGGAAGACATGAGGCGCATTTGCAATATCATCAGGATAAAGAACAGCCACTGATCTGGCATTGATTGTGCCTGTCAGTTTACCGTCCCTGACTTGAAATGAACCAGTCCCGGCTTTATTATCATAGCTGCCATCAGGTAATTTCGTTGAAGCATTGATGCTGACAGAAGAGGAACCTGCATTTGCCAACACAACACCTTTTGAGCCGCGCTGATTCATAAAAATTTGATTGTTTCCATTCGGATTCGATAGCTCCTCAGGCTGTCCAGCCATTACATTGTGAAACGTATTGACCGCAACGATAGCCTGATCCTCAAATAAAGCACTCCCGCGATCGCCTATTTGGGTTTTCCCCGGGAATCTCACACCATTTCCGCCGCCATCAGGTCTTGAAAAGAAGAGAGGCGTACTGCCTGAGCGAGAAGCAATCACTGCCCAGCCTAAGCGGATATCGTCATCGCTCATCCATGTTGACTCCTCATCATCATTTGCATACGTATCATGCGATTCCACCCACGTGACTAACTTGTCGGCTGACACATCAGATGCATAATGGGAAATATTCGACACGCTCAGATTACGATTTTTTAAAGCGGACCTTATGGAATGTCCATAGTTAGATGCTGTCACATTCATATAATTCGCATATGCTGCATCTCTGGAGGCACTGTCTTGCAGGATTTCTCCGTATTGGAACTCGGCAGATGTATTCGTGATATTCGGCCAAAATTGGCTGCCGTAATTCCCATCATCGGGAAGCTCTATATGCTTGGCGGCATCATAGCGAAATCCGTCTGCCCCATCATTCAATGCTCTTTCTAAGAAACGTTTCAGATAGGACTGTACTTGTGTATTTTGTGTATTCCAATCATACAGCCCGAGCAATGAATTCTGCGTGACATCCCATCGATCGGACCAGTTTTTAATTTGTGTGTTTCCATGCGTCCAATTTGATATACTTTTAATTTCATTTGAAATCGCAGCATAGTCACTGGTTGTGTGATTGATGACGGCATCGACAATAACCTTCACGCCATATTCTTCAGCCGCCGCACACATTTCTTTAAACTCTTCCTCGGAACCCAGGTACCTGTTGCCAATCTGGTAAGAGGTCGGCTGGTAAAGCCAGTACCAGTTCCCCATGCTTTTATCTCCATTATTTCCTTCCTTTACTTGATTAATAGGAGACGTCTGAATGGCAGTATATCCTGCATCATGGATATCCTTCATATTATTTTTTAAGGTGTTGAACGACCAATTCCAAGCATGAAGAATCGTCCCGCTCTTTATTGATGGCGCTGTATATTCATTTGATTGGTTCGCAGTCTCTGCATTTACAGCCACCGGCCCTGCCAGAATCAAATGAAACAGCAATAATAATCCAGCGAATAACGGCAGAAAAGAGGTATTTAATCGTTTTTTAGACATTCTGTACACTCCTTATTTCAATTTTCATTTCTGAAGACTTACCGCGGAGTCAGAAATCCCTCTTACTCAATCCTTCCACTTCCTCCTTTCAGACGAATATGAAGACTGGAGAATTTTGTTAACGCTTACATTTTAAATTATCATACTCTTTCTATCAAAACAACTTGATAGAGTCATTTCCCAAACAGACATCACGAGCCGTTTTACATTCTTACACAGCAAGTGGAGCTATTTGTCTGATTTATGAACAAAAAAAGAAACCATCTCTATGATGATTTCTTCTTAAACTCCTTTTTTACCGTTCTTCTGTAAGACAGCTTCACGATTCCGAATCGAAGCAGAAACAGAACGCCGCCGCAGACGATAAATAGGAGAATCATTTTCAGCCAAGCGAAGAATGTGTGGGGAACTCCCCTGTCATACATCGTAAGCACCACTACCGCAAAGGCGACAGCTATTGATTCTATGAACTGCTGCTTCACCCGTTTATGCAGTTCTTCCTCGGTGTCTATTCTCGGCATCAGCATTCCAGAAGCTGATGCCCTGATGCAGTAATATAAGATGATAATGAACAAAAACACAAGGCTCGAGACCCATTCTTTAAACGGAAATTCAAACATAATGCCGCGGATGATCACATCCAGCAGCGCAAACGCCCCGGTTAACTTGCCGATATCCGACCATATCTTTTGTTCCTTTTCTTTTACTCTCTTATTTTTCCCATTCACGCCTGAAAGTCTGTTATGCAGATTATTCATGACCTTCCTCCCGCACTTTTACGAATGGCTTATGGCTTACATGTTACAATAACAGCCTGCGCTTCTGCAACGAATAAATGAAAAGCCCGCCGTACAAACCGGCGGGCATCAATGTTTAAAACGGCCCCCAATTGATCAGGACACCGATACAAATAAACACAAGCCCGATTAAGAACCAAATCAGAGCGAGCGGCAGCATAAACCGAAGCCACTTGACGTACGGAATTCCGCTGGCGGCAAGCACTGCCATCAAAACGCCGGACGTCGGGTTCACACAGTTGACGACCCCTTCTCCAAGCATAACCGCTTCCACCGCGACCTGTCTCGTGATGCCCATCAAATCAGCGAGCGGCGCCAGAATCGGAATGAACACAACCGCTTCGCCCGATCCTGAAGAGATGAGAAAATGAAGCAGGGCGCTGGCGATATACATGCCGATTGCGCCGGCCATCGGACTGAACCCGTCCAATACCGAAGCCAAAGCATTGACGACTGTATCCAGCAGCTTCCCATTTTCAAGAATGACAGAAATGCTCCGCGCCATCCCGACAATCAGCGCACCGTATACAAGGCTCTGACAGCCGGTAATAAAAGTTTTGGCAATATCGTTTGCCGCAAGCCCTCCAATGAATCCGGCAAGGACAGAAATAAAAATAAACGTCGCAGCCATTTGGGAATCTGACCAGCCGAGCTTCAATGCGCCATACAAAAATCCGATCAGCGACAAACCCGCCACTCCCAAAATCAGCTTATGGCGAACGGTAAACGGCACAGACTTATCTTCTTCTTGATTCGTATCGCCCAATCCTGCCGCCGGGAACCAGTTTGTGCCTAACACACTGGCATCCTTTGATTTCTTTAATTTTCTTGTATACCAATAGATATAAATAATAGAAGACACCAAAAAGCATAAGTATATGACCACACGAAGGCCGATCCCCGAAAACAGAGGCAGCTCCGCAATCGATTGAGATAAGCCAAGCGGAGACGGTGATAAAATGGTAGAGTTAAACCCTGCATAGCAGCCAATATAAATAACAGCCGCACCCGCGACCGCATCCCATTTTAAGGAGCGTGCGACAATAAGGCCGATGGGGATGAATCCGATCACTGAATTCACAACAATTCCGGTCGTTCCTAGAATAGAAAACAACGCACCGACAATACAAATAAATAATAATTGCTTTGTGCGGAACTTGCTGATGACATTGTAAATCAGTCCGTTGATGGCACCTGTTTTTTCTAAAATAGCGATCGTGCCGCCTGTGAATAAAATCAGAAAAATAATAGGCGCTGATCCGACCATTCCATCCTGAAGAGAAGTGAAAAAGCTGATCAGGCTGACCGGAGACTGTTCGATTGAATGGTAGCTTCCCGGCACCGCAGTGGTAACCTCCCCCTTCGTCACACGGTCAAATTCTCCCGCCGGCACAATATACGAAGCAACGGCGCAAATGAAAGCGATGATAAATAAGAGGACATAGGCGTCAGGCATGTTAAAGGCGGTGCGTTTTTTCTTTGGCTGTGTTTCGGCTGCTGGCATACTCATATTTCGATCCATCCCCTCTTTTTAGAAAATATCTATTATTCTGAAAAATATAAATATGTGCTATATTATAAACAGCCTATCTACCTGTTTCAATATAAAAAAAGGAATGAAGGAGGTTTTTCTTCCCATGCAAAAACTCTCAGAAGAAATGAAACAAACCGTAATGGACATCTTTGAACATCTTCACGCCAATCCTGAAGTCAGCTGGAAAGAATATGAGACAACTGAATTTCTTAAACAAAAACTCGAAGATGCAGGGTGCCGCACGCGCACGTTTTCAGATTGTACCGGAGTTGTCGGCGAAATAGGTTCGGGTTCGCCTGTTGTAGCTGTCCGCGCTGACATTGATGCATTATGGCAGGAGGTCAACGGCACATTTCGCGCCAATCATTCCTGCGGGCATGATTCGCATATGACAATGGCTTTAGGTACGTTAATGCTGCTGAAAAAACAGCCGCAGCTTCCGAGCGGAACGATACGTTTTATCTTTCAGCCAGCAGAAGAAAAAGGCGGAGGCGCTCTGAAAATGATAGAGGAAGGCGTGCTTGATGACGTCGACTATTTGTATGGTGTCCACGTCCGTCCAATTCAGGAAACCCAAAACGGACGCTGCGCCCCATCCATTCTGCACGGGTCAAGCCAGCACATCGAAGGCACAATCATCGGAGAGGAAGCTCATGGCGCACGTCCACATCTTGGCAAAAACAGCATCGAAATCGCGGCATTTATCATCCATAAGCTGGGGCTGATTCACATCGATCCGAAAATCCCGCACACTGTCAAAATGACAAAGCTTCAAGCCGGCGGCGACAGCTCCAACATCATTCCCGGAAAAGCGACCTTCAGCCTTGACCTGCGGGCGCAAACAAATGAAGCCATGGAGACGCTGATCGCCGAAACAGAAAGAGCCTGCGAAGCGGCTGCCGCGGCATTCGATGCGAAAATTGAACTTCACAAGGAACACAGCCTCCCAGCGGCAACACAAAATAAAGAAGCTGAAGGCATTATGGCTGAAGCGATCACAGACGTGATCGGAGCTGATCAGCTCGATGAACCCCTTGTTACAACCGGCGGCGAAGACTTTCATTTTTATGCCGTGAAAGTGCCGAACCTTAAAACGACCATGCTTGGCCTCGGCTGCGGACTTCAGCCAGGACTCCATCACCCGCATATGACCTTTGACAGAAACGCGATGTTTACCGGGATTCATATTTTAGCAAACGCCGTGTTAAAAACGTTCCAAAAAGCGGATACACTCGCATCAGCCAATGCTTCTTAAATCAAAAAAGCAGCCTGCGAACAGGCTGCTTTCTTCATTATTTCTTCAGATCTTCAATTGAGTTGACGTTTTTCATATATTCAGGCACAACAAGACCCATCTTCACGCCAGTGATACTGGCGCCTACATCATCATATTTGCCTTTATATTTGGCAGCGTATGGTTTATGGGTATTCGGCAGCCATGCGGAAAGGGATGCGTCCGCGCTCCCCGTCGCAATCGCCGTCCACATCGGACCAGCTTCTACCTGAGTGAGTTTCACGTCATAGCCCAAGTCTTCTAACACTTTGCCCATAACGTTTGTACTTGCAATCTCACTGTCCCACGCCACATAGGCAAGGTTGATTTTGTCTCCCTTGACCTTTTGCACGCCTTTGGTCCACTCCGCGATTTGATCCTTGTGCTTCTTCACATACTCAGCAGCGGCTTTGGAAGGTTTCTCGCCTTCTTCCACCTTGATCATCACTTCACCCATGTCGTCTTGCGTCCATTTAAACTGGCTCAGAAGCTTAACGGCATTCGGCTGTTCTTTACTGAAGCCTTTTCTGGTGATCGTATGAATCTCCTCAGCACTGCCGTAAGTTTTTTTCGGATCATCGAGATATTTTAATTTATATCTGGAGAACATCCAGTGCGGTGTCCATCCTGTGATAATAATTGGTTTCTTACGGTCGTATGACTTTTTGAGCGTAGCAGTCATTGCAGCGCTTGACGATGAAATCAATGTCCAGTCGTTCAATTTGTAATCCTTCAACGCTTGGTCAGTCAGGCTCATAATACCTGAACCGGGGTCAATCCCGATGATCGTCTTATTCACCTGTTCAGCCGCGGATGCATTTTCGTCGTTTTCTTGTCCGCAAGCCGCAAGCGAGAGTGCCAGCATGGCGGAAACACCGATACCGATGATTTTTTTAAACATCAGGCATTCCCCCTGCTTTTCTTCTTCACTTTAATATTTTGTGTAATACGGTCGAGCGTAATCGCAACGATAACGATGGCGATACCAGCTTCTACACCGACCCCTGTTTTCAGCTGTGTAACGGCGCTGTATACTTCTGAACCTAATCCCGGCGCACCGACCATTGCTGCGATAACAACCATTGATAATGCAAGCATGATACTTTGGTTGATCCCGGCAAGAATAGTTTTTGTTGCAAGCGGAAGCTGAACTTTAAACAAACGCTGAGCTGTTGTAGAACCAAACGCTTCAGTTGCTTCAATCAGATCAGCAGGCACTTGTTTAATACCGAGAACCGTCATACGGATTGTCGGCGGCATTGCGAAGATAACAGACGCAACGACACCCGGCACAACACCGATATTAAAGAAGAAAATTGCCGGCAAAAGATATACGAAAGCAGGCATTGTCTGCATTAAATCAAGGATAGGCGTTACGATACGGCGAACCGTTTCTTTCTGCGAAGCCCAAATTCCGATCGGCACACCGACCACAATCGAAATAATGACGGATGTGACAACCAGCGCTAACGTTTGCAGCATTGGGTCCCAATATCCTAAATAATCAATTACGAGAAACCCAATTAAAGTGAACAACGCAATTCCTCTCGTACTGATCCACCATGCAAGAGCTGCGAAAATAATCGTTAACAAAATAGAAGGTATAAATCCAAGCCCGCTTACAATCCCGTTTACAAAAACGGCCAAGCCATTTGCGATTCCGTCGAGGAACCCGCCGAACGTTATCGTAATCCAGTCAACAAAACGGTCAATGATATCTGCTAAAGGTATTCTAGGCAGTCTATCCAATTTACTTCACCTCCTGTGCAGAAGGGTCTTGTGGTTGTTCTTCAGTGCCTTCAACATTGATATAATCGTTATTGCCCGCAAGTGCGCCAATCAGCGCGCCTTTTACGACAATCCCTTTCATTCTTTGCTTTTCATCTACAACCGCAATTGGAATATTCGCGTCAGACACAACGTCAAAAATCTCAGTCAGATACGTATTCTCTGGTACAGTCGTAAATTCCGTATTCAAGATATCCTGAAGGGATAAATCAGACTCGGCTGCTTTTTTCGCATCAGCTGCGTAAATGACACCTAACAATTGTTTCTGTTTATCGACTGCATAAATAGATGAAATCCCTAGGTTTTTCATCAGTGTTAACGCAACGCGAGGCCCTTTATCAATCCGCACCGTTTCAGCGCGTTTCATAATGTGGCCGGCAGTTAATACTTTAGACAAATCAACGTCCTCAACGAATTTCTCAACATATTCGTTGGATGGATTCATGAGGATTTCTTCCGGCGTGCCGATCTGAACGATATTTCCGTCCTTCATCAGAGCGATTCTGTCGCCGATGCGAAGCGCTTCGTCCAGATCGTGCGTAATAAAAATAATCGTTTTTCCGACATTATCATGCAGATCCAGAAGCTCATCCTGCATGTCTTTACGGATTAATGGATCAAGCGCACTGAATGCTTCGTCCATCAGAAGGATGTCCGGATTATTCGTCAGAGCGCGGGCAAGGCCGACACGCTGCTGCATTCCGCCCGAAAGCTGATCAGGGTATTGGTGTTCAAATCCTTCAAGTCCGACAAGTTTAAGAGACTCCAGCGCTTTTTGCTGGCGCTCCTGTTTGTCTACACCTTGAAGCTCCAGTCCGTATTCTGTGTTTTCAAGTATCGTTCTGTGCGGGAACAGAGCGAACTTTTGGAAGACCATACTGATTTTTTTCCGGCGGACTTCCCGGAGCTGGTCTTTAGACATATTTGTTATCATGTCACCATCAATGTAAATTTTTCCGGCAGTCGGTTCAATAAGCCGGTTTAACAGCCGTACTAAAGTTGATTTACCGCTCCCTGATAGACCCATGATGACAAATATCTCACCATCATATACATCAAAATCTGCTTGGTTAACCCCAACGGTCGATCCAGTTGCTTTCAGGATCTCTTTTTTATTTTTTCCGTCGGCAAGCATTTGAACTGCTTTCTTTGTTTGTTTCCCAAAAATCTTAGAGACTTTCTCGACTTTTATTTTAATCGGTTTCTCATCTACACTCATATTTTCCCTCCATATTAAGCAATCTTTATTACCGTACCATTTATGTAACAACACACACAAACCGCATATTCTCTTTTATTCTGTACCATTTCATGATAAACATCCCTGTGACCCCAAGACCTTATTTATGCTTCTAAATACTCTGTAATCCTCCTTTATTATTGTATTTTACGGGTAAAATTAAGCCTTTTTTAAATTGAAAACGCTTTTATTGAACCGAAAATCCTTCTTCCTCTTATGACTTCAAGCTCCTTTACTGGAAAAATAAGTTGCTTTTTCATCTCTATGTAATGTATTATAGTTTCATGACTATGAAACTATCAGAAGACCATATCAGAGCTCACATATTCAAAGCATTGTCTGACGAATCCAGGCTTGCCATTATTCGTACGCTTTATTACAGCGGAAAAGAACTCAGCTGCGGTGAAGTAGGTGAAAAATGCAATATCGTCAAAACCACAGCATCTTATCATTTCAAAACGCTGCGTGAAGCGGGATTGACTGCAACGCGAAAAGATTCACGGACAAAATATGTCAGGCTGCGTGAAGACACATTTCAAACATACCTGCCTGGCTTTCTGGAGACCCTCTAAGAAGGGTTTTCTATATACATATCTGTTTCATAGTTTCATAATTATAAAACTATAGGAGTGTTAAACGTGAAACTTATTTGGCTTTTTTTCAGTGTAATGTTTGTCATCGGCACAGATACCTTTTTGCTCTCACCGCTTCTCCCGCTTTTGCAGGACCAATTCCATGTCTCCACTGATTTGTCAGGCTGGATGGTCAGTGCTTATGCGCTCGGTTATGCGCTGTTTGCTTTGGCAGCCGGTCCGATCTCTGACCGTTTTAATCGGAAAACAGTGATGCTATCGGGGCTTGCGGGCTTTATCCTTTCCACCTTTTTATGCGGCATCGCTCCCTCCTTTGCCGCCATGTGTGCATTCCGTTTTGCCGCCGGTGTCAGCGCCGCGTTTGTGACGCCTCAAATTTGGGCATCCATCCCTGTCATCGTCCATCCCTCAAAAGTATTAAAAAGCATGGGGATTGCAACAGCAGGATTAGCTGCTTCACAAATGCTCGGGCTTCCGATCGGCGGATTTTTGGCTTCCTTCACTTGGCACACGCCCTTTTTCGTTCTATCAGCAGGCTCGCTTGTTCTCCTGTTCATTTTGGCGGCGGCCATGCCAGATATTCGTCCTGCAGAAGCGGCAGCACACCGTTCATCTTTAGTCAGCCCTTATCGTGAGCTGTTTTCACTGCCAAAAACATCGATGATCCTGCTTGCTTATTTTCTCTTTCAAACAGGGAATTTCGCCACGTTCAGCTTTCTCGGCACCTGGCTTTTTGCAGATTATCATTTAACCGTATCCCAAATCGGTGCCGCGATGCTTGTACTGGGGCTGGGAAATATGCTTGGAAGCCTTATAGGAAGCAAAATTGCATCAAAGCTCGGAACGTTTAAGACATTAATCAGCGGCATGCTGCTGATGGGAGCGCTCTATTTTTCCCTTCCTTTCTTCCCTAACTTACTTATTGTAGAAGCCAGCTTTTTTCTGACTTTCTTTATAGCGGGGATCATTTTTCCGTTAATGATGGGGATATTCCAATCCATTTCACCGAACGCGCGCGGAACGATTGCATCTCTTTCCAATGCGGCTATGTATGCAGGAACCACTGTCGGCACATGCCTTGCCGGATTTTTATATCAAAACACGCATCATTTTGGAGCTGTCACGGCGTTTACGGCGATTTTATTTGTCCTGTCTATGGCCCTTTATCAAACAAGCAGAAAAAACAAACCGCAAGCTGCCGGTTTCCATGTAAAAAGCACCTCATGATGAGGTGCTTTTGTTATTCAAGCTCAATTTGTTTCGTTTCTTTCCCCATAATCAAAATACACACGACCGCCAGTAAAATGGCAATGCAAAAGATTGAAAAAATCACTGAAAACGAAATATGGCGGGCGGCGAGTGTTCCGACGAGCAGCGGGCCGAAAATGCCGCCGATTCTTCCAAACGCCGCTGTGGTTCCTGAACCTGTCGCGCGAATCGATGTTGGGTATTGCTCCGGTGTATAGGCATACAGCACGCCCCACGCGCCAAGATTAAAGAAGGACAGCAGCATTCCAGCCGTCAGCAGCAGACCTAAGGAATCTGCCGTTCCGAAGAAATACGCGCTTCCCGCTGTTCCGATCAAATAAATGACCAGTATCCATTTCCGGCCCGCCTTTTCGATCAGCCACGCAGCCGAAAAATAGCCCGGAAGCTGAGCAAGCGTCATCAGCAGAACATATTCAAAGCTTTGAATCATGCTGAACCCTTTTAACAGCATCACACTCGGCAGCCACAAAAACATCCCATAATAAGAAAAGACAACGCAGAACCAGACGATCGACAGCATTACCGTCGGCCGTATATACTGTTTCGCCCAAACGCTTTTCACGTTCTCCCACACCGATTTCTGTTTCATAGAAAGCGATTCGTACTTTGGCGAATCAGGCAATCCTGTCCGCAAGTACAATGCATAAAACGCCGACAGTGCGGTTAAAAGCAAAGCCGCCTGCCAGCCGAAGCTCGGAATGACAAAATAAGAAATAAGCGCCGCTGCCAGCCAGCCCACAGCCCAAAAGCTTTCGAGAAGCACAATGACCCGTCCCCGTTTTTCAGGCACAACCGCTTCCGAAACAAGCGTTGAAGCGACAGGCAGTTCGCCGCCAAGTCCCATCCCAATTACAAAACGCAGAATGAGGAATGCCGATAAGCTTGTGACGAAAGCTGATATCCCGCTTCCGATTGAAAAGCATAAAAGGGTAATGATAAATACTTTTTTGCGGCCGATTCGATCAGCCAGCAATCCAAACAAAAAAGCACCCACAGCCATGCCGATGGAATTTACGCTTCCGATCCATTTCATTTCTTCAGGCGAAAGATTCCACTCCACGTGGAGTGCGGCGATAATAAACGATAATATTCCGACATCCATTGCATCAAACAGCCACCCTAAACCGGCGACACCCAGCAGCTTACGCTGGGATATAGGCTGTTGTTTTCCCATAGCCAACACCTCTGATATGCAAAATAATTACCGTTTAAGTTTACACCTGTCTTTACACATTGTCATTACCTAATTGATGTCAATCAAAAACCCCGCTTATGATTCACAAGCGGGGGTCTTTTTATTGCTGTAATGCTGCTTTTTTAATATTATCCTGCAGCTGGGCAATTCGTCTTGCGCCCTCTTCCCGAAGGCGTTTGTTTTCTTCTTCGATTTGTTTTGTTTCCTGCATGCCACTGACAATCGTGTTCCAAGAGGATTCGATCGTTTCTATATCAATGCTTGGTCTGCCGGCCATTCTGGCAATTTCAACACTCTGGTTCGAGATGTTCTCCGCATTGCGTTTCAGCATCTCATTTGTCCGGCGGTCAAGCTCGCTCATAGAGTCAGCCACAAGCTTTTGGCGTTTCACTGTAACGGCCTGAATAATGCCGTTTTTGAAAATCGGAATGGTGATGATAAAAGCGGAGTTGATTTTCCCGATCAGCTTAGCGTTACCGCGCTGGAGCAGTCGGATCTGCGGTGCGGTTTGAAGCGCCACCATTCGCGCCATATCAAGATCATACACGCGTTCCTCAAGTGCCTGAATGCCGTTGCGCAGCGTATCGAGCTGCATTTGCGCAAGCTGGTTTCCGCTTGCCGCTTTTTCTTCATATGAAGGAAGGATTGACTGCATCTCTTCCAGCTTCATTTGACCGGCAACAACGTATTTTTCAAGCTCCATGTAGTAGTTGATATTGTTTTCATACATTTCATCGAGCGTGTAGTTTGTTTTTGTCATCTCATCTTTATATTTGGAAATCTCAACGTTGATTTTTTCAATTTCTCCGCCGAGTGTCTGGTACTTTTTAAAGATTTTCTCAATCATGCTGCCGCCGCGTTTGAAGATTTTGGCCATCAGTCCCTTGGGCTCGTCAAAATCATTTTTGTCAAAGCGGTCCATGATTTTTCCAAGCTGCGTCAGCATTGTGCCTGAGTCTGTCACGCTTGTTGTTTTCATCATTCCCAAGATGCGGTCAGAGAACTTGGAAATTTCAACAGCCGGCTCCTTACCATACTCCAGCAGCTCCATTTGGTTTTTCACGTCAATTTGCTGGGCGAGGCGTTGCACCTCTGGTTCCTGGCGGAGCTGCAGGCGGATATCGTCTGCCTTTTGCTGAGAAATTTCTTCGTTTTTATCGAGAACAAGCGGATTTTGATTTTCTGTTGTCATGCTTTTCTTCTCTCCTTACTTTTGGGTAATCGTTCTGAACAGCCTTTTCACGAGCGAAGGCTCTTTATAGTCCTGCTGAAACACCATGTCGTCCAGCCAGTGGATATCATACTGATCCTCTTCAATATAATGCTCAATGTCTTGATGTCCGGGAGGATTATAAATGACGATATCAATGCCGATTTCATTCAAAAACAGCAGGGCTGCGGCGTCTGATCGTGTGAGCTCACCGTTCATTTCCGTATGATACAGCACCAGTTTCGGAACAGTCTGCGCATAGTCAAACATTTGAATCAATTTCAGCAGGTTAGCGGGAAGGTTTGTTGTTTGTTTAAACAAGTAGATCTGAACATCCTTGACCTGTTCCTGATGCAATGCCTTCAGCCGCGGGTGTCGGCACATTCTCGAGATCGTTTTGGCGATCGCGGTCTGAATGCCTGCCGGAAGCTGTTTGTACTGCCACACATTGCTTGCGATCAGCTTTTCCGGATCGATGTTTCCTTCATGATCAAGCGCGTGGCTGTAATGAAATTGATAGTTTGATTTGATTTCTTCTGTTAACGGAAAGCTTCGAACCATTTCCGTTTCTGGATAATCCGCCATTGTATGAAGTCTGTTCCAATATTCTTTATTGTCCTTCGACACACCCATAATTTTGGCAAACACATTCGGAATATCGATCGAATGTTTATCGGCTTTGAAATTCGGGCGAATAAACGCACGTTCTTTCGCAATTAAAAACAGTTCATCATAGGTCGTTTTCAGCGTCACGGAAACCGGTGTGTGGTCTCTGAACTGCCAAGGCTTGTACAGCATGGATTCCTCGTGATTCAGCACATGCTCAATTTCCTTTGTCGATCGATACGCCACCGTTGATTTACGGTCAGGTTTTTCTTTCGGGAATGGCTGAAGGTCTGAGACATCCGGAAGCTTTTCCGTGAAGCTTAGCTCCTGCTTAGGGTCAACGAGCGTCAGCTGATCGGTTCCCGCCGGATGGAACAATAGAACATCACAGCCGACAAGCATTAAATAATATAAGAAATACAGCTGGCTTTTCGTCGCGTCTCCATACCAGACCACCTTCGGCATCTCCCGCTCTATATCGGCTTTTTCCAGCCAAGGATTCAGGTGGTTCAAGGAAAACTTTGAAACATCAAGAAGCACTCTGCGAAAATCAGGATGATTCAGCCCCTGCTCATGATTTTCGGCAAAGGTATGTAAAAGCGTCATCAGTGCTTTTCTTAAATGGCGGTGCAGCAAAGGATTGGAATGCTTCGCAATCAGCTGTTCCCCGTCCAGAAAGGCGACAAAGCGGCTGACCGAAAGGCCTTTTTCCTTCTGGTTGATGGAATGAATATGCTGAAGCGCCTGAAATGTTTCGGGTGCAATTGTTTTATCAAGTGTTTCGCTCAGGACATAAATATGATCGTTTACAGAAAGTTCATACAGCTCGTTAAAGTAGTCGGTCTCATCAATGGGCGTGCCCAGTATTTGCCCGGCAAGCCGCGAAAAAGAAAGACCTTGTTCATTCTCATAGTGATCCCGCTCCGGCAATGGCTGAAACAGCATGCTTTTCCAATCCCCATCGGCCGGAACAGCTTTATGAATGATTAGCTCTTCTTGTCTCATCATATCCTCCTTTCTGGTTTGTTTGTGTATATTACACGTGTTTTAATTTGGATATTTGCGATAAAACTGACGCTGTGATTTCTTCACCCGCCAGCATGCCGCTTGCAATCGTTTTGCGTAATTCCGGATCGTGACTCAATACCTCTCCGTGCGCGGGTGCGATGCCAAAATCGGCTTCCCGGATCAGTTCAAGATCAAGCAGCGAGTCTCCAGCCGTATAGATTTCATCAAGAGAGAGCCTGGATTTCAGGTATTCAACTGCTTTCCACTTATTAAGCGGATTGGGAATAAAGTAAAGCTTCCGCCCCTGCAGAGATACTTGCCAGCCCTTATCGGCGCCCCACTCTTTCACAGCGGATATATCGATACACGGTATTTTTTCCTCATGTAAAATGAGATACACGAAATAGTGATGGGCGATTCGGGTTCTTTTTACCGCCTCTGATAAAGAGAGACCTGCGATTTCCCTCAGCATGGCCTCGATCGGCAGACACGACGCCAGCTCCTCTTTCATCAGCTCATCCCACTCTTTCAGAGGCTCGCCGTCTTTTAAGATGCACCCGCCATTTGTTGTCACCGCATATTCCGGCACAATGTCCTGCTGGAAACATACGATTCTCTTATACTGTTCGTTTGTACGCGTGGTGACGGGGATAAAATAGTGATCCTTCTGAATCTGATTTAAGTGATCTTTTACGGCTGAGGAAATATAAGAAAGCTCCCGCCCATTTAATGTTTCAATCAGCTCAATCCCGGCTTCCTTATCGGGCGTGCCGATCATGCGCCTTGAATAAATTAATGTTCTGTCTAAATCGCTGGCAAACGCGTTCATAGGCTTTTCTCCGCCGGACGAATCAGCCCGCAGCAGCTGTAAGACATGTTCTCGTATTCTTCTACAGGCACTCCCCGATCCTTTGCCAGTAAAAGAATGTGTTTCAGCGTTTCTTCAGCGCCAGGCTGAATCAGTATTTTCCAAGGCACTCTGCGAAGAAGCACACGAGTCGTTTCTCCGACACCAGGTTTAATCAGGTTCGTATTGCTGATGCCAAATTGCTTTCGGATCGTCTCAATGGAAGCCAAGCCGTCCCAAGCCGGTTTCATACGTGCGCGCTGCAAGCCAATCGCCAGACGTTCTGCTTCTTTACAAATAGACGGAAATTGCTCGGCTATCGTTTCAATATAGAATACAGAAACATCCTCTTCACTCAGCTCACGGTAATATTTCGCCCCGTGAAAATCATCCGGCCCGATCCATTTTTCGTTTAAGACGGTGCGGCTGACAAGACCCGAGACCGTAGAGTTCAAGCAGGCACTCGGAATCAGAAAATCCTCCTTCGTTCCGTAGATGTCCGCGCAATCACCCGGATCGGCAAGCACCGCAATTTCTGAGGAAAGTCTCGTATTCCAGCGCTGGTTAAACTGTTCGATGGATCGATTCAGTTCTTTAGTAATAGCGCCTTTGCCTGTCCAGCCGTCGATAAAGGCGATTTTCCCGTCTGGATGATGCTTCAGCATATACTGCAAGGCGTTTTCATCAATTCCCCTGTCCCGAATAATCGATATGCTGTAGTGCGGAACTGAGACGTGATACTTCAGCTTGATGTACCGTTTAATCAATACACCGATCGGCGTGCCCGCCCTTGCCAGACTGCACAAAACCATATGCTCACCGTGTTTGGCGAAAAGCTGCTCCGCTACAGCTCCGGCCGCTAACGCAACCTTCTGTTTACTGTCTTCAAGCGAGGCATAAAACAGTTTCATATATTCATCTGTCGGCTTATATTCGATCGGCAGCATCTCTGAGTAATGGGTGCCGCTTTGGATCGAGCGTTCCCGTTCTTCCGTGCTTTTTTCAATCGAAACGGCGGACAAATCTTTTAATAGAAAGGTGACATCCTCCTTCTGATAGCTCCCAATCTGGTCAATTATCTCGGTCAATTCAGATCACGCCTTTCCTGAAAAGGTAACAATGTGGATATGCGGCACTTCTTTTTCTTTGAATATATGAAAAATCGGCTGTAACGCCTCATCCGAAACGGTCTTTTCAAGACAGAAAAAGACCTCGTCATACGCTCCGGCGGGGAGGTTATAGATAAAATGGCGAACCGCCTCATCTTCGGGATTCATAAATGAATAACCGTTTTGCACAGCATAGCCCGCTTTGACAACAGGGTGAATCGGGCTGCGGGTAGTAGAGTGATAGGAAATGGAGCCCTGAAGATGCGCTGCGATTTTCATAGGAATGTACATCAGCTCTCCCGTTCCGAGCACAAGCGTTCTTCTCCCCTTCCGATACTGCTCCACATGCTGCGCAGCAAGGCGGCAGGCCTCGTGAACCGCCTGCCTATCACTCGCCTTTAAGCCAAACCGCCCTGTTTCCTTCACATAAAAATGCTCGTCTGCGAATGTGGCCGGCTGATAGGGTAAGGATGCAAAGAAGCCGGACAAGTCGATGTCTGTTCTGTTTATTGCTGATTCCTGCGGCTTCGGTCTGTAATCGTAGGAGGACTCTGACAAAAGCTCTCCCTTAAAGGAAATGCGCCCAGACAGTAAAGCTGTTGTTGATATGGTAACCCCTAATTCCCGTTCCGCTTCAGCATAAGCTTGTTTGTGCTCCTCAGTGCGCCAATCCAATAAAGACAAAACAGCGTATTCTTTGCGGGGGAACTTCGATTGTATATCCCGAATGATATGCAGTGCGGTTTTTCCTGTCGTGATTTCATCATCCACGAGAATCACCGGGCATTCGTTGTTGATCATATGAGGTTCCGCATAGCATAGCTGGTCGGTCGCATGGGAGTGCTCCTCGACAAAGGTAATGGAAGGCTCGTTGTTTCGTATCAATTCACGTGTTGTATGGACATACGACGCATTCTCAATGCAGTCATAAACCGCGTGTCCAAGGGCTGTCGCCGTTTCCGCAAACCCGATCACAAGCGGCGCCTCCTCTAGTGCAATGCGCTGGTTTTGCAATGTTCGATAAGCAGCCCGAAGCCCGCTGTCCGTTCCTGAAAGAAACCCGTTCAAAATGTCGGCCTTCTCCTTCAGCTCACGGCCCGTTTTTCGTTCAGCGTACTCCAAAGCAAGCAGCCCTGACGCCAAAAGCGGCTTCAGCGGATGAACTGGAATATGCTTTCCCAGCACTTTGCTGACAAATAAAAAACCCCTTTTTTTGTTCACTCGCGCCGCCATTTCAAATAAGACTTGCTCCGGAATAGAAAGCGGATTGTCAGTGACCGACAGATCAACCGCCATATTGTCCAATATTTGAAGTGTTTTGCTGTTCGTTGAGCAAATCGGAGAAAGATCGGTTTTCATGATACACCCCATAGATTTCTGATTTTATTATAATGTTCTCAGCCCATTTCATATGGGGCTTCATCTCATTCATTTTGTTGGAAAAATGGCTTTTCATCACACCGATTGAACCGTTTCCGTGATGAATAATGCTTAACGCATCCATATAGTCTTCCTTTGATACAACATACAGGCTGTTTACCGCTTTAAGCTGAGACGGGTGAATGACTGTTTTTCCGTGAATCCCGTTAGCGATATCAAGCTCTGTTTCCTTCACCAAACCTTTGACATGCTCATTCAGCTCAGAAGGCTGGTGTGCTGACAGAAGGTGAGGCTTTTGCGCTGTCTGGAAATATTCCCAGACCGGTCCAGAAACGACAAACGTCCGGCCGAAATAATTGATGACATCCGCCATAAAATCGGAAATCAGGCGAATATCATAGATGGTTTGCCCCGGCTTTCTCCGAATGCCGTATAACCCGCACAAATCAGTCGCACCGATTCGCACATTTAAAATTAAGTCCTGATATTGATGCAGAACCGCACTCAGCTCTCCGAAAGCCTCCGGCCGCGTCTCTTTAGAAAGCAAATCGGGCGTTTCTAAAATCGGCATTCCATAAATCGGAGCTCTCATACCGCGAGAAATGTTGTCCAGCGTTTCCGCATAGTCACGGGCGTTCACTCCTGAACATTTCGGAAACACAAAACCGGTTAACAAATGAAGAAAGCGCTTCAAGCGGCCCGCCAGCTCCTGCAGCTGCTGCGGAGAACGCACCCTTACAAACATGAGCGGAAGATTATCCGGTTCCATTTTGTTTTGCTGAATCGCCTGTTCTATGCGCTCAAGCTGAATGTTGAGATTATGTTCAGCCTGCTCGACTTCATGATCCCCAATCGCATCCTCTAAGCAGAAAACAACGGATGTTAGATCCTCGTACTTCTGTTCAGTAATCATAGCGGCTATGTCGTGGCGGGTTGCAGGCATATATAATAGGGCTCCCAGCGCTTGTTCAAGCCATTTTTTAGGCGCCTCTTTCGTGACCTGTTTCGGCACTTGATAAAATACATGCTCTTCTTGACGCGCTGATAAATAGTGGAAATACCGCAAACCAGTCACCCTCTTTTCTGTAACAAAAAAGGAAGGACATGAAACTCCCTCCTTGTTTTGTTTTATTCTTCTTTTGACGCAGCTGTTTGTTCGCGCACCTGCTTTTGTTTGTTGATATAGTGAATGATAAATGTTACCGCAAATGCAGCGATAATGATAATGAAGAATACAGAATGCGGCATTTCATAATGGAAAGCGCTCCCTGCCATTTTCAGCGCGATAATTCCGATTAACACGAATGCTGTGTTTTCAAGCTCAGGGATTTTATCGATCAGCACAAGGAATACTTTTGCGACTGTTCGCATCATTAAAATACCCAGCATACCGCCGATCAAAAGAACCCATACTTTTTCAGATACCGCAAACGCGGCCAAGATGCTGTCCACAGAAAAGGCAAGGTCCATCAGCTCAACTGAAATAACAGTTGCCCAGAAGATACCGAATGTACGGACCATCCAAGAGTTTTTCTTAATACCGTCTGCTTCCTCTTCTTTTTCGCCGATCCAGAAGTGCTTAATGACGAGCCAAGCCAGGTAAAGCGCGCCAAGCACCTTGATCCACCAGAATTTAATGAGAAGCATACCGAGTCCGATGAATATAAATCGGAAAATATACGCTCCGAATAAACCATACGTTAACGCTTTTTTACGCTGTTTTTCCGGAAGATGTTTCACCATAACCGCAAGAACTAACGCGTTATCGGCCGATAAAAGGCCTTCCAGCACAACAAGGGAACCGATCAGACCCCAAGAAACCGGATCAGTCAGAACTTCCCCCCACATTTTCCAATCGAAAAATGAAGCATACGTAGACATGATGTGATGTAAAAATTCCAAGTTTTTTCCTCCTATTAATTGAAAACGGTGACTGCTTTATTTGTCACTCGCTTACACCTGCAAACCGTAGTTCCGGCACAATGAAGCAAGGCCGCCGGAAAAACCGCTGCCGATCGCATTGAACTTCCACTCGTTTCCGTGTCTGTACAGCTCACATACGACAACGGCTGTTTCAATGGAGAAATCTTCTCCCAAATCGAAGCGAAGAAGCTCATTTTGAGTCTCTTCATCTGCAACGCGTACAAACGCGTTTGACACTTGTCCAAAGTTTTGGCTGCGTGCTTCCGCGTCATGAATTGTAACTGTGATGCCGATTTTCTCAATGTGAGCAGGGATTTTTGAAAAATCAACGATGATCTGCTCATCATCTCCGTCGCCTTCACCGGTGCGGTTGTCACCCGTATGGATGACACCGCCGCTCGGATGCTCAAGGTTATTATAGAAGACGAAATCGAGATCATTCACACAGTTATCATGCGCATCCACTAAAAAAGCTGAAGCATCCAGGTCAAAATCGTGTCCGCCTGAGTACTTATTTGTATCCCAGCCTAAACCGATCACCGCTTTTGTGAGTCCCGGGTTTGTTTTCGTTAAGTCAACACGCTGTCCTTTTGCTAATTGAATGGCCATACTGCCTCTCTCCTTTCTGCTCTTCGTAATATGTCTTAACCGACTTGCAAGCCGTAGTCTGTTGCGATGCGGGCAAGACCGCCTTGGTAGCCTGAGCCGATAGCAGAGAATTTCCATTCTCCGTTGTGTCTGTAAAGCTCGCCAGCGATAATTGCCGTTTCAATAGAGAAATCTTCCGCAAGATCGTAACGAATAAGCTCTTCATTTGTTTCTTCATTGACAATGCGTACAAACGCGTTTGACACTTGTCCAAAGTTTTGGCTGCGCGCTTCCGCTTCATGAATCGTGATAACAAATGAGATTTTGTCGATATTCGCAGGTACGGCGCTGAGATTGACTTTTACATTCTCGTCATCACCCTCGCCAAGACCTGTCAGGTTATCGCCTGAATGAACGACTGAACCGTTTCCTCCTTCAAGCTGGTTATAGAAAATAAAATCACTTTGAGATGCGCATTTTCCAGACGCATCTAAAAGAAATACACTTGAATCAAGGTCAAAGTCATGACCGCCGTCATACTTATTCGTATCCCAGCCTAAACCGACAACAACCTTTGAAAGACCCGGATTTGTTTTTGTTAAATCTACTTTTTGTCCTTTTGCCAATGAAATTGCCATGTTTCATCCACTCCTTTTTCTTTTATACGTACCGGTTGACAATATCTTCTAATCTCGTATCATTTGTGCCTTCGCCGACCGCCGCGAATTTCCACTCGCCGTCCTGGCGGTAGATTTCAGCTGTAATCAGGCTTGTCCTGCCGGCATAATTGTCTTTCAAATTGTATTTGAGCATTTCTTCATGATTCGATTGATCAACAACACGGATAAAAGCATTTTGAATCATGCCGAAATCCTGTTTTCTTCTTACGCAATCATAAATATTCACAACAAATACAAGCTTATTAATGTTGGCAGGCACTTTCGCCAAATCAATTAAAATCTGCTCATCATCGCCCGCTCCGTCGCCTGTCAGGTTGTCACCTGTGTGCTTGACACTGCCGCAGCGGCTTTTCAGGTTTCCAAAATAAATGACATTTTTCTTATCAGTGAACTTGCTGTTTTCCAGCATCAGCACTGATGCGTCACAGTCAATATTTGGTCCGCCTCCGCCGAGCAGCTTTCCAAAAAAGCCGCCGCCTGATGAAACCGGGTCCCAGCCGAGACCGACCATCAATTTTGACAGACCCGCTTTTCCTTTTGTTAAATCAATTCGCTGACCTTTTTCTAAAGAAATTGCCACACGATTCACTCCTAATCATCGAAATGTGAATATAGTCACATTTATTTTTACGTACAAACGTAACTTGAGTATGCCGTAAATTATTAATATATACGTTTTTTATTATATCAAAGTTTCGTAAAAGTTAAGAATAATTGACGAAAATCCTCGAAAAAAATCTCCCATATTTGATATATGTTTTGCAAATCATATGAATGGCGGATCTTAAACAAACCATTTGACGTGAGCGAGTCATTTTGCCTATTCTTGTATCACATTCTAAAAAGCAACGGAAAGGAAGCGGCCTTTTGATTCATTTAAGCATACTTGATCAGGCACCTGTTTCTAAAGGAGAAAGCCCCGTGACAACCCTTCAGCATTCGGTCGAGCTGGCCGGACGAAGTGAAGAATGGGGCTATAAGCGTTATTGGTTTGCCGAACACCACAGCACGAAAGGACTGGCAAGCACGGCACCGGAAATTATGATCGCCCGCATCGCGGCTCACACAAAAAAGATTCGTGTCGGGTCTGGCGGCGTGCTTCTGCCTCAGTACAGCCCTTTTAAGGTGGCCGAAACCTTTCGCCAGCTTGAAGCCTTGTATCCGAACCGAATTGACCTCGGCCTCGGGCGTTCGCCGGGCGGAACGACGAAAACCCGGCTCGCATTAACCGACGGCATCAAAAAAAGCTTAACCGATTTTAACAGACAGCTTCAGGATGTCTCTTATTTTCTGACCGATTCGCTTCCCGCCGGGCATCCGTATGCCGGGATCAAAGCGGCTCCTCTTATTGACACAGCACCGGAGCTTTGGGTGCTTGGATTAGGGGAAAACAGCGCAAGGCGAGCGGCCCATCAGGGAATCGGATATGTGTTTGGACATTTTATCAACCCTGAACGAGGGGAAAGCGCGTTTCGCGTCTATCGTGAAAACTTTCATCCATCAGCTCATTTCACATCTCCGGCCGCACTGTTTACGATCTTTGTCATTTGCGCAAAAACAGATGAAGAGGCAGATGAGCTCGCGTTAAGCCAGGATTTGTGGCTTCTTCGCGTCGGGAAAGGCTTGGACAGCAGGGTGCCAAGCCTTGAGGAAGCGAAAGCATACCACTATACTGAATCAGATAAAAACCAAATACGAGAAAACAGAAAGCGCATGGTCATCGGTTCGCCAAGCACTGTAAAACAGCAGCTTCTGGAGCTGGCGGACCGCTATGAAACAAATGAAATCATGGTTCTTTGCAATGTGTTTGATTTTGAGGCGAAAAAAGAATCATATGAACGTCTTGCCGGGTTATTTCTATAAAAAAAGCAGTTTTCCCCAAAGGAAAAACTGCTTTTTATTTTTATCTGCGCCCTTTTTTACGCTGGGTTTCTTTTTTGATAAACGTCCATATCCCCTGAACTGCAAAACCGATCAGGAGCAGAACAATTAACAGCAGAGTAATGGAAGGCCCTGGCGGTGTGCCGAGCTGATAAGATGATGTCAGTCCCATAAATACACTGAATAAGGAAATGAGTATAGCTGACATAAATACCATGTTAAAGCCTTTTGCGATTCTAATGGCGAAAGCTGCCGGCAATACGAGCAGTGCCGATACGAGCAGTACGCCGATAATCGGAATAATAACTGAGATCGCAAGACCAGTGACAATGCTGAATGACATCGACAAAATGTTTGTATTGATTCCGGACGTTTTGGCTGTCGCTTCATCAAATGTCAGCAGGTAGAGCGGCCTTTTCAGCACGATAAAATAAAGCAGGATCAACAATGTAATGATGCCGATAATATAGACCTGCTGCTGGTTTACCGTCACGAGCGACCCGAATAAGTACTGATCAATGCTCATATTGGCGGCGCCTTTCGAAAGGCTGATTAAAAACATCGCGAAGGACAAACCCGCCGCCATTAAGATGGCAATGGATACTTCCGAATATGTCCGATATGCCCGCCGCATGTATTCAATTCCGACCGCGCCGACGGTCACAACGACTATGCTCGCCGCGGTAATATTGGTGCTGAGGAAAAAGCCGATGGCAACACCCGACAGTGAAATATGCGAGAGTGTGTCAGCCATTAAGGCCTGCCTTCTAAGCACAAGATATACCCCTAAAATCGGGGCCATGATGGCGATCATGCCGCCTGCTAGAAAAGCTCGTCGCATGAATTCCAAGTCAAACATTTCCATCCGCCTTTTTCTCCTCTCTCTAATCGAATTACTTTATCTAAAAATTGCTGTACTTCATTTTGTTCATGAGTGACCATCACAACTGTGCGATTGTGATTTTTCACCAAGTGGTGCATGAATTCGTAAAACCCTTTTCTGCTGTCATAATCAACCGCTGTCGTCGGTTCGTCCAGCATTAAGAGATCGGGATTGCTGGCAAGCATTCTGGCAATACAGATTTTCTGTTTCTGGCCGCCCGACAAGTCACCGATTTTCCGATGGCGAAGCTCCCACATTTCCACCATTTTCAGGGCTTTTTCTACTTCGATATGATCTTCTTCATTCAAACGTTTAAACCATTTCCCTTTTGTGTACCGGCCGGATTGGACAAGCTCAAGCACCGTGCTCGGAAAACCTGCATTAAATGAAGAGATTTGCTGCGGGACATACCCTATAGTCAGACGTTTTCCTTCTGCATTCTTTTTACTGATTGTTACCTTGCCTTCCCACGGTTTCAGCATGCCGAGCATCACTTTGATCAGCGTTGATTTAGAAGCGCCGTTGGGACCTGTGATGCCGACAAACTCGCCGCTTTCAATATCAAGAGATACTTTATCCAACACAGGCGTGTGGGAATAGCCAAAAACGATATCTTTCAATGAGACGAGATTCATGTCAATCTTCCTTTCTCACAAAGAAATAGTGTGCACCCTCCGGCGCACACTATCTTTTTATTTATCCAATAGTGAATCTTTCAGGGCATCGAGGTTTTGCTTCATGATGTCGATGTACCCTATACCTTTATCCTGTTCTTCTTTGCTTAAGCCTTCCAGCGTATTCAGCACTTCTGTTTTCGCGCCGATTTCACTGGCCAGTGTATCTGCAACCTTGGAGGATGCAATTTCTTCAAAATATATAATGTTCACGTCATGCTCTTTGGCATACGTTTTCAGTTTTGCTAAGTCAGCTGCACTCGGTTCTTGTTCAGGAGAAAGCCCTGCAATCGGAACCTGAGTCAGGCCGTATTCTTTTGCCAAATAGCCAAAAGCTGTGTGCTGTGTGATAAATTCTTTCTTCGCCGCTTTTTTTACGGTTGTACGATATAGTTTATCAAGATCCTGCAGTTTTGCAATATATTCTTTACTATTTTTCTCATAGTATTCTTTGTTATCCGGGTCTTGCTTCACGATTTGCGCAGTAATATTTTCAACTTCCTTTTGCGCTAAAACAGGGCTGAGCCATACATGAGGGTCCATTTCATGGCTGTGTTCATGCTCTTCGTGATCTCCGTGTTCATGTTCGTGTTCTTCTTCAGATCCCTCCATTAAATCGATGCCCTTGCTCGCATTTACGAAAACCGCATGATCTTGGCCCATGCTTTTTTCAGTTGAAGGAACCCAAGTTTCCATGTATTCGCTATTATAAACGAACAAATCTGCGTCCTGAATGCTTGCAATATCCTTCGGCGTCGGCTCCCAGTCGTGCGGTTCGACAGAAGACGGAATTAAAAGATCCACATCGCCCTTATCTTTCACAATTTGTTTCGTAAATTCATACATCGGGTAGAACGTCGTGACAATGTGCAGTTTATCACTCTTTGAATCCGTTGACCCTTTTGTTGATGAGTTGCCGCATGCCGCGACCAATAAGAAGCACGCTGCAATGACAAACAAACCGCTCCATTTTTTAAACATAACGAATATCCCCTCTTTTTCACAATGACTTTAAATCCAAATGATAACGATTTTGTAATCCTTAATAATAATAAACCGAAGTCATTACGTTTTGCAAGATTAATTTTATGTTGACGCTATGTTTTTATTCTTCCCGCGTGCAGCGCGGATATATGTACTGAAAAACCCGGCAAACTGCGCCGGGCTGACTTCTTATTCACATGTGTTCAAAAGATACACTCTGCTCTCGTAAGGCTGAAACACCATTTCATCAGCCATATCACCGTTGTTTTTATAATTGCTGAGTAAAAGGGACGCCTGATCCTTGCAGCAGCGCTCCGGCCATTGGAATACAGCCTTCTCTTTTGAAAAATTATTCACCGCCAAAAGCTTCTGCCGGGCGTTCTCTCTGACATATACAAACAGCTGCGGATCATCTGGGAGCAAGAGATCGTAGCTTCCTTTTATAAGATCTGCATACTGCTTTCTCAAACTGATCACCTTTTTGTAATAGGCTAAAATGGAATCGGGGTCTGCCTCCGCTTCCTCGGCATTGATGGATGTATAGTTCGGATTGACCTTAAGCCATGGCGTTCCGTCCGTGAATCCGGCATTCTTCCCGCTGCTCCATTGCATCGGCGTCCGGGCGTGATCCCGGCTTTTGGCCAAGATAGAAGTCATCACTTCTTCAGGATCATAGCCGTTTTCAAACACCCGTTTATGATACATATTGATCGTTTGGATATCTTTGTAGTCCTCAATTCTCGCAAACGGCGCGTTTGTCATGCCGATTTCTTCTCCTTGATAAATATACGGCGTTCCTTTCATAAAATAAAGGACAGTGGCAAGCATTTTCGCAGATTCTTTGCGATATCTCCCTTCATCTCCGAAACGGGAAACGATCCGCGGCTGGTCGTGGTTGCACCAGAACAGAGTATTCCAGCCTTTATGTTCAAGCGTCTTCTGCCACTTTGTTAATACAGATTTTAAATCAGAAAGCTCCAGGGGCTTCAGATCCCAATGTTCTTTTCCCGGCTGCTGGTCAAGCTCCATATGCTGAAAGTGAAAAATCATATTCAGTTCATGCTTATCAGTTCCCGTATATGTCAAGCCTTCCTCCGGTGTGACAGAGCCAACCTCGCCGACCGACATGACATCGTATTGTGAAAATACTTCGTCTGTCATCTCTTTTAAATAGTCATGGATGCGTTCGCCGTTCGGCTGGAAGGGTTTCGGTTCTGCACACTGATTGACGTAGTCCTCATATGAAGGAAGGAACTCTTTCTTTGAGATCAGATGAAGCTGGTCTATCCGCAAGCCGTCGACCCCTTTATCGAGCCAAAACTTCATCATGTCATATACCGCTTGGCGAACGTCTGGGTTTTCCCAGTTTAAATCAGCTTGTTTGACGGCATTCATGTGCAGATAATATTCGCCAGTGTGCTCCTCATATTGCCAAACCGGACGTCCGTAGTCTGACACCCAGTCTGTCGGCGGGCCATCTTCGGTTCCGGGGCGCCAAAAGTAATAACTGCGGTGCTTGCTGTTTTTGTCCAGCTCCGCTTCTTTAAACCACGGATGCTCGACTGAGGTGTGATTGAGGACAAAATCCATGACAAGCTTTAAGCCGCGCTGATGCACCTCGTCAAGCAGATCATGAAAATCCTCCATCGTGCCGTAAGACTCCATAATCGTCTTATGGTCAGTCACATCATAACCGTAATCAACATTTGGAGAAGGGTAGATGGGACATATCCAAATCACATCTGCCCCAAGCTCCTTTATGTAGTCCAGCCGGGAAATAATCCCCCGCAAATCCCCGATCCCATCTCCATTACTGTCCTGAAAACTTCTTGGATATATTTGATAAACGACTGCATCCTTCCACCAGTCTTTTTTCATCCCGCACTCCCCCTGTTTTTTTCTTTCTACTCGAGCTGAGACGGATAAAGTGTCATTCCTCCGTCTACAAACAGTGTTGTGCCGGTGACGTAACTCGCTTCTCCCGATACGAGCCAAGCCGCTGCAGCAGCCACTTCTTCCGGTTTGCCGAAGGCTTTCATCGGAATTTTTTTCAATTGCTTTTGTCTGTTTTCTTCTTTTTTCGTGTCGACGTTGGACTCTGTGGCGATGGTGCCCGGTGCTATCGCGTTGACGCGAATTCCCTTGTCTGCATAGTTAAGCGCCAGCGTTTCCGTCATCATCTTGATGCCGCCTTTAGAAGTTGAGTATTGAACATTAACTGGGCGCGGAATCTGCTGATGAACACTTGAGATATTGAGCACATTGCCTTTGATATTGTTCTTCATCATGTGATTGAGCGCGGCTTTTGCCCCCATAAAGGTTCCCGTTACGTTTACATCAATGACCCTTTGCCAATCTTCAAGGTTCATCTCATGCGGCATGGCTTCTGTACCGTTAAAGCCTGAATTGTTCACCATTACATCAAGCGTGCCAAAGTGTTCTAAAGCGGCATCCATCAGCGCCTGAATCCCTTCTTCCTTTGACACGTCCGCTTCGACTGTGACGGCTTTCCCTCCATTTTGCTTAATGATGTCCACTGTTTCATCGGCTCCTGACGGGTCATTGTGATAATTCACCACCACATTCATTTTCTCGTGCCCAAAGCGTTCCGCGATGGCTTTCCCGATTCCTTTTGAAGAGCCTGTTACGATGGCTGTTTTGCCGATTAAATCTTTATACATAAATGATGTCCTCCTCTGATTTTCCATTGTGTATCTGGAAAATACCCCATTTTTCCGGGTTGAAAACAGTATAAAAAAAGCAGAGAACCTTTTCGGTTCTCTGCCATCTCTTATTGGAATCGCTGCTCGGCAAGTGTCTTTTTTATGTCCATCAGCCTGCGGTAAAAGAAAGCGGCGGACTCGTAATTTCGCTGCTGATTGAAGCGTTCTGCCGCGTCCATCAGCAGCTCCTCTGCATCAGCGAGAAGCTGGCGGGATTCGAGAAGGTCAAAGCATTCTTCGAGTACCTTCCTGTCGCCGCTGCCTAGATAAAGCTCGTGAATAAGGCGGAATTTTGTTAAGTACATGTCATCCGCCCATTCTGCCGCGCTTTTTACCCCGTGTTGATACGTCTCTATTGCTTTGTCGTATTTTCCTTCTTTACAGTAGATATGTGTCAGTGAAAATACAGCTTGAACGGTCTGCTGAAATTTGTGCTCTTCAAAAATGGCGGCGGCCTTCTTGAAATAGCCCTCCGCTTCGCTAAGATCTCCCAAGCTGTACTTACAGTGGCCTACGTTATAATGAGCGGCGGCAATCATATATGCTTCCTCAAGCTGCCTTGCATGATCCAAAGCGCTGCACAAGTGCTTGAGCGCCTTTTCATGATGGTAGACATCCGTCAAATTTCCGGCAATGATAAATTCACACTGCACACGGCGGCGGCCGTACAGTTCGTATTTCGTATAGATATCAAGCGCCTGGCTTGCATAATTCATCGAAAAATACGTTTGTTTGATGTGATAATACACTTCTGCGACCTTAAAAAGAAATTCAGCTTTTTCAATCTCATCTTCTACATACTCCAGCTTTTCCTCGGCGTGCTTATAATGATCGATGGCTAAAATGAAATTTTTCTGCTTAAATTCGTACATCCCTCTGAAATAGTAAAAATAATATTCTAATAAGCCCGTCAATTTTTGCTGATTGCTTTCAATTTCGTTCAGCATGTCAGAGAACGGAGGCTCGGTGTCGCTGTCTTTCACCGGCATCAGCTTGTCCAGCATGATCCGATGCCGAAATTCCATCAAAGAAAAATATAATAGCAAATCCTGATTTTCTTCCATGTCTTCTAATTCGTACTCGATCTCCTGCTTTAACGCTTCTGCTTTAACTGCTTCAAACGCACGAATGTGTTTGTACCATTCGTTTAGTTTTACCGCCACTTCTTCAGATGGAATCTTTGCTCTCATTGTTCTGCCTCCTTCCTCCTGCTACTATTTATGTTATATTTTATCATAGCTATTCTCTTTTAGAGAGAGTCAATGGCTTAAAACATAACATTCAGCACCTCATGAGAAAGTGAGACCGATATGAAGTTAATAGCAAAAACATCCTTTATCTTATGCCTCCTGTTTGTGGCAGACCTTTGTTTTTCATATGTGCGGCACGCTTGGCACGCTCAAACCGCCCTGCAGGACAGGCCTGTTCCGTCTGCTCTTGATCCGATTGTGAAGCAGAACGCCGATACCCTCAAGGCGGCCGCTGCGAATAAAGGCATCTCAATCGTGATTACCGAAGGATTCAGATCCTTCAAGGAACAAGACGAATTATATAAGCAAGGACGTACAAAAAAAGGGAATATTGTCACCTATGCAAAAGGAGGGGAATCGTATCATAACTATGGTTTAGCGATTGATTTCGCTCTTCAGAAAAAGGATGGAAGCATCTTATGGGATATGGATTACGACGGCAATCAAAACGGGAAATCAGATTGGCTGGAGGTCGTCACCATCGCTAAAAAACTCGGATTTGAGTGGGGCGGGGATTGGGAACGGTTCAAGGATTACCCTCACTTGCAGATGATTCCTGACTAGACACCTCACAGCCTCTTCTTTTTTCTTTTATGCGCGTCAATATATGAAGGATAAATCGGCTTATACACAAGCTTATAATGCTGATGGCTGCCTGCTGAAAAATCAGGCTGCCACTCCAGCTTCACATCAAAAGCAGATAAAAATGCTTCTCTCGCTTCGTCAGCTGAAACATCCGGTTTGTGGTTGATTGTTTCTAATTGCTCTGGGTCTATATCCGGAGCCATAAAAGCGTCAATTTTTCCGGTTTCCGGGTTGACGATGATGCGGGCAGCACCGAACCGCAGCGGTATTCCTTTATACCAGACAGAAAAATGATTACGGACCCTGCCTCTTTCATCGATTCGGATTGGATTAACTCTGAAAAACTCATCAGCTCTCGGATAGAGTGCGTACAAAAACTGAAGCGCTGTCTCTTGGCATTCCTCCATTGAGTAATGTGCAGAACCCTGCTGCTCCATAAAAGAAATAGCCGCTTTTAATTTTCCTGTTTTTTTATCAGTCTTCATCTTGATTGTATTTTTATTTCTCGCTGCAAAATAGCTTCCTATGCTTAAATCCTTTCGCTCCGGTGCACTGCCTTTGCGCCAAGTGCTTCCAAGTTCCTCTCCGAAGTCCTTTTCACCGACTTTTTTCATATCAGGGGTAAATCCCAGCATTCCATATATATCGGTTTCTCCTTTTTTTTCAAGCGGCGGGAGAGGCACCCCGTTTTCCGTTCTTTCATCCGATATATGCTGGTCAGGCACGATTTCATCTACATCCGCTGGATAGCTGTAACCCGGCAAAATCGGTTCATAGACGAGCCTGGGCGACTGTTCATCATCAATGACGTCATACATGAGACGTAAAGACATGGTATTGACGTAATGAGAAATGACCTTCTCTTTCTCTACGAATTCCTTTGGGATGTCGGCTTTGTTCCCTTCTCCGTAATATAAAAAATGGACAATCTGTCCGCTGCGGGTAATATCTATTAAAAATCCTGAATTAGGAAGCGAGAGGCCCAGCTGTTTTTTTGTATAAACAAACCGGATGTGATGCCCTCGTTCTTCCTTGGCTTGAAAATGAAATTTCATAAATGTGGCCGGATGGTGGGCTGCGGCAAACTGAAGAGCTGTCAGCTTCAGCTCGGCATCTGGGAGCTTTTTGTCCTGCTCGAGGCCGGCGGCTGTTGAAAATGTGAGCAAAGCGCCGTCATTCGAGAGTTCTACGATAATTTGCTTTTCCGGATTTTCGGGGTCCTTCCAAATGAAGTATGCATGCCCCTTCTTCTTTTGTTTTTGAGCATAATCTTCGATCTCAAGCTCATAATGCGGCGGTACATTTCCGATCTCTTGCGCCTTCTTTTTCAGCTGTTTGTTTACCAATGAAGTCATCCTTTCAAAGAGTCTACGACAAAGAGAACCTTGTTTATTATATAAAAAGACCCTTCTTCTTTGAAAGTGAAGAAAGGTCCTTTTCTATTAAGGAAACTGGGTTCCCATATTCTTTCTATTACTTTTTTCATACCTCAGCCAGTACACACGCCGGAAATGTGTGACTTTTGACTGTTTTAGAATACACTCATGACAGCCTCACCAGTATGGGCATCAATCAATCTCGGATATACCGGCTTGTAGACGAGCCGGTAGCTGTATTCTTCATCTTCTTTGTATTCTCTCTCCCAGCCAAGCTCCACTTTAAAATGGCGCCAAAAGATAGACTTGGCTTGTTCCGGTGAAATGGATGGAACAGGGTCAATAGCTTGGAGCACTTCAGGGTCAATGTCCGGTCCCATGTAAACGGTAATAAGTCCTGTCTGGCGGCTGACGCAGATTTTGACCTGCCCAAACCGAAGCGGAACTCCGTTACAGTGCACGTCAAACGTAAAGACGGCTGACGAGCTTTCTTCATCCTGTTCATCGTATTTGATCTTAAAATATTGATCAGCATTCGGAAACAACGCAAACAGAAAACGAATGGCGATTTTTTCGCACTCTTCCTCGCTTACGGTATACGGCCCTTTTTCGTCTATAAACGACATAACACCTTCAAGTTTTCCGGTTTCTTTGTTATGGATGGTTTTCAGCACTTGGTGAATCCGTCCTCTTAACCAGCTGTCCATGCTTTTATCCGCCCGTTGATACACAGGATTATCCGGATTCCTCCAGACGACCCCGATTCTCCCATCCCCTAGATCCGTTTCCCGCTCTTTGACAAAGCCTTTTTCGATCCCGATCATGCTGCCAGGATCAGCCTTTTCGTGAATGCCCTCGAATAAAGGGAGAGGAAAGCTTTCCCGCTCCCTGTAATCGTCATCATCAAATTCTTTGTCTTCTCGAACCAAATCAGCAGGCACAGCAATGCCCGCGTTTTCAAACTCATACACCAAATGCGGCTGATCGTCTCCGTTTTTGTAGACAGAGCGATGAAGGATCTCAAACAGGAGAGTGACATCTACATCTTTCTTGAAATAAGCCAGTGCTTCTTTTTCATCTGCGACCTGTTCCGGCTTGATTATATTGCACGCTTTCCCGTAATACCGAAAATACACCACCTCCCCTGATAAGGAGACATCAGCCATAAATCCGCTCATAGGAAGCGGCAGCCCGTCTTCCATTTGAACATATGAAAACCTTACCTTATCATCATATGCCTCATCATTTTCTTCACGGACAAATGCAGACGGAGCTTCAGGATAATGAGAATTCACGAACTGAATCAAAATATCCTCTATTTGGTCTTCGGACAGCTTCTCATCGCTTTCAAGCTCAATATCACGAGAAAGCCCTTCCAGCTGTCCGTCCGGTCCAAGCTCTACGACGATCCCTTTGTGTTCATCCTGCGGATCTATCCAGCAAAAATACGACCTTTTCCGTTCATCACCATAATCTTCAATTTCCAGCTTTAAATGTGTCGGCACACGGCCGATTTCCAGTGCTTTTTGTTTCAATTCCTCTTTTTTCACCAAGGCGGCCCCCTTCTTCGTTCGAATGTCACCCTTCGAATGATCACAAAGTAATAGTCTAATATACACAAATTTCTGTGTTTTCCAGTTTTACCAGAACATTTTTCACCAAAAATAGTATGATGAACCTATTCAATATAAAAGCTAATAATCTTAAAATTAATTCCGTTGCAACTTTTTATAGGTCATCAATCGCAAAGAAGGACGGAGTTTCCAGAAATCTGGGTAAAACCATGAGAAAAGAACCGATTTTTTTGGCTGCATGATGTCAATCCATTCAAAAAGATCCAATTCTCAAAGACAAAAGACTCCCCTTTCCTAAAACCATTTGAGGAGGAAAAATGAATGTTTCAGAAAAAAACGTACGCTGTTTTCCTTGTTCTCCTGCTGATGCTGTTTACAGCTGCTTGTTCCGGAAGTAAAACAAGCGCGGAGAAGAAAAATTCAGAAACAGAAAAAAGCGCAGATATAGCTCAAGTTAAGATCAAAGATGTCTCTTATACACTTCCGTCTCAATATGATAAGTCAACTTCAGATGATCAGCTCGTGTTAAAGGTAAATGTCGCTGTGAAAAACACAGGGAAAGAACCGCTTAATGTAGACAATATGGATTTCACTTTGTACCAGGGTGATACAAAAATGTCTGACACAGATCCTGAAGACTATAACGAAAAGCTGCAGGGCAGCACGATCAACACTGACAAATCCGTTGAAGGAAATCTTTTCTTCGTTGTAGATAAAGGCGAAAAATACGAGCTGAATTATACGCCGGAATCTTACGGTGATAAGAAGCCAAAATCAGTCACATTCAAAATTGATGGAAAAGACAAAAAAATTCTTGCGACAGCAGATCAGCTCCAAGACTCTGCGAAAGCTTTATCGGCATATATAGATGTCCTTCTTTTCGGTAAAGATAACAAAGATTTCGAAAAAATCACCGGCGCTAACAAAAATGAGATTGTGAACGACTTTAACGAGTCAGCAAAAGACGGCTACCTCTCAGCTTCAGGCCTTTCAAGCACATATGCGGACAGCAAAGCGCTTGATAATATCGTGAACGGCATTAAAGCGGGATTAAGCAAAAACTCATCGATTCAAGCGAAAACAACTTCGATCTCCAAAGACGAAGCGATTGTTGAAGCCACAATTAAACCAGTAGATGCATCTTCACTCTCAGATCGCATCGAAGACAGAGTGAAAGACTACTACAGCAAAAATGCTGGCGCAAGCTATGAAGAAGCTGTGAAATACGCGCTTCAAGTATATCCTGAGGAATTCAAAAAGCTCGGACCGGCTTCATCTGAAAAAACAGTTGAAGTGAAAATGAAGAAAAATGACATCGACCAGTGGCAGCTTGATATGGACGATTACAGAGCAGCAGAATTAGTTGAAGCATTCATTAAAGAATAAACATCAAAAGGAAATAGCCCTTTGGCTATTTCCTTTTTTATTTAAAAATCTCGCTGATGAAATCTGCTTCATCATCCGTCAGTTCAACATCTAACGTTTTCAGGTTAGCCTTCAGCTGTTCCGGGCGCTTAGCACCTGGAATAATGGCGTCTACAGCCGGTCTCGTTAACAGCCAAGCCAAGGCGACATGAGCCGTTTCCGCATTCTTTTCCTCAGCTGCCGCTTTGAGCTTGTCCACTTTTTTCAAGTTTTGAATAAAGGTGTCTCCCTGGAATTGCGGCTTGTCCTTACGAATGTCGTCAAAGGCATCATCTTTTGTAAACTTTCCGGTCAGCAGCCCGGATGCGAGCGGGAAGTACGGAATAAAGGAAATCCCGTGTTTTTCACAGTATGGGAGCAGCTCCTTCTCAGCATCACGCTGAATTAAAGAGTATTCTGATTGAAAGACCTCCAAGTACCCGTCCGCATTAAACTCCTGCAATTGCTGATAATTGAGATTCGAAGCCCCGATCGCTTTAATTTTCCCTTCATCCTTCAGTTCCTTCAGCGTGCCTGCGACTTCCACAAGAGGTGTCTTGCCATCCGGAAAATGAACATAATACAGATCGATGTAATCTGTCTTCAGCCGCTTCAGGCTCTTTTCCACCTCGCCGCGAAGAAATTCCCGGCTGTTGTCTAATTCAATGCTGCCGTTTACTTCTTTATGGGCTCCTTTAGAGGCGATAATGAGCTGATCCCGGACACCGCGTTCCTGAACAACCTCACCGATTAATTCTTCGGATCGCCCCAATCCATATATAAAGGCAGTATCGATAAAGTTCACGCCGCCGTCCAATGCCGTGCGAACCAAGTCCTTGCCAGTTTCATCATTCAGATTCGGAAACAGATTATGCCCGCCAACCGCATTTGCGCCGAATCCGATCCGTTTCACCTGTAAATTCGTTTGCCCAAGTGCACGTGTTTGATCCATTGTCCCTTCTCCTTCCGAAATGATTTGATGAAAAATAGCGCAGGTTCCACTTTCTGTATTAGATATCCTTTTTCTATTTTCCTTCTTTTTTCAGCATACACAAAAAGGAGAAAGTGTATTTCTCCTTTTGCAAGTTTATTTTGGAAGAACCCATTTGTCTTTTAAGAAGCAGGCTCTGGCCAGTAAAAAGAAAATGGCGATGAGCACGACGATGGTTCCGCACGTGTATAGAATGGCAGCCGGATTTATCATCCCGAATAACAGCTGTTTAAATAAGGCGTGCAGGTTTAGGAATGGGATGAAAAAGTAGGATAGATCGATTTGATTCGGCGCCTTATTGAAGATGAAAAACATCGGGAATATAGGCAGAAAGACGACAAGAGACATATAGCTCTGCGCTTCTTTTACCGTGCCGGAAATGATGCTGATCATAAGCTCCATTGCGGCGATCAGCATTGCAGAAAGCACGATGATCAAGGCTGAAGCTCCGATAATGACCCATAAGTGATCTCCCAGCTGAAAGGCTGTTCTTAACTTTTCCGTAAATAAGACGGTGCACAGAATCAGAAAGATCAGTGACAATACGCCAGAAGCTATCCCGAAGGTAGAAACCGCAAGCCACTTGCCGACTAACACTTTGTTTCTGCTGACCGGGGTTAACAGCAGCGCTTCTATGGATTTCCGGTCCTTTTCTCCGGCAATAATATCTAGAGCAATCGGCATGGCACCGGAAACGATTGATGTTAAAAGCAGCATCGGAAGAATGGCGGAAAGCATGATCGCGGAAACGCCTTGCTCTTCATCTGCTTCTTTTTGCTGAACTGAAAACGGCTGGATCACCGAATGGTCAATATGTTTACTCGTTAAACGTTCTTGCACAATTTCATTTTTGTACTGCTCTAAGGCAGATTGCACAAGCTGCATAGCATTTGATGAACCTTGATCGACCGAGCTGCCGTAAACGTCAACCTCAAAAGATGTCATACTGGTGATATAAGAATCAAACTCTTTCGGGACGTTCAGATACACATCCGCTTTGCCGTCATCGACCGCCTGTTCAGGTTTTGCGAATGTCTTTACACTGATTTCGTCAATCGCATTCAGCTTATGTTCCAGCTCAGACGGCAGGGACTGGCCGACAGCGATCGTGTACTGCTCCCCTTTGTCCGCCAGCATGCTTTCGTAGAAAAACACAAGGCCCAGCATCGTAATCATCGGAACCAAGATCGTCAGTAAAATTGTTTTTCTGTCCCGTAATGCGTCGATCATCTCTTTTTTATAAATCTGTCCTACCATTTATGAAATCCCCCTGACCAGCTTAGACATAAAGATGTAGTTCAAATCGTCGCTGCGTTCGCTCTCGTATAGTGTTTCAAGTGCTCCTCTGTAAATGACCTCTCCGCTGTGCATCATAATGACACTGTCACAGAGCGCCTGTACCTCCTCCATAATGTGGCTGGAGAACAGGATGGTTTTGTGTTCTCTTTTCAGCTGCTGAATAAATTCACGGAAGATATTGCTTGACGTAATATCTAGTCCTGTCGTCGGCTCGTCAAATAAAATGATATCCGGATCGTGAATCAGCGCCCTGGCAATGGCGACTTTCTGCCTCATTCCTTTTGAAAACCCGCCCACTTTCCGGTCCATATAATCACGCATGCCGAACCGTTTTGATAAATCTTCAATTCTCGCTTTGATTTCGTGGCGGTTCAGCCCGTACAGCCGGCCAAAGTACTGTAAATTTTCTTTTGCAGTCATCCGGTCATAGAGTCCTGTTTCTCCCCCGAATAAGACGCCGATTCGTTTCTTGACCTCCGCCGGCTGCTTGGCCGTGTCAAAGCCGTCTACTGTGATCGTGCCCTGTGTCGGTTCAAGCAGGGTCGCGATCATTCTCAGCATCGTTGTTTTGCCGGCTCCGTTTTCTCCGAGAATGCCGACGACTTCTCCTTTTTGAATCGTTAAGCTTACATCACGCACAGCTTTGACTACTTTTTTCTTATCTGTAAACCTGCGGCTGCAATCCGTCAGTGTAATCATGTCACAATCTCCCTTTTCGTTATTTCTAGTATTGACTATATACGAAAAGCTGGATTTGTTGGATAAAGTTGTCGCGAAGAGTTCTTTTTATGTCGCGAAATGGGATAAAATAAAGATGATTCTATTTAACTAGGGGAATGATAATGGTAAAAGTCGGACTAGTCGATGATTATCGAGTAGATTTAGAGAAGCTGGAAGCAATCGTGTCCAGAATGCAGGATGTCGAAATTGTCTTTGCAACCGATTCGGCGGAGGAAGCTTACAGCCGGGTGAAGAACGGGGACATTGATCTTCTGCTTGCCGATATTGAGATGCCTCACATGTCAGGCTACGAGCTGGCGGATTTAATCAGATCTCATTCGCTGGATGTGGATGTGATTTTCGTCACCGGCAACAGCGGCTATGCGGTTCACGCATTTGATCTGAACGTCCACGACTATATTATGAAGCCGTACCACGCCGATCGTCTCAGCTCTTCCTTCGAACGTTATTTCAAAAAGAAAACGGAAACGAGCTTGAACGGGCGGATTTTGATTAAACAAAAATCTAAAATGCATGTGCTGCAAAAGAAGGATATCATTTTCGCCGAACGCACAGGACGGTCGACAACGATTGTGACAACAGCTGAAGAAGTGCAAACGTATCAAACATTAAACGATATTAAAGGCGATCTGCCGGAGAAGGATTTTCTTCGTTCGCACCGCTCCTTTATTATCAACATTCATTACATTAAGCATTTTTCCGCTTATACGAAGCATTCGTTTACGGTTTCGTTTGAGGGAACATCTAAAAAAGCGATGATTACCAAGCAGCAGCTTGATTATTTTCAAAACTATTATTTTTGAGGAGCGCAGGTTGTGATAACTCTGTTTCAATGTCTTTATTTGTTTTTATTCAGTTTCCTATTTTATCAGTCGGCTGCCATTCTATCGAACAGCACAGCCGTTTCTTGGCTCGCCGCTGCTTTAGGCGCGGCGGCAGCGGTTTTATACATATGGAAAACGAAGCATATGCGGGATCGCTGTCCGCTTCAGCTCTATTCATGCATCGCCGTGATTCACATTCTGTCGGCGGCGTTTTTGCTGATCGCCCCCTCTGGATTGGCGGTGCTGCTTGTGATTGTGATATTCGCAACGTGTGAATGGCTCCGCATCGGGCTGTGCCGCTCGCTGACAAAGCTTTTTAAACAAATCGATCGGCTGACTCAGGCTGAACAGCACGCCAATCGAATGCTGATGGATGTGAGGAGCCGGAATCACGATACAATGAAGCATATCACAGCGCTCAGCTCGGCGCAGTCAGAGCCGGACACACAAACATACATAAAACATTGGGCGGGCCAGTACAGTCAATATGACCGGTTTTTGAAAGGAGAGAGTGCGTACATTGCAGGGGTGCTGTATGACTTTCTGGAAAAAGCAAACGCTTCGAATGTGAACGTTTCACTGCATTTGCATACACCGCTTTCTTCCCTCCCTTTCTCGCCCGCTGATCAGGTCAGCCTGGCCGGCAACATATTAGAAAATGCGCTCGACAGCGCTGCAGAGGCCCCTGAGAAAGCGGAGATCAAGCTGGAGACATCATTGCGAAGCGGGCTTTATGTGCTGATTTGTGAAAATACGACACCCGGCATGGAACCGAAAGTGCTCGATACACTGTATCAGTCATTCGGCTATACGACGAAAAGCGGCACTCATGAAGGAATCGGCACTTATGTGATCCAAATGCTGGTGAACCAAGCTTTTGGAAAGCTTGATTTCACATATCGCCATCCTGTCTTCCGATTAGAAATCAAAATTCCGTTCCAAAAATAAAAAACCTTGAAAAGCTTGGCTTTTCAAGGTTTTTTGTTCGTCATTAAGATGTTAATGATTGTGCAAAGCGATCCGCTTCATCTTGAAGCGTGCTTTCAATTTCTTTGTAGCGGCTTGAAATCGTTGATGCGCTTACGCCGTATTTTTTCGCCAGTTTGGCTTGGGAAACGGTTGCGCCGTTAAGAGAGATTGCATTCACATAATATTCAACTGCCGCCGCAAAAGCTTCCGGCTTTCTGATGACAGGTGATTTTTTCTCGCAGAACGATTTCCAGATGTCAATGACTGCCGGAATCAGCTCATTCGGATATTCATCTCCGCTCATGCCTTTTTCGATCGCCGCCGCTGTTTCTTTCTCCATGTCATTTGCCCACTCAACGCTGCTTTCTTGAACAGGCTCCGCTTGCTGCGGCTGTTCATCTTTTTCAGCTAACAGCGCGAAAAGTACGTTGTTGAACTCCTGCTTCATGAAGTCCTCCGGCGTTTTGCCGTTTTTCACTGCAGCATCCGCATATGTCTTCACCTTGCTGATCAGCTCTTCCGTTCTCTTCACTGGGAAAATTGTGAACTGCATGAAGAATTCCGCTTTTTCCGCTTCGTGAATCGGATAGCCGAGAATCAAGCTTCCCACTGGAGGGAGGTCTTGACTTGTGACGTCCATTTCCACGTCGAATTGTTTTTTCGTAATGACATCTTCAAAATGAATAACTGCTTCTTTCATATCCTTCAGCAGCAATAAAGCAGGCGTCATGCTCTTCCAAGATTCAACGATCTCACGTGTTTTCGGGCGGGTGATCGAATCGCCTTTTTTCTGAAGGTACTCTTCAAAGATCGTTTTGCCACCAGCGAGCGGGTGGAAGAAGATTCCCCAGATTCCTAAATTAAATACACTGATGTCCTTTGTCTGCCTGTCCATAGTAGAAAGAAAATCATGCTGGTTGATAAAACCTGAAATGCTTTCTCTATGTACTGTGAAGGCATACTCCACTAAGTCTTCCTGAATTTGTTTTGCTTCTTTTGCCGCTAATTCTGTCGGGAAGTCGACAACTTTATTTCCGCAGCATTTTTTATATTTCTTACCGCTGCCGCATGGGCAAGGGGCATTTCTTTTCACTTTTCCCACAATAAACCCTCCGAATTCTGTTGTAACTTTTCTATTTTAACAAAAATAACTTCTGAGGGCTTGGTTTCGGGCTAAAAAAGAATTTGGTAATGTGACAGCCTGGTTCATTATGTAAATTCACCTATGACTTTTTCATCAACTTTTGTAATGTAAGGCTTATAACCTATTCCCACTTTAGGCCCTTCTTTTTTACAATTGTTAGGTGTTTATCTAAAATTTTTAAGGAAGTGTTTATGTTGGAACTAGCTGGTTTTATGCTGCGCGCCTGCGCTCTTGTGCTTGACATGATCATTGCGGCCTCAGTGATTGCAGCATCCGGATTTATGTTTGGCGACGGGTCCGCTGGCGTCATTGCTGTCGCCATATTGATGCTGCTTGTGTATCCTTTGCTGATGCCGCTGACAAATTGGAAGGGTACGCTGGGCAAAAAAATCATCGGGCTGCAAATCGTGAGAGATGAAACACACGAGAAAATCTCCCTCCCTCAGGCTATTGTCCGTTACATGATAGCGTGGGTCCATGTGTTTTCCCGCCTGATCTATTTAACAGCCGCATTTACGAAGAAAAAACAAACCGTTCATGATATGGCTGCGAAAACAATTGTGCTGAAAGCAGAATAACCTTGAAGAATAGGATTCTTCAAGGTTATGTTTCTCATTAGTTCGTATTTTGTCCGCCGCCGTTCAGCCCTTCTTTAATCAGGCTGTTGACTTGGCTGCTGTACAGAAGGCCGATATGTCCGACACCGTGGATACGAACATTTTTTGCCCCTTCTAAGTTAGACAGATAGTTCATAACAATCATGTCCGCCGAGCTGTAAATGGACGTATATAAAATCTTTTGATTTGGGTCCGTTCCCGGAAGCGCCTTGTTTGAAACAAGACGGTTCGCGCCGCCAAGCGTTACGACGTTTTCAATTTTATTACCGCCGTCCAGTTTTTTTATGTAATAAAGCGTGTTGGCGCCCCCCATGCTGTGAGCGACAATGTCCACTTTTTTCGCACCGGTTTCATCTAATACCTTTTGCACAAAACGTGATAATACTGGGCCGTTGTTTAAGTTATTGCCTGTCTTGTCCCAAAAATCTACAGCATACAGCTTGTCCCGTGACCAGCCTTGTGATGCCAAATAAGTTTTAATACCGGCAAAGTTAAAAGAAGCTCCGCCAATTCCGTGAACCATTACCACCGGATTATGTTCAGCGGCTTTCGCTGACGGCTGCATCGCAAACATGGATGTAACTGACAGCGCAACAATTGTTACAAGTGCAATGATCTTACCTCTTAAAAGTTTCATAGTTTCCTCCTTTTTTTGTAACAAATTCATAAATTATATTACTTTGCCAAAATAATTAAGTAAAGGGTAAATTTGACTTATTTTTAAAGAAATTTTAAGGTTGAGAGAACATTTGAGCTGTTTATGATCCCGAAAATGCAAAAAAAGAAGGCTTTTTCGCCCTCTTCTCTTTAATATTCATTAAAATAGTCTTGGATTTTTTTAGGATCATCTGTTTTGGTGAGCGCGAGCATTAACAATATCCGGGCTTTTTGCGGATTTAAGGAGTTTGATGCCAAAAGGCCGTTTTTCACATAGTCGCCGTTCGGTGTGACGACCCCATTCCCCGTACGGGTTGAGCGAACCACTGTGACGCCTTTTTTGACCGCACTGACTGCTCCTTTTTCGGCTGCGTCAGATAAAGATCCGTTGCCTGATCCTGCGAACACTATGCCTTTTGCTCCGGCTTTCACAGCTGCATCAAACAGATAGCTTCCGTCATTTTGGTAGCCGTACAGAATGTCTACTTGCGGCAGTTTATCAAGGCTGGAAATCGAGAACTCGGTATCCTTTGTATGCTTGCGTGTCATTTCATTATGAAAATAAATGTCATCGGCAATCGTTCCGACGTATCCCATTTCTTCTGATTTAAAGGTGTCTGTTGCGGTTGTGTTGGTTTTTGTAACGTATCGTGCTGAAGCAATGCGGTCATTGAGAACGACGAGCGTCCCTTTCCCTTTTGCGTCAGGTGCGCCCGCCACTTTAACTGCGTTGTACAAGTTGGACGGGCCGTCAGCACTGATGGCTGTAGACGGCCTCATCGAACCGGCAACAACAACCGGTTTATCACTTTTCACAATGAGGTTCAGAAAATAAGCCGTTTCTTCTAATGTATCTGTTCCGTGAGTCACGACAATACCGTCAACATCTTCTGAAGAAAGCAGTTTGTTGACTCGTTTTCCGAGCTTCAGCAATGTTTTGTTATCAATGTTTGTGCTTCCGACGTTAACCACTTGCTCGCCGCTGACATTCGCAATGGCCTTCATCTCTGGCACCGCTTCGATCAGAGACTCAACGCCGACGACACCTGCTTTGTATTCAGTTGTAGAGGTTTTTGATTTATCGGCTCCGGCAATCGTACCTCCTGTCGCCAGTATTTTGATATTTGGAAGGTCATTTTTTTTGGAAGCAGAAGCTGAAGAAACTTTTTGTGTCTGCGGTTTTTCTTTTGGGGATTCTTTTGCTTCAGGAGATTGTGAGCATCCGGTAAAAGCAAGCAATAGTGCGGTAAAAAGGGTCAGTAAGAGGAATCGTTGTGTTTTCATGTTTTTCTCTCCTTTTGTATGGTAACGTCTTTACGCCTTTTAATAATTGAATATTTTATTTATTCAGTCAAAATGTGCGTCAGGTTATCTCTCAGCTTTTTTATATGCTTATTTTATTTTCATATTCAAGTTTCTTTATCTTGACAATCGATGGGGGAATCAAGATAATAGACCAGTCACTATATTTTATGATCGCAATCAGTAAGGTGGGAATGTTATGAGCTATGGAGATTCTCGTGAGAAAATCCTTTCTGCAGCTACCCGGCTTTTTCAGCTGCAGGGGTATTACGGCACGGGACTGAACCAGATTATTAAAGAAAGCGGTGCACCTAAAGGCTCTCTTTACTACCACTTTCCCGGCGGTAAAGAACAGCTGGCAATTGAAGCCGTGAATGAAATGAAGGAATACATCGGCCAGAGGATCACAGACTGCATGGACGTGAGCACTGATCCCGCAGAAAGCATTCAAGCCTTTTTGAAGGAGCTCTCCTGTCAATTCTCATGCACAGAGGACATCGAAGGCTTGCCCGTCGGCTTGCTTGCGGCAGAGACATCATTAAAAAGCGAGCCTTTGCGAAAAGCCTGTGATGAAGCCTACAAAGCGTGGTCCCTTGTGTTTGAGGAAAAATTGCAGCTGTCGGGTTACAGCGAGAGCCATGCCAAGGAATCAAGCATCGTCATTAACGCGATGATTGAAGGCGGCATTCTTTTATCATTAACGGCAAAAGACAGCACACCGCTTCTTCATATCTCCAGCCGCATTCCCGCTCTGTTGAAGAAATAAAAAAAGAGACATACTACTACAAGCTGAGTGAATACATTCAGATGAACGAGAGGAGAAATAGATTTGGAAACAGCAGCTAAAGCATCTCAGCAATATAAAGTGATGCCCATTATGATATCTTTGCTGACGGCCGGTTTTATCGGCATGTTCAGTGAAACAGCGCTGAATATCGCGTTAACCGATCTTATGAAGGAATTGAACATTACAGCGGCAACCGTTCAATGGTTAACAACAGGCTACTTGCTTGTGCTCGGTATTCTTGTTCCTGTTTCAGGTCTGCTATTGCAGTGGTTTACAACTAGACAGCTTTTTACTGTGTCACTGATTTTTTCAATCATAGGCACCCTGATTGCGGCGCTTGCGCCTAGCTTCTCTTTTTTATTAGCGGCGAGAATCGTTCAGGCACTTGGAACGGGACTCTTATTACCGCTCATGTTTAATACGATTTTGGTGATTTTCCCGCCCCATAAACGGGGAGCGGCCATGGGAACAATCGGACTTGTCATTATGTTTGCGCCGGCAATCGGCCCTACATTTTCCGGGTTGGTTCTTGAGCACCTTAATTGGCACTGGATTTTCTGGATCTCTCTTCCGTTCCTTGTGCTTGCGCTCATTTTCGGTATCCTGTACATGCAAAATGTGTCTGACATCACAAAACCGAAAATTGATGTCCTGTCTATTATTCTGTCGACGATCGGTTTCGGCGGCATTGTGTTTGGATTCAGCAACGCGGGGGAAGGCTCTGGCGGATGGTCCAGCCCGACTGTGATCGTTTCACTTATTGTCGGTGTTATCGCCCTTATTCTATTTTCAATCCGTCAGCTGACGATGAAGCAGCCGATGATGAACCTGCGTGCATTCAGATACCCGATGTTTATTTTGGGCGTCATTATGGTCTTTATTTGCATGATGGTCATCCTGTCATCCATGCTGCTTCTGCCGATGTATCTGCAAGGCGGCTTAGTCTTAACAGCATTTGCCTCAGGACTTATTCTCTTGCCGGGCGGTATTTTAAACGGATTTATGTCACCTGTCACAGGCCGCCTGTTTGATAAATACGGACCGAAGTGGCTTGTTATTCCGGGATTTTTGATTGTGACTATTGTTCTGTGGCTCTTCTCAAATCTCACGACAGCTTCAACAGCAGTGCTGATTATCGTGCTGCATACCTGCTTGATGATTGGGATCTCCATGATTATGATGCCTGCTCAGACAAACGGTTTAAACCAGCTTCCGCGTGAGTTTTATCCGGACGGCACTGCCATTATGAACACACTTCAGCAAATGGCGGGCGCGATCGGGACAGCTGTTGCGGTCAGCATCATGGCTGCCGGTCAGCATGACTACATGAGCAGCGTAAAAAATCCAGCCGATCCGGCAGTCATTCCGCAAGCATTGACAGCTGGCGTTCAGCATGCATTTGTCTTTGCGATGATTGTTGCGATTATCGGTTTAATTGCCGCTTTCTTTTTGAAGCGAGTAAAGGTTGATCATCAATAAGAAAACCCCCTGATCTTAAGGTCAGGGGGTTTTTTATACCTATATCGGACAACAGCGAGCAGCGCCGAAGGAGGTGAACATCTATTTTTAGGTGATCTCTTTTAATGTGCGGATAAAATCGCAGCCATTTCATCAATCGCATAACGCAGTTCGCCCTTCGTATTATAAAAGTGGGGAGCGAGACGGATGACATTGTCCCGCGGAGCACAAATCACGTTTTTCTTCTTTAGTAACGCCGCCGTTTCCGATGCCCGTTCATCCCGAATGGAAATCATGCCCGGCTGCTGTCCTGATGGCGCCCCTGCAAGCTTCAGACCTTTTTCAGCTGCATATTGAAACGCATCGGCACTCACCGTTTTTATATGATCGCGGATACGGGACATTCCGATATGATTCAGCAGCGATAAAGCCGCAGCCGCTGCATACACGCTAATAAAAGCAGGGGTTCCTGTTTGAAAACGCCTCGCGCCTTCTTCTGCATAAGACGACGCCCCAAACCCGTTTTCCCGCCCGAACCAAGCAGATGCTTTGGGCTTCAGCTCGTTCGCCAGCTCTTTTCTCACATAAAGAAACGCCATGCCCGGTATGCCGAGCATATACTTTCTGGTGCCTGCCGCCAGCATATCTATGCCCCATTCTTTCACATCAATAGGAATATGCCCGGCAGATTGATATGCATCCACAAATACCATCGATCCCTTTCTCTTGGCGATGGCAGCGATGGCTTTTATATCCTGAATGCAGCCGTCACGATAATGAACGTGCGGAACACAGGTCAGCACCGTCTCTTCCGTGATATACCTTTCATATTGTTCGAGCGGCAGCTCACTGTCTATTGAAGGGATCACAGATACATTGTAATCAGATTGTGCCTGCCAAATATGAGACACCGCCGGGAAATCCATCTCCGTGTATACAACCAGTTTCTTTTTAACAGCAGACAAGGATGATGCCACGGAAATCAGCGCATCAGAAACTGACGGCACAATCGCAATCTCTTCCGGCTCAGCCCCTACCAGCCTCGCAAACTCGTTTCTGGCACTCTCTGTCTTTTCAATCGCTTCATTCCAGTTCGTCCCCCTATGCAGCAAGCTGTCATGATAATCTTGTATCGCCTTTGACACCGGCTCTGCCAACGCGCTCTGTGAGCAGCTGGCAAGCATGATGCGGCTCTGCACGGTTGGGAACAGATGTCGGTACTGCTGCGGCAAATGTTCCATTCTGATTCACTCCTTTTTATTATTTTGATGAAAAATCCAGAAATAAACAATAGAATAATAGAAAAAAGGAGATGGCTTCCATGAGAAAAAAAGTGCTCTTCACAGGTTTTGACCCTTTTGATCAGGAAACTGTCAATCCATCGTGGGAAGCGGTGAAACGGCTGAATGGCTTTGAAACGGATCAGGTGGTCATCGCTTCGGCACAAATTCCGACTGTGTTCAGAACCGCTCTCGACACTTTGCGGCAAGCGATTCATAAACATCAGCCGGACATCGTGATCTGCGTCGGGCAAGCCGGCGGCCGGATGCAGGTGACACCGGAACGGGTCGCGATCAATCTTGCAGACGCGCGTATCCCGGATAATGAAGGAAACCAGCCGATTGATGAGGAGATTTCTCCCGGCGGGCCTGCCGCTTACTGGACAGGGCTTCCGATTAAACGCATCACATCTCAAATGAAGGAAAACGGCATTCCGGCGGCTGTTTCCTTTACGGCCGGCACATTTGTATGCAACTATCTGTTCTACGGGTTAATGGATCACATTCACCGTACGTCTCCGCACATTCACGGCGGGTTTATCCACATTCCGTACATTCCGGAACAAACAATCGACAAAACAGCGCCGAGCCTCAGCCTCGACATGATCGTCAAAGCATTGAGGATCGCCGCTGTTACGGCCGCACAATATGATCAGGATACGAAGTCACCCGGCGGCGCGCTGCACTAAGCGGCGGCCGCTTCACTGGTCAGTCTCTTTTTGTATACAAACGCTGATAGTGTGACGCTCACTTCGAACAGGACAAGCAGCGGAATCATCACGAGAAAATCAGAAATAAAGTCTGGCGGGGTAATCAATATGGACACCACGATCAGCAGAAAATAGGACAGCTTTCTCGCTTTGGCCAGCCGGTATGGATTTAAGATGCCTAACCTTGTCAAAAACATCACCACAAGGGGCATTTCAAACAGAAAACCGAACGGCAGGCTCAAATTCACCATAAACCTGAAATAGCGGTCAGCGGTAAACATCGTTTCAAAATGGCCGGCAGACAAATGTGTCAAAAAGCCGAGAACGATCGGAAACAACACAAAATATCCGAACGAGATGCCGGCCAGAAACAGGGCGAATAATCCCGGTATGTACATCAGTGTCACGTTGCGCTCCGTTTTTGTCAGCGCCGGCGCTACAAAACGCCAAAGCTGATAGGCGGCAACGGGGATGGAGGCGGCAATCGCACAAATGCCGGCAAGCATCATATATACCCAGAGAATTTCACTCGGTCCGAGAACAGCTAATTTCCCGTCAAAATCTCTGATCAGCCAATCATAAATGTCCTCCACAAACAAAAAAGCCGTAATTAAAAACAGAAGAAAAGCCGCAAGTGTGAAGATGATCCGACGGCGAAGCTCTTCTAAATGTCCGATCAGATGAGTTTCTTTTTTATCCATTCAAAAAAGCCCTCCCTTTCATGAGAAAAAGAGGCAGACCATGCGTCTGCCTCATCAGCACTCAGCCTGCGTTTTTGTCCTGCTTGACCGCTGACAGCTCAGCTGATTTTTCTTCTTTTTCATCACCAGACACAAGTGATTTTGTGGCGCTTTTGAATTCCAGCAGAGTCCGACCGGCGGCTCGTCCGATTTCCGGAAGCTTTGAAGGGCCAAAAATAATGAGGGCGATGACAAAGATCAGAATCAAACCTGGTATTCCAATGTTTGAAAACATAATGTTTCACTCCTTAATGCGTAATTTTTGCCCGTTTTTTGATCATTTGTTTTTCATGGGCTTTGTTGTGCTCAAAGAAACGATCCTCTTCGACTTCATTGGATTGTTTCACTCCGCCTTGAACCATCGTTGAGGATACCTTTCTCAATCCGGTTTGGTCTTTTTGATAAACGAATGAAGCCCGTGTGGAAATGGCTGCTCCCGGCTCTGTCACAAATGGCATTACCCGATAATCAGCTTTCCACTGGTGAGGCGTTACTGTACAGCGGACATATCCGCGGTAATCGTTAAAGAACTTGATATGTGGATTTTCCTTTAAAATTTGATCGGTATCCGCCCGCTTATCCGCTCCATTTCCTCCGGATGTGATGGAGGTGCCGACAAATTCAGCCCCGAAAATTTTTGAGCTTGTTTTATTAAAATCGACATGCAGATTCGATGCCCAGCTTGCGTGTACATCTCCTGTCAGCACGACAACATTGTTTAAATTTTTGCTGTTAATGTAATTGACGACCCGTTCGCGCTGAGCCGGATAACCGTCCCATGAATCCATGCTGTAAATCGGGCTTGAGCTTGTCCCGAAATTCCACTTCGCAAAGAAGATTTGCTGTGCCAGCACATTCCAATATGCTGTCGAGCTGCTCAAATTATTAAAAAGCCATTGCTCCTGTTCTTTTCCTAACAAGGTCCGATTCGGATTGAGCGATTCATCAGAAGGCGGCTTATTGCCGTCGTTATTGGCTTGGTCATCTCTGTACTGACGTGTATCCAGCACATTAAATGATGCCAGATTTCCATACGTAAAGTGGCGGTACAGCTGCATATCCGGGCCATTCGGCAGAGAGGAGATGCGGAGCGGCATATGCTCATAATAAGCCTGATACGCCGCCGCACGGCGCAATACAAACGCGTCAACCGACTGCCCTTTTTCCGGGATTTTATTGGCATAGTTATTTTCAACTTCATGGTCATCCCAAGTGACAACCCAAGGAAACGCCGCATGCGCCGCTTTTAAATTAGCGTCTGAACGGTATTGGGCATGGCGGTTTCGATAGTCCTGCAGCGTAATGATTTCCGCGCTGCTATGCGTGCGGACATTGCCTGTTTTTGATACATATTCATTCGGCCCGTACTCATATATGTAATCACCGAGATGGAAGACAAGATCAAGCTTTTCCTTCGCCATATGCTTGTAGGCTGTATAATAGCCATGCTCATATTGCTGGCAGGAAGCGAAGGCAAAGGTCATTTTCGGCACATTGGCACCTGGGGCCGGCAGTGTTTTTGTTTTTCCGACAGGACTTAGCTCATGTCCGGATTTGAATCGGTAGTAGTACACTTTGTTCGGCTCAAGCCCGTCCGCTTCCACGTGGACAGAATGGGCGAGACTCGGTTTGGCCATTTCTGTGCCCTTTCTCACGATCTTACGGAAGTTCTCATCCTTTGCGACTTCCCATTTGACTGGAACCGCCTTGTTCGGCATTCCTCCGCCGTTCAGCGGATCTGGCGCCAGACGTGTCCAGAGTACGACACTGTCAGAAAGCGGATCACCTGACGCTACCCCTAATGTAAACGGATAGCTTGAGAATTTAGGCGCAGCATTTACTTCAAAGGCCCCAACCGACTGGGCAATCGTTAATCCAAGAGAAAGTCCTGCAATCTTCCCCGCTCCTTGAATAAATTTGCGGCGGTCAAACGTATTGTTTTGAAAGCTTTCCTCTTTCAGTTTCTGTACCCATTCATCAAAACGACTGTCATATGCCATTCCAGATCCCCTCTCTTCTCATTGATCGCTTTCATTATAGGAAACGATTGTTAATTAGCTGTGAAGAAGTGTGAACAGATTGTAAGCACTGAACATCAGAAACAGGACTTCATTCACAGCCCTTTCGCCGAAACATGCCGACAGCTGGCAAAACGGCGTGTTTTCTGCATATCCTGTCGTTTGCAAGCCGCCCTTTTTACCCATTTTTCTTCACATGATCTTAAAAAAACAAAAACACCGAGCGATTTTGCAAAATCACTCAGTGTTTGAGAAGGCTGTCTGTTATTTAGAAAACAATCTGCTGAAAAAGCCCTTCTTTTCCGGTTTTGCAGCTTCAGGCTCTTGTTCTATTAAAATTCCTTTTTCCTTCACTTCTTGCAGCCAAAATGGAAATTCAGTAAGCAATGCATCATAAAGCTCATCATCAGAGATGCGTTCAATGTCTTCGATATGCAGGAAGTTTGCGTTATCAACAACACGCCCTTCAAGCGTATCCAGTTTATGAAGAAAATCGAAGTTGCCGTTTCCGATGCCGACAAACTGCCAAAACACTGGTTTATCAGAGGCAGCTTCAATAATGGGTTTAATGGATTTTTTACACCCTCCATCATTAATAAAAACGATAAAAGCGGGATATGAACTCGGTTCTTCCACAACATATTTATGTAACACATCTTTTATGACCGGCGGCTCATCATTTCTCCCGAATTTATGCAAGAGTTCATTATTCAAAATTTCGCGATCAACATAGCCTGAAAAATCGATTTCAGAGACTGGTTTTAACCGGGAGAATTCATTATCATAAACCCATACATCAAGCAGACCGTTATCATCAAACTGATCAGCCACAGCCAAAATCCGCTCCACCACTTTTTGAACCGTTCCGTTTTTATACAGCGTTCTCATTGAACCGGTAATATCCAGCACCAGCCCGACACGAGCCGTCACCTTGGTTAACTGCTTTTTCTCCAGTACGATTTTTACGCTCTTCTTTTGCAGGTCAATTGTCGCCATCTTTGTCATCTCCTGTAGTTCTTTTCTACGATTATCTCACAGAAATATTTTCCAATAAAGAAAAAACACCGTTCAAATGCGAACGGCGTCCTGCCCCTAAAATGTGTTATATACATTTTCACATGTTTCGGCCGTCGGCTGATAAAAACAATGTGATTTGAATCTGGCTACAAACGGCTGGTTATACCAGGTCGGCGGGCAGTTTCCTCCCGGCTTGAAATACCACAAGCTGAATTTTGCCGGCCAGAACCTCTCCCCGTTTATCGTCCGGCGTGCCAAGGCCCGCTCGCTTTCCCGCGGTCTTTGATAAAAGTATCCATGGGTCACCGCTTCAAACGCATGCGGCTGAAAAATCATCTGCCTGATGGTGCGGAGGCCTTTAAAATCAGAGCAATTGGCCCTCAGCCGATTAATCCCAACATTGCCGACAAGCAGCATCCCTTGCTTTCCTTCACCTTCCGCTTCCGCTCTGAGCAGCCGTGCCATCAAGTTGACATCTGCGCTTGTTGCTCTCACAACCGCCATCACGTCACCTCCCCTTTTTCTCCTTTCATCATATTGCAATACCCAAAGAGTGATGACGGAGGGACAGGAGAAGTTTTAAAATTTATTCTCCCGGTACTGACACAAACCATAAAGATCGGTAATTGCAGAAAAAAGTGGACATCTGGCCGTCAAGGAAATCTCCGGTAAAATCCCGGATTCCACGGGCATGGCAGCTGCCGCTTCATCCCCCGATCCATAACAGTTCTTCAGCCTTTTTCCTCCTGTAGCCGAAAACGCTTTTAAAGAACACTAAGTAATGTTTAACTTTCCGTATTTGAGGAATCATACATAACAAATCAGATAAAAGAAGGAGGAACCTTATCATGACACATGTGAAAGCGCTCGCGATTAAAGGTATTATGACGATTATTGTTTTGTATTTGGTGCTGGGTCTTGGCTTTGGTTTCACGTTTGGTGATACGCTGCTGATGACGGTTGTGTTAGGGGTCATTTCTTATTTGCTTGGAGACCTTTATGTATTGCCCCGATGGAACAATATGATCGCCACTTTAGCTGATTTCGGTTTGGCATTTCTCGTGATTTGGCTGATGGGCATGCCGCTTTCTATGGGGATGACTGGCGGAGAAATTGCGCTGGCGGCTCTATTTGGAGCAATCGCCATGGCCATCGGTGAATATTGCTTCCATTTCTATATGATGAGCAAAGAAATTGGCAAAAAGCATTATCTTGAAACAAGAACAGATTCATAAACAAAAGGCCGGTGCTGACAGCATCGGCCTTCTATCATAAAGCATCTTCCCGGTCTATGTTTCGGACAGACCAAATCGCTATCAAGATGCCGATCGCACCTAAAGAAAGCGGAATGTAGATAATCGTTGCCAGCGATAACTCGGGGCTTTGCTGGCTGATCAGTATCGTCAATATAACCGATGAAATGATAGCAGCCGGAACAGAGCGTTTCCTCATCCCAAAATATAAAGGAATAAAACTCAAGCAAGCAGCCGAAGCGGCATATATCGCCATACTGCCGACCTCTTGCCCGATAGTCTGGACTGATAACATCGCAGGTGTAAGTTGATAATATTGATTGATTTGCGCAAAGATGAATGCAAGCGCAAGTTCAGACACCATAATGGTGATAAACGTCAGTCCGCCTGTAATCAGCAACTTGGCAGCAATCAGTTTTTTTCGGCTGATGGGATATGTAAACATGACGGTAATCGTTTTATTTTTGTACTCGCTAATAATCAATTTGGCAATCAGCACACTGGCGAAAACAACAAATACAGATCTTACAAACGTTCCAAGCAAAAATAGCGTGGATGCCGCATCAGTCATCATCTCCGGCTGCGGGAGTTTTTTTTCTTCTGATGCGATCAAGCACATAAATCCGAGAATACATAAATTCGCAATAACGGCGCCTCTGTAATACCAGCCTACTTTCATTTTTTTCAATTCAAGTTTCATTAAATTCAACATGTTGTTTCAACTCCGTATTTAAGCATCTTGCCAGTCTGCTTTCCTGACTGCCATGTATGAAAAAAACAAACCGACAGCAGCTAGAGATAATGGAATATATACAATGGAAGAAATGGACAGGCCCGGGCTTGTTGAACTCATCAGCATGACGATCACGACAGATGAAATGATGGTTGCCGAGACAGAGTGCTTACGCATCCCAAAAAAGATGGGAACTAAACTGGTGCCAGCGGCGCCAAAAGCGAAAACCGCCATTTTTACCGAATGCTGAGAAATGACATCGGCGCTCAATTCTCCCGGAATGACATGGTAGATCGAGTTCAGCATATAGAAAGCGGCTGCTACGAACGCATTTGAGACCAAAATGGTGATAAACGTCAGCCCGCCTGAGATGCTAAGCTTAGCAGCGAGCAGTTTTTTCCGGCTGATCGGGTACGTGAACATCACTTGAATCGTTTTGTTTTTATATTCCGATATGACTAATTTAGCGATCAGTACTGCGCCAAAAACGATAAACACCGCTCTGACAAAAGTGCCAATGACGAGAAATGCTTCATCCATGCTTTGGAGCGATTCAGTGCCCTCCGCTTTTTCTGTGTAACTGACCAACCACATAAAGCCAAGGATAATCAGGTTAGCAATGATGACTCCTCTTACATACCATCCCATCTTCATTTTCCTTAATTCGATTCTGATCAAATTCAGCAACGGTCTCGCCTCCTTTACGCACTGATGTGATTGCCGTTGATCAAGCTGATGAAGTAGTCCTCCAGTGACGTATACTTTTTATTTATTGATTCAATGTCTACATCATTTAAAATTAGCGCTTTTGATATGGCACCCTGTGATTGCTGAGCATCATAGATCCGAATGGTTTTATCACTTAAGATTTTAAAGTTGGCAATGTGAAGTTCTTTCTCAAGCACAAAGCAGGCTTTTGTCTGATTCGATGTAACGAGTTCGATGTATTCTGTGTTTTGTCCCCTGACATCTTCCATCGACACCTCTTCCAGCAGCCTGCCGTCACGAATGACGCCGATTGTGTCCGCAATTTGTTCGATCTCACTCAGCATATGGCTGGAGATCAGCAGTGTCATTCCATACTCCTTGCTTAATACTTGAAATAAGTTTCTGATCTTTTTAATGCCGACAGGATCAAGGCCGTTTACCGGCTCATCCAATATAAGCAGATCAGGTTTGGTGAGGATGGCGCGCGCTATGCCGAGGCGCTGCTTCATTCCAAGCGAAAATGTTTTGACGGGTTTCTTGTCGATCTGTTTTAAATTCACCATATCGAGTACTTCTTGAATGGCTTTTTTATTGTGATATCCCATGTATGCACAATGCAGCTCTAAATTTTCGATAGCCGTCAGATTCTCATAGAAAATCGGATATTCAATCATGCTGCCGATCCTGCCGAGCACCTCATATGATGTATGGTTGAAGTTGTTTCCGAGGATATTGATTTCACCGCTTGTCGGTTTTACAAGACTTGTCAGCATTTTCATGATGGTTGTTTTCCCCGCTCCGTTTGGGCCGAGAAAGCCGTAAATTTCACCTTTTTTGATATGCATGCTGACATCTGAAACGACTTCTTTGCCTTGAAACGTTTTGGTCAGTCCGTTTGTTTGTACGATGTAAGTCAACGTTGTTGCTCCTTTCCTCTTTTTCCTGTTTTCTATTGTAGCGGCGGGCCCTGTCATTTTTATTTCTTCATTCTTAAGAAATTCTTACGATTGTTAATAGGTCATTCGTTTTAATGTAATCGTAAACGCTGTCCGTTCATACGGCTTGCTTTGAAGAGAGATGGAGCCCCCCATTTTTTCCACAAGCCTTTTCGTGATCGTCAAACCGAGACCGCTCCCTTGGAATGCTTTGTTTCTTGATTCTTCAAGTGTGTACAGCCTCTCAAATACCCGCTGCTGGTCTGTTTCACTGATTCCTTTTCCGCGGTCCCATACGGAGATGGCAATGCTTGTCTCGTCATAAGAAAGTGATAATCCGATAAACTTTCCAACCGCGCCATATTGAATCGCGTTGGATAATAAATTTTGCAGGATACGGTCCAGCGCCTCTTCATTTGCATGCGCGTATACCGGCGTATCCGGAATATCAATCTCCGCGTTAAAACCTTTTGCCTGAACGGCATCATAGTAATGCAGGATATTTCGTTTGCATACTTCGTTGATATGTATTTTTGTGATCGGGATTTGTTTGTCTTCAGATTCCAATTTGGCTAAATCAAAAAAAGAGTGGATCATTTGGATGAGTTCATTTGTTTTTTGGTGCAGTTTCTCAAGCAGTCTTTCCCGCTCGCTGTCCGGCATATCCCGGTCACTTTGGATGGCTTCGATATAACCGAGAATAACCGTCAGAGGTGTTTTGAGATCGTGTGACATATTGGTCAGCATCCGTCTCATGGATTGCTCTGTTTTTGCAAACCGGGCGTTGATATGCTGATGATCCTCAGCGAGCAGATTGATGTTGACGAGCAGGTCCCTGAGCGCACGGTCATCTGTATGAAGTAAAACCTGATCGGCCGATTCGTTGTCAAGCATGGCGCTAAGCTTTTCTGCCGTATACGTCAAATTCCTGTCCCGGTTCTTTTTCATCATATATTGAATGACATTCAGACACGCCAAAGCGATGATAGCAGCAATCGTTAATACTGCCATTCTAAAACTCTCCCCATTTATAGCCGATGCCCCATAATGTTTTGATATATTGAGGAGACGATGGATCATCTTCAATCTTTTCTCTCAGCCGCCTCATATGTACATTAATGATGTTTTGGTCGCCAAAGTACTCCTCATTCCATACGGAACGATAGATTTGTTCTTTCGTAAACACCTTTTTAGGATTTGCTGCAAATAGTGTCAGCAGCTGCCATTCGGTTGACGTCAGCTGAAGCGGTTCGCCGTTTTTCAAAACGGATACATTGTCTATATCGATCGTAAGCTGGTGAACACGAATCACCTGATGTTCAGCCGGTTCACTCGACGAATATTGCGTCGCCCTCCGTATCGCTGCTTTGACTCTGGCTGTCAGTTCAATCATCGAAAACGGTTTGGCGATATAATCATCCGCCCCGAATCCCAGCCCCAATGCTTTATCAACATCTCCGTCTTTTGCTGAAATCATTAAAACAGGAATCTTGCTTTTTTCCCGAATGATTTTTAAAACATCCATTCCATTCAGCTCTGGAAGCATAATATCAAGCAGAATGAGGTCGTACGCCTGCTCTTGAAACCTCCGAATGCCCTCTTCACCGTCGAAAGCATGCACGATTTCAAAGCCTTCTTTTGTTAAATAATGATCCACCATTTCACTGATGGAATGGTCATCCTCCACAAGCAATATGCGCTGCATCCTCTCACCTAACCTTTTTCATAGTCAAAAAAACACACATGTCATTACGCTTATTGTAATTGAAAAACATGTGTGTTTTACAAAATTTATTCTTTTTTTCCTGTTTTCAGCTTTCTATATTCCATGCCCGTTATGACAATAAATACGGCTGCGCATCCAATGGTTTGAGTAAACTGGAGCCGCTCACCGAGAAATAAGGCTCCAAAGAAAATTGTCAGGACAGGTCCTGCCATTGAAATAGTGGCAGCTCGCAGTGCCCCGATTCGTTTTATGCCCTCAAGCATCAGCACAAATGGAATCACAGTGGAGACGACTGCGATGAACACAAACAAACCGTACACAGCAAGCGGATATGCTGTCATTGGCGGATTCATGCCGATCGCCGCCTTGATGCCTGTGTAAAGCATCATGGCCGCTCCGGCTGCTGTCATCCCGTAAGCATTGAGTCGGATGCCGCCGATTTGATGGACGAGACGCCCGGAAAGGACAAGATAACCAGCATAAACGGCCGAGGATAACAAAATGAATACAGATCCAATCATATTCGCCTGAAAAAGCTCAGCATTCCAGCCGCCGAGCGCAAAGAAAAAGCCGATCATGACCATCAGCACTGCGAAAAGGTCTTGGATGGAAACCATTTTCCGGTCACGACACGCGTTGAATCCCATCATAAACACCGGATAGCTCATCAGCAAAATACGCTCAACCATTGCGGATACATGGTTCAGCCCGATAAAATCAAACAAGGGAGACAGAAAAAAACAAAACACTCCCGCGACACACGCCCTCCATAGATCCCCTTTTTTCATACCGTCTGGGATTGGCGGTCGGTATAACAAATAAATCAGCCAAAACAGCGGAACAGCAAACAGCTGCCTGTATAACAATACTGCGTCTGGCTCAGCACCCATTTCATATGCGCATTTAATCCAAATCGACTTAGATGCAAAACAAACCGTTCCGATCAGCAAAAAAACCGTCCCTGCCGATGCCTTGCGAATCTCACTCTGCTCTTCTAATCTCATCTCAGCTCAGCTTTTCTCCTTTACTTGTTCATATGTTTTTGGATAAAATCCAAAAGCGTATTTCCTTGTGCGGTAAGAATGACGCCCTTCCCGCTGCATGCCGGACAAGGTTTGCCTTCTATTTCTCCGGCTCTTTCACAATGCGGACAAGCAACCTCCAGATCATCAGTTGCGATCACCATTTGAATTCCTCCTTTCCCATTGATTAAACATGGACCACCAGCCTTCTTCCATTGGCCGTCACCTCCTTTAAGAAACACAAAAACCCCCGTCCTATCAAAGGACGAGGGTCTCGCGGTACCACCTTTATTAACAGCTAAAAAGCCATTCGCTCATCAGTACAGAAAACGTCAGTTTCGATACTCCTCTCTTGGTAACGGGGAGAGCATCCCGGCATTGCCTACTATCTATTCAGCAAAGCAATTCAGAAGCCCATTCGGCATCAGGGGAGGATCGGTTCACACCTGCCACCGACTCTCTGAACCCCGCTCACTGATGCTTACTTGCTCTTCCTCACAATTGTTAATCCGTTCTTTCGCTTGTAAAATTTATAATACTCTGTCAATTTACAGAAGTCAATTCTTAATCCAATTTAGATTCGCCAAGTGCTTCCAGAGCCATATTTACGTGCTCCTCCTGCTGTGTCTGAAGAGCGAACTTGGCAATTTCCAGCGGATACGCCGCCTGCATCTCTGAGATATGATCCTGCATTTTTGACCATACACGGCCGCCTGCTTGATCATAGCATTCAAGCAAACGGGCTGTTTCTTTTTCTCCGAAAATCATGTGGTAAAAGACAAAATCCTTGGCTGGATCGGCGACTTTCGCTTCTGTCCAATCCAGGAGGCCTGTGACGTGTTCGTTTTGATCAATTAGGATATGCGGCGGATGGAGATCGCCGTGTATCAGCGCGGAGAAACCGGGCCAGTATGCATCATCATTGATCCACGTTTGCCATCTTTCCCAAAGCTGCTTAGATACGCCAAACTTATTCTTCACATCAGCCATAGATTCAGCTGTCATTTTCCTGAAATCTTCTGGCATCACCACTTCTATTCCGGATTGGCCGGCAGATGTTTGATTCATGCCATGCAATTCTGCCAGTATTTCGGCAAGTGTATGAACAAAATCGTCTGACGGCGGCTGATGATTCATATTCCATACATACTGTTTCTGTTCCAAATCAATCCCAGCAGCAGGCGTTCCGCTAAGCTTCGGGTAAGCGGTCAATTCCGGCGTATGAATTTTCCAATCCGGCACATCAGCTGTGAGGTTCGCGCGGAGAAAGGCAAGCGTTCTGCCTTCTGAAGCTGCTCTTTCAACTACATCGCTTCTCCGCGGTTTTCGCAGCACCCATGGCATACCTGTATCGTCCTCGGCGAATACAACTTGAAAATCCATTCCCGTTTCATTCAATTGAGCGTTATCACAGTGAACCGTCAAACCTTGATTGCGTGCAAGCGCGACAATCTCAGTGATTAGCTGCCTTTCGTTCGGGTTTGTCATCTCTTTTCCCCTTTCTCATATTCCGCCTGTCGTTAGAGAGAAGGGATGTTTTTAAGGAACAAAAAAAGAGGGCAGCATCGCCACCCTCTTTTCATGACAATATAAGGGTACATACATAGGCAGATTCATCCCGATTCCCCGCATCCAGGCGAGTGTCGTTCACTATTGAATTCGTGTCAATCGGAATCTAATGAATGCCATGTCGGAACCCCTCCGTTCATTGTAGTCGATCTCCATTTTACATCATATTCCAGTTTTGATCTACTATAAAAAATGAATCAAGTCACAGGCGCGGGGTTAAACAAACACAAATCATTATGAAGGCCCCAATGGTCCGCCCATGTTTGTTTCCTGCCGCTCGCTACATCTAAGACCATGCGAAAAATCTCCCAGCCGACTTCTTCGATACTGGCCTCTCCGGTAGCAATTCGCCCGGCATTGATATCGATTAAATCCGCCCAATGCTCTGTTAATGAATGACGTGTAGATACTTTCAGCACCGGCGCAGCAGCCAATCCATACGGTGTTCCTCTGCCTGTCGTAAAGACCTGCAGATTCATGCCTGCCGCCAGCTGAAGGGTTCCGCACACAAAGTCGCTTGCCGGCGTCGCCGCAAACAGCAAACCCTTTTTCTCCGCCTTCTCCCCAGGCCCGAGTACACCGGAAATGGGGCTTGTGCCTGACTTTGCTACCGATCCTAACGCTTTTTCCACCACATTGGATAAACCGCCTTTTTTATTGCCAGGTGACGGATTGGCGCTTCTGTCTGCTTCCCCCCGCCTCAGATAGCTGTCATACCACTTCATCTCATCGATCAGCGAACGTCCGACCTCTTCGCTGACAGCCCGGGGCGTTAATAAGTGAATCGCATCCCGCACCTCAGTCACTTCAGAAAACAAGACCGTTGCGCCTGCCCGAACCAATAAATCAGCCGCATATCCCACTGCCGGATTCGCCGTCACGCCGGAAAAGGCATCACTGCCGCCGCATTGAAGGCCAATTACCAGATCAGAAACAGGGCAGGATACACGGACTCTGCTATTGAGTCTGATTAACCGCTCCTCCGCCATTTCCATCATCGATTGAATCATATTCGCAAAGCCTTGATAATCTTGAAGTGAAATGATGTGATCTTTTTTCTCAGGTGCAATCCGTGCCGGGAGGAGCTTTTCACATCCTAATCCGACCACCATCACTTCTCCGCCGAAGTTCGGATGCTTTGCCAGATTTTGAATCGTGCGGATGGGAATCACGGCGTCTGGGGCATTGATGGCCACGCCGCATCCATATTGATGATGAAGCGGCACGACATCATCGACATTTGGATATTTCGGAAGAAGCTCTTCTTTTATCCGTTTTACCGCATAATCCAGCACGCCGACGACACATTGAACACTTGTGGTAATACCGAGAATATTTTTTGTTCCCGCACTGCCGTCAGCATTTCGATATCCTTCAAACGTATAGCCTTCAAGGGGCGGCAGCGGTTCGGGCACTTTGTTTGCGATAGGGAGGTCATGGAGTTCCGGAGGGGCGGGCATTCTCACCAAAGCTTCCCGCACCCAGCTTCCGCGTTTGATCGGCTGATCTGCAAATCCGATCACTTCTCCATAACGCAGGATGGCATCCCCCTGATTCAAATCGGTTAGGGCCACTTTATGGCCTTGAGGAACATCTTCTTCCAGCATCAGCCCGCATGGAAAAACAGTGCCCTTTTTCAGTCCGCCGTCATTTACAATAATCGCCGTGTTATCTTTTACATTCACTTTAATGTAAAGAGGCTCTTGATTCTGTCTGAGGTTCATCACCATAGGAATATCACTCCTCAACATTGTAAACGCTTTCTGATTTTGGTTTGAAAAAAGCCGCAAATCCCGATTCCAAACTGCGGCTGTCATAACAATTATGTTTCGTCTATCCCATTCAAAATTTTGTCACGAACAAATTTCAAATGCTCATACATGTGGTAATGAGCCTGGTAAGGATCTCTTTTGGCAAGGGCGTCGTAGATTTTTTTGTGGTATTCAACCGTAACATCCCTTTCCCTGTACGGAATCTGGCTGTCGATTTTCGCATGCGTGATCAGCAGAGATTGAATCATTCCTTCAACAACGGGATTATTAGCGCTTAATGCAATAATTCGGTGAAATTCTTTATCTGCTTCTCCATAATTGTTGTCAGTGCTGCTGGCAATGTCGTCGATTGTTTTCTGTAAACGCTTAAGCTCATCTTCATTTATCTTTTCCGCGGCAATCGTCACCAGCCCGAGTTCTAACGCCATCCGCGCTTCAATAATGGCCGGAAGATTATCAGTCGCCAAAGCAAGCATAACGGAAAAAGGCTGCATCCCGATTTTGTCATTGAAATATGTGCCGCCGCGGGTTTTTCTCGTGATAACGCCCAGCGTCTCTAGTGAGCTAAGCGCTTCGCGAAGCACCGGTCTGCTGACATGTAAGATATTCATTAGCTCCATTTCTGTCGGCAATTTGTCTCCGGCCTTTAATTGTCCGCTTGACAGTAAATGGACAATCCGTTCAATGACCTGCTTGGCTAATGTTTTCCGATTGACTGTATCCACCTTCAGATCTTCTAAACCTTCGTACACGAACAACTCTCCCTTCAGTTGTTCAATTGTAAGACAAAATATTCATTATGACAATATTTAGAATAAAACTTATCGCACCAGACACGGGCGCTTGCGGTCAAACTCCCAATTGCTGATCAGAAACTGCATAGGGATTGCATCGTTCCGTGCGCCTACATTCATTTTTCGATAGAGATCATGCGCTTTTTCCACTTGTTCCATATCAATTTCGATGCCAAGCCCAGGCTTATCAGGCACCTTCACACAGCCATCAGCAATTTCTAAAGGCTGTTTGGTTAAACGCTGTCCGTCCTGCCAGATCCAATGGGTATCAATCGCCGTGATGCGTCCCGGAGCTGCGGCCGCCACATGGGTAAACATGGCAAGGGAGATGTCAAAATGATTATTGGAGTGCGAGCCCCACGTCAGCCCCCAATCATGGCACATCTGTGCAACCCGCACCGAACCCTGCATCGTCCAGAAATGGGGATCAGCCAGCGGAATATCGACCGCATGAAGCTGAATCGCGTGCCCCATTTCCCGCCAGTCAGTCGCAATCATATTTGTCGCGGTCGGCAGGCCTGTCGCGCGGCGGAACTCAGCCATCACTTCACGTGCGGAATAACCGTTTTCCGCCCCACACGGATCTTCGGCATAAGCAAGTACATCCTGCTTTCCTCTGCATAATGTAACAGCTTCTTCTAGCGGCCAAGCCCCGTTCGGATCAAGGGTAATTCTCGCCTCAGGAAAACGTTTTGATAACGCGGTGACGGCTTCCATTTCTTCCTCGCCCCGCAATACGCCGCCTTTCAGCTTGAAATCTTGGAAGCCGTAGCGCTCTTGTGCCGCTTCTGCCAGACGTACAACGGCCTCAGGAGTCAGCGCTTCCTCATGGCGGAGGCGGAACCAGTCGCAATCTGACTGCTGATTGCTTTGATACGGCAATGTCGTCCGCTTTCGGTCACCAATGTAAAATAGATAACCGAGCATCTTGACTTCATCCCGCTGCTGTCCTTCTCCAAGCAAAGCCGCAACCGGTTCATTGAGAAATTTGCCGAGCACATCCAACAAAGCGGCTTCCAAGGCTGTGACCACATGCACCGCAGTACGCAAATCAAATGTCTGGATACCGCGGCCTCCCCTATCCTGGTCCGCAAACTGCTTTCTGACTGTTTGCAAAATCGACTGGAACGCGCCGATCGATTTTCCGACAACAAGCGGCTCTGCAAGCTCCAGTGTGCGGCGGATCGCTTCCCCGCCCGGCACCTCGCCGACACCCTGATTCCCGCTGCTGTCCGTTAAGACGACAAGATTTCGGGTAAAAAACGGGCTGTGGGCACCGCTTAAATTCAGCAGCATACTGTCATGCCCCGCGACTGGAATGACTCTCACTTCAGTAATTGATGGAATATTCGATCTTTTTTCTTTTTGAACCTGTTCCTGTATTGGTGAACTCATCTGTCATCCTCCTTTGATAAAGCGCTTTCATAAGTATTAGACAGGCAGTGATTGATCGGGGTCTTTCTCTTGTTTCTTTAATACGACCCGTTTGATCGGTCCGACCAGCAGCAAATAGCTGAGGACTGCTGCAATCGCATTAGCGCCGACAAAAACGAGCGCGCCATTAAAAGATCCTGTGGCATTCACGATGTAGCCGATCATAATCGGAGTCGTAATCGAGGCGATGTTTCCGAATGTGTTGAACAAACCGCCGCTTAATCCCGCACACTCTTTTGGCGACGTGTCCGACACGACAGCCCAGCCCAAGGCGCCAAATCCTTTTCCGAAGAACGCGAGTGACATGATTACAACGACAAGCCACGCTGAATCTGTATAGTTGCAGATAATCATGCTGCAAGACAGCAGCATGCCGACAATGATCGGTCCTTTTCTCGCGAAGGTGAGAGAACGGCCTTTTTTCAGTAAAAAATCAGACACGATGCCTCCAAGCACGCCGCCCGCAAATCCGCACAGCGCCGGGAGGGAAGCCACAAATCCCGCTTCAAGAATGGACATTCCGCGGGCCTGAACCAAATATACCGGAAACCATGTGAGAAAGAAATAGGTGAGAGTCGTAATGCAGTATTGCGCGATGTACACGCCAATCAGCATGCGGTTGGTTAATAACTGTTTGATATACGGCCATTTTGATTCTTTTTCCTGCTTGCTTTGACTGTCATCCATTGAAATCAGCCCGCCGCCTTCTTCAATGTACGCAAGCTCGGCTTTGTTGACCTTCGGATGTTTTTTCGGTTCATATACCGTTTTTAACCAGATAAAAGCCAGTAGGATTCCCGCGGCCCCCATCACTACGAAGACGGAATGCCAGCCAAAAGAGTGGGTGAGCCAGCCCATTAAAGGAGAAAAAATGACGATTGCGAAGTATTGAGCTGAGTTAAAAAAGGCTGAAGCTGTACCGCGTTCGGAGCTCGGGAACCAGGAAGCCACCACTCTGCCGTTTCCGGGAAATGAAGGCGCCTCAGAAAGCCCGACTAAAAAGCGCAGCGTAAACAGCAGGATAATCGCTGTGCCAGCGGTAAAAAATCCAATCGCCCCTTGCAGCAGCGTAAAAAATGACCAGAAAAAGATGCTTAACGCAATAACCGTTTTTGAGCCAAACCGATCCAGCAGCCAGCCTCCGGGAAGCTGTCCGATGACATAGGCCCAGCCGAATGCAGAAAACACATACCCCATGGCAACCGAATCCAGTCCAAGGTCATGCTGGACGGAATCACCCGTAATCGAAAGCGTCGCGCGATCTGCGTAGTTAATAGACGTCACAAGAAACAGCATAAATACGATGAACCAGCGTACAGAGGTTTTTTTGCCCGCCGGCGAAACATTCGCATGGTCTTTTTTCATAATATCTTCTCCTTTGTCAAAGTAGAGAATCATATGCTGACTGGTGATAAGGCTTGGAAAGAGACAAGCGCCTCTTTCCAGCACCTTTACTGCTTCACAAATACGGTTTTGATCGCCGTGAAGAAGTCCTTCGCGGCCTCACCCTGTTCGCGGGAGTGGGAGCTTGATTGCTTCATGCCGCCAAATGGCGCCTGAAGCTCAACCCCTGCGCTTTCCGCGTTGATCCTGACAAGCCCGGCTTCAATCTCATCAACGAATGAAAGCATACGGCCGATGTTTTGCGTAAAAATAGATGCACTTAATCCGAACTTCACATCATTGGCGAGGTCTAAAGCCTCCTCCATCGTGTCCACCTTTAACAGAGCGATGACCGGCCCGAAAATTTCCTCCTGGGCAATCTTCATGTCAGATGTCACGTTGTCAAAAATGGCAGGCTGCACATAATATCCGTTTTGATACTTTCCATCCTCCAGCTTTTCTCCTCCGATCAAAAGAGAAGCGCCTTCCTGCTTGCCTTTTTCAATATACGATAGACAGTTATCAAGCTGATTTTTGCTTGCGATCGGTCCCATCCAAACGTTTTCGTTCAAGCTGTCTCCGATCGTGATCTCCTTTGTGCGCTGCAGCAGTTTTTCTTTAAAGCGGTCGTAAATTCCGCCTTGGACAATGACACGGCTTGTTGCGGTGCACTTCTGGCCCGTTGAACGGAAAGCGCCTGTCACCACAGCTTCCGCTGCCGCTTCAAGATCAGCATCGTCCGCTACGATCACCGGGTTTTTCCCGCCCATTTCAAGCTGATATTTGGCGCCTCTCGCTAAAGCGGCCTGCCCGATGATTTTCCCGACTTGATTCGAACCCGTGAACGTAATGGCATTGACCCCGTCATGTTCGGCAATACCTTGGCCGACAACTGACCCTTGGCCAGTCACCAAATTGATGACTCCCGCCGGAAGTCCCGCTTCTTCAAAACAAGCGATGATCTTCGCACATGTAACGGCAGTTTCTGTTGCGGGTTTGATGACAACAGTATTGCCGTACACCAGTGCCGGCGCCATTTTCCAAATCGGGATCGCTACCGGGAAGTTCCACGGCGAAATCACGCCGACGACACCGAGCGGGACACGGGTTGTAAACATCAGTGCGTCTTTGTCAGTAGACGGGATAACATCGCCTGTTTTGCGCATGCCCTCGCCGGCGTAGTAGCGAAGAATCGCAATGCCGCGAGCGGTTTCTCCTTTTGCTTCCGGCAGGGTTTTTCCCATTTCACGCGTCGCACATGCGGCGATGTCCTCTAAGCGCCGTTCCATGATATCAGCTGTTTTGTACAGTAATTGGCCCCGTTCTGCACCCGTCAGCTTTCTCCATCCCGTTTTTGCCTCATAAGCGGCGGCGACGGCCCGGTCCACATCATCAGCTGTTGAACTCTGCACATAGCCGACGATGTCGTTCACATCCGCAGGATTTTCCGACTTGATCATATCGCCTGATTGAGCTTTGACCCACTCTCCATTAATAAAATTGAGATATGTGTTTTTTTCCGTGATTACAGACATGCCCATTGCCCCTTTCATGCTTTTTATGTTTGTCAAACCGTCGCGGCCTTCTTCGGGAAACGATCCGCCGCTTGCTTCAAAATGGCTTCCAATTGCTGATAGTGTTCTTTTTCAACCGGTCCGACAGGCGGTCTGGCTGTATTTCTCACATTCATCCCCATAATCTCCATGCCGGCTTTGATCAAGGACACCGCATACCCTTTCCGCTGCTTCCGGATATCGTTGATCGGCAGAATGACATGCTGATAGAGTTCCTTCACTGCATCGTTGTTTCCGTTTTTCAAAGCTTCATAGAACATCCGGGAAATATGCGGAATATAATTCGAAATGGCTGAAGAATAAGAGTGAAAACCGATTGGCAGGTAGGACGGCATCGTCACTTCAGCCATCGGCATTCCGTTAAGCCACCCCAAGCGGTCACCGATTGTATAGGCGAGGTTGATATTCAAATCCATGTTCCCCACCCCGTCTTTCACACCAACAAGCTGTTCAAGCTCCGTCAGCCGTTTGATCTGTTCAAGAGAAAATACGGCGTTGTCGCGCTGATACAGAATGGCATTCAAGTCCGTACTTTCAATAATCGTTTTGGCGTACTGATACAGCCCCTCCTGTTCGCCATGCACCAAATACGGAGGAAGGATCAAATAGCCGTCAGCGCCTTTTTTCTCCGATATACGCGCCCAATCAAGCGCGGTGCTGAGGTTGCCGCCCACTCCCGTATAGACCGGGACCTTTCCTCCCGCAGCCGAAACTGCGACTTCGACCATGTTTTCGTATTCTTTCTGGCTAAGGGACTGAAATTCCCCTGACCCGCAGGCGATAAAAATCGATTCCAAGCCTTCTTCGAGCAAAAACTCGATATTTTGAAACAGAGCTTCTTCCTCCAGCTTTCCTTGTGTATTAAAAGGCGCAACCGGAAACCCTAAAATCCCTTCAGGTGCTTTTCTTATACGGCTCATGTACAAAACCTCCTGTCATTTGTGTAAACAGCTCATTTGAAAGCGCTTTAAAATCATGTGGTTGCATATCCTCTCCTTTCAACATATCTTTTTGTTTAATTGTAAGACAAATAAACAATAAGTCAATAACTTTATTTTCAGACTTTTCATAAAAACGCTGAAAGCCCCCGTTTTTCCGCATAAAAAAAACAGCCGTTGCTAGCCGGCTGTTTTTTCACATACTTCTTTCTTTCATCGTTTCGTTCAAAAGCTTTGCTTCCAAAAAAAATACGTGGATAAATTTTTTCATATTCACTCTGGCAGGTGCGAGGGGTTTTGCCTCTTTGGATTGAATTTCTTTCATTTTTTGGCTGACGACCGGAAAATCAAAGAATTTTGATGCGTAGGTTTCGAATTTAGGATTCGAAAAATCAGTTGTGCCCAATGAGGCAAAATGGTCAAGCGAATGAATAATGGCTCTGCGGATTCGCTGTTCCGAGGCTTTCATTTCGCGGTTGATTTCCGTTTGTGATGCCGCAGCTCCAAGCTTTCGTTCCGCTACTTGTGTGAAGATTTGTTTTAAAGAAGGGATATTTTTTTCGTAAGGCTCAGATTGTTCATGCTCAGTTAAATACTGAAGGACCGCCATCATATCATGAGCGCCGCCTTCCCCCATCATGCCGAGCTCGGATAGCAAAAATGTTCCCGCTTCTTTTAAGCTGTTGGCATTTTTATACTGAGACCGTGCTTTCCGTTCAGTTCGGCTGACCAGCCGGCTTAAAGAGTTTTGGATATCTCCGATCGAGTTTTCAAGCTCGATTCGTTCCTTCACCTTTTGCAGAACAGTCACAATTTCAATACGGTTAATTGGTTTATGAATAAAATATTCAATGCCGAGAGAATACGCTTCTCCGACCATTTCTTTAGCTTCCACTTGTGAGATCATAACGATTTTCCCGGAATAAGAGTCCTTGATCCGACGTATGGTCTCAATTCCGTCCCGCCCGGGCATTAATAAATCGATTAACAAAATATCAATCTGCTTAAATTGCAAAATATGCCCCTCCACTTGGCTTCCGTCTTCCGCTTCACCCGCAGCCTCTCCAAGGTCCTCATCTTCTATGATCTGCCTTAAAATCGACCGCACAGCACGGTCATCATCAGCGATAAAAAAACGCATATTATCCGTTCATCCTTTCTGAATCAAATGTCTGGCAGGCAGCCCGATGGTAAAGACCACTCCTTGCTGCTGGTTGTGAAACTTGATGTCTCCCTCAAGCTCTGTCACGATTTCCTTGACGTAGGAAAGACCAATTCCGGTTGAGGGCGTGCCAAACTCGTCATACGTTGAGGTAAAGCCCGGATCAAACACAATATCTCCGATTTTCTCCGAAATGCCGGGGCCATTGTCTTCCACCTGAAATTCTATCATACTCTCATCTGGCTTACGGAGCCTCAGGCTGACCGTTCCCTCATCCCCCATCGCCTCCACCGCGTTTGCCGTCAAATTATTAATGATAGAAAGAACAATAAATACATGATAATCGTCATGCTCGCCCTCTATTGAACAATGAAAATTGATCTGTTTGCCCAATGATTCAGCGTACTTTTCATTCATTCGAATGACAAGCCGGAAAAGGTCCGAGGCATTCATATAATCTTTAAAACTTTCATTGGAAATCAGTTTCGAAAGCCCGGCATATATCCTCTGGTTGTCCTTTTTCACTTCATGAATTTCCCCTGCCAGCCTTAGAATCCTGCCTCCGAGCTGATCGTCCTTGCCCTTCACTTCCCGGTAGAGCTGATAGGATTCGTTTGTCACGTGCTCTGTTGTTTTCAGCGTCTTTTTTAAATGCACTGTTTCTTCATATAAATTCGACACAATCATCAGCATGTGCTCATTTTGCCGCCTTGTCTGCTTTTCTCTGGACTGCGTTTCATACAGCTTGAGCACGTTAAAAAAGCTGATGACAATAAATGTATGAGAAATCGCAACAACCGCGATATCCGTTATTTTCTCAGGCGTCACCACCGTATGAAAAAGAAGAAACTGAACGGCCAGCTCGACGCTATCGGAAGCAATTTCAATCATAAATCCATAAAAACCGAGCATTACCGGCCGATCACGATAGCGGTTCGCCCGCAACACATAAAACAGACATGCAAACGTCATGTAAAAGAAAAAACCGGACGCTTGATCATACAGGATTGGAATCAGCCCTGCGTGTCTTCCGTCCCATAATTCCAATAAAACACGAAATACGAAAACCGATGTTCCAGTCAAAAACCCCGGCAATACAGCGGACACATGCCGCAGCAGCACTAAGAAAAAGAAAAAAGCCGGCGCGCCGAAGCTGATTCGGAACTCTTCATTGAGGGGATAAAATTTCAGTTCGCCTGCAAGCGGCACAGTAACGAGCATGAGCGCCATTATATATGCGTCTTTCTCAAAAAAACGTTCCAGTTTGATTATAATCACATCCTCATTTTTATTTTGAGGAAAGGACAAAAAACCTGCAAATTTCTTTCGACCCAGTATGTAAGCTTTTTATAAAACCAACGGCTTATTTTCGAAAAATTTTTGTCGTATTTTGTATGATTCTGTAGTCTCCATTATACAGTTATGATACCTTTCCGCATTCATGAAAGCGTTTAACGCCTCACCTGTCTTCGATTCTACTCCGCCTCAGTCCCAAATAGCAAAAACAGATAGGAGGAATTTGATGAAAGAACTGATAAAAGAACGCCCGGAAGAGAAGAATCTGGCGTCACAGCTGTATGAATGGGTAGAACATTACCGCCCCTTTGCCGCCAATGGACAAAGCGCAAATTATATCCCCGCGTTAGGAAAAGTCAATGACTCACAGCTCGGCATTTGTATATTGGAGCCTAATGGAGCAATGATACATGCCGGCGATTGGAACGTCCCTTTTACCCTGCAAAGCATTTCAAAAGTCATCAGCTTTATCGCTGCGTGCATGAGCCGCGGCATTCCTTATGTGCTTGACCGCGTCGATGTCGAGCCGACAGGTGACGCCTTTAATTCAATTATCCGTCTTGAAATGCACAAGCCCGGAAAACCGTTTAACCCTATGATTAACGCGGGCGCCATTACAATCGCCTCGCTTCTGCCGGGAGAAACAGCCCGCGATAGGCTGGAGTATCTGTACTCTGTCATTGAAACCTTAATAGGGAAACGTCCCAGAATACATGAGGAAGTTTTCCGGTCTGAATGGGAAACCGCCCACCGCAACAGAGCATTGGCCTACTACTTAAAAGAGACAAACTTTTTAGAAGCCGATGTGGAAGAAACGCTGGAGGTTTACCTGAAGCAATGTGCCATGGAAGGCACGACAGAAGACATTGCATTGATCGGCCTGATCCTTGCTCATGACGGTTATCACCCGATTCACCGCCAGCAGGTGATTCCAAAGGATGTGGCAAAGCTCGCCAAGGCTTTAATGCTGACATGCGGCATGTATAACGCCTCCGGAAAATATGCGGCGTTTGTCGGGGTACCGGCCAAAAGCGGTGTCTCCGGCGGCATCATGGCGCTGGTTCCTCCAAGCGCCAGAAGAGAGCAGCCTTTCCAAAACGGATGCGGCATCGGCATTTACGGGCCTGCCATTGATGAATACGGCAACAGCCTGACTGGGGGCATGCTGCTGAAGCACATCGCACAGGAGTGGGAACTCAGCATTTTTTAAAATTAAAAACGAGGTGATTGTATGCAGCAATTCCTGGAACATATCGTCGGTTTCGCTAATGATTTTTTGTGGTCAAAGCTATTAATTGTATTGCTTCTTTCTTTGGGAATCTATTTTACGTTCAGGCTTAAATTTTTGCAGGTTCGCATGCTGAAGGAAATGGTCAGGGTGTTAAAGGAAGGCGCTGCATCCCGCTCGAAAAACAGCATCTCTCCGTTTCAAGCGTTTTGTATCAGCATGGCAGCCCGTGTCGGCACCGGAAACATTACGGGTATTGCCATTGCGATTGCGCTGGGCGGGCCCGGTGCGATTTTCTGGATGTGGATTATTGCCATTATCGGGTCAGCGTCAAGCTTTGTCGAAAGTACACTGGCTCAAATTTATAAGGTGAAAGATGCAAACGGTTTCCGCGGCGGTCCTGCTTATTATATGGAAAAAGGGCTGAACAAAAGATGGATGGGCGCCTTGTTCGCCGTTTTAATCACGCTGTCGTTCGGTATCGTCTTTAACTCGGTTCAATCAAATACGGTCAGTCTCGCGTTTGAAAACGCGTTCGGCACAAACCGCCTGACACTTGGACTCATTTTAATTGCTGTGTTTGGAACGATTATCTTTGGCGGAGTCAAACGCATCGCAAAACTGGCTGAATATATTGTTGTTGTTTTGGCTGTCCTGTATATTGGAGTCGCTTTTTTCGTGATTCTCACAAACATCACCCAGCTGCCTGCCGTTTTTGCGCTTATTGTCAAAAACGCGTTTGGATTTGACCAGGCGGCCGGCGGCGCTTTGGGAGCAGCTTTAATGCAGGGTGTCAGACGGGGGATTTTTTCAAACGAAGCGGGAATGGGAAGCGCACCGAATGCCGCTGCCACCGCGACGACAAGCCATCCTGTAAAACAAGGGCTGATCCAGGCATTTGGTGTGCTTACTGATACGCTGGTCATTTGTACAAGCACGGCCTTTATCATCCTGTTTTCAGACGCCTATCATACACCGGGACTGAGCGGAATCGCATTAACTCAAGCCTCTCTCAGCTCCCATATCGGACCATGGGCATCAGGCTTTCTCGCCATCCTGATCCTCTTATTCGGATTCTGTGCCTTGATCGGCAACTATTATTACGGCGAGACCAATATCGGCTTTTTGAACAAAAGCAAAAAACTGATCTTCGTTTACCGCATCGGCGTGCTTGCAATGATCGTGTTTGGCTGTGTAGCCAAGGTGCAGCTAGTATGGGATTTGGCCGATTTGTTTATGGGCTTGATGGTCGTCGTCAACTTAATCGCCATTTTCTTATTGTCGAAGGTGGTTTTTGCAGCTCTCAAGGACTATACCCGGCAGAAAAAAGCGGGCAAAGATCCCGTTTTTTATAAAAATGTCATAAAAGATCATGAGCGGATTGAATGCTGGGAGCTTTCAGAAACGCCTGCTGATCCTCATAACAAACAAATATCATAACGCAGAAGGTGTTCAGATCAATGGAATCTGAACACCTTTTATCTTTCGGTTGATTGACAAACATCAAGACGTCCTTTACCATTTTCATATCTTTTCAAAAAATCAGAAAGAAGGATCGGAACAGCCTATGAATCCAATTCAGCATCTATTAGATACATACCCGCTTATCGTGTTAGACGGCGCGATGGCAACCGAGCTTGAGCGCAAAGGCTGCGACTTGAATGACAGTCTCTGGTCGGCAAAAATTCTGATGGAGCAGCCAGACCTGATTAAACAAGTTCATACTGATTATTTTGCGGCAGGCGCCGACTGTGCGATCACCGCCAGCTATCAGTCTACGTTTGAAGGCTTTGCCGCACGCGGGCTCAGCGAAGCGGAAGCCCGCCGGCTTATCCAGATGTCCGTCAGGATCGCGGCCGAAGCCCGTGATGAATTTTGGGCACAGAAAGATAACCGCTTGAATCGGCCAAAACCGATCGTTGCGGCCTCTGTCGGCCCGTATGGCGCCTATCTTGCGGATGGCTCAGAGTATCGCGGAAACTACGGAATCTCTGAGGATGAGCTGGCTGAATTTCACCGCCCCCGTATGAAAGCCCTGATTGACGCCGGTGCGGATGTTTTGGCATGTGAAACGATTCCATGTCTTACTGAGGCAAAAGCAATTGTCCGTCTGCTGAAGGAATTTCCTGAAACATATGCGTGGTTCAGCTTCAGCGCGAAAGACGGTCTGCGTATCAGTGACGGAACCTCTGCCGCTGAATGCGCGTCATGGCTTGATCAGCACAGCCAAGCGGCGGCGGTCGGGATCAACTGCACCCCGCTTCAGCATATCCCTTCATTGATTGCTGAGCTAAAGAAGAACACCTCTAAACCGATTATCGTCTATCCGAATTCAGGCGAACAATATGATCCGGACACCAAAACGTGGAACGGCGCAGCATGCGGCGAGCCTTACGGACAAAGCGCCCGCATCTGGTATGAAAACGGAGCAAAGCTGATTGGCGGCTGCTGCCGGACAAAACCGGAGGATATTAAAGAAATCGCCGGCTGGGCCCGGACTTTAAAAACCACTTGACTTATCGGAATAGTTTGTATATTCTAACCTAAAAGCCGGCTTGCCGGAATCTCGTGTCACCCGCTGACATGAGATTTTTTATTAGGAAGCCATAAAATCGCCGCATAGAAAGTTGGAAAAAGATGAAATCCGCTCACAACAAGAATGAGACAAACTTTCAGAGAAGTATGAAAAGCAGACACCTCTTTATGCTTTCATTAGGAGGCGTCATCGGAACCGGTCTGTTCTTAAGCTCAGGCTATACCATTCAGCAAGCAGGCCCTGCCGGAACCATCCTTGCGTACTTAGTCGGCGCGGGAATTGTCTATTTGGTCATGCTGTGCCTTGGCGAATTGTCTGTAGCCATGCCAGTGACAGGCGCGTTTCATACCTATGCAGCAACATACGTAGGGCCGGGCACAGGTTTTACGGTCGCCTGGCTGTACTGGCTCACATGGGCCGTTGCATTGGGATCTGAATTCACAGCGGCAGGCCTGCTAATGCAGCGCTGGTTCCCCGATACGTCTGTTTGGATGTGGAGCGCCGTTTTTGCTTTGTTGATTTTCTTGCTCAACGCGTTTTCAGTCAAGTTTTTCGCTGAATCAGAGTTTTGGTTTTCCAGCATTAAAGTATTAGCCATTGTATTATTTATTCTTTTAGGCGGCGCCGCTATGTTCGGCATCATCCCGATCAAAGACGGAGGCGCCGCTCCGATGCTGTCAAACTTCACAGCGGAAGGCGGGCTCTTTCCGAATGGATTTGTCCCCATTTTCATGACCATGCTGTCTGTCAACTTTGCCTTCTCGGGAACTGAGCTGATCGGAATTGCCGCGGGAGAAAGCGTCGATCCCGACAAGACCATACCAAAAGCGATTAAAACAACGGTCTGGCGCCTCTCACTCTTTTTTATCGGAACCATTTTTGTACTCTCAGGGCTGATTCCGATTCAAGAAGCGGGCGTTATCAAAAGCCCATTCGTTGCAGTCTTTGACAGAGTCGGTGTACCATACGCAGCTGACATCATGAACTTTGTCATTCTGACAGCCATCCTGTCAGCCGCTAATTCCGGACTTTACGCTTCGTCCCGTATGCTTTGGTCACTGTCAAAAGAACAGACGCTTCACCCAACATTTGCAAAGCTGACATCAAAGGGAATCCCGCTAAACGCGCTGGTGTTCAGCATGATTGGCGGCATCCTGTCATTACTGTCCAGCGTATTTGCGCCAGACACGGTGTACGTTATACTCGTGTCGATTTCCGGCTTTGCCGTCGTTGTCGTTTGGATGGGCATCGCCGCTTCTCAATTCATGTTCAGAAAACGTTATCTGGAAGCGGGAAACAAGGTCACGGATTTGAAATACCGAACGCCTTGGTACCCATTTGTGCCGATTGCCGCATTTCTTTTATGTCTGGCATCCGTGATTGGCATTGCCTTTGACCCGAATCAAAGAATCGCTTTATATTGCGGTGTGCCGTTTATGGCCATCTGCTATGCAGTGTATTATGCAAAAGCCCGCAAAAGCCGTCCGGCCGCTGATATGACCCATTCAAAATAAAAGAACCTGCCCCAAGGCAGGTTCTTTTTCTATTCTCATACTTCCACTGTCCAACGAAACGGATCTTTCACTTTTCCAAGCTGAATATCGGTTATCGTTTGATACAGCTTTTTTGAGATTTCTCCAATTTCCCTGTCGTTCACAATCACCGTTCTTCCATGAATATTGAGTTCGCCGACAGGCGTAACAACTGCAGCCGTACCTGTGCCGAATACCTCTGTCAATTCCCCTCGTGCGGAGGCTGCATAAATATCATCGATCGATATCCTTTCTTCCCGGACCGGGATGCCCCAGCTTCGGATCAGCTCAATAGCAGAAGCTCGTGTAATCCCGCTCAAAATGCTTCCGCTTAATGCAGGAGTAACAACTTCTCCATTTATGACAAAAAAGATATTCATGCTCCCTACTTCTTCCGCGTATTTCTTTTCAATGGCATCCAGCCATAGCACCTGATCATAGCCTAATTCATTCGCCTTCTGCTGCGCCTGAAGACTCGCCGCGTAATTTCCTGACGTCTTGGCATTTCCGACTCCGCCATTAACTGCCCGCACAAACTCATCTTCCACATAGATGTTAATCGGCTGCAGCTGATCGCCATAGTAAGAGCCAACAGGCGAAAGCACAATCATAAATGTATAGTTTTTTGACGCCTTCACACCAAGACTCGGTTCAGTGGCAATAACAAACGGACGAATATACAGCGACGTTCCCTTTTCCCTCGGGACCCACTCTTTTTCCAGCTCGACCAATTGCGTCAGTGCCTCCAGCACCAGCTCTTCGTCTAAAGGAGGCATACTCATTCGCTGACATGATCTGTTCAGCCTTTTGATATTTTGCTCCGGCCTGAACAGCAGCACCCTGCCATCTTCAGTTCTGTATGCCTTCAAGCCTTCAAAGACAGCCTGGCCGTAATGAAAAACAGAAGAAGACGGATCGAGCATAATCGGTGCATAAGGAGTAAGCCTAGGGTGATGCCAGCCCTTTTCCTCCTCATAATCCATCACAAACATATAATCTGTAAAATATTTGCCGAACCCTAAGGATGATGGGTCTGGTTTTTCCTTCTTTGATGTGATTTTCTCTCGTTCAATAAGCTTGTTCACTGATAAGCACACCTTTCTAGATTAATTTGTTTAAATTTTCTGTCAATTTTGAGCTGCAAATCGGTAATGCCTTTCTTTTTTTACAGGCGGTTTTCCGTTCTCATTTGATATAAGAGGGCTCAAACATAGATGTCAGAATATTCTTTATCGTCTTCGGCTATTATACACTACATTTCGTGTAAGATGAAGGTGAAACTAAAGAAAAAACAGCCAGAGATTTTTCCGGCTGTTTTCGTTAAACTGCTAAATACAAAATGATAGCATGACAAATCAGCAGAATATAAACCGCGATCCCTAACTGCCAGTTGACCTTCTGCGCCAATGCAAAAACAATCATCAAGGCCGGCAAAATAGCTGTTCCAGCCAGCTTATTGACCGCCAAATCCGGGCTGTTCGTTACATCATAATGAATCGGCATATCTGCCGGAAGAAAAGGATAAAACACCATAGAGAGTATGACAGCCGCAATGACAGACCCCCACACCGCTTTCTCATTCATCAATAGAAACATAGAACCAGTCCTCCTCATTACATCCTAAAACAATAAAGCGTTTTCTTTCTCTTCCATTGCTTTACGATTGATATGACTGTTCTACGGTGAATTTCGTTCGGTCTCCTCGTGTAATAATTTGTGCATATTCTACTACTTCTTCATTTTTGTCATAAGTGAGGGATTCCGATAAAAACGCAGGCGCTCCAACATTGGTTAACAGGTGCCCGCTGATCGTTTCATCCGTTAAAATCGGTTCGATCGATTCCGTCCCCCTGCTGATTTCAATATTGTATTTTGTTCTTAATAATTCAAACAGAGATCCGGTGCACTCTTCCTGCGCCAATCCCGGTGCCGCTTTCCAAGGTATATATGAGGTATGGTATTGCAAAGGTTCACCCTCGGCGTATCTGACTCTGACAAGCTTGTTGACAGGCTCATTCTCTTTCATTTTCAGCAGCTCGGCTATGGAATGATCGGCAGGGATCACCACAAGTTCAAGCACTTTTGACTCAGAACGCAGCCCTCTCATTTGTTCTGCAAAACTCGTAATCTTATGCGGAATCGGCGTTTGGATTTTAGCTGCCGATACAAATGTTCCTTTTCCCTGGATTCTCTGAATATATCCTTCAAGTTCAAGCTGCTGCAAAGCCAGCCTTACAGTTGTTCTGCTGACATCATATTGCTCGCAAAACTCGCTCTCTGTCGGCAGCTGATCATTCGCCTGATATTTGCCCGACTTGATTAATTCAATGATTTTAAATTTGATAACAGAATATAAAGCTGCCATTTCATCCTCCCCATTATGTATGTAAACCGATCTTTTTGAATGAAACCATAATACCATCTGTATTTCTATTTTGAAAGATTTGTACTTCCTTTTGTAACAAATTTTCAGAAAATAACGTTGACAATTTTATGGGGATGGTGCTAAATTCGTAATGACAAATATCATAAATTGATCATAACAAATATGATGCTTGTCTATTTCATTGAGGGGGTGTCAGATGAAGATTATCGTTGCTGATCATTATGAAGATCTCTGTAAGTTAAGCGCTAACATAATTAAGGAATATGTACAGGCAAAGAAAGATGCCGTTCTTGGCCTGGCTACCGGCAGCACGCCGATCGGCTTGTACAAACAGCTCATTTTAGACTATCAGGCAGGCGAAATTGATTTTTCAAAGGTTATAACATTTAATTTGGATGAATACGCAGGCCTCTCTCCATCTCATCCACAAAGTTATAACAAATTTATGCACGAACATCTTTTTCAGCATATCAATGTTCAGCCTGACCATATTCATATCCCGCAAGGAGACAATCCCCAGCTTGAGGCTGAGTGCAAAGTGTATGAGGAACTTATCCGCCAGGCGGGAGGCATCGATGTGCAAATCCTTGGCATCGGCTCGAATGGCCATATTGGCTTTAATGAACCCGGCTCTGATTTTGAGGACCGGACACGAATCGTCAGGCTGTCCGAAAGCACGATACAGGCAAATGCCAGATTTTTCGGCGGCGACCCTGTACTTGTGCCGAGGCTTGCCGTTTCAATGGGCATCAAAACGATCATGGAATTCAGTAAACACATTGTGTTATTAGCAAATGGCGAGGAAAAAGCGGACGCGATCCAAAAAATGGCTGAAGGCCCTGTGACGCCGGACGTACCGGCCTCAATTCTTCAAAAACACAATCATGTAACCGTTATCGCCGATCATAAAGCAGCTCAAAAACTGAAAAACTTATCATACTTATAAAACAAATAGAAGGAGACTGTTATGTTTAAAAAGGCGTTTCAAATTCTGCAGCAGCTCGGCCGCGCTTTGATGACTCCGGTTGCCGTCCTGCCGGCAGCCGGTCTGCTGCTCCGTTTCGGTGACAAGGATTTACTTAACATTCCTATTATAAAGGATGCGGGCGGCGTTGTATTTGATAACCTGCCGCTGATTTTTGCCGTAGGTGTCGCGATTGGTTTAGCTGGCGGCGAAGGAGTGGCCGGACTTGCCGCTGTCATCGGATACTTGATTTTAACCGTCACCCTGGATAACATGGGAAAATTACTCGGCCTTCAGCCTCCTTATGAAGGGGCCGAGCATCTGATTGATATGGGGGTATTCGGCGGCATTATCATCGGGCTGCTTGCCGCATATTTGTACAAGCGTTTTTCATCAATAGAGCTGCATCCCGTCCTTGGATTTTTCTCAGGAAAACGATTTGTCCCGATTATTACTTCGGTCAGCTCATTGGTCATCGGCGTTATTTTCTCATTTGTTTGGCCGCTAATTCAAAACGGAATAAACGCCGCCAGCAGCTTAATTGCCGATTCAACGGTCGGCCTGTTCTTTTATGCGACAATCTATCGCTTACTGATTCCTTTTGGACTGCATCATATTTTTTATACACCTTTCTATTTTATGATGGGCGAATACACAGATCCATCAACAGGCAATACCGTAACCGGCGATCTGACAAGGTTTTTCGCCGGAGACCCGACTGCGGGACGTTTTATGATGGGCGATTTCCCTTACATGATTTTCTGTCTGCCGGCAATCGCGCTTGCCATCATCCATACCGCGCGGCCTGAAAAAAAGAAAATGATTTCCGGCGTCATGATTTCAGCAGCGCTTACGTCTATGCTCACTGGAATTACAGAGCCAGTTGAATTTGCTTTCTTGTTCGTCGCGCCTGTACTTTATTTAATAAACTCTATTCTTGCCGGCGTTATCTTTGTCGTGTGTGATCTGTTCCATGTCCGTCACGGCTACACCTTCTCCGGCGGCGGAATTGACTATGTGCTGAATTACGGGCTTTCGACAAACGGCTGGGTCGTCATTCCTGTCGGGATCGTCTTCGCCTTTATTTATTACTATTTGTTCCGTTATGCGATTTTGAAATGGAATCTGAAAACACCCGGCCGTGAAGCAGATGAAGATGATCAAAGTGAAGCCAAATCCCCTGTTTCAAAAGACCAGCTCGCCTTCCACGTATTGCAGGCGCTGGGCGGCCAGCAAAATATCGCCAACCTCGATGCATGTATTACAAGGCTGCGTGTCACCGTTCATCAGCCAAGCCAAGTAAACAAAGACGAACTAAAGCAGCTTGGGGCGGTAGGTGTGTTAGAAGTCAACAACAACTTCCAAGCGATTTTCGGCACAAAGTCAGATGCTTTAAAAGATGATATCAAAACGATTATAGCTGGAGGTGTCCCGGCTGCCGCCGCGGCGCTTGATGCTGAAGCCAAGATCCAGAAGGAGCCTCCTGCCGAAGAGTCTTTTATCTATCCGATACAAGGAGAAAAACTCTCCCTATCCGACGTGCCTGACCAAGTATTTTCTGAAAAAATGATGGGTGAGGGTTTTGCGATTGATCCAACAGAAGGAAAAGTCGTTGCCCCCGCTGACGGCGAGATTGTATCGATATTTCCGACAAAGCACGCCATTGGCTTTACAAGCGCTGGCGGCACGGAAATGTTGATTCATGTCGGCATTGATACGGTGAAGCTGAACGGAGAAGGCTTTGAAGCTCATGTCACGAGCGGCCGAACCGTCAAACAAGGCGAACTGCTTCTAACCTTTGATCTGAATTACATTAAGCAGCATGCCGCTTCCGCCATAACGCCTATTATTTTCATAAATGTATCTGAGGAACAAATGAACCGTATGAACATGAAGTAAAAAAGTCCCCCTGACGCGGGGGACTTTTTATCCAACATAATGAAAGCGCTATCAAAATAAATTTTTTAAAAAGGGGTTTGCATTTGATTCACGAATGGTATGAATAAGCCTCATCATATCATTCTAAAGGGGGATTCATTTGAAAAAATTTATCGCGTTTCAAATTTTAATCGCATTGGCTATCGGCGCAGTAATCGGCCACTTTTTTCCTGATTTCGGAATGGCGCTCAGGCCTGTCGGTGACGGATTTATCCGCTTGATTAAAATGATTGTCGTGCCGATTGTATTTTCTACCATTGTCATCGGAGCTGCTGGAAGCGGAAGTATGAAAAAGATGGGCAGCCTCGGCGTAAAGACCATTATCTGGTTTGAAGTGATCACCACTTTGGTGCTGGGCCTGGGACTTTTATTGGCAAATGTCTTAAAACCGGGCGTCGGGCTGGATCTTTCTCACTTAGCGAAAAAAGATATTCATGAACTTTCCGGCTATACAGAGAAAGTCGTGGATATCAAACAAATGATCCTTGATATTATCCCGACAAACATCATTGATGTCATGGCCAGAAACGATTTACTCGCTGTCATTTTCTTTGCGATTTTATTCGGTGTCGCCGCCGCTGGCATCGGCAAAGCCTCTGAACCAGTGATGAATTTTTTTGAATCGGTCGCTCAGATTATGTTTAAACTGACGCAAATCGTCATGGTGACCGCTCCCATCGGCGTGCTTGCCCTGATGGCTGCCTCTGTAGGCCAATATGGCATCGAACTCCTCCTCCCCATGTTTAAATTGGTCGGTACTGTTTTTCTTGGTCTGTTTCTGATCCTCTTTGTCCTCTTTCCGCTTGTTGGTCTCATCTTTCACATTAAGTATTTTGAAGTGCTGAAAATGATATGGGATCTGTTTCTGATTGCGTTTTCTACAACCAGCACCGAAACCGTTCTTCCTCAGCTTATGGATCGAATGGAGAAATACGGCTGTCCGAAGCGGGTGGTATCATTTGTCGTTCCCTCCGGCTTATCGCTGAATTGTGACGGATCAAGCCTATACTTATCAGTTTCCTGTATTTTCTTGGCACAGGCCTTCAATGTAGACTTGACGCTGTCACAGCAGCTTCTCATGATGCTTGTGCTTGTCATGACCAGCAAAGGCATCGCCGCTGTTCCGTCGGGCTCCCTTGTCGTTCTTTTGGCGACTGCAAACGCTGTGGGGCTGCCTGCCGAGGGCGTCGCCATTATTGCAGGCGTGGACCGCATCATGGATATGGCCCGAACAGGTGTGAATGTACCGGGACACGCGGTCGCCTGCATCGTGGTTTCTAAATGGGAAAAGGCCTTCCGCCAAAAAGAATGGGCCGCCGCAAACGGACAAACGGAAAGCATGTAAAAAAAGAACACCTCTCTGCATGAGAGGTGTTCTTTCCATATTATTCAGCAGCAGCGTGCTCTTCTTTTTCAATCGCTGCAAGTCTGGCGCTAACTTCTTCCGCCGTCATATTGTGTTCTTGTACATATAAGTTTCTTGGGTGCGTGCGGCATTCGTGGCTGCAGCTGCGCATATATTTGTATTCATTTTCCGGTGTGCATATGATTTTCTTATTGCATGATGGATTTGCACAGTTGACATACCGTTCACACGGTTCACCTGTAAAGTAGTCTTTTCCGACAATGACATGCTCGACACGGTTGACCGGCACGCTGATTCTTTCATCAAATACGTAGCATTGGCCGTCCCAAAGCTTTCCTTGCACCTCAGGATCTTTTCCGTATGTGACGATTCCGCCGTCAAGCTGTGATACGTCTTCAAAGCCTTGCTTCATCAGCCAGCCAGAGAATTTTTCACAGCGCACGCCGCCCGTGCAGTATGTCAAAATCTTTTTGCCTTCAAGCATCTCTTTATTTTCTTCGATCCACTCTGGCAATTCACGGAACGCCTCGATGTCAGGACGGACAGCTCCTCTAAAATGGCCGAGATCATATTCATAATCATTACGCGCATCAAGGACGACTGTATCAGGATCCTGCATCTTTTCAAAGAATTCTTTAGGCTTCAAATGCTTTCCTGTTGTTTCATTCGGATTCACATCATCCTCAAGGCGAAGCGTCACAAGCTCTTTTTTATGACGGACGAACATTTTCTTGAACGCATGATTTTCTTCTTCATCAATCTTGAACACCATATCCGCAAAACGAGGATCAGCTTTCATCGCTTGCATATATTTTTCAGTCTGCTCAAACGTACCGGATACTGTACCGTTAATCCCTTCAGCTGATACAAGAATACGGCCTAACAAACCAAGCTCCTTACAAAAAGCCAGATGCTGCTCTCTAAACACCTCCGGCTCTTCAATCGGAACATATTTATAGTAAAGTAATACTCTGTATTGTTTTTCCATGATATAAACACCCTGTTCAATGATATAGTTAGTTGTTATGCACACTCTTACTATATCATACAGGAAAACACCTCAAAGATGAACACATCCGCCCAGACTGATAAAAATATCCAAACTCTTACAAACCCAGGAGGCGAGCGGGTTCGGGGAAAAACAATAGTATTTTCCATTCATTTACTAATAAAATCACATGTATTTTTCAGATAACTATACTTATCATTCTTCCTCAAACGATAAATTAACAGGCTCATCTAAAAGCTCTCCCGGCATTTCAAGATTTGTTGAAGGAACGCTCTCGTCTACCTCTTCAAAAACAACATGATCCAGCCACACTTGGCCTGGTCCCGATAGCTGAACGCCGAATGAAATGACAGCACTATTTTCAGGAACATCTAAAACAACAGCGTAATGATTCCAATTGGTTGTTCCTGTAATTGGCCTGTTGCTCATATTATCAAATTGAAGAACATCTTCAGCCGCACTGTCAACCCGCATCCAAAGCGACGCGAAATGCTTTACGCCTTTTGTTTTGATAAAACTTGATAGACGCAATCTTTTCCCGAGATAACGATGCGCCTTAAATTGCTGCATCATTGTCGCAAATTCCCCGATGTCATGCACCATTGTTGATTTTAAATACCCCGACGCCTTGCCCTGATGCACATTTTCCCGATCAACCCCCATTTCAAATTGAAATGGATGACTGCCGCTTAATACCCAGCCCTTCATTTTTTTCTCCATCCAAGATTCCTCCTTTTTTTCAGTAAAACGTTTCATAAATGTTCGATATGCTCCCGGCGGCATGTGATACATTTTTTTAAATGCCCGAGTAAACGCCTCTTGAGATTCAAACTGATAATGCAAGGCAATGTCGATAATGCGAACATCTGTATAAAGCAAAGCTGCCGCTGCATTTGCGAGACGTCTCAACCGAATATAAGAAGCAACCGACATGCCAACTTCTTTTTGAAAAATCCGATGAAAATGAAATTTGGAAAAGCCTGAAACACTTACAATATCCTCGTGTGATATTTGTTCATGTAAATGTGATTCAATCCAATCGATTGTTTTCTGGACAGCTTTTTCATAATACATTCACGTTTCAATCTCCTTTCTGTTTTAGACTAATGGATCACAGCTTTCTTGTTTTGATTATTTTTGCGATATGTAAAAATCCCCTGTTACCACAGGGGACATCTCTCACTTGATAATGACTGATGGCGTGATATGCTCCAGCCAAATGACACCGTCATATTGTTCCTTCAGGATCATCTGCTCTTCTTTATCCCCCCAATAGAGTGCTGTCCGCGGGGTGTACATCCACGAAGTGCCCTTCTTGTTTTTTGTATGGAGAAAATCAACAAATACAGCTGGATGGTCCGCAGCTTTCAGCAAAGCTTCAAGACTTCCTGGTGGCGGCGGGCTTGTAACCGGTATAATCGTCTTATTATCGACACTGTCAAGACTCGCACCTGAATACGCATAAATGCCAATCGTATATGTTTGTTTTTTCAGCCGCTCCGGCAAATAATCACCCATGTTAGGGCCGTTTACGTACGTCCAATCTTGTATCATTTTGGTATTCTGTTTGCGAAGATGGTAATTGTGGCCCCAGACGATGATTTTCTGTTTCGGATAAAGGTTATCCGCGACCCACTGAAATTGTTCAGCCATCATGCGATCTCTTAAAATAAACGGGACATCTTCTAATCTCTCCAGTGGTTCTTTTAGATTTTGTTTCATTTCTTGGGGCATATATATTTCCATGACGTCAATTCTCAGCTGAAGAGAATGCATAAAGATCTCATAGGCCTTTGGCTCTTTCGGAAGGTGTGCTTTTAGCGCTGAAGCGTTTTTTTCAGCGAACTTGATAAGCTCCTGATAGTTTTTTACCAGCGCTTCCTTCTTTTTCATAAATTCTGCAAACGTGCTGCTGTCTGTCACCAATTTTGAAAAATCGTTTTCTGATTGGGAAAGCAGCTCCGCTTTTTCCGGGTCCACGGCTTTTACCCATTGATTCGCGGCATCATTGAATGAATTCTTCATGCCTTGAATATCAAAACCGGTAAGAATCAGCGGATGGCCTTTCTCTTTTTGCTCTTTCATATAATCAAACAGCTCAACGACATCTTCTGTGTGCCATACAGCATAAATGGAGTTTTTCATCGTGCTCTTAGGTGTGGATTGGTCCATATTGAGGTAAGAGGCATTAGTATCGGTAAAGGCAGATTCAAAGGCCAACACATCATATCCCAGTTCTTCATGAAGGTATTTGATCATGCGGACCTTGGTGGCGTTGATTTCGCCAGCACCATGTGTGGTTTCTCCTAACTGGACGATTCGTTTTCCTTTCAGCACTTTCTTCAGAAATCGAAGATTTTTGTTTGAAGCATCGGAAGAATCCAGCGGATGGGCATTCCGTTCAATCCAGCGATCCCAATGTTTTTCTTCAGAAGCAGCACGGGCGGGCGCCGCAAAAGAAGAAAACGCCAGACAGACAATCAGCAGCGGCAAAGTCATTTTTACTAACTTATGTTTCAATTCTATCTCTCCTTTTCTGCTAGGTTCTCTAGTAGTTACGAGATAGTTATAGAAAAAGTTTCCTTTTCAGTTATAAAAAAAAAGCTTCTGCTGATAGAAGCCGTTTTTTTTAAGAGCTTTTCATTGCCTGATGAAAATAAAACCGATACGTATTTCTCAAAAACGTTTCAATCGGGAGCTGCACATCCGATTGGTATTTGCTGATGATGAATGGAAACCGCTCCAATCCTTTTTGGCGCAAATCGTTCACTTGCTCTGCATCAGTTGCCGCCTCTTGCAGAACTGTTTCCACAATCGGCCAGCACGCTTCCTGCACCTTGTGAAGAGCCGCTCCATCTCCGGTTTGCTGGTAATGTGTGATCCAGCTGACGATTTGTTTTTCCATCACTCTCACCTTTCTTCAAAAAAAGAGGCGCCGCTTCCATTTGCGAGCTCCTCTTCTTTACTCTCCATAACCTATCAGTTGCCCGACTTGGACTTCTTGGCCTTCTGTTACATCAGCAGACGGCCGGAACGCGTCTTTTTCAAAGATCAAAATGACGGTTGAACCAAATGAAAAGTACCCCAGCTCCTCGCCGATCTTCAATTGATCACCTGTGTTGGTCTGCACGATGGAGTTAATATTCATCGCGCCGACAGGAATCATTAGCACGTTTCGATTGCCGCTATTCAACTCATAAACAACTCGATAATTTTTCGACAGTACATCTTTTCCGTATTTTAATCCTAACTGATTCACCGGGTATGAACGGTTTCCGAGTTCAGCCAGCTTTTGATATGTGCAGCTGATCGGGGAATGAAAACGGTGGTAATGCCGCGGGCTTAAGTACAGCACGACGAAATATCCACCGTTGTATTGATGATCAGCGCTTTTACAGCCGGTCAATTCAGCAAATGAGTAGTCTTTGCCCTTTACCGTAAAGGTTTGATTCGGGTTGATCGTCCCTATCGTCTGAACGACACCGTCAACGGGGCTGACCACAGCATGCGCCTCTTTTGAAACAGGGCGCCGCTCCAAATTAATATTCCGAATAAACAATTCCGAAAGCGAACCGTAATCAGCGGCTGTTCCGTCTACATCATTCCAGTTAATTTGAAAGTGTTTAGAGAAGAGCGGAATGACCGGCCTACTGAATTTCGATTCGCAAAATCCTTTGATCAGGCAGGATGATAATCGATGGTTCGTCAGTTCTATCAATGATCGGTACAGAATCTTTACAGCTGTATTAAACATGAATAACCCCTATAACCCTTCCGATTGTAATAAAAATAAAGCACCACAAAAAGGCGCCGATCGCTGCATACGCAATATACGTTTTCAGCTCCATTTTGCCGATTCCCGAAAAATAACACGTCACATGCCGGACGCCTGGAATAAAATAACCTAATATAAGAGAATACGGTCCGTATTTCTTCATCCATTTTTCTACTTTCAGCATTCTCTTTTCTTTCAAACCGACCCATTTGCCATACTTATCGATAAACGGACGCCCGGCCTTTCTGCCGATCATGTAGCTGATCATCATCCCTAACAGGGCTCCGACAAAGCTGATAAAAATGGCAAGTTCATAATTCAGCACATCAATATGCGTAAAATAACCGACGATTGTCATCATGACTTCGTCGGGTATCGGCAATCCAATAATTCCAAGAACAAGCATCAAAAAAATAGCGAGATAACCATAATCCGCTATCAGCTGCTGCACTAATTCCATCTTTCGGACTCCAGATTTTCTGCTGCGTGTTTTTTAAAATGAGGAAATTTCACTTTGCTCACCATTAAATAAGACAGCGCGCATGTGCCGAGCGCCAGCAAAATCGGGTTATTCACAAAGCATAAAATGACGAGACACATTGCCGCAAATGGAATCGGCATTCCGATAAACGTCGGAAGCTTGCTTTGTTCAACATTAAATTTAGAGAGCCGAAGCATTCCGCAAATACTGTAAGCCAGCGCGCATAGTATCCCGATAAACGGCAGGGCATATAAAGCGACACTGTAGGCGAGCATGGATGGCGCCACGCCAAATGTAACCAGATCGGCAAATGAATCCAGTTCTTTCCCCATATCAGATACAGCATTCAGCTTCCGCGCAGCCATTCCATCGAAGAAATCGAGAAACATGCCGGTAAAAATGAAAATCACTGCTGAATGGATGTTGTGAAATATTAAGGAATGAACCGCCAAAAGCCCGCAAATAAAGTTTCCTATCGTAATCATACTGGGTATATAATTCACAGTGTAAACAAACCTCCAATTGAAAAAACCTTATATCAACACGACGTTGTATATCGAATCAGCGTTACAGGAAAAATCTCTCTATTAAGCATGATATCATAGACTGCCAGAAAAAAAAGCAGCACTCAAATTCTATTATTATACAACATTTGTTACCTTTTGAACAATGAATGCCAGTCTTTTCAATTTATGTGCAAATTTCATTTTCGCCTAAAAATGACAAAACACGTTCATTGACATAATCCGGCTGCTCCAGAGGTAACAGGTGTCCCGCGTTCTTAACCATTTCCGTCTGAATCCCCGTAACCAATACAGAAGCTCTTTCTAAAGCCATTTGCTGATGGTACATCACCTCATGCTCACCGAACATCACCAGCATCGGAACTGTGATCGACTTTAACTCCGCGTCTGTGAACACGTAGGGGAAGCCATTTTCTCTCGGTGTCAGGCTTCTTTTCTCATCCTGCCACTTGACTCCAGCCTTGATCTGCTTTTGCAGCATGGGATGAAGCTGATAGCGGTCAGCTGTCAGCCACTTGATGTAAGCATCAGCCCCGCTCGGCTCACTAAGGCCTGCGGCATATTTATAGACATCCGGATGAAATGATATAAACGCTTCAGCAGGACTCATGACAACCGCTCGTTCCACTCTTTCAGGCATATCAAGCAGAAAGTTCACTGTATGAAGCCCTCCAAGGGAAAATCCGGCCAGATGTGCTGTCTCCAGTCCAAGCGAATCAAAAACATCTTTCAGCCAGTGAGCGCAATCAGCTCTCGTATCCAGAGAGGCTGATGGTATACTTTTATTTTTGTCTCCTATTATATCGACTGCATATGTACGATATTGACCGCTCCACTCGGCGATATTCGGATACCACATGACAGAGCTGAAGAGCCCCCCGTGAAGCAGTACGAGCGAAGGTGCGTCCTTTGGCCCACTTGCCATGATATGTGTTTTTCCGAAACGAGTAGAAACATAGAAAGCTTCCGAATCAATCGGCCACAAAGAAAGGCTTTCATCATAAGCCTGGTAAAAGCATGTACCGCCTTCAGCCGCGGCAAGCTGCATCGAATCCTGTTTCATCTTTTTCTTTTTCCTCCGACTTTCATTTATATATAGAGAAAGGAGACTGCCCTTTCTTGTAAGAAAAAATACCCATTCTTATTATCTCATATAACAATTTTCCAGTATATAGTTTGATCATATACGAAGATCAATAAAAAAAAGACGTTCTTCCTAAACTTGAAGGAAAACCGTCTACTCTTTAAAGACTAATGGAATAACCTTATCTTTTTTGTCCTTTGTTAATGACACTTGATGTGTCACAGACGTTTCATTCTTCGTTAAGGCAATGGAGTATTCGCCCTTTTTCCCGGTATCCCATGTGATGTCTCCGTTTTTGTCTGTCAAACCGAGAATCTCACCGATCTCTGTATTCGGCTCCTGATCTGATGCCGGCGCTTTGACAATCGTCACTTGAACACCTTCCATCGGTAACCCGGCATCGTCTTCCACATGAAGGGTCACAGGGATCGTTGTTTCTTTCTGAGCAGAATCTGAATGCGCCTGAGAGCTGCATCCGCATAAAAACAAAATAGAAATGAAAACGGCCAGTTTGCCGTATTTATTGATTTGCCCAATATTGAATATTGTTGAATACATCATTCGTCACCCTTGTTCCCAAGTTATATGACGATCCTCCGTTGGTATGGATTGCAATGGCCGTCTGCCCCGTATCACTATAATTGCGGTAAACAGGCGAACCGCTTTGGCAGCCGTACGTATCAGTTGTATAGGTCAGCTTATACGTTTCCGCAGAGCGAATCGGCTTTGTATCAGACCACATGGTGCCGAAAGTCTTGTCACACGGATATCCTGTAACTGATGTAGAGAGGCCGACGGGGCTGCTGCTGTTTGTTGTTCTATACCCATACCAGCCAACCGTGTTGCCAGGAGAACCATTTAGTTTAATTGCACCGTAATCATAATTGGTATCTTTGCTTTCCGTCCATCCTTTAACGGAGTAAAACATCGTGCCGGAATAAGTGCCGTATGGATACGATGAACCATTGCGGCCCGGCGCAGCAGTTATTGAAGATGCCCACCCGTGATCCTGGCTGTACACACAATGTCCTGCCGTCACCACAGTATTCGGGTTCACTAAAAAGCCTGTGCATCCATAAGTGCTTGAGGTATTTGGATATTTGATTGATAGCTGAACCGTTGCTCTGTAGGGAAATGACGTAGTGCCTGAGATTCTGACGCGTTCATCAGATCCAATTACACTTGAAGGCTTTAAGGATTTAATGTTTTTTTCTGATTCTATGAGCTTGTGTAATGTTTTGCTTGTTTTTCCGGTTCCTTCATAAGGATCAGAAACCAATTCCGCTTTCGATGTCTGGTTATTGCTGACTTCAGCTTCCTTTCCCGTGTTGGAGACAGAGGTTTGCGGGTTCTCAGCCGCTTCTGCCGGCGTTCCGAAAGATACCGCCGCTGCCGTTGCCAAACACAAAATCGTAAACCCTGCAAAGCATTTTTTTCTGAATCTTGAGACTACTCTCATTTTAGTCATCCCCCTCCTTTTGTGTCAACCAACCTTTTTGTTGGAAGACTTTTACATTATAATCAAGAATTTGATTCTTATGATACAATTTTTGGCGGTGATGAAAAAAAAAACGGGCCATGTATCAAGACAAGGCCCGTCTGTTTCATGTTTATTGAATCGATAGTTGATCCAGCGCTTTCTTCGCGTTCTCTCGCGCTTTTCCAATAGTGTCAGCCGCAGAAAGCGCAACCGCCATACGGCGTCCGACCTTCGTTATCGGCTTTCCAAACACGCGCACTTGTGTCTTTGGCACTGCCAGCGCGTTTTCCAAACCTTCAACAGTGTAATCCGCTGACTCTTCCGGTGCTTTGAGGGGCCGGCTGGCGCCTGGAGAAAGCTGTGTGATTTCTGTAATCGGAAAGCCGAGTATCGCCCGGACATGCAGCGCGAATTCCGACAAATTTTGCGTCACCAGCGTCACAAGACCTGTATCATGCGGTCGAGGAGACACCTCACTGAAATACACCTTGTCTTTCGCAAGGAAAAGCTCAACACCAAACAGACCGTACCCGCCAAGCTCATCCGTAATGGCTTTCGCAATATGCTTCGCCTCTTCAATTTGCTGCTCTGTCATATGATGAGGCTGCCATGATTCGATATAGTCTCCATCCTTTTGCTCATGGCCGATCGGCGCACAAAATACCGTACCGTTCACTGCACGCACAGTTAAGAGTGTAATCTCTGATTCAAACGGGATAAATTCCTCGACGATCACGCGTCCGTTCTTCACTCGTCCGCCTTCCATCGCCGTCTCCCAGCAGCTCTCCAAATCCGCTTCAGAGCGGCATACGCTTTGGCCTTTTCCTGAGGAACTCATCAACGGTTTGACGACACAAGGAAAGCCGATATGAGCTGCCGCCTGTACAAATTCTTCATATGTATTCGCAAATTCATAGCCTGCCGTCGCAAGCCCGAGCGTTTCTGCCGCAAGCCGCCTGATGCCTTCCCGATCCATCGTCAGCTTTGCTGCACGCGCATTTGGGATAACGTGAAATCCTTCCTCTTCAAGCTTCAGCAATTCATCCGTCGCGATTGCCTCAACCTCAGGCACAATCAAATCAGGTTTTTCTTTCTCAATAATGTGTCTGATCTGCTCACGATCCAGCATGTCAGTGACATAGCTTTTATGCGCCACCTGCATCGCCGGAGCATGCTCGTAGCTGTCTACAGCCACCGTCTCTACCCCGAGACGCTGGGCTTCAATCACAACCTCTTTCCCCAGTTCACCTGAGCCTAACAACAAAACCTTCTTTGATTGATACATCTTTGCCCCTCCTATCTGTTCAAAAACCATTATAACTGAAATATTCAAAAAATAAATTTCGTAATAAAAAAGCTAAAATAAGAAAACCCTTATTTTAGCTTATGATTCCAATACATTAATTGCCGCCACAACATCCGCTTCACAAAAAGAACCCATCAAACATAACGATTCTTCCGGCTTGCACGCATGAGCCGCAATGACTTTCTTCGCTTGCTCTTGATCCTTATGGATGCCTAAATCACTCAGTTTCACTGGGAAGCCAAGCTGCTGATAAAACGGAATCAGCTCTTCAATTTCCTGATTTCTCTTCTCAAGCGCAAGCTGAATCAGTATGCCGTACGCCACCTTTTGTCCATGCAGTACATGATGGGTTTCCGGGATAAAACTCAGACCGTTGTGAACCGCATGGGCACCCGCCATCCTGCCGAAGCGTCCGGCATAACCGCCTACAGTTCCTGCCAATGTAATAATGGTTTCTGCTACAGCTGTGAAAGAAGCCGAGGCTTCCCCTCTCTCAAGGCTTTCAACAGCCTTAAGGCTTTCCTGCAGCAAAAGATCACGAATATAGACAGACTGCCTAAGCCCTGCTTCGACCATTAATGAAACAGGCTCCTTCGTATTAATGATAATGGCTTCCGCTTCATACCACTTCGCAAGCGTGTCGCCAATTCCGCTTTTGACATATTCGATAGGAGAAGAAAGCAGCAATAACGGATCAACGAGTGTCAAATAGCTGGAACGTTTATGATAATCGACTCGGATAAAGTTGCCTTCTTGATCATAGATCACGCTCAGCGGCGTGCTTGCCGCGCAAGTTCCAGGGATTGTCGGAACAGTTATGACTTCGATATCCATATGATCTGCAACAGCTTTTGCCGTGTCTAACACTGTTCCGCCGCCAATCCCGATAATGAGATCAGCAGATGCCGCTTGTTCCGCAATCTCCCTTATTGCTTCAGGCGAGCTGTACCCTTTATGCTGAATCACTCTCCACTCTGGCGGAATCGCAGCATACGTTTGAAACGCCTCATACGACTTGATGCCCGTTACAACAACAGGATGCTTCCATTCCTTCACAAATGCCGGCAGCTCTTTTACAATTCCTTGTTTGCATATGTATTGATTCGGACCGCTTCGGACAATATCTTCTGGCTGCATCTCTCATCTCTCCTCCATTTTTTCATCAATCATCTCACTCTCCTTCAAATGGTGTCAATCCGCTTTCCCCGCAAACCACCCGTCAATGGCATAAGCGCTGAAAAATGGAGTAACCCCTGTAATCCTGCCTTATAAAGCGGTTCCTTTGCTATGCGGGAACCGGATGAGTACTGACGCCTATGGAATCCACCCTGGGAAAGGTTAGTGGCAAAAAAATATTCTTCCACGGAACGAATTGACATCTCCATCAATCGAAACCATCAAAAATGGCGCTTCTTTTATTAAACTGTTAATATTCTTTTGATAATTAATGTTGGGCAGTTTATTAGTACTTCACAAAGCTAATGGCGAAACATAGCGTTAGCAGCAGGTAATGTAAATCACCTGCTTTCTCCTTTTCCTGCCGCAACATCATACAAGAAATCCCCAAAAATCATGCTACACTTAACCCAAGACCACCACACCGACAGGAGGCATCCCATGCAAAACGAAACCCGAACACTGCACCTTGATCCGCACCTTAATATAGAAGCCTACCGCTTCAAGGGGATTATGCAAAAATTCCCGAATCACTTTCACGATTATTATGTGATTGGTTTTATTGAAAAAGGGCAGCGGTACCTGGCCTGTCAAAATCAAGAATATATCATCAATCCAGGTGATCTTCTTCTCTTTAACCCCCGTGACACGCACAGCTGTGAGCAGATTGACGGGCGCACGCTCGATTATCGGTGTATCAATGTGATGCCGGATGTCATGAAGAAGGCGGTGGAAGAGATTACCGGCGCCGGGCATCTCCCTTATTTCTCCCACCATGTGTTATTCCGCCATGAGCTGACATCCAGTCTGCAGGAATTGCACATTCTGATTTCCAAGGAAAAGCAGGCTTTGCGCAAGGAGGAGCTGTTTCTTCATTTACTGGAAGAGCTGATCCGCCGTTATTCAGACGTTACGTTCCCCGACAGCATTCCTGAACCATCCGACGAAGTCAAAATGGTTTGCGGATTTCTAGAAGAACATTATGACGAGAACGTCACGCTCAATGATTTGAGTGAACTAACAGGCTGGAGCAAGTATCATTTATTGCGTTCATTTACAAAACAAAAAGGAATTACGCCTAATAGCTACCTGGAGACAATCCGAATTAATCAAGCGAAAAAACTCCTTGAACAAGGGATTAGACCGATTGATGCTGCATTCCAGACAGGATTCAGCGATCAGAGCCATATGACGAAGTTTTTCAAACGACAGGTGGGGCTGACGCCGAAGCAATACATGAAGATTTTCGAAAGGGAGTTTCAAAAATGAGCATTCAACGAGAAACTGCCGGCCATACAGCGGCAATTGTGACCATTTTGATTTGGGGCACGACCTTTGTTTCGACAAAAGTTCTGCTGGCTGACTTTACTCCGATGGAAATATTATTTTATCGGTTTTTGATCGGCTTTATTGCTCTGATCCTTGTACGTCCTAAAATGATCCCGTTCAAAAGCTGGCGGCAGGAGCTGTTGTTCGCCGGAGCAGGTTTATTTGGCGTGACCTTATACTTTCTACTAGAAAATATAGCGCTCACGTATACATACGCATCCAATGTTGGCATGATTGTGTCCATTATTCCGATGATCACTGCGGTTCTGGCTCATTTTCTGCTTGAAGGGGAAAAACTGCGGCTGACGTTTTTCATCGGATTCGCTGCAGCGCTGATCGGGCTTTTATTGATTACTTTCAACGGTAATGTCGTGCTTCACCTGAAGCCGCTCGGGGATATCTTAGCCGCCGCAGCCGCTCTCGTGTTTGGATTTTATTCGATATTTATGAAGAAATTAAGCGCTCACCGTTATCACATTATCGAGCTGACACAAAGAGTATTTTTGTACGGCTTGCTGTTTATGATTCCCGCTTTATTCTTGTTTGACTTCCATCTTGACCCGAGCCGCTTTTCAACCGCTTCAAATGTACTCAACATGCTTTACCTCGGCATTGGCGCTTCCGCCTTATGCTTTGCCACATGGAATTACTCGGTCGGCGTGCTCGGCGCCGTGAAATCCAGCGCTTATATTTACATGGTGCCGGTTATCACAATCATCTCTTCCATCATGATTCTGCAGGAAAAAATGACATGGATTGCTCTTCTGGGAGGGGCGCTTACACTGTTAGGACTCTACATTTCAGAGCTGAAACCGAAAGCGAAGCTGATGAAGAACGGATGTAATATGGATGCTTAACGGCGCAAACACAAACATCTCTAGTCAGTACGCAATGGTTATTTGGAGGTTTATGTAAATCTAACTGCTCAATCGTTAAATATTGAAGTTAAAATCTATAGCCTGATATTCCAGTAGGTGACAATACTACATGGGTCTGTATCATTTCTCATGTAGTGCTTTACTTTTAGGGAGGATTCTGGATGACTCTACATCAACAAACATTTAAAGAAACCATAAAAACAGCCGAAACAATTACACAGTACAAGGAAAATGATAAAGAAATCTTGGCTTTTCTAAACAAACAGGATTCTATCATGCTGAATCAGCTAAAAGTATTATTTAGCGAGCCCCAGCTGACTCTTATACATAGTATAAAAACAGTAATCTACGGCACATTAGTTACTCTATTTTTATATTTTACAACTACTGAATTACCACATGAATGGAGTTTACTTGCCAGACTATTTTTTGTTATTGTCGGTTTTATTTGGCTAGCCTCTTGTTTTAAAAACGCAAAAGCCATTCAAATCTCCCAAAACTTCAAACAAAAAGCCGAAAACACCCGCATTATCGGTATGATCGACTTCGTATTAGAACAAAAATACAAAAAAAGCATCTCTGAATAATCCTCGCCAGAGATGCTTTTTCTCACTTACACCTTCTCCGTCACAGCCTGACTGTCACGATTCATCGCCGCAGGCTCCCTCAGCATCACGTTCATCACGCTTGCAAGCACAAGCATTCCAATCGATAAATAAAAAGCCAGCGTATACTCACCTGTTACGGTATAAATGACGCCGGGCACATATGCTCCGAGGGCAGAGCCGATCTGATGGGCAAGTGACAGCCAGCCGATCATGAGGCCGATCGAGTAATTTTGAAAGTACTGGGTGGCAAGCATTTGCGTCGGCGCTACCGTTGCAAAGTCCACTAATCCAAACAGAACCGCAAAGCCTAAAAGCAGGTAGGGTTCGTGGCTGTAAATCAGAATCACAATCGACAGCGCGCGCACCGCATATAAAAAACAGAGGATTTTCCGGCTGCTCCACCGATCCGCTATGATTCCCGACAGTAAGATACCAGCGATATTAAAACCGGCCAGCAGACTGACAGCGGCGCTCGTAACAGTCGTAGAAAAACCGTGATCATGAGAAAAGGGAATCAAATGGGTATCCATCAGCCCGACGGTCGTAAAGCCGCAGATTAAAAACGGAAGGACCAACAGCCAAAACTGCCTCATACGAAACATCGCGGTTACTGAGCCTGCTTTGGTTTTTGATCCTGATTCTGACTCCTCCTCAGCAGCCCCGCCGATCGGCTCTTCATTTTTTTCTGAAGGATGATTTCGCAGCAATAAAAGGGCTGCCGGAAGGACAACGACCATTAACAGCAACCCCAATACCACAACCGTCAGCTTCCAGCTAAACCAATGGATCAGCATAAGCGAGCCGGGAACCAGCAGCATTTGCCCCGCTCCAAAGCCCGCTTCCATGATTCCAAAGGCAAGGCCGCGCTTTTTGCTGAACCAATTCACCACCAGCACACTTGTTGCTACATTCGACGCTCCGCCAACTCCGAGTGACACCCCCAACCCGTAAAGCAGAAAAAGCTGCCACGGTGAAGTGATAAAACATGTCGAGAAAATGCTGATCCCGGTCAGTAACGTGCTCCATGATAAAACCGCCCGTGCGCCCCATCTGTCCACAAGCCGCCCGACCACAGGCTGGGATATCCCGTAAACGATAAAGCTCAGTGTTGAAATCAGCGAGATGGTGCCCCTATCCAGCGAAAACTCCCGCTCCCAAGGCTCGACAAACGCACCAAACGACAGGCGCACACCTTGTACGGCCAATAAAATCAAAAAGGTGATAAAAACGATGATCCAGGCATAGTGGAGTCTTTTCATGACAGCTCTAAATCCCATCGTTCTTCTGTCAGATGCTGCCCCCATAATAGCGTTTCTTCTTTCACTTCACTCAGTCTGAATCCAAATTTCTCGTAAAGCGGACGGGCTTCAGCCATACTGCTCACTGTCCAAAGAAAAATCCGTTCAAACTTCATCTCTCTGCTATATGTAACGAGATGCTCAAGCAGTTGCGTGCCCAGCCCTCTGCCTCGAAACGCGGCATCAACCAAGAACCATCTCAGCTGCACCGTCTTTTTATCTTGTTTGACCAATCCCACACAGCCTGCAAATTTTCCGCCGCTTTCCGCGATCCATATCTTTTCAATTTCCGCGTCAAATGTCTCATGGAGATAAGCTAAAAATGTATCATCCCAGCCATGAGTCTCTGCATAAAATTGCCTTTGCTTTTCAATGAGAAGGTGAATATCATCCGAAAGATAATAATCTCTTACTGAAATGCCTGATGACCTGGATGAGAGCGACTGAGACAATATGGCTTCAATCTCCTCCATAGCCGTCGCAAGCTTGTGCTGCTCTTCATCATCGATTTCCTTCAGCATCAGCTCAACCTGTTCATTTGCTTTCTTCTCAAGCTTTTTATAAATGGCTTCCCCCGTTTCCGTCACATATATATAATGATGGCGGGCATCGGCTTTGCTCTTCTCTTTATAAATCAAATCTTCTTTTTCAAACTGTTTCAGCATCCTGCTGACGTATCCCCGGTCAAGCCCCAGCTTATCCTGAAGATCTTTCGCCGTACAATTTGGCGTATTGTAAATCTCAAATAAAATCCGTGTCTCCGTTAAGGAAAACGGGCTGTCATAAATGTGTTCGTTAAGGAAGCCAAGAACATTCGTGTAAAACCGATTGAACTTTCTGAATTTTAAGCCTGTTGCTGATTCATTGGTTTTCAAACTTCTCCCCACTTTCTTATATCGTTGATTAAAGCAATTATAATCATATATAGTTGCCATAGTCAACGATATATCAAAAAAGCGGGACGAAATTTCATTTTCCAGATGCCTTCCTCTTTCTCAGCACCATCAATGTAATATATGATAAAATCAGCGAAAACAAGCTATTGACAACGACCCATCCCAAAAAAGATTGATTGAAAACCGTAAACGTAAGCACGAGAGAAATGATCAAACTAACTAACGGCATCATATATACATTTTTACAAACATAAGTCCCGGCGACCGATAACACAATAATTGCTAACGGTAAAATGCCGAATGCGATATCTAATTTATCCACCTGCAACAGCCTCCCCCCCAGATTTTTATGTTATTTGTAAAAAAACATAACTACCAAAAGGATAACATTTACTTTTTTACACAATTTAAAATTACCCGTTTACATTCACTCCAGACTATGATAATTTAAGAAAGCGCTATCATTATAAGTTAATAGCTTGGATGGAGATGAGGAGAGCCAGGAATTCCACCCCTTTTAATAAGGGGGTGTTTTCTGGCTCTTTTTGTTTTTCAGAAAGGAGGGCACGCCACACATCCAACACAAACAGCAAAGGGGATGATTTGATGTTTCACTTATTTAAACCGGCTCCGCACATTGAGAGACTGGATGATTCAAAGACGGATGCGGCTTATAAGCGGCTCAGGCTGCAAGTATTCTTAGGTATTTTTATCGGCTACGCAGGCTATTACCTGCTGCGGAAAAACTTTGCTTTTGCCATTCCTTATCTGCAGGAGCAAGGGTTTTCAAAAACCGAGCTTGGATTGGTGCTGGCCGCCGTATCCATTGCGTACGGCTTTAGCAAATTTATTATGGGCATGGTGTCCGACCGCTGTAATCCGAGGTATTTTCTCGCGACAGGCTTATTTCTATCTGCAATTGTAAATATTCTTTTTGTTTCTATGCCCTGGGTAACTTCGAGCGTCACCATCATGTTTATTTTTATGTTTATCAATGGATGGTTCCAAGGAATGGGCTGGCCTCCATGCGGCAGAACGATGGCCCATTGGTTTTCTATTAGTGAACGCGGCACGAAGATGTCGATTTGGAATGTCGCTCATAACATTGGCGGCGGGATCCTGGCTCCGCTTGTCACTCTTGGAATTGCTATGTTTGTCACTTGGAAAAGCGTGTTTTTCTTCCCTGCCATTATTGCGATTCTGATTTCATTTTTAATTGTCCTTTTGGTGCGGGATACCCCTCAATCTTGCGGGCTTCCGCCAATTGAAGAGTACCGGAACGACTATCCAACACACGCTTTCAAAGATCAAGAAAAAGAATTAACGACAAAAGAAATCCTTTTTAAATATGTACTTAATAATAAGTTTCTTTGGTACATCGCATTTGCAAACGTATTTGTTTACTTTGTGCGGTACGGCGTAGTGGACTGGGCGCCTACTTACTTAACAGAAGCCAAAGGGTTCTCCCCTGAAGACTCCCGGTGGTCGTATTTCCTTTACGAATACGCCGGCATCCCGGGAACGATCCTGTGCGGCTGGATCAGCGACCGCTTCTTTAAGAGCCGCCGCGCACCGGCAGGCGTTCTGTTTATGGCAGGTGTTTTCATTGCCGTATTGGTGTACTGGCTGAATCCGGCCGGCCATCCGCTGGTAGACAACATCGCTCTGATCAGCATCGGCTTCTTAATCTATGGACCTGTGATGCTCATCGGACTGCAAGCCATTGATCTTGCTCCGAAAAAAGCAGCCGGAACTGCAGCTGGTTTGACCGGGTTTTTCGGATACATCGGCGGGTCTGCTTTCGCAAACGCGATTATGGGATTTGTCGTTGACCGATTTGATTGGAACGGCGGCTTCATCATGCTGATCTCATCTTGTATACTGGCCATCGTGTTCTTGGCTTTGACATGGAATACGGGAAAACGGGCGGAGCATGTTTAAGAAAAGATTATAAAAGATTAATATTTTTCCAACATGCCATTTACATCTGTTTTCTAACATAAAAGCTGTTACTGCTTGTTCATAAGGAGGAAGAAAAGATGAGAAAAAATAGATTACTAGCTTTGGTTCTGCTATCTTTTGGTTTGCTGTCGTTTATGGTTACACCAGTTTCAGCAGCCTCAAAAGGAAACCTGCTGTCTCCTGACCGTATCCTGACAGTCGCGCACAGAGGGGCTTCCGGATATGTGCCTGAGCACACGATCCTGTCTTACGAAACCGCTCAGAAAATGAAAGCCGATTATATTGAGTTGGATTTACAGATGACAAAAGACGGGCAACTCATTGTTATGCACGATGAAAAACTGGACCGCACCACAAACGGCACGGGCTGGGTGAAGGATCATACGCTCGCGGAGATTAAGAAACTTGATGCTGGCTCTTGGTTTAATGAAGCTTACCCGGCAAAAGCGAAGCCGCAGTACGCCGGCCTTAAAGTTCCTACATTAGAAGAGGTATTAAACCGTTTTGGCAAACATGCGAACTATTACATTGAAACAAAATCGCCTGACACCTATCCAGGCATGGAGGAAAAACTGATCGCTTCCTTACAGAAGCATAAACTGCTAAGCAAGCATTCAAAGCGCGGCCAAGTGATCATCCAATCGTTCAGCAAAGAAAGCCTGTTAAAAATTCATCAATTACAGCCTAACCTGCCGACTGTTCAATTGATGGAAGCAAAGCAAATAGCTTCAATGACAGATGCTGATTTGGAAGAAATCAAAACCTACGCTGTCGGCGCAGGTCCGGATTATAAAGCGTTGAATGCAGAAAATGTCCGCATGATCCGCAGCCACGGTCTGCTTTTGCATCCTTACACTGTCAATACAGAAACAGATATGCGCCCCCTGCTGGACTGGGGAGTGACAGGAGTGTTCACCAACTATCCTGACCTTTTCCACAAAGTAAAAAAGGGTTATTAAAAGAAAAAACCTTGCGCCCACAGCGCAAGGTTTTCTTTTATTCTTTTCCCGCAGCAGCTTCTGACTGTGCGCTTATCAGCTGGCTATTAATCTCCTTCGCATCTTTCAAATACTCTGTCTTGAATCCGCTCTTCAGCGCCCACACATAGAAACCGAGCGATACAAAGGCAATCAAGGTCATATCCCAGCCATACGTAATGACGTTCAGACCGCCGAATTTGTCACTGCCCAAATAGGAAATCATCATCATGACAAGCAGGTAAAACACCATCCATATGCCACCTTTAACGTTTTGGCCAAATCCTTTCCATTTCGCCTTGGCCTGGTAATAGAAATAAATCGGAAGTCCGATCAAAATAATAAACAGAACCTGCCCTGTTAACGGCCAGCGCGCCCAATACAGCACGAGCGACGCAAAGATAAATCCAAGCGGCGCAATCACGCTTAAGCCTTTTAATCGAAGAGGCCTGTACAAATCCTTCCCTGTCCGTCTCAATGTCATCACTGTAACCGGGCCTGTGATATAAGAAATTAACGTGGCTACAGAAATAATTTCCGCTAACACACCCCACCCTCTGAACAGGAACAAAAAGATAAACGAAACAATCAAGTTAAAAAACATCGCTTGGCGCGGAACTCCGTAAATCGGATGAAGCTTGCCAAACACGCCCGGCATGTATTTGTTCTTCTCCATTCCGTAAATCATGCGGGAAGTCGTCGCCGTATACGTAATACCTGTTCCGGAAGGTGACACAAAAGCATCCGCATATAATACGATGACAAGCCAGTTAATATTTAATGCAATCGCCAAATCAGCAAAAGGAGAATTAAAATTAAGATGGCTCCAGCCGTGAGCGATATCAGACGGATTCACCGCTCCGATGAAAGCAATCTGCAGCAGCACATAAATGACTGTCGCAACTAACAGAGAACCGACAACCGCAATCGGGATCGATTTCCCGGGATTTTTGGCTTCTCCCGCCATATTGATCGGGCTTTGAAATCCGTTAAACGCAAACACGATACCTGAAGTCGCAACCGCAGTCAGAACACTTGCCCAGCCATTCGGTGCAATGCTTTGGCCCGCTGTAAAGTTTTCTCCATGAAATCCGACAAAGAGCAAAGCGCCAATTGTCAGTCCTGGAATAATGATTTTAAAAATCGTAATTAATGAATTCGCTTTCGAAAACAAATTGACTGTCCAGTAGTTCAGCAGAAAATAAATCAGAAGCAAAACAGAAGCGAACACCAATCCTTCTCCTGTCAGCGTTCCGTTTTTCACCAAACCGCTTGTCCATTTCGCCCATTCCCATGGCCACGAACTCATATATTGAACAGAGGCCACAGCTTCAACAGGAATAACGGATACAATTGCAATCCAGTTGGCCCACCCTGCAATAAATCCGATAAACGAACCGTGTGAATATTGCGTATATTTCACCATTCCCCCTGCCTCAGGGAACATAGAACCTAATTCACTGTAAGAAAGAGCAATAAATAAAATAACGATCATGCCAATAACCCATGAAATAATGGCAGCAGGCCCCGCAATTTGGGCAGCGCGCCACGCCCCAAATAACCAGCCTGACCCGATCATCGACCCGAGCCCGACCATCATAAGGGCAAACGTTCCCATTCTTCGATGTAACTGATTCATATCGTAAACACCTTTCATGTATGATGACATTCTGTTGCTAAGTTATATTATTATTCTGATTACTTTACTTTGTCAATATTTATCGAATGATAGCTAAAATAATAAAAAATCAATGGATCTCGCCTTCCAATATAGGAATTTAGTCACTAGCTTCACCCAAAATAGAATTTACTGTAAAACAATTGATAAAATACACAGAGGTTTAGCCTTAAGCAGAACGGGAATGATACAGGAAACATTATTTTTAAAATAGAAAGGAGTTATTACCATGAAACAAAAGCTGTTACTTTCCGGTCTCGCTGTTTCAACTGTCGGCATCACTTCTTATCTATTAAAAGACCCGTCAAACCGCCAAAAGGCAAGAGAATTCATTCACAGCATGAAAATGAAGATAACAAAACAACCAGATATGGAAACGTTCCCAGTCGATAAAGCCGGTCACCCGCACCCGCATGACATTGAGGACAACAAAATGGTATCCGAAGGCTCCATGTATCCTGTTCAATACTACGATGAAAAAAAGAAGTAATCAAAAAGCTCTCTTCGAAAAAGAAGAGAGCTTTTATATTTATCTTTTCCGTCTAATGCTGCTCATCACAAAACCGCTTTCAGGCAATGACGGCATTCTGGCAAGACTGTAATGCAGCGATTGTTTTGGCACGTCATATTCAACCTGATTCACGAGAAAATCCAGGCTCGCTTTCATCACTTCAATGGTAATCCCTTCCCCCGGACAGCGATGGCCCTTCTCCGCGTTGCCCCCGCCTTGAGGGATGAAATCAAACGGATTGTCCTCCCGCTCTTTAAATCGCTCAGGCCGGAACTCATCAGGCTTGTCCCACATACGGGGATCATGATTGGTTCCATACACATCAAGCAGCACTGATGAACCTTTTTTAAACTCGCAGTCATTCCATATAAAATCCTTTTTGACAACCGCTCCTAAAAACGGCCCAAAGGGATAAAATCTGCGCACCTCCTGCACAAACATTTCTCTTTCCTGATTGCCTCCAGAACGAAGCCATTCCTTATACTTCGGGTGTTCATGCAGCGCCAACGCTGAAAACGAAATAAAGTAAGCTATCGCTATAATCGGACGCAGCACATTAATGAGCTCGATGGCTGCCATGCGGGCATCAAGCCGGCTCCCATTCTCTTGCGTATAAAAAGCCATTTCATGCAGCGCTGATCCATTTTCTGTTTTCAGCCTGCCGCCGCGCACCTCTTCAATCATTTTTTCAATCCACTCTTCTGTTCGGGGTCTTGCTCTTCTTCCCTTCCAATGCCGCGGTCCCACAGCACCGAACGCGTCTACCATGTCGATGAAATCGTCCGCTCTCTCTTTCACTTCCGTTTCCTTCAGCGGAACACCCGCCCAATAGCAAGCCACCCGGCATAAGATTTCTTTTGCTTCATCAAACAACACAACCTGATCCGCCATTTCCCATCTTGTAACAGCCGCTTCCCACTGCTCTGTCATCAGCTCAGCCAGCCGTTTTTGATGGGGCGGTGTCATTAATGACAGAAAAAGCAGCTTCCGATGAATATGAGCGTCGCCATCCATTGTCTGGATTGCATTGACGCCAAACAGCGATTTCTGCACTCGTTTCGGGAGAGCACCCTGCCGCTGAAATCGTTCTGTATCATAAAATACCTTCGCAGCCTCCGCGCCGCTCATACAAATAAATGTTTTTCCAAGCAAGCGTGCTTGGAAAAAGTCCGAATGGTAATGCTCTTTTCTATTCTTTATAAACAAATATCCTTCCCGCATCAAAGCCACACTGTTATCGAGGCTTTTGTCATGTGGAATCTGCTCATTCATCCCGCAACCCTGCCTTCCTTTTTTACTTCTGTTTTCACGTTATCTCACGAAGATAAACCCCATTACAGTATTTGCTTCCAAGCATTTTTTCATTACTTTTAAAGGTAGAAAAGCAGAAATGGAGAAAAGATAGATGATCAAAACAAAGGGGAGATCAAAATGAAGAAATGGATATATGCTTTTCTTGTGCTGGTCATTGCCGTGACAGGAGGTTTGTCCGTTCATGCAAAAGCGCCCTCCAATGAAACAAAAAAGCACCTGAATGTCAGCCGGATGAATGTGGATAAGGAGTTCAAGGATACTAACGGAACCTTCATCCTTCATGATCTAGAAAAGGATAAGACATTTGTCTACAACAAGGAACGGGCCAACAAAAGACAAACTCCGCAATCTACCTTTAAAGTGACCAATGCCTTAATCGGCTTGCAGGTAAAAGCCGTCCGGGATGAATACGATGTCAAACGCTGGGATGGCGTCAAACGCGAATTCGAATCATGGAACCGCGACCATACACTTGGCTCAGCCATGCGGGAATCTGCCATCTGGTATTACCAGGCATTAGCGAGGGACATCGGCGAGGAAAGAATGAAAACATGGCTTCATACCCTGTCATACGGAAACGAAGATATCAGCGGCGGAATCGACCAGTTTTGGCTGCAAAGCTCTCTGACAATCTCTCCGTTGGAACAAGAAGCCTTTATGGAGAAGCTTTACAAAGAGAAGCTCCCGTTTGACAAAACGGTCATGAAAACGGTCAAACGCATGATGATTCAAGAAGAAGGAAATCATTATACGCTTTACGGCAAAACCGGAACCCGCCTGACAGACATGGGATTAGGGTGGTTTGTCGGATTCATCAAAACAGAGCACGGCTCCTATACGTTTGTCACCAATGTTGATGACTCCGGTACAACAGCCAAAAACATCACAATTGATATTCTAAAAAAATATGGCCTGATCACTTCATAAATGAATGAGCCCTGCAAACGTACAGGGCTCTTAAATGTCATGCTCAAAGCAATAATGATTCACAAGCTCTTCAATCAAATCATGATCCGGGTAATCCCCGTTAAACTCAAATTCAATTTCTTCAACAAATTCTCCATGATGATACACGTGGATCGCCCCATTTTGCCGGACGACACTAAACTCCGGCTGAAACGTATAACCGCTTCGTTCAATCGCACCCAATTTCATTCCCGCCTTTCTCAAAGCAGTAATTCATACACCTCATTTAATTCCTTGGCCCGTTTTTGATCCTGTTCGTCTTGGGCATACTTAATTTCCTTTTCCAGCACCTGATTCAAATATGACATCTCATCGTCATCCAAATCCTTTACAAACTCCTCTTCATTGGCATACCGCTTCGCCAGCATCTTCTTGCAAATCCGCAGACAGACTTCGTTTTCAAGATGATTTGAAAGTGACTCGCGCAAATAACCGAGTGTAACATCCATAGTATAAGCACCTTTCCTTTTCGTTCTTTATCCTATAGGTTGCTGAAATGAGAAAAATCCATACGCAAAAAATGAAAAAAGAGACATCAGTCAATGTCTCTTTTTCCTGTATTATTCAGCTGCTTGATTTCTTTTTGTAAGATCCGCCTGCACGCGCTTCCCAATTCCAAAGGCATAATAACTGATGACCACAAGAGCTAAGAAAATAACCCCTACAATTAAAGATATCCGAGTATCATCATTAAACCACATGCCGACAAGAACCATCAGCAAGAAAGCAATCGTCAAATAATTTGTGAAAGGTGCAAACGGCATTTTGAACGGATGTTTATCTAACGCCGCGCCCTTCGCTTTTCTGAATCCGAGGTGGCTGATCAAAATGATAAACCAAGGAATCATCCCCGGCAGCACGCTTGCGCTGTATACATAAACGAAAATCTTCGGCGGCGCAACATAGTTCAGCACAACGCCGACAGCTAATCCGATCAGCACCGCGATTGTGCCATACAGCGGCACACCATTGCGAGAAATCTTCGCAAAGAATTTCGGTGCCTGTCCATTGACACCTAATGTATAAAGCATACGTCCCGCGCTGAAAATCCCGCTGTTGCAGCCTGACATCGCCGCCGTGATAACGACAAAGTTAATAATGCCGGCCGCTGCTGTAATTCCAACTTTAGAAAACGTAGACACAAACGGGCTTCCAAGTGAATTCAGCTCATCCCAAGGATATACCGTCACGATCACAAAAATAGCACCGATATAGAAAATCAAAATACGCCAGATAATGCTTTGAATCGCGTTGCGCAGCGTGTTTTGCGGGTCCTTTGCTTCTCCGGCAGTAATCCCGATCAGCTCAACCCCTTGATAAGCCGCAATAACCAGAGACAATGCAAAGAAAAATCCTGAGAAACCGCCCGCAAAGAAGCCTCCGTGAGACCACAGATTAGATAAACCGATAGCATCTCCGCCGTTGCCAAATCCAAAGAAGATAATTCCGATTCCGGCAATAATCATTAAGATAATCGTCACGATTTTAATCATCGCAAACCAAAACTCAAACTCGCCAAACGACTTAACAGAAATTAAGTTCGCCGCACCGAGAATTGCCATAGCTACGATACCAGGTATCCAAGCAGGCAAATCCGGGAACCAATATTTCATGTAAGAACCGACTGCGATAATTTCTGACATGCCGACGATAATCCACTGGAACCAGTTGCTCCACGCCGTCATATAACCAGCAAGGGGATGAATGTATTGATGACCGAAGGTTGCAAAAGAACCGGTACTCGGCTCCACATACAGCATTTCACCCATTGCACGCATGATAAAAAAGATAAAAATTCCGCAAATCGCATAAGCCAGAAGGACAGACGGGCCAGTCCATGAAATCGTGCTGGCAGAACCCATAAATAAACCAACACCGATCGTGCCGCCCAAGGCAATCATCTGAATATGACGGGCGCTCAAACCCCTCTTCAATTCTTTATTTTCCACTCCGCTTCCTCCTCTTAAAAACGAATACATGTACAGCTCAACCGAAATAGGATCAAGGCCGACCAGCCTCCAAAACGTTCTTCATTTCATATCAAGCTACAAACATCAGAAAATTCAATCATAAAATTGTTAGATAATCTCCAAAATTACTTATTTCATCATAATAAATTTCTCTGGAAAATACAATTGTTTTTTTCAGGTAAACACTTTCATTCAATGGGTTTGATCTATCACTTTCATTAAAATCTTTTATATGAATATAATGAAATCATGACAATATTGAAAACGATACATGATACAGCTGCTCTCAAGAGATGGGCATAAAAAAATAAGCTGTTCACGATGAACAGCTTACCTAATAATTTACGCCGGTTTGACGTTTTAATGTTTCAAGCCGACTGTATGCCTTTCCCAGCACCTCTGCCGATGTACTCCTGCCTTTATCAGCCGAAACCTTTTTCGTGATATTCTGTGCCATGAGCTGGGTGCGGATATATTGACGATCCAGACGCATTCGATTCCCTCCTGAATAATTCTCTCTTCTCTATTTATCGGCAAATCCATTGTATATATCAACCTCTTAAAACATTTATTTACATCTGAAACTTCATGTATGACGAAAAAAAGGAGGCTTTCTCATGGCTAAAAATGGATCATTCAATTCGCTCTCATGCTGTCAGTTCTATTTACTTGTACTTATTCTGTTTCCGCAGCCGGAATCACTGCCATTACAGGGATTCGGCTCTTTTTTATGCTAAGCTTCCATAGAATAGACTTAGCCCAAGATGCAATTGTTTTGATAAACTATAATCAGTACAATCAAGGGAAGTGCAGCGCGAATGGCATTAAAACAGTTAAAAAAGCTATTATTTGACCGCCCACTGAAGAACGGTGTCCTACTGAACAACCAATACAAAATCGAAGAATGCCACGGCATGGGCGGCTACGGCTTGGTTTATGTGTGCACCGATGTTCATACGCAAACACCGTACGTCTTAAAACAGCTCCGTCCGACAAAAGCCAAAAAACAAAAGGAAAGAGTCCGATTTCAGCAGGAAATTGGTCTGCTCAAAAGCATCAACCACCCGCAAATCCCGGCCTTCATAGAAGACTTCATCATAGACGGACAAGCCTGCTATGTCATGCAGCTGGTCGAGGGAGATAATATAGAGGAATTGTTATTTTTTCAAAAACAGCCGTTTACAGAGCTGATGGCATTACAGCTGATGTCTCAGCTGCTGGACATTGTAGAATACCTGCATGAACGTCTCATTTTTCACACTGACATCAGAACGCCAAACATTATGATGAATCACGGTAACGTATATCTTATCGATTTCGGCCTTGCCAAACAGTTATCTCATGAAGAAGATGAGGAATTAAAGCTCAGAAAACAGGATGACTTCTTCGATCTCGGAGAAACCCTGTTGTTCCTGCTGTACTCTCAATATAAAGGGAAAAAGAAGAAAAACGCCACTTGGCTGGAGGAATTAACGCTGACAAAAGAAGTAACCCTGCTGCTGAAAAAATTATTGGGCATTGATGAAGAGTATCAGCACACGGCTTCCATTCGCGAAGACCTGAAGCGTGCGATTCAATCAGTGACATAAAAAAACCCTTGTCCCAATGCGGAACAAGAACTTTTTTTGCGATTAACTGCTGCTGTAGCTCCGGCGTTTGTAGCGGTGACTGCCGCCATAACGATCATCATGTCTTCTTCTGCCAGAGCTGCTGCTGTAGCTGCGGTAATGGCGGCGCCGGCTGCTGCTGTAGTGCCGGTGTCTGTGATGGCGATCACTCGAGCTGCTTGAGAGGGACTTGATCGTTTTGATGATTTTTTTAAACATATGCTGTTCACCCCTTTTCTGCTTCCTATTATATATAATTGTTCGGAAGAAAGAAAAACATAGCCGGATCACTTTTTTGAAAACAAAAACGCAGTCCCATTTTCATTTGTCTGCAGCTCATAGCTAATATGAAGCAACCGGCATATATCCTCAATAATCTTCAACCCAAGCCCGTTACTATCTTGATCTCTATCAAATCCAATGCCATCATCGCGAATCGAAACAGCTCCGTTTTCTATCGTGACTTCCAGCTTTTCAGCTTTCGAATGCTTTAGCGTATTTTGAAAAATGTTATCGAATAACCTTTGGATCCATAAACTGTTGCTCACCCATATCAAACTTTGATCTGACGGCTTAAATTGCAATTCAATGCCATTGATACTGTATAAATAATCCCACTTTTTCACTGTGGTTTCTAATAGAACAGAAATATCGACTTCGTCATTTACAATATAAGAACTCTCTAACGTTTCGGCTGAGTAATGATTGAATTCATTCGTTAATTCCGCAATATATTCAATTTGCTGGTACAAAGATTCAAATGCGGTTTGATCCTGGCACTGGCTCTCCAAATAAAATAACTGCAGCCTGAGGGCTGTTAAAGGTGTATTAATATCATGCCTTAGTTTTTGCAGCAGCTCCTTTTTTATTTCCTCTCGCTGTCTTAGTTCCAGTTCCCGGTACGTTGTCCGTTCAATTAACAAGTTGACAGACTTGATCAATTCGCCAATTTCATCAGCGCGTTTCACTTCTATTTTATCGGGCACCTTTTGATCACTCGCCAGATGCCGAATGGTTTGATTTAATAGATTGATTTTACGCAGCAGAGAATGGATCGATTTTGAAAATAAAAAAGCTAACAATAAAAGTGATAATAAAAATACAGCCAGCATTGCCGGATACGCAAAAGACCTGTGAAAGGGCATGCCATGATTGATCGGTTTAAACACGCTGTCATAAATCACCGACATCAAAATGCTAACCGCCAGCAACAGTACCGGAACACTAATGACGGCGGTACATAATAACAACTGATATTTTGTCTTTAGCTTCATTTCTTCACAACGGTATTCAGCCGATACCCTTCTCCATAGATATTTTCAATGATCTCACCCGCTAAATCATTAATTTTCGCTCTGATTTTTTTAATGTGCACATTCACGATATTCGGATTTCTGTCTTCAAGCTGCCATAGATAATCAAAGAAATGTTCCTTTGTTAAAATATTGTTTCTGTTTTCATACAGATAGAAGAATATTTTCCGCTCAATCGCGGTAAACAGCACTTCATGGTGCAAACTCCCATTGAATACCTTTTTGGTGTCTGCATCAATATACAAATGTTTGATTTGCGTAAAGGTGCCATAATGATGCTCAAGCATATTTTTCATTCTCAGCAGCAGCTCTCTCGGATCAAAAGGCTTTACCATGTAATCCTCGCCGATTTTCAACCCTTGAAGCTTGCTGTCCATGTCATTGCGGGCGGACAGAAAAATAATAGGAAGGTTTAACCCCAAATCTTTTATTTTCTTAGACATTTGATACCCGTCCTCACCCGGCAGCATCACATCCATAATGACCAAATCCGCCTTCTGAATCACCGAAAGCACATCCGCTCCATCTGTTTTCCACATCACATGATATCCCTCACGCTGCAAAATCTTCTGCAGCAGATCACCAATCATGACATCGTCTTCCACGATTAAAATATGATAACTCTTCATTAGCGAACCTTTCTTATAAACTCCATGGAAAATTTATATATTTGATCGGGCTGATATAAATAAATACTGTGTGTTCCCCTTAGTTCCTTTATATCGGCTGTATTAAATTGAGCCGCAAACGCTTCATAATCTTTTCGGTTTTGTATGGCATACTTTGAATTTCTATTTTGGTCAGAGACCGCATCTAAAATGAGGACGGGGGTGTCTTTTGGCGCCGGCAAATTCATAGATTTGCTGCCATTTTGATAAGACTGTAAAAGCTCATGCTCCATATCAGCATTAAAAAATTGCTTAAAATTAATGGCTTTATAGATTTCTTTTTCTTCATCAGTTAAAAACGACTGCCGAATCACCTCAGGATTGTATACTGCGGAAGGCATAAATCGATGAAAACCAATCGAAGTTAACAGATGAAATCCTCTCATTTTCAGTCTGTCAATCCCGCTCAATTTATACGTGACATACTGCTGAGGCAATCCAATATCCATCGCAATAATCGCCTTAATTTCTTCAGGATATTTCTGCGCCCAATATATCGCTTCAATCCCAGATATGGAATGAGGCATTAAAATATAAGGAGGCTTATTCCCGCTTTGCAGAAGCGCTTTCCTCGTCTGTTCTAATATTGTATCAATATCCCTGTCATCATCATACACGTCGCTGTAGCCATAGCCCGCACGATCCACTACAGCAATCTTGTTTTCTTTTGAAAACTTGCTGTACAACCCTTTCATCTCATAAGCAGGCGCAGCAATCCCCGAACCGGACATAAACACAAACGTATCCTTCCCGCTTCCCTCTTGATACACATTCATTTTTTTACCGTCAACATCAACTAATGTGCCTTTTTCTTTAAGGAGTGCTGCTTCCTTATTTAGCTGGTAATGGTGGTAGATAAAGACCGAGACGGCTGCAAGCAAAAGCAAAGCACCTATGCTGCCAAAAAAGATTTTTACGACTTTCCATAATGTTTTCATATGATGCTCCTTTCACGTGATACTGAAAGGATACGGTATGAAAATAAATAACTGATTAACTTTGGAACAGTTTTATTTTCATATTTGACTTTGCCCTTACGGAAAGGTGTACATTTGGAGCATGGAGGTGATCGCTTGCTGTCGATCGGTGAATTTTCAAAGATATGCAAAGTATCAACAAAAACATTGCGATACTACGATGAAATCGGACTCATCCACCCCGAGGACATTAATCCTGAAAATGGATATCGATATTATTCTATCAGGCAGCTCAAAGAAATGCTCTTGATTAACCGTTTAAAGTCGTATCATTTTTCTCTGGAAGAAATCAAAGCCATCCTCGATTTGGAAGAGGATCAGGCTGAAGAAAAGCTTGGTTCTGCCCTTCAGCGAAAAAGAAAAGAAGTACAGGAAAAGATCAATGCTTATGAATATACCCTTACCCAATTGAACCTCGATATTCTGCGTGCAGAGAAAGGCAAACCAATGATGTCATGGCTTGACGATATAGAAGTAGTGCTTGCTGAAACCCAGCCAATGAACATCCTGTATTTACGCAAAATGATGAGCAGTCATGACTATGCCCTAGGATACGAAAAATATTTTAGCAGGCTATATGAAAGAATTGCTGTTGATAAACTTACCTTGCTCGGCACGCCCATGACCATTTATCACAGCCCTGAATACAACCCTGCTGGCAATGATACAGAGTTTGCGATTCCAATAGAGGAGACTGTTAGAGGAACAAGAGACTTGCGCGGAGGCCTATGCGCAAAGTCTGTATTAAAGGGTCCCTATTCAGAATTGACATCCGTATACGCCAAGCTGAGGGAATGGGTCGAAGATGAAGGCTATGAATTGGCACAATCCCCCTATGAAGTGTACGTAACCGATCACCAGCAAGCTGGTGTCCCAGAGGATATTGTGACTGAAGTATATTTTCCAATAAAGAAAAAAGAGAGGTAACTGTCATGCAAAGAAACGACTGGCCAACTGCAGACCCAGCAGCCTTAGGGATGGACACCGAAAAACTGTCTAAGCTTGACCCTAAAATAAAGTCCGAATACAGCAATATAAACGGTATTGTGGTTGTAAAAAATGGATACATCGCCTTTGAGCGCTATTATCATAGCTATGGACCGAATGATACGCATCATGTAGCATCAGTAACCAAAAGTATCATGTCAGCTCTTATTGGGATTGCGATACATGCAGGATACATAAAAAGTGTCCACCAAAACGTGCTGGACTTTTTCCCAGAATACGTTCCGGATCCTTATAATAAACAAAAACAAGACATCACCATACGCCACATTCTCACGATGACAGCTCCCTATCCATTTGAAGACTGGCATGAACCGCTCGATAAGATGTGCATGCAGCCAGATTGGATCACCTATACGCTGGATATGCTGGGCCAAGGAGGCCCAATCGGCACGTTTAAATACTCCACCGCAGGTGCACACCTGCTATCAGCCATCATCACCCGCAGCACAGGCAAGAGCGCCCGCGAGTTTGCCAACGAGCACTTGTTTAAACCGATCGGCATGAAAGAAATCCCCTATTATGGTATGAAATCATTTGGCTTTGATGATTTGTTCGGAAAAAACGTGAAGGGATGGGTTAATGATCCGGATGGCAATTCAACCGGAGGATGGGGGCTTACGATGACTCCGCGGGATATGGCACGGTTTGGTTATCTTTATTTGAATCATGGTACTTGGAACAATCAACAAATCATTCCGAAATCATGGATTGACGAATCAACAGCGATGAACGCTAATAACTACGGCTATCTTTGGTGGCTGCGTGAAGAGGAAGGTGTTTTCTCATACTCAGCACTTGGGGATGGCGGCAATGTGATTTGCTGTGTTCCGGAGAAAGACCTGGTCGTAGCCATTGCATCGGAGTTCATCATGAATGCTCGTGACAGGTGGCAATTGATTAAGGAGTATTTAGTTTCTCAATGAAATTATGAAAATTGACAAACGAGAATTCCTTATTGGCAGCCTGCTCTAAGGAGCACGATATTGAGAAGGCTGCCATTCTTTCTTATGTCAATTAAACTTTCACAGAACAGAATTCAGCGATATTTTATCCATGTAGTAACATAAAATCACCACAAAGCCTTTTTCTCTTCTTCCTGCTCGATAAACAAATGATTTTCAGGACGGCCCAAAACAGAAAAAAGCGCCAAAAGCAACTTCCAACCTCGAAGCGGACTTCCGCATCTAAACTTCAACACTTCTCCTTCCGCTAAAGTAAACCTCAAAGTTGGGCTTGTACACCAAGCAATCTTCACTTGAATAACATGCTCACCAGGCGGTAAATCAATTCGCAGCCTTCCTCCATCTTTGATAGTTCCCATCTCAGCCCCATCAATTAGCACTGAATACTCTCTCAATTTGTTGATGTACTGCGATGTCCTTCTCATTTCAATGTACGTCTTTTGATTCACGATGACACATCCTCAAAGTAGTGATCTTACAGGCGAGAAGCGTTAGAACCCTTCCGCCATATCGTTATTTCCATTCCTAGTATATTATAACTTGCTGTGCTTCAGCTCTCCGTCGGCAAAAATCTCTTTCAGCTTCAGTGTGCCTTCTATAAAAAAACACCCGCTTATATTACGAGCGGATGTTAGATCTTTCGAAATGAACCCATTGAATTTTAAGAAGTATATTATTGATTGATATCTTTTAGCGCCTGTTTCGGTTGTGAATGAAAAATCATCAATGATGCAATAATGGCAATCATAACCCCTAATGCACCAATCCAGGTAATCGAGGCCAATGATACGTTTTCTACAAAAACTCCCCCTATTCCTGCGCCGACTGCCATGGCGAATTGCATCATTGACTGATTCATGCTAAGCAAAACACCTGACATCCCCGGTTCTATTGTAGCCAGGTGAAATTGCTGTGTCGGACCGGTAGACCATGCGGCAAACGACCATAATATCAAAATCACCAACACTCCGATATGGGAATGGGTGACAAGTGACAGCAGAATCAGTGTGACGATATGCAATGTCATCCCGCCAACGAGTGTAAAGGGCACTCCCCATTTATCGGTGCTATATCCCCCAAACTTTGATCCAACCAAACTGGCAATTCCAAATATAAGCAAAACACCGCTAAGCAGCTTGCCGCTTATTCCTGAAATGTTCAAGAGATACGGTGACAGATAGGTATAAGCAACAGAATATCCCCCGAGCCAGAAGAAAGTGATTGATAATCCCATCGCCACTTTCCATTTTTTTAAAAGAGCAAGCTGTTGAAGCAAAGGTACAGGTTTATCCCCTTCAGTATGCGGAAGAGTAAAGAATATAACGGCCATTGCGATCAATCCCAACAAAGCAATTGCACCAAATACAGACTTCCAGCCTAATGCTACTGCTATCATTCTTCCAAGCGGAACACCAATGATTAAAGAAGCGGTAAATCCCATAACGACCGTAGCGATGGCACTGCCCTGCTTTCCTTCCGGCGCAATCTTAGCGGCAATCGTTAATGCGGTTACAACAACCACACCCGCTCCCATCGCCATAATGATCCGCGCTGCAATAAACCAACCATAACCAGGCAGAACAAAGGCCAAGATATTGCCGAACACAAACAAACCGAGAGCATAAATCATCAATCTGCGTCTATCCATACTTGCTGTCAACGCCATGAGTACGGGTGTTAAAAGAGCATATACAAGTGAAAAGATCGTAATGAGCTGGCCCGCGGCAGCCAAGGTGATCCCAAGTGTATGAGCAATGCGATCCAAAATACCCGAAATGATGTACTCTGAAGTTCCGACTAAAAAGCTGACAATGGCTAACATATAAATTTTCAAGGTGTTAGACATAAAGTTCACTCCTTAATTATTTATTATAACAACATATCACGAATTATCGATATGTTAATTTAAAAAATAAACACATCGTAATATGTCGATATGTATGGTGTAAAAATAAACATCTTTTGATGTTTATTTTTTATATCTCTGTTTTAAGAAAGTCCGCAAGTTTCCCAATGGCTTCTTCATCTCTTTTGTAATAAGTGTACTTTCCAATACGCTCCGCCTTAATCAGGCCGGCTCTTAAAAGGATGGTGAGATATTGGGAAGCCGTTGATTGCGTCATTTTCAATTTGTCTGTTATTTGACTGACACATACCCCGATTGTGTTCATATCAATCCCTTCATGGGGTGAAAAATGACGATCAGGTTCCTTCAGCCATTGCAAAATTTGCAGCCTTGATTCATTTGATAAGGCTTTGAATACTTCAATTGGTTCCATATCGTTTATTATATCGTTATATCCCGATATGTCAATTCGTTTTTTCGTTTTCGATGACTGACTTCTTTTTAGACATTAAAAATCTGAAGACTTATTTCAGGCCAGTTGGAGGTATTACAGAACTTAACTTTCGCATATCTACTGTTAGGTTGACCATTAGAAAGCGCTGCTTTATATATACTTTGCTCTCATTCTGCTTTTTTATCTCTCCAAATATTATAGATTTTTCTCCAGATCATTACATAATTTAAATACCATCACGCGTTCACCTGTCCGAGAGCTTAAATCAGTATGAAAACTTATCACTTTTTCTCCGGTTATCGTTAGGATAATATCCTTTAGACCCTCTATCCCTGATTCAACTAACTCCGAACGAGTTTGTTTGATAGATAACATACCCTCTTTTGATCCACAAACTGCATATTCTGCTGGTGTTAAAATTCCTTTTAAATTAACGATAATCATATCCCGCAGTATATCAGTTTTAACAGATACAGACCCGCGCCCAAGATAATCCTTCTCCCATTGCGTAATGGACTTACTGATCTCTGATTCAATAGAACCTTTCGTTTTTTTCATATATAACACATCTCCTGGCAAAATAATTGGCATATTCTATTCGTTATTTCGTCTCATTAATATTCTCTTACAACAAATCCTTCATATACACCTTCAATATCCAAATCAGTTGTGCCGTTTCTTGTGACCGCTACAATTTTGGATAACATATTTTCTTCCATCATAGAGTGTACATGCAAAAATCGAACGCTCCCTAATTGGGTTTCCTCAACTTCTTCATAAGATTTTAAATGATAAAAATGAATTGCTTTTCTTATTACTTTTTTCATACATTCCATATTTTCTCGATCAAACGAGCTCATTTCCTCTATTGTTTTCGTGACAAAATCAGTTATACTAACGCCCATTACATTCTCCTTAAAACTGCTTTCTCCCCATATATGGGTGTAGAAGCTGACCACTTCGCTCCATCATGACAAGCAATGATCAGGTAAGGCTTGACCTGTTTTAGTAGAAGGAACCTCCACAATAGAGGATTCCCCATCCTTATGATCAACGATTAAACCTCTTACTTTAACATATGACGGCACCAGTGGATGTTGACGAATGATATCAACACTTTTTTCAACAGCGCCACTGCTATCTACATTTAGCCACTCATCGACCGTATCGCCTAAAAATTCAGGCTTGCAATTTTGAAAGAGATAATCCAATGTTTGTATTTTATCCTTCATTGTTTCAAGTTGAGTTAGCATATGATCTGTTGAAGTCCGCTTATCTTTTGTTCCTACTACAAAGACCTCCTCAACATCTTCCTGGTAAATCGCAAAAATAACAGACCTCATGATTTCTCCATAAGGATGTGAGATAGCGGCACCATAGCTTTGGATAGTCAGCATATTTTCTGCTGGAGTGTTCGTCACTTCTTGTAAAATAGGCTCCAAACCGTTTTCAATGTCCGTCAAAAATAATACTTTTTTATTTACATTCATATAACACACCTCTTCCTTATGTTTATCATTTTTATATTGAGTAACAAATCCATTTGTTTAGTTTCATGGTTACCAGCTTTCCCAACATCCATCTGGATCAATACTAGCCAGTCGAACCCATCCATTTTGAACTTTTTGCAGAAATACTGGGTCATTATTTAATAACCGTTCTACATATTGTCTAGGCGCTTGGATGACAATCAACAAACGAAGAGGAGAATGATAAGCCTCATGATCTGATTGCATGACGGATTGCCAAGGCAGTCCGGCTAACAAGTCGCTTGCATTCCCCTGCATCACTCCGAGACCTGCAGTAACGGTTTGAGTTGCTTTATTTCCGCTGCCATAATAATGGGGTGCTACTGTTGATGCGTAATATTGTAAATTAATCCATTGGGCTACAGTTCCAGGTCCTGCAATAATATTTGCTAGGATTTCGCCGCTTTCATCCTGCTTCCAATCATAATTATGGAGAAAGGCTCTTCCTTCCAAATCACAATCCTGGGTTAATTCACGTTGGCCGATAATAAAAGCGGCATTACGAGCCAGTCCCCATTCCGGACGTATCTCACTCCAATCCTCCGCAAATCGGTCTGCCTCAGCCTTCGGATTTTTAAGGTTCGATTGGACATTCGGTAATTGGGCCAGTCGTTCTGCGTTTACACGATGTCTCACTTTCGGCATAGCAGCTTCAATTTGCTCAAATGCTTCTTGTGCAGCTTCAGAAAGCTCTGGTACATAAAGCCAATGTAATTCATCCACCGTTGTATTATGTTCAGCTGCTGCAAAAACCGTATCCTCAGGGATTTTCATTCCTTCAGTTAAGAGAGCTTCTCTTACCTCTGAAAGATTACATAAAGCAGCTAAAACTCTTGCATTGAATCCGCCGGCCGCTCCACCGCAGGCACCACAATCAAGAGCCGCGGCATAAGGATTATTGGTGCTTTGACTGCCATGTCCGCAAATCACGACTAAGGGTGCAAAATTCTCTGTTAATCCCATCATTTTTAGTGCTTGCCGAGCATAGTTCACTTTTTCTTCATCAGTAAAACCCAAAGGTATTTCTGCCTCTGTAGCATCATAATGAAGCGAGAGTTTTGTATCAGGTTTGCGCAGCCAAGCCTCACGGAGATTACGAATGAAATGACCCGCCTTTCTTGGCACAAAGCTACGGGCTGCCATTTGTAGAGTAAGCCAAGGTCCGCTTAGCTCAGGCAGTAGTAAGCTCGAAAGCACATTCTGCTTCATCGTTTTAAATGTATGGCTTAAAGAATGAACCGCTTGCGTTCGTTGGTTGTATTTTTCGAGTACATCTTCATCTGCGAACTCTTTAACTTTATGTTGTGGTTTTTGTATGATCGGCAAGGAGGCATGACTGTGTTGACTGCCAAGTTCACAAGTTGCAATCGGCACCCCGAAGAAACCAGCAACACCAATCGTTTCAAACGGGCCTGCTTTTTCTAGTTGACGACGAAAAGGCTCTGACCGTACATCGATGCAGAATGCTAATTGAGCTAATGCAGATTTTTTACCGTCGGTTTCACGTTGTTTCGAGATGATCTTCTGGCTTAATCTATCAGTGTATGTTTGTTCCCAAGCTTCTAACCAAAGTTTCCTGCGAAGTTTCTCATCAAAGCTGTAGGCAAATGATAAATATTCGTTTTGTTCATCAGCCGGCATCTGTGACCATTCCTCTAATGTAAGCCCCCCCCAATGTATCCAAGCTGCTATAAGGGGAGTAATTGAAATTTTATTCTCAAATCGTTCATTATTAATAGGTAAATATGGCTTTATAATAGCCCACTCCATGGATATCCGAACTGCTAAATATTCTGTTAGAAGTGCATGTTCATGGCTCGATTGTTGGGAGCGCCAAAGCATCATCCCTGCCCATCCGGGTAAGGAAAGTAAATGGCCTTCAAGATAACGCTGTATCTCTGATTCAGGGATTTCTAGTGCGAATAACGCTTCTTGTAAAGCCAAATGTGCCTCTTGCGGCCAACCTTTTAATCTTTCACGCTGCTTCTTACTAAGTGCCGGATCATACTGAATGAGATGCTGCCAGGCACGATAGAAACCTTCCTCACGGTTGGGCATTGTCCAGCCTGCCTGAGAGTCATCAAGATATAATTTACTCCACTTAATGACATGATGGTCTAGTATGTTGACTACCTTTTCACCATCCTGATTCTCTATATACGAACTGATTGGCTGCATAAAAATATTCTCGATATGATCCAGTCCACTGCATTCATTCACCAATTTCTCCAGCTTATGTGATGATAAAAGGTCGGAAGGCAGTGGTTCTAATTGTAATCCAGCATGACAAAATCGCTCTGCCACATCCCTTGGGATATGAAAGGAATGTGAATCAAGCCAATGCTGCAGCCCCATTTCTACAAATTCTTCATCAATCTCACCTTTATTCTTTGCTGAACGGATCATAGACGCACTAGGGTATATATCAACATCACGAGTATGTTTCAGCCAACTTGCAACCTGATCAAAAGGTTGGTTTTCAAGTCCCATCCACGGGTTACGTGCAGCAAATGTTGAAATAGGCCAAAGCGGTGCAATGACTCGGCTGGCAGATTCAATTAAAACGTTAATATCTCTTTCTTGAATATCAATATCTGTCTCTTTCTTTTTTACATTTTCTTTCGTTAATACGGATGTAATGCCCAACACTTATTACCTCCTTATGATAAATATTGTTTAAGGTAGTCTGGATGACTCTCTACTGTCTTGGGTTTTGCTTCACCTAATCGTACTAACCAAAGATAGAGTACTGCGAAAAAAACGGAAGAACGACGACGAGCAACCCAAGTACCTAAAGCACTGCCAAATAGCAAGAGACATACGACAATCATGACAGCTGACATTGGAGGTTGAACACTTTGAAAAATGGTTGTATGCAGCCACTTATAGAAAAGGTTATGAATGATAAAATATACGAGGGCTGCTCCTCCTAAAACAGTTAAACCGGCAATTCGGCCAATTCGGCCCTCTCCAAAAGCGACAAGCTGAGTCCAAGAAACGGACAATGACCACCCTAAGATCAGCGCACTAATGAATTGATATCCCTCTCCAGGTGCAGCGAGCCAAAAAGCAACGCCTATAACTAAGGATAAAATCCGACCAGCCATGACCCATAAATAGGATGTTCTTTCATTAGTACGAGCCGATACTTCATGACGCCCTACTGCCGAACCAGCCTGTAAAAACAACGTAGCTTTGAATAAACCATGTAAAATAAGATGAATAATGGCTGCGATATAGGCTCCTAATGCACACTGAATGAGCATAAACCCCATTTGTGCAATTGTGGAGCCTACTAACTGGCGTTTATAGTCAACCTGGACTAAACTAATACCCGTTCCTATCAATACAGAAATGCTAGCAAGCAGAAGTAAAATAACTGAAGCGATACCACCGTTAAATAGAGGTGAAAATCGAGTGAGTATAATACCGCCTGCATTTACTAAACCTGCGTGCATAATCGCAGAAACAGGAGTTGGAGCAACAATAGACTCAATTAACCATCTTTGAAATGGCCATTGAGCCGCAGGAATGATCACTGCTAATACAATCAATAGATTAATCCCTGTTCTCTCCCATGCCCCCAGTTGAGCTAAGCTTTCATTTGTTAAAACCAATGATAGCTGCCATTGACCTGTGACTTGAAAAAGCCAAACTATCGCGAAAAACAAAGAAAGCCAGCTTAACAAAAATAAACGGCCAGTAACCTTGGCTGCTTCACCAGCGACTTGCCAAGCACTGTTTAACCTGATAAGCAGGGTTAAACCGACAAGAGTTGCTCCCCAAGAAATAACCATCAGGCGGAGATCACCACTTAACCACGCAATTGAAGCAGCACCTGTAGTGAAAGTAAAAAGCGTAAAATATTTTCGATAAGATCGATCACCCATTAAGTAACGTACAGAAAAACGCTGAATGATTAAACCAATTGTAAGAACAAAGAAAGTCATTAACCAAGCTAAGGAATCGAAGTGCCAAGGGCCAACATTCCCATTCACACTCCTATTGGCAAGAATCACTAAGGCAACCAACGGCGGTAAAGCCAAGATACCAATATGAATGCGAACAAAACCCAAGGATACGCGAGGATGTAAAAACAATAGTCCACTTATCCCAGAAGCAATAAGCGTAATAAAAAATAATGTTAATAATGATGACAAACTCAGCGAAACTAACATTTCAAAATTCTCCCTTTTTTAAAACTCATTATTGGTCAAAAGACCTTTCAATCAGATCATATTTGTCTATTATTTATTTCAATTTTTATTTATCTCTATTTTTTTCCAACAAAAAAGCCGACAACTTCAAAATTTCAATGATTATGTTAGATCATTGAATCCTGAAAATTGTCGGCTTCACTTCAACTAACTTCTGGGAAGTTTTTTGAAGAGCTACCTTATTATTGGTCATTTTACTTTATACAATATTTTAAGTTCATTCTAAAGGAATGAAATCACCGCTACACTTTAATATAGTGCTTAATTATTAAATAAAATCGACTTATGTTTCTCTTCCATTTAAATTAGGATACTTTTTCATCCTGTCAAGATTAGTTGAAAGAATGCTAAAGACCTAATAATGTAACAAACGAAAATAAACATCTGGGCCGATTATTAAGTTAAGTATAAGATATGCTAAATTTTAAACATTGTCAACTAAAACTACTATTCTAATTCAGTGGGATTCAGATTTTGGTGTTCGTTTAAGTTGGTACCTTACCAAGTTCATTTCAAGTCTCCATCAAACCTTTTCAACTGTAAACTCTTCCCCCTCTTTTAACTTTTTTTCAGTTTTATTAAGTTCTTCCCTCAAACGGTCATCTTACCTCGATTTTCCTTTCTTTTTTCGTGTTTGATTTATACAGAATACTCTTTGTATTCAAAAAGAATTTTCCCTGAAAGAAAAAGAAATAAGAAAAAACACGGGAAGAGAAACAGAATTCTTCTCTTTTCTCATGGTTTATTTTCTTCTTTTCCTGTTCTTCAGAACTGTATAGGGAACATCATTGGGAAAAGCAGGACACAGTATGGGCAGGGGTTGGGGCATATGGACACATAGAAAAAGACTGGACTGCAATGGATCCAGCCTGAATTTTTATTGATTTGATATTGATATTACTGCCTGATTCACAATGGAATAATGGTCCATACATAGTGTTGTGGCTACCGGTTATCCCCCGACTCCCTGCTAGTCGGGAACCGACTATCTGACAGTGGGTACCAACTTTGTAGCGTTTGGAAGAGGACAGTTACAACTACATATAAAGGCTCATCATTTCTGCCATAAATTATATATACACCCGAACAAGGAGGAAATTTTTTAGCTTCCCATATGTAATAGTCTTTTATAACAGAAATATTTAGTGTTGCTGATATATTGCAGTATCTAAAATTAATAGTATCGTTTCCTTTTTTCTTTCACCTTGATAATTGTAACAGAATATGATATAATCATTCATTTTTGTATTATATATTTAAATTTACCTACTTCATTATTACAGCAATCACAGGTTCCGTTTTGAGTAATAAAAGAGATATTATGATTCTCACGTTCATTTTTTAATCACTTTGTATTCTTTTAAGTATTCATTTGGAGAATATATTTTCATAATATTACTGAATGGTACAGAAACATTTGGTTTCAACTCACAATAAATTTCATCAGTTTGTCTACTATAAAAAACCCCCTCATTTATTATTGATAATGATTTTTCGATAATCCATTTTCTATTCATCAAATTAATTTCTGTTTCCTCAAGATTTTCTGTGTAAATCCTATTATAAAAATTTTTAATATTACTAATAGGTGCCTCGAACTTAATTACGTAGCATTTTTTGTTGTTGTCATTCACCCAATCATATTGTATTTTTCCATCTTTCAGAAGTTGTGCTAAATTATATAGAAACTCGGGACTTTCATTCACGTTTCCTCCATAATTTAATACATTTTCACTGAAAAAGAATGAATTAATTTGATAATCCTCAAATAATTTAAAACTCACCCATTCGGCTGAATCTCGTCCTGAAAGGCCTCGATAATCCTTGGCTATATCGTAAATTCCCCCTTTATAATGAACTTGTTTCTTTGCTAAATCTATTTGGACACCATTATTTTGTAAGTATTTATTTAATGGAGTGTCTAACAATATAGCTTGTTGTAAATTAATTAGCCCGTATTTTTTTATACTCGAACAACCATCATTATTAGTGGTAACATGGAGAGAGGACATTATAAGCTCACTTGATAACAATTGTTCATCGGTTATTTGAAATAATTCAATGAACTCATCACAATCATAATTATCCTTATTATTAGCGATATATTTACTAATTTCTCTTTCTGTTATACTCAAGTATTTACCGAGTGATTGTATTGTACCTTCGAAGGTTGTAAGGTCGTAATGGATAGCTTTTGACATCAAGGTTCCCCTCCTTGTAATTTATTCTTTACCAACAGCAACTTGTGTTAATGCCTCTTGTATTTCCTTTTCAGCCTCATCGTTTGCTTCGTTCTTCTCCACTTCATTAACAATGTTCCCTATCATCATGTTGAAATGAGATTCATGATTAGAATTTATAAAAATCTTTCTAAATACCTCAAAATAGATTGTATTTTGTTCTTGGCTACTATCTACATATAGATCATCATTCACATGATGTGACCCATCATTAGCCCAAGAAAGTAAAGAATTACAAACCACCTTATCATCATCTAGGAACCCTTCAACAATTTCATTAATATCAACGTTTCCGAAGAACTTGAAGTAGTTTTCTAATATCCTTCTCATAATATTAGGAGTTGTTATTGAATTAGAATTTTCACGTAATTCTTTCCAAAGTAGTTCATATGAATTCTTAATGGGGTTTTCTTCATATCGACTAATGTAAGATATATTACCTGTCTTCCTGATAATCCAAAATATTTCATCAGGTTGCTTTTTATTGCTCCTACCTTTGTTGTAAGAAATCTCCTTGTGAAAATAAACATTATGTGTCAAAATAATTAATTGTTTGAAGTTAGACTCATTACTCCTTACCTTTTTCTTCAAATTATTTATGAGGTTGCTCACCATAAATAGTATATTGCTGTCCAAGCTAGAAATAGGGTCATCAACCACAACTACTCTTGCTGTATTTACTTTGTCCTGATCATTACTGCCATTAATGAGCTGATAGAAATACAGGAAGGTAATAAAGGTTTTCTCTCCTTCACTTAATGTTTCATTTGCATCTTCACCATTTCGCCTTACAATTTTGTAATTACCCTGTTCAGCAGATTCTGCCAACTGAAAATTTGTGAAACTAAAGGATTTAAGCAGCATATTGATTTCATGAATAGAAGGTAATACACTCGTAAGTTGATTCTGTAACTCAATCGCTTCATCTTCTAGTCTCTTTTTGTGAGTTTTTTGCTCTTCCTTACCCCTTTTCATTCCCACTAAAGCGCTATTCTCTCTTGTAAAATTACTCATGTAATTTTCATAATGACTCTTATTCTCTTCCACAATAAATCGCCATATTTCTTTTGTTAACACTTCTCTTTCTTCTTTAATATTATCAATTACCCTATTTAATTCAATTATTTGTATATTAGCACGGTCGACCTCTGAATTTATTTGCTCAAGGTAACTTATTATTGAACTTAACTCAATGCTCCTACTTGGCTCATGTCTCTTTCTTTCAAGCAGCTGAGTGTTTTCTTTATACGTTAAATTAATTATTTCAAATAGAGATGTTATTTTTTCTTTATTAATATAAGGTATGTCTTCAGTCATAAGAAAATTGTACTTTTCAAAAAAGCCAAATGTATCTCTTTTATATTTTTCTATGGATGAATTAAGATTTTGTATTTGTTCAGTGTATGTTTCATCAAAATATTCATCCAACTTTTCCTTAAAACTCTCGGGTAACTCTTGTTGACAAAATGGGCACACACCATTTGAATCTTCCATATGTCTATGCCCTCTCTGTACCCAGTCACTTATATTTAGTTCAGATATTAATCTAGCAATATCTATATCCTTTTTACCTATTATTTTCGTTTGAAATATTGATTGTTTCTCTAAAGAGCTATCGTAGTGTACTTCTGGAATTACCCTAACTTTTTCTCGGGAATTTTTATAGACCGAATCAACTCTGTTCTTTAATTCTTCATATGTATATAAATCACTGTTGTTATTTGTAGCTTCATCCGAACATCTTTCCATAAATCTCTTTTTATTATTGCGAAGACCTGTAAAAGCCTCTTCAAAAACTTCATCATAATTCTGCTTTAATTCCCAGCATTGATCAACAAATTCTGATTGTAAGGTTTCTAATTTCCCTTCTTTTTCTTCTATATTCTTTTCTAAATTTCCAATTCGTTCTTGATGTCTCTGTGCACCCTTCAATTTTTCGTCTATTAAGGTCAATATTTCAGTAGACTCTTTACCTAAAGTAAAAATCCCTTTTATTTCATTCCTGATATTAAAGTTGTCTTGGACAAAATTTCTATTGTAAACAAACAAATCGAAGGCAGAACTCCCTTGTTTCCGTTCTATATTGCAAGAAGAATACTTTTGATTGTCGCTATTTCTTAGAAATTCAGAAATAGTTGTCTTTCCGGTACCATTGCTTCCGTAAATGTAATTGATCTTACTCAAATTAACTTCAATTCCCCTTGAATCATAGGATGCAACTTCCTTAATACTAATCTTTTCTATCAAACTACTCCCTCCCAACTTTTCCTACTCCCGATATAATTTTCCTGATGTTAATTTCTATTTTACAGGAAAAGTTTAACATGTATAAGAGGAGTTCCAAAATCCTAATAATTTTTTCCCGATTTCTGTATTTGGTTGCAAACAATAAGCAGCAATTAATGGAACAACTATGACCTCACCTCAATGTAAAAACGCTTACATTTTTATTTCATTATAGCCTCTCATTTTTGACTTTTTATTAATAATAAAAAGGTATCCCTAATATAGGACACCTATTATATGTTACTTTGAGTTTATACCAATTATAATGTTTAAGAAACTCAATAATCTCCTCATAAAACTTCTTTTTAATACCTGCTTTCCTCAGAACCTCCCATCCTTTAATCACTTCTCCCTCCTCTTTCATTTCTCTAATTACGTACTTTACCCTTTTCAGACGGAAATCCTTCTCTGATTCCAAAACTTGTTAAATAAACACCTTCGTTTCCGACAACTTATCCAAATGATTTTCCAACAAGGCCCTCTCTTCAATGCGGTCTCCAAGTGACTTTACTGTAATTCTTATGGGCTTCCCGCTTATATTATTTACACCCACAACCACCTCATGGACCTTCTTTAATACTTCCGGGTCTCTTTTCAACCAATTAACACGGTTATTTATTGTTTCAACCTTTTGCCGTTTTGGTGAATTTACGTTGAGCCAATTTCTATCGTTCTTAAATAAGAAAGCATATACCACTGGACTTTTCCTTCGACTTTTCCTTCTTAATTGGGTTTTCGTAAGGTTGGGGTAGTCCTTTTGAAGCAGCATCCATTCACTTCGGTTCTCATTTACCAAATCATTACCTTTATGAAATTCCTTTCTTGAACTACTTTTGGTATCTATAAATTTTTCATATTTAATTACGGTATTGGTATCCACACCTAGTTTCCGAGCAATCTCCCTATAACACTGCCTGTCATTCAACAAAAATTGCAACTTTTTCTTCCAAAGTGTTCTTCAGAACTGTATAGGGAACATCATTGGGAAAAGCAGGATACAGTATGAGTCCTTACGGGACAAGGGGTCGGGAGCATATGGACAGACTGGACCGCAATGGATCCAGCCTGAATTATTATTGATTTGATATTGATATTACTGCTTGATTCACAGTGGAATAATAGTCCATACATAGTGTTGTGGCTACCGGTTATCCACCGATTCCCTGTTGGTCGGGTACCGACTATCTAACAGCGGGTACCAACTTTGCAGCGTTGAGAAGAGGAAAGTTACAACTACATAGTTGGAATACGGAGAATGCAAAATAAAACGATCCGTTCACTTATAAACGACGGATGGACAAAAAACCCCTTTGGCTAAATAACCAAAGGGGTTAAACATTTATTATTCCACAGTAACACTCTTCGCAAGGTTACGCGGCTTATCAACATCACAGCCGCGATGCAGTGCAGCATAGTAAGCGATCAGCTGCAATGGAACAACAGATACCAATGGAGCAAGCGCTGGGTTTACTTCCGGTAATACGAATCTGTCATCCGCATCGTCTAGGCCTTTCAGTGAGATGATGCATGTGTTGGCTCCGCGAGCGGCAACTTCTTTGACGTTTCCGCGGATGCTTAGGTTTACGTGCTCTTGTGTTGCCAGTGCGAATACTGGTGTTCCTTGTTCGATCAAGGCAATCGTTCCGTGCTTTAGCTCACCGCCGGCAAAACCTTCTGCCTGGATGTAAGAAATCTCTTTCAGCTTCAGTGCGCCTTCGACACATACGAAGTAGTCAAGGCCGCGTCCGATGAAGAAAGCATTTCTGGATACAGTCAGGTATTCACGAGCGATCATTTCCATTTCGTCTTTCTGGTCGCAAAGGGCTTCCATTGCGTTTGCCGCGATACCGAGTTCTTTGACGAGGTCAAATCCGATATCAATGCCGTTTTTGTCAGCAGCCACAGAAGCAAGAACCGCAAGAACTGCGATTTGTGCAGTGTATGCTTTGGTTGACGCAACAGCGATCTCAGGGCCTGCATGAAGCAGCAATGTATAGTCAGCCTCACGGGAAAGCGTTGATCCAGGTACGTTTGTGATTGTCAGGGCTTTGTGTCCGAGCGCTTTGACTTGAACGAGAACCGCGCGGCTGTCTGCTGTTTCTCCGCTTTGAGAAAGGAAAATGAAGAGCGGTTTCTTAGACAGAAGCGGCATGTTGTAGGAGAATTCACTCGCTACATGCACTTCAACCGGCACGTTTGCCCACATTTCAATATATTGTTTACCGACAAGTCCTGCATGGTAGCTTGTTCCGCAGCCAATGATATAGATGCGGTCCGCTTCCGCTACAGCGGCAGCGATATCGCCAGGCACAGACAGCTTGCCGTTTTCATCTTGATACGTTTGGATGATTTTGCGCATGACAACAGGCTGCTCATCCGTTTCTTTCAACATGTAGTGAGGGTACGTGCCTTTTTCGATATCACTGGCATCAAGCTCAGCAATATAAGACGCACGTGTAATCACGTCACCATCAAGGTTTTTGATGACAACTTGATCATCAGTCACGATGACCATTTCTTTATCCATTAGCTCTACATATTCGTTTGTAACTTGAAGCATTGCCATCGCGTCAGACGCCACGACGTTGAATGTATCTCCAAGACCTACTAATAGAGGGCTTTTGTTTTTCGCTACAAAAATCGTTTCTCTGTTGTCGTTATCGAATAAAGCAATTGCATAAGAGCCTTTTAACAGTGTAAGTGTTTTGCGGAACGCTTCTTCTGTCTCAAGTCCTCCATTGACGAATTGCTCGATTACTTGAACGACTACTTCTGTATCGGTGTCACTTTTGAGCTCTACATCTTGCAAATACTCTTGCTTCAGCTGAACATAGTTCTCGATCACGCCGTTATGAACAAGTGTAAAGCGGCCCAGTGCGCTTTGATGCGGGTGAGCGTTCAGATAGCTTGGTTCGCCGTGTGTAGCCCAGCGAGTATGACCAATTCCGGCTTTCGCTTCTACATTGGCATCCACAACTTCACGAAGATCTGCAATGCGTCCTTTTTCTTTGAACACATGGATTCCCTGTTCGTTGGCAACAGCAATACCAGCAGAGTCATAGCCGCGGTACTCAAGCTTCTCCAATCCTTTTAACAAAATTTCCTTCGCATCAAGCTGACCGATATAACCTACGATTCCACACATAATTTCTTCCTCCTAAGATTGTAAAAGGAGACGAAGAAAGTCATTTTTCAAGGGGACTTTCAATCGTCCCCTCCTACATGTTTTATGGAAGATCATGTGATTTCCCTTTGTTCAAGGAGTCGCCTCCTTGGTTTGAAGAAATCCTTACGGCTGTGATCTGCATACTCAGCCGGGAGGCATCCGCCGAAAAATCGATAACCTCCATCCTCGTCAACTAAGCCTTTTTTCGGGCGCTTAGTTCGGGCGCTATAATTATAAGTGAAACAAAATCCCGTCTTTCCTGCCTCTAGAAAACAAGAACAAGACAAGCTTGATTTTACAGCATGTGCCAAGAATGGTCAATTGTTTTTAAACAACTTTGCCGCCTGTCTCACAATTATTATATGTGAGTCGCACTTGTCTTGTTCGCTCTCTGTTTATAGATTTCGTTACTCTAATCCCATTTCTGACCGGACGACTTCAACAATGCGATTAACATATTCATCACACAGTTCTTTCGTCTTCGCCTCAGCCATCACACGAACGAGCGGTTCGGTGCCAGATGGGCGCACTAAAATCCGGCCGTCGCCGTTCATTTCTTTTTCAACCTCAGAAATAACGGCTTTTACTTTTTCGTTTTCTTCGACTTTATATTTATCAGTTACTCTCACATTGACTAAAAGCTGCGGAAACTTCTGCATTTCAGCCGCAAGCTCTGACAGCGGCTTGCCTGTCGCTTTTAATGTATTCATCAGCATAATAGCGGATAATAATCCGTCACCTGTTGTGTTGTAATCAAGGAAAATTAAGTGGCCGGACTGTTCTCCGCCGACATTGTAGCCGTCTTTTTTCATCGCCTCTACTACATAGCGGTCGCCGACAGCCGTCTGCACGCTCTTTATCCCTTCTTTTTCAAGCGCTTTATAGAAACCGAGGTTGCTCATGACTGTGGAAACAACCGTATCATCCTTTAAGCGGCCCTCTGATTTCAGGTATTTTGAGCATATGTACATAATTTGGTCGCCGTCAACGATATTTCCTTTTTCGTCGACTGCGATCAGGCGGTCGCCGTCACCATCGAACGCAAGGCCGATATCAGCATTTTTCTCTTTTACAAACGCACTAAGCGCTTCAGGATGAGTAGATCCGACTCCGTCATTGATGTTTAATCCGTTCGGAGAAGTTCCCATTGTCGACACGTCTGCGTCTAAATCGGCAAACAAGTGTGTCGCAAGCGATGACGTCGCTCCGTGTGCGCAATCAAGCGCAACATGAATGCCTGTAAAATCTTCGTCGGCAGTCTGTTTTAAGAATTGCAGGTACTTTTGGCCGCCTTCAAAATAGTCGTTTACAAGTCCCAGGTCAGCTCCAACCGGTCTTGGCAGCTTATCCTCCGGTTCATCCATCAGACGCTCAATTTCAGCCTCCTGTTCATCAGAAAGCTTAAATCCGTCTCCTCCAAAGAACTTGATTCCGTTATCCTGCACTGGGTTATGAGAAGCAGAAATCATGACGCCCGCCTCTGCATCCATCGCTTTTGTTAAATAGGAAACACCAGGTGTAGAAATGACTCCCAGACGCATGACTTCTGCGCCAATTGATAAAAGTCCGGCGACAAGGGCTCCCTCCAGCATATGGCCGGAGATGCGTGTATCGCGGCCTATCAGCACTTTTGGACGTTGTTTGTCTTTTGTCAGCACATACCCGCCGAAACGTCCGACTTTAAAGGCCAGCTCAGGCGTAAGCTCGCTGTTGGCAACACCTCTTACACCATCTGTTCCAAAATACTTGCCCATTTTATAATCGCTCCTTTTTTATTCTGATGAAGATTGTGAACCTGTATTTGATTCATCTTCATCCTGATCCTGATTTTGATCTTGGTTTTCGTCTTGATTTTGATCATCATTGTTTTTATCACTGTTCGTTGTATCTTCTCGCTGATTATTCTCTTTGTCATTCGTCTTGTCATCAGTGTCATCCTGGTTCCCTGACGTCGTATTGCTGTTATCTTTTGTTGTCGTATTCGTTTTTTTAGACGTAAGCTTGATTTTTGCGTTTTTCTGCCCCAAGGACCAGGTTACATTTTGAGGCCCGTTTACTTCAAGCTTCACACTATGCTCTCCGTCATCTAAATCAGATACGTTCACATACAATTCTATGTCTGATTTCTGCAGTTTTTTTATGTTGCCGGGAGAGCCTTTGGCCGTAACATCTATCGTTTGTGATTCCGGATCCAGAAATTCAATGTTCTGTGAGCTGCTCAGCCCTACAGTCTTAATAGGGACATTCTCAAACGTCTGATCCGCTTCACTATCTACTTCTATATGCAACGTCACCTTTGACGGCGAGATTTTTTTGACGCCGTCAGGAAGCGGAATATCTGCCTCGATATCAGAATCCTTTTTGATTTTGCTTAAATCTAAGCTGACACCGTCTATAAATTCAAGAGAATCCAAGACATCCTGCGAGCCGTAAACAGTCACCTCACTGGGACTTGATTCGATATTCGCTATGCTGACACCGTCAGGAAGGCTTCCTGTCCGCTCAATTTTAAAGGGCACTTTTTTACTCGGACTTGTCACCGGAACGGTAATTTTGATGACCGAGGGCTCCACATCGACAGGAAGCGCGTTTCCGTCTTTATCATAGACAGTCACTTTCGCTTCCTTTTCAATCGTTTCATCTGCATTTTCCAGGTTTACCGAAGCTTTCACAAGAGAAATATTATCAATCACGTCTTTAGAACCTGTAATCTGTACATTTTTAGGACTGACAATCGGCTGCTCCGGAGAATAGCCTTTTTTCATTTTGCTTTTGTTGTAATACTCCACTTCAACAGGAAAGCTTTCTGTCGTGCGTTCTTGAATGGTGACGGTCGTCACGGACGGATTAATGGATATCGTCAGCCCATCCGACACGTTTTTGGCCTTAAGCTCGACCTTATGTGTGCCGGTTTTCAGCTTCTCCATATCCGCGTATATCTCAAAATTCTTTGTCTGTCTCGCCTTCTTCACGGCGCTTGTCGGACCTTTTATCGTGACATTCACCGTTTGCGGAACGCCCGTCACGACATAATTTTCATCATCGTAATATGCTTTAACCGGTATATCAGTCAGTGTTGCCTCATCAGTTGTAGATGTCGGAAAAAATGATTCACCTGGTTTTTTCGGAGTTGGTGCTTGGTTGCTGTTAACCGCTACATAAAGCAAGAGCGCGAAAAGCAGCGCAATGACTTTCACAGCCCAGCGGTTGTTTAAGAATTTATCCATTTTTCTTGCCCCTCCAATACCAACGGTTAGAAGAAGTCTCTCTGGTGTTCTTCTTAAACTCTGCTTCAAGCATTTCTTTCAGCGCTTCTTCCGTCAGCTCTCTGTGAAGGTCGCCATTCCTCGCCACACTGACGCCGCCGGTCTCTTCAGACACGATAATCGTCAAACTGTCTGTAACTTCACTGATTCCGACAGCCGCTCTGTGCCGCGTGCCCAGTTCTTTTGAAATGAACGGGCTTTCAGAAAGCGGCAAATAACAGGCGGCAGCGGCAATTTCATTATTTTTCATAATGACCGCTCCGTCATGAAGCGGTGTATTCGGGATAAAAATATTGATCAAGAGCTCAGAGCTGACCTTTGCATTCAAAGGAATGCCCGTTTCAATATAATCCCCCATACCCGTATCCCGCTCAATGGTTAAAAGGGCGCCGATCCGGCGTTTCGCCATATAATTGATTGCTTTCGTTATAGCATCAATTGTTTTCTGCTGCGCTTCCTCAACCGGCGTGCCGCTCCTCGAGAAGAAACGGCCCCGTCCAAGCTGTTCAAGCGCTCTTCTCAGCTCAGGCTGAAAGATAATAATAATTGCTAAAAATCCCCATGTTATCGCTTGGTCCATCAGCCACTGAAGCGTGCCGAGGCCCAAATATTGACTGGCCATACGGACAAGCACGATCACAACGATTCCTTTTAAGAGCTGAACCGCCTTCGTGCCGCGTATCACCATAATCAGTTTATATATCACATACCAAACAAGGAGAATATCAACGGCATTGCCGAGGTACTGCAAAAAAGGGATATCCTCAAAAGCCATTTCCTCGTCCTCCAAGAATTCAGTCATTTCGTATTTTGAAGTTTAATGTGTTACGCATATGTACTTTACATAGCGAGCCCATTATACCACATTTCGTTTTGGCAAGTGAAATATGCCAGCCGTTTGAGAACCTAAAAAAGAGTAAAGCGCACCACACGCTTTACTCTTCTCCGTTCGGGTCTAATGCATTGAATACACTTTTCCCCGCAGACTTCATTTTATACCATGTCCAGTCGAATAATTGATTAATCTCCTCAATTTGACCGGTGACTTGTCCAGCAGAGGCCATATACTTTTCTCCGTTTACAACGGTGACATCCCCGTCTATTTTCCCTTTAATAATCAGCTTGCCGTTTTTGACGGTGACATCACCTTTGACCGTCTCACCTTCAGGCACGATCACAGTATTGTTTTGCACGACCAGATTCGGCTGCTTCGACACGCTGAAGTTGTGGTCATTGTGCCAGCTGTTTAACAATCCTCCGCCCATCAAAATGATGAATACCGCAGCAGCCGCGATAACCGGATGTGATCTGAACCATCTTTTCACAGAAGCTCTTTTCTTCTCCTTAGGCAATTTTGCCATGACGTTAGCGGTAAAATCGGCGGGGGCTTCGACATGCGATGTGCTCCGGACGAGCGCAATGGATTTTTCCATCTCATAAAAATGCTTTCTGCAATCCTCGCATGCCTCCAGATGTTCTTTTAATACTTGTTCATCTTTCGGAAGGATATCTCCATCAAGATGCATATGCATAAGCTGCACAATTTGTTCAGGACAGCTCATTTCATCACCCCACTTAAAGATCCCTTAATTGTTTTCTAAGAGCCTCTCTGCCTCTGTGAATCCGCGTTTTTACAGTCCCCACAGGAATGTTCAGAATCTCGCCGATTTCAATTAATGAGAGTTCATCAATATACTTTAATACAATGACAGTTCTGTATTTGTCAGGAAGCTTTAATATTTTCTGCTGAATTGTGTGTGAAAGCTCCAGCGATACGACTGCATCTTCAGGCAAAACTCCATCTGCGGCGATTTGGGAATACATCGTCAAGCCTTCTGTACCCGCCACTTCTGCATCGAGGTAATAATCCGGCTTCTTTTTGCGAATGCGGTCAATGGTCAAGTTGGTCGCAATTCGATAAAGCCAAGTTGAAAATTTCCGGTTGATATCAAAACTGTCGATATTGACGTACGCTCTGATGAAAGCCTCTTGTGCGATATCCTCCGCCTCATGCACATTGCCAAGCATACGGTAGCAAAGCTGATAAATTTTATCCTTGTAAATATCTACGATGTCCGCAAATGCATTTTGATCGCCTTTTTTGACTTGCTTAATTCTCTTTTTAATCATCATTTCCATATTTATCTAACCTCTGCCTTCACCGGTCTGTATGTATACGAGCTTCGTTTCTAAAGGTTTCAATTTTTTTATAAAATAAGTTTAACAAATTTTTGGCAGGGTGTAGATGGCAATTTGTGAATAAACTACCTTAACATATTTTTAAAATTATTATACAGACTGAACAGTTAGAAGTTGGAATGATTTTTCAAAAAGAAAAAAGACACCTTTTGATCAAAGGTGTCTGTGACTGGGCTAGCTGGATTCGAACCAACGCATGACGGAGTCAAAGTCCGTTGCCTTACCGCTTGGCTATAGCCCAATGATGGTGGAGGGGGGCAGATTCGAACTGCCGAACCCTGAGGGAGCGGATTTACAGTCCGCCGCGTTTAGCCACTTCGCTACCCCTCCATATTTTCAAGAAAAACAGTGCCGGCAAGAGGACTTGAACCCCCAACCTACTGATTACAAGTCAGTTGCTCTACCAATTGAGCTACACCGGCAAGATGGTGGAGGATGACGGGCTCGAACCGCCGACCCTCTGCTTGTAAGGCAGATGCTCTCCCAGCTGAGCTAATCCTCCAAATGGTGACCCGTACGGGATTCGAACCCGTGTTACCGCCGTGAAAGGGCGGTGTCTTAACCGCTTGACCAACGGGCCGTTTGTGTTCTCGTCGAGCTGACAAAAGTTATTATATACAGGTTCCCCCCCTTTTGTAAAGAGGAAATTTAAATTTTTTATTTTCAAACTTTTTAACCCCTTTTTTAACTGAAAAAGCCTCCTACCATTTATCATTTATTTTAAGATAGATATAGATCGAATCAAGAGAGGAGAAACCAATATGATACTAGTCAGCTCTTGCCTCGGCGGCATTGAATGCAGATACAACGGTTCGCATGCCGCATCAAAGAAAATTCGAAAACTGATTGAAGAAAAACAAGCAGTGATGGCTTGCCCTGAGCTTCTCGGCGGGTTCTCCACTCCCCGGGAACCAGCAGAAATCATCGGAGGCACTGGTGAGGATGTTCTTAATGGAACCGCGAAAATCATAACGTCTTCAGGAGAAGATGTAACAGATTTATATTTGAAGGGCGCGGCCCAAACATTGGCCTATGCAAAAGAAATCAACGCCTCTGCCGTCATATTGAAAGAAGACAGCCCATCATGCGGGAGCAATTTCATCTATAATGGCTCATTTTCAGGCAAAAAAATCGCTGGAAACGGAGTAACCGCCGCGCTATTAAAACAAGCGGGGTACCGTGTAATTTCTGAAAACCAGTTAGACGACATATTATAAGGAGGCTCATCATGACGCAAGATATCTCTTTATCCTTCTATAAACCTGAGCATTTGCCGGAGCTTTACGCATTTACTTTACACAATGATGACAAACGCTTTACGGCTCTCCCTAAAGAGGTGCTGACTCAGGCTCTAAGCATACAGGAGCGCTATCCTGTTGTTATCTTAAAAGGTGATCTGCCAATAGGCTTTTTCATTCTGCATACGTCAAAAGAAACCATTGCTCCCTATTCCAACAATCCATTTGCTTTATTGCTCAGTTCCTTATCATTAAACTCTGCCCACCACGGACAAGGCTATGCGAAAAAAGCCATGCTTCAGCTCCCCTCTTTTGTTAACGGGTATTTCCCATGGTGCGATGAAATCATTTTAGCCGTCAACCACCTGAACACCCGTGCAAAGCAGCTTTATATGAAAACCGGATTTCTTGATAAAGGACGCCGAAAAATCGGGCCGCTTGGCGAACAGCTGATACTTCATTATTTCTTATAGCCTCTTTTGAAATAAAGTTTCAAAAGTTAAAAATGATAGTTGAAATATCATAACAGAAATGAATATACTGAATATTGAGATATATTTATTTTTACACAGGGGGCATCCTCATGTCAGAACAATTGAATCTTCACAGCCTTACAACTGAATCACGCAATAGCCAAACATCGGAAATACACAAAGCTAATACCCTTGATATCTTAAAAATGATTAACAATGAAGATATCAAAGTCGCTGCCGCCGTTCAGCGTGTCCTTCCCGATATCAAAGCAGCCGTCGAATGCGCATATGAATCCTTTCAAAATGGCGGACGGCTCATTTACGCAGGTGCAGGCACTAGCGGCCGACTCGGTGTGATGGACGCAGTTGAATGTCCTCCGACCTACAGCGTCACTCCTGATCAGGTAATCGGGTTAATGGCCGGCGGTCCCAACGCATTTTTGCAGGCGGCAGAGGGGATTGAAGATCATGAAGAAGCAGGCGCCGAGGATTTACGAGCCATCCATCTTACCTCAGCCGATACAGTGATCGCGATTGCAGCAAGCGGCCGTACGCCTTATGCAGCGGGTGCGCTGAAATACGCCCGCACAATCGGAGCAAACACCGTCTCCCTTACCTGTAACAGTCAATCTGCCATCAGCAAACACGCTGATCACAGCATTGAGGTCGTCGTCGGGCCAGAAGTCATTACAGGCTCGACACGTATGAAAGCCGCAACCGCTCATAAAATGATTCTAAACATGATATCCACCGCTGTAATGGTCAAAATCGGCAAGGTCTACGAAAACTTGATGGTGGATGTCAATGTCAGCAACAAAAAACTAAAAGAACGCGCCATCAGCATCATTCAAAGCCTCACAGACGTTTCTTATGAGAAAGCGCAATACACACTTGAACAAGCGAATCATCATGTCAAAACAGCAATTGTTATGCTCAAAACCAGCACAGATCAAAATAAAGCGAAGACATTGCTTGATGAAGCGAACGGTTTTATAGACAAAGCAATTGAAAACTACCATTCATGATAAGGAGAGACAGTAATGGCGACAGGCGGTTTAGCTATCATTCAATCAATGAAACACAAGCTGCCACAATCAGAGCGTAAGCTTGCGGACTACATATTAGCCCATCCCCACAAAGCGATAGAAAGCACAGTCAGCGAAATCAGCGCCTTAGCTAATTCAAGTGACGCTGCCGTCATCAGGCTCTGCAAGTCACTGGGACTAAAGGGATTTCAGGATTTAAAAATGAGGGTAGCGGGCGATCTGGCAAAACCTGCTGTTCAAGGCTACCGGGACATCGCTCCTCATGAATCGCTGCCTTCCATCTCTGAAAAAGCAGCCGGCAATGCCATTCAAGCAATTCAAGACACCTCAGATCTCATGGATTTTCAAGAGCTTGAGCGCGCTGTTTCTCTGCTGCTTCAAGCGAACACTGTACATTTTTTCGGTCTGGGCGCCTCGGGAATTGTCGCCAAGGATGCCCAGCAAAAATGGCTTCGAATTCATAAACAGGCGACTGCTTTCACGGACACTCATCTTGTGGCATCTTTAATCGCAAATGCAGATAAGAAAGACATTGTATTTGCCATTTCATTTTCAGGTGAGACACAGGAAATCATCGAGCTGCTTTCGATGGCAAAGGAAAAAGGCGTCACAATCATCAGCCTCACGCAATTCAGCCAAACCTCCGTCTCTGCATTATCCGACGTTTCATTATATACAGCCCATTCCAACGAGGCCCTGATTCGAAGCGCAGCCACTTCCTCCCGTCTCGCCCAGCTTTTTATAATTGATGTTTTGTTTTTAAGCATGGCGGCCGAGCAGTATGAAGAAACGGTCGGCTACATTGATAAAACGCGAGAAGCAATCAAATCTATGAGAAAGACATAAGGCATCTTGAAAGGGAGGGGTTTGTATGAGCAAAGAAAAACACTACAATACTCTGGCGGAAAAAATCCTTGAGCTATGCGGGGGGAAATCCAATATTTCTTCCTATACGCATTGCATGACCCGCTTGCGCATTACGCCTTACGATGTCAGTAAAACGGATAGTAAGGCGTTAAGAGAACTTGATGGCGTCCTTGGAGTCGTCGAAGCTGAAACCCTGCAGATTATCCTCGGCACTGGTGTCGTTAATCATGTCACCGCCGCTTTTTCGAAGTTGGTATCATCAGAAAAAGATTTTAATCTAAAAGAGGCCGCCGCCAAAAAGAAATCCGATATCAATCGTAAGAACGCCACTCCATTTAAGCTTTTTTTACGTAAAATAGCCAGCATCTTCATACCTCTCATTCCCGCACTCGTCGCTTCAGGCTTAATTACCGGGATTACCAAAGCGATAATCCAAGCCGGCTGGCTCTCTGCAGAATCACAAACGGCTATTGTCCTCACAGTCATCGGATCAGGCCTGTTCACTTATCTCGGCATTCTCGTCGGCATTAACGCGTCAAAAGAATTTGGCGGGACGCCCGCTCTCGGCGCTCTGGCAGGGATTCTGATCATTAACCCGGAAATCGCAAAGATCAGCTTATTCGGAGAACAGCTTCTTCCCGGCAGGGGAGGGCTCATCGGCGTTCTATTCGCAGCTATATTCATTGCTTACACAGAACAATTCGTCCGCCGCTTTATTCCTCAATCACTCGATATTATCGTAACTCCAACAGTTTCACTTTTGATCACTGGAATATTGACGTACGTCGTTTTCATGCCTTTAGGCGGGTTCATTTCAGATGTCATCACATCCGGTCTTCTGGCCATCTTAGACATCGGCGGAATCGCTGCAGGCTTTATTCTGGGCGCGACCTTCCTCCCTCTCGTTGTCACCGGGTTACATCAAGGCCTGACGCCGGTGCACATGGAACTCATCAATTCGATCGGTGATGACCCGCTTCTCCCTATCCTTGCCATGGGAGGCGCGGGTCAAGTGGGCGCAGCCTTCGCCATCTTCGTTAAAACAAAGAAAAAAACGCTGAGAAAAGCGATCACAGGAGGTCTTCCTTCAGGACTGCTCGGCATCGGTGAACCGCTCATATTCGGTGTCACGCTGCCGCTTGGCCGTCCGTTTTTGACAGCATGCTTAGGGGCGGGGATCGGCGGAGCTTTTCAAGCTTATTTTCAGGTTGCCACAGTTGCGCTTGGTGTCTCCGGATTGCCGCTCTCTTTTCTGGTTCTGCCTTCACAAATCATCTTATATATCATTGGTCTCTTTATTTCCTATGCTGCCGGCTTTTTATTGACCTACGCTTTCGGATATAAAGATGAAATGGCTGCCCAGTTCGATTAAATGATGACGTTTTAGGAATAGTAACGGCATAGAAACACGGAAAGGAGCAAGCTTGTGAGAACGAAGACATTAGCATTACTCAGCGCTATTTTAACCGTGTCCATTCTGACGCCGAACGAAGCCTTCGCACAAACCGCCCTTCATCAAGCAGACAACCAGGTTGAGCCGAAAACAATAAATCCAGAAACTGCACAGTTTTCGTCGAAGAAACTAAGGAAGGTTGATCAGATGATTGAACGGGACATTGCAGCAGGATTCCCCGGCGCCGTTCTGGTCGTCGTGAAGGACGGCCGTATGATCAAAAAAGAAGCATACGGCTACAGTAAAAAATATGACGGGGCTGAACTGTTGCGCCGTCCGGCAAAAATGAAAACCCGCACGATGTTTGACTTGGCATCAAATACAAAAATGTATGCGGCCAATTTTGCTTTACAGCGCTTAGTAAGCCAAGGCAAACTCGACGTTTATGAAAAGGTATCTGCTTATTTGCCTGATTTCAAGGATCAGCCTACAGATCGCTTCAAAGGGAAAGATAACATTCGTGTCATTGATGTCCTGCAGCACCAATCAGGGCTTCCATCCAGCTTCTACTTTTACAGCCCGGAAAAAGCCGGAATGTATTATTCTCAGGAGCGGGAGAAAACCATTGAATACTTGATGAAAATCCCGCTGGATTATGAAACAGGAACAAAACACGTATACAGTGACATTGGATACATGCTTCTCGGCTGTATTGTCGAAAAACTCACCGGCAAACCGCTTGATGTCTATACGGAACAAGAGCTCTACAAACCGCTGAAGCTGAAACATACGTTGTACAATCCGCTGCAAAAGGGCTTTAAAGCAAAACAGTTCGCAGCCACTGAACGTATGGGCAATACACGAGACGGCGTTATCCATTTCCCTCATATCCGCACAGACACGCTGCAAGGAGAAGTACATGACGAAAAAGCATTCTATTCGATGGAAGGCGTTTCAGGCCACGCCGGACTGTTTTCAAACGCTGATGATATGGCGATTCTGCTTCAAGTCATGTTAAACAAAGGAACGTACCGAAACGTTTCATTATTCGATCAGAAAACAGCTGACCTATTTACGGCGCCATCAGCAACAGATCCGACGTTTGGCCTTGGATGGCGGCGAAACGGCAGTAAAAGCATGGAATGGATGTTTGGCCCTTATGCAAGCGAAAATGCGTACGGACATACTGGCTGGACAGGAACGGTTACCATCATTGATCCGGCATACAATTTAGGCATCGCTTTGTTAACAAATAAAAAGCATTCACCCGTCTCTGATCCAGCGGAAAATCCGAACGTGTTTGAGGGTGACCAATTTTCAACAGGCAGTTACGGAAGCGTCATCACCGCGATTTATGAAGCAATGAAATAATTGACGATAGGAGGAAGTTGTTATGAAACCTGTCATTTCGCTTATCCTTTCCACCGTCCTTTTTCTTTCATGTTTTCTCGGCGTCAGTCAGACAGCTGAAGCAAAACCCCGCAGCTCAGATGATGCCAAACAGATCGTTGATCGTATGACGTTAGATGAAAAACTTGGCCAGATGCTGATGCCGGATTTCAGAAATTGGAAAAAAGAAGGTGAGTCTTCTCCGCAAGCCTTCACAAAAATGAATGAGGAAGTCGCTGGCCTCATCAAGAAATATCAATTCGGCGGCGTCATACTATTTGCAGAAAATGTAAAAACAACTGAACAAACGGTACGGCTGACAGACGCATATCAAAAGGCCAGCCCTAAGATTCCGCTCTTACTCAGCATTGATCAAGAAGGCGGGATCGTGACGAGATTAGGGGAGGGCACTAATTTCCCAGGCAATATGGCGCTTGGCGCAACAAGAAGCAGAATCAATGCATATCAGACCGGCAGCATGATTGGAAAAGAGCTTTCTGTCTTAGGCATCAATACAGATTTCAGCCCAGTCTTGGACATTAATAATAACCCTGATAATCCCGTGATCGGTGTGAGATCATTCAGTTCTGATCGTGAACTGACAGCACGACTCGGTTTATATTCTATGAAAGGTTTGCAACGGCAAAATATCGCCTCTGCTCTTAAACATTTCCCGGGACATGGAGACACTGACGTTGACAGCCATTATGGACTGCCGCTCGTTTCTCATAACCAGGAACGGCTTCGTGAGGTTGAACTCTATCCTTTTCAAAAAGCGATTGATGCCGGAGCAGATATGGTGATGACAGCTCATGTTCAATTCCCAGCCTTTGACGACACCACATATAAAAGCAAGTTTGATGGATCAGATATTATGGTTCCCGCTACACTTTCAAAGAAAGTAATGACCGGGCTGCTTCGGGAGGAAATGGGATTTGGCGGTGTAATCGTCACTGATGCTCTCAATATGAAAGCCATAGCAGATCATTTCGGTCAGGAAGAGGCGGTCGTCATGGCCATAAAGGCCGGTGTTGATATCGCGCTAATGCCTGCCTCAGTTACATCGTTGAAAGATGAACAAAAATTGGCAAGCGTAATTGACTCCTTAAAAGAAGCTGTTAAAAATGGAGACATTCCCTTACAGCAAATCAACAAATCGGTGGAAAGAATCATTTCCCTGAAAATAAAGCGCGGTATTTACCCCGCTCATCATGACAGCAGCATAGATAAAAAGGTGAAGAAAGCGCTCAAAACAGTGGGAAGCAAACACCATACAAAGACAGAGCAAAAAATCGCTGAAAAGGCAGTGACAGTATTAAAAAATGATCAGCATACCTTGCCGTTCAAACCCAAAAAAGGCACCCGAATCTTAATTGCCGCACCTTACGAGGAACAAACAGCATCCATTGAAAAAACCATTCACGATTTAATGCAGCGGAAAAAAATCAAATCTGTTTCTCTTAACAAAATGAACTTTGCAGAAAAGGTATTTAATGCTGAGCATGAAAAACAAGTAAAAGAAGCTGATTATATTATTACAGGCTCTTACGTTGTAAAAAATGACCCTGTCGTCAACGACGGTGTCATCGACGACACGGTAACAGATTCAAGCAAATGGGCCACCGCTTTTCCGAGAGCTGTCATGAATGCCGCACTGCAGCACAAAAAGCAGTTTGTCTTAATGAGTCTGCGCAATCCATATGATGCCGCCAATTTCGAAGAAGCAAGAGCTTTGATTGCCGTCTATGGTTTTAAAGGGTATGCAAACGGGCGTTATCTTCAGCCGAATATTCCGGCCGGCGTTAAAGCAATCTTCGGACAATCAAAGCCAAAGGGCACGCTGCCAGTCGACATTCCATCCGTCACAAAACCGGGAGACATCCTTTATCCATTTGGCTATGGAGTAAACATCAAAACGGGAAAACCGCTTTAATAAGGAGGAGCATATGAAGAAAACGGTATGGGTTCTTCTCGCAGGACTTATGATGTTCGGAACAATGACGGCTGCCTCAGCTTCGCCTGATTCAGAAAAACAAACAGCAAAAAAACCTAAAGTCCAGACCGGTATTGATATCCTCTTGTCACAACACAAAAAGCAGCTAAAGGGAAAAAGAGTTGGGCTGATTACAAATCCAACAGGTGTGAGTGCATCCCTTAAAAGCAGTGTAGATATTCTTTACGAAGACCCCGATATACAGCTGACAGCTTTATTCGGGCCTGAGCATGGCGTTCGCGGCGACGCTCAGGCAGGAGATGAAGTAGGCTCTTACATTGACGAAAAAACCGGGGTTCCCGTATACAGCCTTTACGGAAAAACGAAAAAACCCACTCCTGATATGCTGAAAAATGTCGATGTTCTTCTATTTGACATCCAGGACGTCGGGACTCGTTACTATACGTACATTTATACAATGGCTTATGCAATGGAAGCCGCTAAAGAAAACGGAATTCCTTTTATCGTGCTGGACCGCCCGAATCCCCAAGGCGGAAAAAAGGTTGAAGGACCAGTGCTGGAGCCCGAGTACGCATCCTTTGTCGGACTCTATCCCATTCCGTTAAAGCACGGGATGACCATTGGAGAATTGGCTTTACTATTCAACAAGGAATTTAATATTAATGCTGATGTGTCAGTCGTAAAAATGAAGCACTGGAAACGCTCTATGGATTTTGACGAAACCAGACTGCCATTCGTCCTCCCTTCACCAAATATGCCAACCGCAGAGAGCACATTTGTGTACCCTGCAACAGGGTTAATTGAAGGAACGAATGTATCTGAAGGACGGGGAACGACTAAGCCATTCGAGTTGATCGGGGCTCCCTTTATCAAAAGCACAGAGCTTGCAGAAAAAATGAACAGTCTTGATCTGCCTGGCGTTACGTTCAGAGCTTCCTCCTTCACTCCAACGTTCTCTAAACATCAAGGAACACTTTGCCACGGGGTGCAACTCTATATTACGGACAGAGAAAAATTTGAAGCGGTGAAAACAGGACTGTCGCTTATTAAAATGATACATGACCTCTATCCTGATGATTTTCAGTTCCTAGCGTCTGGCTCATTTGATAAATTGGCAGGCAACGGCTGGGTCAGAACAAAAATCGAGAACGGTGCTTCAATTGATGAAATCATTGACACCTATCAAAAACAGCTAAAGCAATTCAATAAAACCAGAAAACAATATCTCCTTTATTAAGACTTAAGAATGGTATGTTACACGTGTAACATTTTCTTACCCAACAAAAGCATGATCATTTTCCCTTGCCCGCACATTGCGGCAAGGGTTTTTTAAATCCAAAAACAACACGCTTTATATAGGAAAACTTTCATTTATTTGGTACAATCTTATTGAAAATGATTATCATTTAAGCGAGCGTTTCTGAAAAGGTGGTCTTCTCCTTGCAAAACTCTATGATTTATCATCCGGTACAAATTGAATATATGAAGAAAACGAGTGATCTCTTCTCAGAACAGCAATTGGCCGACTCATTCGTGCTGATCTTTCATTTAAAAGGAGATGGACATATTTCTATCGGAACGAGAACCGCTCCTCTCCAAAAAAAGACACTGTATGTTTGTCCGCCTCATGAGACATTCGGCATTACACCTGCAGAAGAGAGAAATATAGATATGTGTCTGATCAGACTTCACTGCTATACAGCGGAAGCCCGGCAAGATCTCTTAAAACCATGCACTGAAACTGATTTATCCAGTCTAAACCTTGTGAATGTTTCACATATCGAAAACCTTTCAGCCCGGCTTCAAGAACTTGCTGAAATATGGACAGAAGCAGCTCAGCTTTCTCAATTAAAATGTGTGATAGAGGTTCAGAGCCTGATTTATGATCTATTCACAGCTCATGTATCCGATCAAAACGATACACAATCTGCGATTGAAAAAACAAAACATTACATTGAAACTCATGCCGATACAAAAATTACACTTGCCCAGCTCTCAAAAATGGCAGGAATCAGCGCCAAGCATTACAGCGAAACCTTTAAAAAATGGACTGGCCAGAGCGTAACAGAATTCATTACAAAAACTCGGATCACCCGAGCAAAGCGGCTTATGGCAAGATCCAACTGTAAACTGAAAGAAATCGCTCATCAAACCGGCTATCAAGATGAATTTTATTTCAGCAGAATCTTTAAAAAGCACACAGGCTCTTCACCTACAAGCTATATGAAAAAACGCAGGCAAAAACTAGCCGCCTATGGAAAGGGAACAATGGGGCAGCTCATTCCTCTCCATCACATCCCATTTGCAGCCGCACTACATCCAAAATGGACGGCTTACTATTATCAGCATTATTCAGCAGATATTCCAGTTCAGCTCAGCGCATACCGGTTTAATGAAAAATGGGAGGAAAACCTGCAGACGTTGTCCCAAGCTGAACCCGATATCATTTTCAGCATGGATTCTGTTTCTTTAGAAGAACAAAAGCGTCTGAACAGCATTGCAGAAGTATGTTACCTTCCTGCAGAAGAAAACTGGAGAGCTCACTTTCTGCACACCGCCTCGTTTTTAAAGGAAGAATCGGAGGCTGAAAAGTGGCTCGCAGCCTATGACAAGCAAATTTCTGCCGCTAAAATGACATTGCTGCACGCTCAAGAGTTTCGTTATCTCTTTCTTCGCCTGCATAAGCAGCGCTTTTATATGGCGCATAATCGCAGCGTCCGCGAGGTTTTCATTGAAGATTTAGGATTCAAACCGGCTGACACGCCTTCAGAACAAGCGATTTCATTAGAAGACATCACAAATTGCCAAGCTGACTGTATCATGCTCTTTCTTTTTAAAGAGCCGGAAACCATTGCTTATTATCAGCAATTAAAACAGTCGGAAATATGGCAAAACCTAAGCGCAGTACGGAATGGACGTGTGTATCACCTCTCTTCAGACCCATGGAATGAGTACTCGGCTTGCGGGCACGAGCGGATTGTTCAGCAAACCATTTCTATGCTATCCGGTGATAGTCCATGATAAATACGGAATTTGTCCATGGTGTTATGTCTGTTCATTCTCTATAATTCCAATTGATAATAGTTATCAATTGAACAGGAGGCACTATAGATGAAAAAGCTATCTCTTACCTTATTAATCTTGCTTCTCGCACTCACGGCGGCAGCTTGCGGCAGCAAGGAAGAATCCTCTGCGAGCAAAGCGAACGGCACAAAGTCCGAGAAAAAGAAAATCGAGTATTTGGATAAAACGTACGAAGTAAACGTACCGACAGATAAAATTGCCATTACGGGAAGCGTTGAATCCATGGAAGACGCTAAACTGCTGGACGTTCATCCGCAGGGTGCAATCTCATTCTCCGGAAAATTCCCTGAAATGTTCAAGGACATCACCGATAAAGCAACACCTACAGGGGAAAAAATGGAACCAAACATTGAAAAAATTCTTGAGATGCAGCCAGATGTGATCCTGGCATCTACAAAGTTCCCTGAAAAAACCCTGCAAAAAATAAGCACGGCTGGCACTACCATTCCGGTTTCACACATCTCATCAAACTGGAAGGAAAATATGATGCTGCTTGCCCAGCTGACTGGAAAAGAGAAAAAAGCGAAAAAAATCATTGCAGACTATGAACAGGATCTAAAAGAAACGAAAACAAAAATCAGTAAACAAGCAAAAGATTCAAAAACGCTTGTCATCAGAATCAGACAAGGAAATATTTACATTTATCCTGAACAAGTGTACTTCAACTCAACTCTTTATGGCGACTTAGGCCTTAAAGCGCCGAATGAAGTCAAAGCCGCAAAAGCGCAAGAGCTGATTTCATTAGAAAAACTCAGTGAAATGAACCCTGACCACATTTTCGTCCAATTTTCTGATGATGAAAATGCGGATAAACCTGATGCATTAAAAGATTTAGAGAAAAATCCAATCTGGAAAAGCCTCACAGCAGTCAAAGAAGATCATGTATACGTCAATTCAGTTGATCCTCTTGCACAAGGCGGTACGGCTTGGAGCAAAGTCCGCTTCCTGAAAGCGGCATCTGAAAAATTAACACAAGACTAAATTAGAGTAGGTTTTTGTATGTATTCAAAACAGTGGACACGTATCATTTTGATTACTTCTCCATTTGCTATTGCATTATCATTGCTGCTTTCCGTCCTCTATGGCGCAAAGCAGCTTAATGCTGATATTGTCTTTGCATCACTTTTTCATTTTGATCCGGGAAACACAGACCATCAAATCATATGGCATTCCCGGATTCCAAGGGCTGCCGGTGCTCTGCTCATTGGGGCAGCCCTTGCTGTATCTGGAGCGCTCATGCAAGGCATCACACGCAATTATTTGGCATCGCCCTCAATTATGGGTGTTTCAGATGGTTCCGCGTTTATCATCACGCTTTGTATGGTTCTGCTCCCGCAATCAACTTCGCTCGAAATGATCATTTACTCTTTTATCGGCTCCGCATTTGGGGCTGCATTGGTATTCGGCCTGGCAACAATGCTGCCTAACGGGTTTACGCCCGTACAGCTAGCCATCATTGGCACAGTCACAAGCATGCTGCTTAATAGTTTAGCGGCTGCCATATCGATCTATTTTCAAATTTCACAGGATCTGAGTTTCTGGTACAGCGCCAGACTTCATCAAATGAGCCCCGACTTTCTAAAGCTTGCCGTTCCGTTTTTCCTGGCGGGTATCGTCATAGCTGTTTCTCTCAGCAAAAAGGTGACCGCTGTATCACTAGGCGACGATATTTCTAAGAGTTTGGGCCAAAAGAAAAAAACGATCAAAATCATGGCAATGATCTCTGTCATCATTTTAACCGGAAGTGCTGTAGCGCTTGCCGGAAAAATTGCGTTTGTCGGTTTAGTCGTTCCGCATATCACAAGATTTCTCGTCGGCTCAGATTATAACAGACTGATCCCTTGTTCCTGCATCTTGGGCGGCGTCTTTTTAACGCTGTGCGATCTCGCCAGCAGATTTATCAATTATCCATTTGAAACACCGATTGAGGTTGTGACTTCTATTATCGGCGTTCCTTTCTTCCTTTATTTGATCAAACGAAAAGGAGGAGAGCAAAATGGCTAAAAAATATGCAGTGTTAATCGTATTGATTCTCCTCGTCAGCTATTTCAGCATGACCAGCGGATCATTTTCTGTTCGTCCGACAGAGCTGCTCTCCACTCTTTTTCAGATCAATCCCAATCCGCAGTATGAAGTTTTGCTGTTTGACTTAAGACTGCCGCGGATTGTCATGGCAGCCATTATCGGACTTGGACTTGGCATAGCAGGAGCTGTCATTCAGGCCATCACACGAAACGGCCTTGCAGACCCGGGAATATTGGGAATCAATGCCGGAGCAGGGGCAGGTATTGTGGCGTTTATGCTGTTGTTCCAAGGCCAGAAAGAAGTAACTTCGATTGTCGCGGCAATGGGAATGCCGTTTTTCGGCCTGATCGGCGGACTGGCTGCTGCAGTCATGATTTACATATTCGCTTGGAACAGAGGCAATTTAGATTCAGGCAGAATTATTCTTGTAGGAATCGCGATTAATTCAGGCTTCAGCGCTTTGTCTTTGTTTCTATCATTAAAAATGGACCCGCAAGATTATGAAATGGCCATGGTATGGAAAAACGGCAGCATCTGGTCTGCGAACTGGACATATATCACAGCCGTTCTTCCGTGGATGCTGCTGTTTATTCCTATTCTTCTGGCCAAATCTCGTTTGCTCGATACCATCCGCTTTGACGAAGACACGGTCAGAAGTCTTGGCATTTCGTCAAATAAAGAAAAAACCATTCTGCTCGTCGCTTGTGTCGCCATCATTAGCGCCTGTGTCTCTGTGGCGGGAAGCATGGCATTTGTCGGCTTAATCGCGCCTCATATTTCCCGGAGATTGGCCGGTGTCGAACACCGCTATATTTTGCCTTTGAGCGGTTTGATCGGCATGCTGCTTGTATTGAGCGCTGATTTTGCCGGGAAACTATTTTTCCAGCCCGCAGAAGTGCCAGCCGGCATTATTTTGGCGATACTCGGTGTTCCGTATTTCTTATACCTGCTTTTCAAGCAAAAAAAGGGGGAGAATGTTTGAACGGATCTTTATCAGAGCATAAGGCGGGCGACAGGATGTTTAAGCTGTATCTTCCTCCTTCCTACAGTACGGACAGCAGCGCATTTCCTTCTGTTTACGTACAGGATGGCGGTTCTTTGTTTCAAGATCAACTAGAACTGATAGAAAACAGGTTTCATCAAAACAGCGTGCCTGAGCTTGTGCTGATCGGCATAGAGCCTAAAAACCGGCTCGACGAGTACACTCCTTGGCCCGCCGCATCACTCAGTGATCAGTTTCCAGACTTCGGCGGTAAGGGGGCTGACTATCTTTCTGAAATAACAAACCGGCTCATTCCGTTTGTGGAAGAAAATTGGAATGTCTCCAGAAGGGCACAATCCAGAGGTATGATCGGCGCCTCATTAGGCGGCCTCATCTCAATGTTCGCCTTTCTGAGACATTCATCATTATTTGGAAAAATAGGATCTCTCTCAAGCTCATACTGGTACGAGAACGCAGCAGAAACGATCTATACTTCCTCTGTAAGACCGGGTTCAACGCGTATTTTTATGTCTGTCGGCAGTGAAGAAGGCGCCGGAAAACAATCGATTCAGCAGACGATGCTGCAAAAAACAAAAAACGTGCACGAGAGCCTAAAAGAAAAAGGATTCACTCAAGATCAGCTGTGCCTCGTCATTGAAAAAGGTGCGGTGCACCACCGCAAGCATTTCTGCAAACAATTTATCAATGCGCTGGAATGGCTATACGGAAAAAACCGCTCCAACATATGAGCGGTTTTTTCATACCTTCTGCAAGACAGGTTTTAATTCGAAACGGTTCAGCATATAGCCGAACAAGGCAGCCAGGATTTGCTGAAACAGCATGCCAATCACAACCGGAACAGCCACCTGAGACGGAAAGAAAGTGACGGCAAGAACAGCGCCGGCACTGATATTCCTCATGCCTCCCGTAAAAATAAGAGAGACAATTTCCTCCTGCCGCCTTTTCATCATTTTTCCGATAAGCCACGCCGCAGCATACCCGGTTAACGCGATACAAAAAACAGTGACAGCAATCCCTAAAAATCTTAAATCAATCGCTTTGAAATAAGGAGCTATCGCAGAGCTGTTAATCGCAATCACGGCCATCAGGCACAGCTTTGAAAAGGGAGACAGCGTACTGCTCAACGCCGCGGTTCTTTCTGGAGATGACATCTGATTAAACAGCATGCCCAGGAATGAAGGAATCACTACCATCACAATCAGACCCTTCATCATTCCCCAGATATCCATGTGAACCTGGGCACCGGCCAGCACAGAAAGACTCAGCGGAACGATTAACGGCGACAGCACGGTATCAATCAATATGATAGAAAGCGTCAAACCAACATTTCCTTTGTACATTGCAGCCCAAATCAAGCTCGTAATTCCTGTAGGGATAACAACAGCTAATGTCAAACCCGTGATCGTTAATGGATCACCTTGAAATATGAGATGTCCGCTGCCCCAGGCGAAAAGCGGCATAAAAATATGAAGAACAAATAATGCAAGAATCATAGGAAGAGGATGCGCCAAGGCGTGTCTTAAAGACTGAAAGTTCGCGCTCAAGCTGCCCGCAAACGTAATAAAAGCAAATATCCAAGGCACTGCGCTTTCATATCCATTTAAAAACTGAGACAGCAGCACGCCAAGCACAACGCTAGTGGGTGTCAAAAGCGGCATGACTTTCCCCAATACACGGTTCAGCTTCTGAAGCATCATATACAAGTCCCCTATTAAAAATTTCTTTCTCTCTATTATATCAATGCAGTTCAACCATATGTTATATAAAAAAGCCCAGATCTCATCAATCTGGACTTTCATACTTTTATGCCATCTGTTTCATAAGGGCTTTACTTGCATTATTCAGCCCCTTTAATTCAGCTTCAATTCCTTGCTCTTTAAACTTCGCAACAATTTTATCAAGCGCAGCCGCTCCTGAATCATCCCATACATGAGCATCGGTCAAGTCAATGACAACTCGCTCGATATCCTCTTGATAGATAAACGCATTCGTAAGATCAGTTACTGACGCAAAAAAGATCTGTCCCTTCACTTGATACGTTCTCAGCTTTTGATCTTCTGCACGAGAAACGATTTTCAGCTTCGAGATTTTGGCTACGAAGAATACGGCACTTAACAGAACACCGACAAATACGCCTTTCGATAAGTCATCCGTCACGACAACCGTAATCACCGTCACAACCATTACAATTGAATCTGTAATCGGCGCTTTTTTCAAGCCTTTTAAAGAAGACCAATCAAATGTGCCGACAGATACCATAACCATAACAGCCACTAACGCAGCCATCGGAATGTTTACAACAACATGACTCAAAACGGCAATTAAAAACATAAGAAAAGCACCGGCAACAAAGGCTGATAACCGTCCGCGGCCGCCTGCTTTTGTATTAATAACAGATTGTCCGATCATAGCGCAGCCCGCCATACCGCCAAAAAATCCAGTGACGATATTCGCGATTCCCTGCCCGCGGCTCTCTTTATTTTTATCACTGTCCGTATCCGTCATTTCATCAATAATCTGTGCTGTCAGCAAAGATTCAAGCAAACCGACAAACGCCAAAGCAATGGAATAAGGAAAAATAATCTTGAGCGTTTCGAAGGTAAACGGAACATCAGGTATTAAAAAATGAGGCAATGAACTAGAGATATTGCCCATATCTCCAACCGTGCGCACATCCACATGGAATGTAACCGCAATAATTGTCATCACAATAATTGCGACAAGCGGAGATGGCACCG
>NZ_CP120511.1:35000-167500 GCF_029536185.1 Bacillus sp. B28 | reverse complement strand
GTTGCGGGACTTAACCCAACATCTCACGACACGAGCTGACGACAACCATGCACCACCTGTCACTCTGCCCCCGAAGGGGACGTCCTATCTCTAGGATTGTCAGAGGATGTCAAGACCTGGTAAGGTTCTTCGCGTTGCTTCGAATTAAACCACATGCTCCACCGCTTGTGCGGGCCCCCGTCAATTCCTTTGAGTTTCAGTCTTGCGACCGTACTCCCCAGGCGGAGTGCTTAATGCGTTAGCTGCAGCACTAAGGGGCGGAAACCCCCTAACACTTAGCACTCATCGTTTACGGCGTGGACTACCAGGGTATCTAATCCTGTTCGCTCCCCACGCTTTCGCTCCTCAGCGTCAGTTACAGACCAGAGAGTCGCCTTCGCCACTGGTGTTCCTCCACATCTCTACGCATTTCACCGCTACACGTGGAATTCCACTCTCCTCTTCTGCACTCAAGTTCCCCAGTTTCCAATGACCCTCCCCGGTTGAGCCGGGGGCTTTCACATCAGACTTAAGGAACCGCCTGCGAGCCCTTTACGCCCAATAATTCCGGACAACGCTTGCCACCTACGTATTACCGCGGCTGCTGGCACGTAGTTAGCCGTGGCTTTCTGGTTAGGTACCGTCAAGGTACCGCCCTATTCGAACGGTACTTGTTCTTCCCTAACAACAGAGCTTTACGATCCGAAAACCTTCATCACTCACGCGGCGTTGCTCCGTCAGACTTTCGTCCATTGCGGAAGATTCCCTACTGCTGCCTCCCGTAGGAGTCTGGGCCGTGTCTCAGTCCCAGTGTGGCCGATCACCCTCTCAGGTCGGCTACGCATCGTTGCCTTGGTGAGCCATTACCTCACCAACTAGCTAATGCGCCGCGGGTCCATCTGTAAGTGGTAGCCGAAGCCACCTTTTATGTTTGAACCATGCGGTTCAAACAAGCATCCGGTATTAGCCCCGGTTTCCCGGAGTTATCCCAGTCTTACAGGCAGGTTACCCACGTGTTACTCACCCGTCCGCCGCTAACATCAGGGAGCAAGCTCCCATCTGTCCGCTCGACTTGCATGTATTAGGCACGCCGCCAGCGTTCGTCCTGAGCCAGGATCAAACTCTCCGATAAAGTAGTTTGACTGACTACGCACATTGCTGTGCGATTTTATAATAAAACTTGAATTAACAGGTACGTTTTGTCTTGTTTAGTTTTCAAAGATCATTTTGTTTATCGCTTTGTTAAAGCAACTTTATTAGTATACAACGTCGCTTTCTCAAAGTCAACAACTTTTTTAAATCTTTTTTTGGTGGAGCCTAGCGGGATCGAACCGCTGACCTCCTGCGTGCAAAGCAGGCGCTCTCCCAGCTGAGCTAAGGCCCCATAAAAATGGTCGGGAAGACAGGATTCGAACCTGCGACCCCATGGTCCCAAACCATGTGCTCTACCAAGCTGAGCTACTTCCCGATTTCCCATATTGATAAAATATATGGCGCGCCCGAGAGGAGTCGAACCCCTAACCTTTTGATCCGTAGTCAAACGCTCTATCCAATTGAGCTACGGGCGCATTTTCACTTGTATCAACATCCCATTGGGATGAAACCGTTGGGATGAAAAAATGGAGCGGAAGACGGGATTCGAACCCGCGACCCCCACCTTGGCAAGGTGATGTTCTACCACTGAACTACTTCCGCATATCGCAATAAAAAAAGCTTTCTCCTTTTTGAGAAACCTTGGTAAGAGTAATACATTTAAATAAAGCTTCCAAGCGGGCTCGAACCGCTGACCTCTTCCTTACCATGGAAGTGCTCTACCTGCTGAGCTATGGAAGCAATGGCTCCGCAGGTAGGATTCGAACCTACGACCGATCGGTTAACAGCCGATAGCTCTACCACTGAGCTACTGCGGAATGATATAAGCTTCATAAACAAACATGGTAGAAATAGATAAACTGCTTGGCGGCGTCCTACTCTCACAGGGGGAAACCCCCGACTACCATCGGCGCTGAAGAGCTTAACTTCCGTGTTCGGCATGGGAACGGGTGTGACCTCTTCGCTATCGCCACCAAACAATTGAGAGTGTTCTCTCAAAACTAGATAACAGATGTGACATCATTAGACATTAGGTTAAGTCCTCGATCGATTAGTATCTGTCAGCTCCATGTGTCGCCACACTTCCACCTCAGACCTATCAACCTGATCATCTTTCAGGGATCTTACTTCCTTGCGGAATGGGAAATCTCATCTTGAGGGGGGCTTCATGCTTAGATGCTTTCAGCACTTATCCCGTCCGCACATAGCTACCCAGCGATGCCCTTGGCAGAACAACTGGTACACCAGCGGTGCGTCCATCCCGGTCCTCTCGTACTAAGGACAGCTCCTCTCAAATTTCCTGCGCCCGCGACGGATAGGGACCGAACTGTCTCACGACGTTCTGAACCCAGCTCGCGTACCGCTTTAATGGGCGAACAGCCCAACCCTTGGGACCGACTACAGCCCCAGGATGCGATGAGCCGACATCGAGGTGCCAAACCTCCCCGTCGATGTGGACTCTTGGGGGAGATAAGCCTGTTATCCCCGGGGTAGCTTTTATCCGTTGAGCGATGGCCCTTCCATGCGGAACCACCGGATCACTAAGCCCGACTTTCGTCCCTGCTCGACTTGTAGGTCTCGCAGTCAAGCTCCCTTGTGCCTTTACACTCTGCGAATGATTTCCAACCATTCTGAGGGAACCTTTGGGCGCCTCCGTTACCTTTTAGGAGGCGACCGCCCCAGTCAAACTGCCCACCTGACACTGTCTCCCCGCCCGATAAGGGCGGCGGGTTAGAAGGTCAATACAGCCAGGGTAGTATCCCACCGATGCCTCCACCGAAGCTGGCGCTCCGGTTTCCAAGGCTCCTACCTATCCTGTACAAGCTGTACCAACATTCAATATCAGGCTGCAGTAAAGCTCCACGGGGTCTTTCCGTCCTGTCGCGGGTAACCTGCATCTTCACAGGTACTATAATTTCACCGAGTCTCTCGTTGAGACAGTGCCCAGATCGTTGCGCCTTTCGTGCGGGTCGGAACTTACCCGACAAGGAATTTCGCTACCTTAGGACCGTTATAGTTACGGCCGCCGTTTACTGGGGCTTCAATTCGCACCTTCGCTTACGCTAAGCGCTCCTCTTAACCTTCCAGCACCGGGCAGGCGTCAGCCCCTATACTTCGCCTTACGGCTTCGCAGAGACCTGTGTTTTTGCTAAACAGTCGCCTGGGCCTATTCACTGCGGCTCTCTCGGGCTTGCACCCTAACAGAGCACCCCTTCTCCCGAAGTTACGGGGTCATTTTGCCGAGTTCCTTAACGAGAGTTCTCTCGATCACCTTAGGATTCTCTCCTCGCCTACCTGTGTCGGTTTGCGGTACGGGCACCTCTCACCTCGCTAGAGGCTTTTCTTGGCAGTGTGGAATCAGGAACTTCGCTACTATATTTCGCTCGCCATCACAGCTCAGCCTTATGGGAAACGGATTTGCCTATTTCCCAGCCTAACTGCTTGGACGCGGATATCCAATACCGCGCTTACCCTATCCTCCTGCGTCCCCCCATTGCTCAAATGGTGAGGAGGTGGTACAGGAATATCAACCTGTTGTCCATCGCCTACGCCTTTCGGCCTCGGCTTAGGTCCCGACTAACCCTGAGCGGACGAGCCTTCCTCAGGAAACCTTAGGCATTCGGTGGAGGGGATTCTCACCCCTCTTTCGCTACTCATACCGGCATTCTCACTTCTAAGCGCTCCACCAGTCCTTCCGGTCTGGCTTCACAGCCCTTAGAACGCTCTCCTACCACTGTTCGAAGAACAGTCCGCAGCTTCGGTGATACGTTTAGCCCCGGTACATTTTCGGCGCAGAGTCACTCGACCAGTGAGCTATTACGCACTCTTTAAATGGTGGCTGCTTCTAAGCCAACATCCTGGTTGTCTAAGCAACTCCACATCCTTTTCCACTTAACGTATACTTTGGGACCTTAGCTGGCGGTCTGGGCTGTTTCCCTTTCGACTACGGATCTTATCACTCGCAGTCTGACTCCCAAGGATAAGTCATTGGCATTCGGAGTTTGACTGAATTCGGTAACCCGGTAGGGGCCCCTAGTCCAATCAGTGCTCTACCTCCAAGACTCTTACCTTGAGGCTAGCCCTAAAGCTATTTCGGAGAGAACCAGCTATCTCCAGGTTCGATTGGCATTTCACCCCTACCCACACCTCATCCCCGCACTTTTCAACGTGCGTGGGTTCGGGCCTCCATTCAGTGTTACCTGAACTTCACCCTGGACATGGGTAGATCACCTGGTTTCGGGTCTACGACCACGTACTCATGCGCCCTATTCAGACTCGCTTTCGCTGCGGCTCCGCATCTTCTGCTTAACCTTGCACGGGATCGTAACTCGCCGGTTCATTCTACAAAAGGCACGCCATCACCCGTTAACGGGCTCTGACTACTTGTAGGCACACGGTTTCAGGATCTCTTTCACTCCCCTTCCGGGGTGCTTTTCACCTTTCCCTCACGGTACTGGTTCACTATCGGTCACTAGGGAGTATTTAGCCTTGGGAGATGGTCCTCCCGGATTCCGACGGAATTTCACGTGTTCCGCCGTACTCAGGATCCACTCTGGAGAGAACGAAGTTTTGACTACAGGGCTGTTACCTCCTATGGCGGGCCTTTCCAGACCTCTTCATCTACCTCGTTCCTTTGTAACTCCGTACAGAGTGTCCTACAACCCCAAGAGGCAAGCCTCTTGGTTTGGGCTAATCCCGTTTCGCTCGCCGCTACTCAGGGAATCGCATTTGCTTTCTCTTCCTCCGGGTACTTAGATGTTTCAGTTCCCCGGGTCTGCCTTCTCATATCCTATGAATTCAGATATGGATACCACTCCATTACGAGTGGTGGGTTTCCCCATTCGGAAATCTCCGGATCAAAGCTTGCTTACAGCTCCCCGAAGCATATCGGTGTTCGTCCCGTCCTTCATCGGCTCCTAGTGCCAAGGCATCCACCGTGCGCCCTTTCTAACTTAACCGTTAAAAAGAATCACTATGTGATATCTTGTGTTACTAATTGAATGTGATGTCTACTGTTATCTAGTTTTCAAAGAACACGTTTCGAAGGAATGATCCTTCAAAACTAAACAAGACAGGGAACGTTCTGTTTATAAGACCCAAGGTCTTATATTCCGTAAATATCCTTAGAAAGGAGGTGATCCAGCCGCACCTTCCGATACGGCTACCTTGTTACGACTTCACCCCAATCATCTGTCCCACCTTCGGCGGCTGGCTCCATAAAGGTTACCTCACCGACTTCGGGTGTTACAAACTCTCGTGGTGTGACGGGCGGTGTGTACAAGGCCCGGGAACGTATTCACCGCGGCATGCTGATCCGCGATTACTAGCGATTCCAGCTTCACGCAGTCGAGTTGCAGACTGCGATCCGAACTGAGAACAGATTTGTGGGATTGGCTTAACCTCGCGGTTTCGCTGCCCTTTGTTCTGTCCATTGTAGCACGTGTGTAGCCCAGGTCATAAGGGGCATGATGATTTGACGTCATCCCCACCTTCCTCCGGTTTGTCACCGGCAGTCACCTTAGAGTGCCCAACTGAATGCTGGCAACTAAGATCAAGGGTTGCGCTCGTTGCGGGACTTAACCCAACATCTCACGACACGAGCTGACGACAACCATGCACCACCTGTCACTCTGCCCCCGAAGGGGACGTCCTATCTCTAGGATTGTCAGAGGATGTCAAGACCTGGTAAGGTTCTTCGCGTTGCTTCGAATTAAACCACATGCTCCACCGCTTGTGCGGGCCCCCGTCAATTCCTTTGAGTTTCAGTCTTGCGACCGTACTCCCCAGGCGGAGTGCTTAATGCGTTAGCTGCAGCACTAAGGGGCGGAAACCCCCTAACACTTAGCACTCATCGTTTACGGCGTGGACTACCAGGGTATCTAATCCTGTTCGCTCCCCACGCTTTCGCTCCTCAGCGTCAGTTACAGACCAGAGAGTCGCCTTCGCCACTGGTGTTCCTCCACATCTCTACGCATTTCACCGCTACACGTGGAATTCCACTCTCCTCTTCTGCACTCAAGTTCCCCAGTTTCCAATGACCCTCCCCGGTTGAGCCGGGGGCTTTCACATCAGACTTAAGGAACCGCCTGCGAGCCCTTTACGCCCAATAATTCCGGACAACGCTTGCCACCTACGTATTACCGCGGCTGCTGGCACGTAGTTAGCCGTGGCTTTCTGGTTAGGTACCGTCAAGGTACCGCCCTATTCGAACGGTACTTGTTCTTCCCTAACAACAGAGCTTTACGATCCGAAAACCTTCATCACTCACGCGGCGTTGCTCCGTCAGACTTTCGTCCATTGCGGAAGATTCCCTACTGCTGCCTCCCGTAGGAGTCTGGGCCGTGTCTCAGTCCCAGTGTGGCCGATCACCCTCTCAGGTCGGCTACGCATCGTTGCCTTGGTGAGCCATTACCTCACCAACTAGCTAATGCGCCGCGGGTCCATCTGTAAGTGGTAGCCGAAGCCACCTTTTATGTTTGAACCATGCGGTTCAAACAAGCATCCGGTATTAGCCCCGGTTTCCCGGAGTTATCCCAGTCTTACAGGCAGGTTACCCACGTGTTACTCACCCGTCCGCCGCTAACATCAGGGAGCAAGCTCCCATCTGTCCGCTCGACTTGCATGTATTAGGCACGCCGCCAGCGTTCGTCCTGAGCCAGGATCAAACTCTCCGATAAAGTAGTTTGACTGACTACGCACATTGCTGTGCGATTTTATAATAAAACTTGAATTAACAGGTACGTTTTGTCTTGTTTAGTTTTCAAAGATCATTTATACCGCTTAACGAAGCAGCTTTATTACTATAACATTCAGCTTCTTTTAAGTCAACACTTTTTTAAAAAGGGTTAATGAAGCTTTTTTTTGTTGTCAGCTGTTCATCAGCGACGAATAATAATATAACACGGATATTATCAAATGGTCAATAACTAATTTAATCTGTTTTAAAGAGACTTTTATCAGTTATATTCGTTTGGCCAAGCACATAAGATGTAACACAAGAATGATGGACAAGATAAGGAGGCATCATCAGTGAATCACTTCTATGTGTGGCACATAAAACGCGTTAAACAATTTATCATTATACTTATCGCCGCATTTGCTGCAGCCAGCTTTTTTTATATCCAAAGAGCTGTCCCGCTCCCTGTATTTTCGACTGATAGCGGACCGAAAGCCATTTATAAAGGAGAAACAGATTCAAAAGACATTGCTCTTACCTTTGATATCAGCTGGGGGGATGAAAAAGCCGAGCCTATCCTTAATACCCTGAAAGCCAACGGTATCAAAAACGCTACGTTTTTTCTTTCCGCTTCTTGGGCCGAACGCCACCCGGACACGGTGGCTCGCATTGTAAAGGACGGCCATCAAATAGGGAGTATGGGTTATTCTTATAAAAACTATGCAAATCTAGAGGATAGTGAAATAAAAAAGGACATTAACCGTGCGAGGACTGCCTTTGAAAAATTAGGAATCAAAGACATACGGCTCCTAAGACCTCCTACTGGTCAGTTCAATAAAAATGTCCTATCAATCGCAAAGCAGTATAACTATACAGTCGTTCACTATAGTGTGAATTCCCATGACTGGACGAATCCAGGCGTTGAAAAAATCGTCGATAATGTAAACCGTCAAGTTTCAGGAGGAGACATTATTCTTTTACACGCCTCAGACTCAGCTAAACAAACAGAAGAGGCCCTGCCTGAGATTATCCATCATATGAGAGAAAAAGGTTTAAAAAATGTCAACGTGGGAGATCTCATTGCAAACACAGATGCTAAATCCGCCGAAGTAAAATAAATTATTTCGCTGCAAACTTCGGCAGCATCAGCAATTGAAAAGCATTACACGCCATTAACGGAAAGAGCATTAAGTAAAGCCAGTCCTCATCATTTACTCTGAGCGCAGGAAACCATTCCAATGCAGTGATCACAACCATTAAAAATAAAGATGACACAAACGTTTTCTTTGAGGACTGCTTTTGTTTTATATACGCGGTAAGCAAACCGAAGATCAATAAAAATAACGGCAGCCAAGCATAGCCAGCCATTGACTCTCCTCTATCTCCGAAAAATAAAAACCGCACGTACATTAAATCAAAAGCGACAAACAGGATGAAAAACAGCTGCAGTAAATTCCATAAAGATGAAGATCTTAATATTTCGAGTGCAAACCGGTGAACTGTTAAAAACACGAAAAAGCCCATTTGACTGATGACACTAAAAATCATGCCGACACCGATAAACCAAAATAAAACAGAGAAAATCTGGCCCGCTTCAAAATTCAGAAACAGCTCCTTATATCCCCCCCATTTTAAAGCAAAACCCACAACACTCGTTACAACCGCTCCGACAGCTAAAATAGAAAAGAAAAAACGAACTAAGCCACGGCTTTTCATTTCTTTATTCAACCCCTCAAAAATCGCAGATCGCGATATTTTGTTATGTATAATTCCAACCGGATGAATCATATTAAAAGTAAGATAAGTATGTGAAAGGAGCTTAAGCATGTCAAAAGCCAAAACGCTATTGATGGGCTGTTTTTTGATATTATCTGTAACAGCTTGCGCTCCAAAAGACCAAGCAGCGGATATGGATTATGATCAGACCAAAAAAATGGTTGTTGATATATTAAAAACAGATGATGGAAAGAAAGCAATTAAGGAATTATTAAACGATGATGCGATGAATGAAGCACTGGTGATTGATCAGGATGCCATTAAAGGAACAATAGAAAAAACACTCACCTCTAAAAAAGGTGCGGATTTTTGGAAAAACATCTTTGAAGACACTGAATTTGCGGAAAGCTTTGCTAAAACCCTTCAAACAGAGCATGAAAAAGTAATTAAAAAGCTGATGAAGGATCCGGATTACCAGAAAATGCTGATGAGTGTTATGCAGGACCCGGGAATGAATAAAAAATACAGCGAACTGGCAAAAAGCCAAGAATTCCGCAGTTATTTAGAACAAGTAATTACCGAAACACTTTCTAGTCCGCTTTACAAAAAACAGTTCGAAGATGAACTGAAAAAAGCAGCAGCAGAAACCGCTAAAGAAGGTGAGTAAAGGGAAGCCGGGATCAAAAAATCCCGGTTCGCCTTTTTTATATTTGCACTTCCATTTTTTCAACGACTTTTTTTGCAATGTCATGATATATTTCACCGATTGGATGGCTTTCGTCATAAACAGACGGAGCAAATTGGTCTTTATCCCAATCAGGCTGTTTTAACGGTATTCTGCCGAGCAAAGGCACTTTAAGCTCCTCAGCAAGTTTATCTCCGCCGCCTTTGCCAAAGACATATTCTCTTTCCCCAGTCTTTGCACTTTCATAATAAGCCATGTTCTCTATGACGCCAACGACCTCATGATCTGTTTTAATAGCCATAGACCCCGCTCTGGCCGCAACAAAGGCTGCAGTCGGGTGCGGCGTTGATACGATAATTTCTTTACTGCTCGGAAGCATCGTATGTACATCAAGTGCGACGTCCCCTGTTCCAGGCGGAAGATCGAGAACGATATAGTCTACTTCTCCCCATTCTACTTCGTGGAAAAAGTTGTTGAGCATCTTGCCCAGCATTGGCCCTCTCCAGACGACAGGAGCATTTTCTTCAACGAAGAAACCCATCGACATGACCTTTACACCGAAGCGTTCAACAGGAAGCAGTTTGTCTCCTTCAATTGTTGGACGCACTGTAATGCCCATCATATCCGGCACACTAAAGCCGTAGATATCCGCGTCAATTAAACCGACCTTTTTCCCAAGCCGAGCCAGAGAAATAGCAAGGTTCACTGACACAGTTGATTTGCCTACTCCGCCTTTTCCGCTCGCTACAGCAAGGAAAACCGGCGGGTTATCCATATTTAACAATGTTTTGTTCTCTGTTGACGGCGCCCGAAATTTCGCAACTGTTTCTTCAGGCAGCTCTTCAAATCGAAGGCCTACCGTCTCAGCGCCTGCCCCTTTTAAGACATTTACGATTTCTTGCTGAACCTGCATTTGTTCTGCTGTTCCGGTTTTTGCAAGAGCCACTTTTACACTGACATGCCGTTTTTCAGGCTTTATTTTTACTTCCTTAACGGCATCCAATTCTCCCAGAGGTCTTTGAAGAAAAGGTTCGCGCATTTCACCGACTAGTTTTCTTACTTCATCTTCTCTTATCATCGAACCTCACCCTTTTGTGTATTCGTTTACAAACATTATTATATCATACATAAACAGCGGGTGTCTTTTGCTTAGAACCATGAGAAAACCCTCCTTTACTCCGGAGGGTCGCCTTTTTCTGTAAAGTATCTCAATATTCCTTTATATATGGAAGATGCCACTTTGTCCTGATATTTCGGTTTCCCCAGCATCTTTGCTTCGCCAGGATTGGATAAAAAACCGACTTCCACAAGCGCACCTGGTTTTGTGACATTTTGCATTAAGTAAATACCATGAATTCGCTTTGCTTTTCGGGTTGTATTCTCCAGGTTTGTTCTCAACTCATCCTGAATGTATTTTGCAATTTTCTCGTTTTCCTCGTATTTTCCGTAATAAAAGCTTTGGGCTCCGCTCCATTTTTGTGACGGGATCGCATTAAGATGAATGCTAAGGTAGAGCTCAGCCTCTGAATTGTTAATTAAGTTCACTCGCTGTCTTAAGTCTTCCGCTTTTCGTTTACTATAGCCTCTTGTCCCTTCAGGAGCTAGATCGGTGTCACTTTCTCTAGTCATAATCACTAAGGCCCCTTGTTCCTGAAGATAATCCCTGACTCTGAAAGCCACTTCCAGGGTTATATCCTTCTCTAACAGCTTGCCGCCCACTGCCCCTCCATCCGGCCCGCCATGACCTGGATCAAGATAAATAATTTTCCCGCTCAAAGGCAGACTCCACGGATTCCAAGAATCGTTATTGCTGAATTGATACTTGAATAGAAACAGTAATACGATAAAGCCTAGCATAAAACTGAGCCATTTAAGCTTTTTCCTCATCCCTTCCCCTCCCGCTTGTCCGTTATTACATAAGTATGGGACAGGGTCGGGAAATATGATTAACGCATGCGAAGCTTACATTGTTTTTCTCTTTGGACAAACCCTTCTGTCCACCAGTCTTTGATGAATTTTCGCGCTGCTTCATATACTGTGTTTTTATCAAATGTTGCGTATTGCTCATGTGTCCAATGATAAAGGTATTCAAAAAACTCCATACGAAGCTCTTCTTCTTCCCTTGCAGAGCGGGCACTAACACTTTGCATAGATTCTCCATAATATCCGAAAACCCCGAAACGCCCGCCTAACAAATAGGCTTCTATCGCAAAATCAATACAGCCTTCCGTAATAACGTCCCTTTCATCCTGCAAAAATGGAAATAATGGAGTAAGACATGCCTTTACAGACTGAATGATTTGTCTAAGTGAGAGTTCTTTGAGCAAGTTTTTTTCTAATTGAAAATCCTTTTGGCGTTTCACATCCATAAAAGACAGTACCTCTGCCATACAAATTCACTCTCCTTTTACCGGTTATTTTGAGGTTTGGGAGGTGAAACCATGCCCGAATTCGGTTGGAAATTCGCCCAAATGAAGGTGTCGATAACTTGAACAGATTAAAATGAGTGTAAAAAAAGCAGCTTTCTGCGGGGTAGGGAACATATGTTTGTTCACAAAAGCAGAGGCAGCACAACAATAAAAGGCAGCTCCCTCTAATAGGTCGCTGCCTTCATACTTTAATGCTTCTTGTTGCAGAATATGTATTAATGTATTGATCCAATACAAAACCGCCTTTATCTTCGTAAAAACCAGTGACAATAAAACCGGCATCGAGCTGTCCCTTAATTTGGTCTTCTAAGGAGTGCCCGAATTCCAGAGCTTCATTATTTTCAATCAGCTTTTTCACCTTATGTTTTGGAAGGTCTTCTGAGTCGGCGTATGGAATGGAGTGCTTTACTTTTAAAACGCCCTGCTCTTCTAATTCAATGTCAAACAGAAAAACAACTGGATTAACAAATCCTGAAATTAAAACGCCATTTCTTTTCAGCACGCGGTTCGCTTCTTTCCAAACCGGAAGGATATCTTCAACAAAAACATTGGAAACCGGATGTACGATGAAATCAAATGATTCATCTTCAAATTGACTAAGATCATTCATACTTCCTTTCACGGTGCGTATGGTCAAGCCGTCGCGATCAGCAACCATTCTGTCCTGTCCCAGCTGCTGTTCTGAGTTATCTAAGACGGTGACTTCCGCTCCGGCTGCCGCTAAAACCGGGGCCTGCTGTCCGCCTCCTGAAGCCAAACAAAGCACCTTCAGGCCTTTTACAGGAGGAAACCAATCCTTTGGCACATTTTTCATAGGGGTTAACCTTATATCCCAATTCCCTTTTTTCGCTTGTTCAATGACATGCCGCTCTACAGCAACAGTCCATTCATTGCCTGTCTCTACTTTTTGATCCCAGGCTTTGCTATTATGATCTACTAACGCATTCATGAATCGTTCTCCTTACTTTAGTGTTTAGAGTATAACAAATATTTCTAGATTGATACCGCTTTCCCTTTGCATTTTCAGAAAAAAATTCATAAAACCGCAATAAATTAACAAAGGAGATATGTGATTTTATTGCTAATGATTATAATATCACTTTTTCAAATCAAATTAATGGAAAAGCACTTGATGCCGGCCTTACGCTTTTCATTGCCCTAAGGCATTTGAACACTGATGTAAGACTCACTCCAGCACTAGACGTTTCTTTCTGCGATGCGAATTGGTATTTGAACGGTTCCGTGTTTCCAAAAACGAGTTGAAAATCCTTCAATTTGTGATAACAAACCATTTTAGCGATAAATGCGTATGCCATTTGCAAAGGACGTTTGAATGCAGCACGCAGAGGCGCACTATTTATCAAGATGTTGATACACCAACCATAGGGTTTGAATTCATTGTTCGTTTACAGGGGCTCAACATAGATCATTGAAGCACTTGAAAGGTGACACATTTTGGGCTGGTAGCCGTGAAAAGCTTAAGCTATTCGGAACCTTGTGGGAAAGACCAGCTTTTAAAGACGGTCGTTTTATAAAACAAAAAACGGATGCCTGTTTAATCGCTTCTGCTTTAATTCTTAAAAGAAAATAAAAAAAGCCCCCAACCCATGGTTGAGAGCTTTGAAACGTAAAATTAACGTTTTGAGAACTGAGGTGCACGACGAGCGCCTTTAAGACCGTATTTTTTACGTTCTTTCATACGAGCGTCACGAGTCAGAAGACCTGCACGCTTAAGTGTTGCACGGTATTCTGGATCTGCTTCAAGCAAAGCACGAGCGATACCATGACGGATTGCTCCAGCTTGACCAGATAAGCCGCCTCCATGTACGTTTACTAAAACATCATAAGTGCCAGCTGTTTCAGTCAAAGTTAATGGTTGTTTGATATCTTCGATTAGAGCTGGAGATGGGATGTGCTCGCTGATTTCACGATTATTAACGACGATACGACCTTCTCCTGGAACTAAGCGCACACGCGCTACAGAACTTTTACGACGGCCAGTACCGTAATATTGAACCTGTGCCAAATTGGTAACCTCCTTTTTAATTAACCGCGAAGTTCGTAAACTTCAGGTTTTTGTGCTTCATGTGGATGCTCAGAACCACGGTATACGTTCAATTTTTTGAACATTTGACGACCTAGAGAACCTTTTGGAAGCATGCCTTTGATAGCAAGCTCAAGCATTTTCTCAGGGTAGTTTGTACGCATTTCAAGAGCAGTTCTTGATTTTAATCCGCCTGGATGTTGAGTGTGACGGTAGTAGATTTTGTCAGTTAACTTTTTACCAGTTAACTCGATTTTCTCAGCGTTGATGATGATCACATGATCTCCTGTATCAACGTGTGGTGTGTAAGTTGGTTTGTGTTTTCCGCGAAGGATAGCTGCAACTTCTGAAGAAAGACGGCCTAAAGTCTTGCCAGCAGCATCAACAACTAACCACTTGCGTTCAATAGTACTTGCGTTAGCCATAGGTGTTGTACGCATTGAATTTCCCTCCTAAATGATCTGTCATTTTCAATAAACTTCGATTACGTTCTATTTCACAACACAATAAGTTCCGGGGCTTATCGTGGGGTTGAAATACATACCATATGATATCTTATAACTTTATGCAGACTCTGTCAAGAAAATATTATACACCTGGTTTAGTTGTCATAGTAAACGTTCCATAAGTACAGTCCGTGTCCCGGTGCTGTGCGCCCTGCTGCTTCGCGGTTCTTCGCTTCCAGCATGGATTTCACATCATCGGGAGAAATTTTTCCAATACCTGCATCCAGCAAAGTACCCGCAATAATTCTGACCATATTATATAGGAAGCCGCTGCCTGTGATCCGCATTTGCAGGCCGCCATCAGTCTCAGTCCACTCGAGTTCGTAAATCGTTCTCACTTTGTCCTGCACTTCCGTTTTAGCCGCACAAAAGCTTGTAAAATCATGTGTTCCTAAAAGATGCTTTGCCGCTTCTCTCATGTTCTGCACATTGAGGCGATATGAAAAATGGTAAGCGTAATGCCGTTTAAATACGTCCGGGTGTTTCTCCGTGTATACAAAGTAGCGATATTCCTTTTTAACTGCGCTAAATCGTGCATGGAACCCATCATCCGCAATTTCTGCCATTTTGACTGCAATATCGTCCGGAAGCAGTGCATTTAAAGCATATGGCCATCTCTCAGCCGGAATAGAGAGCGGTGTATCAAAATGAATCACCTGTCCGGCTGCATGAACCCCGCTGTCCGTCCTTCCAGAGGAAACGACCGGAATTCTGTCTTTTGACTTATGCAGGACAGCCAGCGCCTTCTCGAGCTCATCCTGAACCGTTCTTTTACCCGGCTGTACTTGATATCCTTTAAACAAATGTCCGTCATAAGAAATCGTGCATTTCAGTCTCATAAAGCACCTCTAAGCCCTTAAGAAAAATAACAGAGCAGCCAATATGAACAAGCTGACGATGACAGAAGTATCCTTTGCCGTCCATACAAGCTTTCTGTATTTAGTGCGTCCCTCTCCGCCTTGATAGCCTCTTGCTTCCATTGCAACCGCAAGCTCTTCAGCACGCTTAAACGCGCTGACAAAGAGTGGGACTAGCAGCGGCACAATTGCCTTCACTCTGTCTTTAAGCGGTCCGCTTGTAAAATCAACGCCTCTCGCCATCTGAGCCTTCATAATCTTATCAGTCTCCTCCATCAAGGTTGGGATAAACCGTAAAGAGATCGACATCATAAGAGCCAGCTCATGAACAGGAAGCTTCAATTTTTTAAATGGGTTGAGCAGCTGTTCCATCCCATCGGTAATCTCAATAGGTGTTGTTGTCAGCGTTAATAGAGTTGTCATTAAAATCAGATAGACGAACCTAAGGGAAATAAAAATCCCTTGTACCAAACCGCCCTCATAGATCTTGAAAAAGCCAAGTTCAAAAATGACCGGTCCTTCATGTGTCATGATAATATGAAGCAGGAACGTAAAAAGAACAATCCAGATGATCGGCTTTAGCCCTTTCATCAAAAAGGAAAAAGGAACTCTAGTTAAGGAAACAACGCCTGCTGTAAATAAACCAAGCAGCGCATATGTCTGCACATTATTGGCCAAGAAAACGATACAGACAAACAAAAAGATCGTAACCAATTTTGTTCTTGGGTCAAGCCGGTGCACAAGTGAAGAACCCGGCACATACTTGCCGATAATCATGCTGTCCATCATAAGGTTTTTCCCCCCTGAAAAAGAGCACGGATTTCAGCAGCGGCATCTTCTATTGTAAGCAGAGGTTCTTTAAATTTGACACCAAGTGCGGCTTCCAGCTGTCTTTGGAATTTAATCGTTTCCGGAAGATCCAGCCCCCAGCCGGCCATTTCTTCCCCTTTTGAGAACAGGTCTCGCGGACTGCCTGATGCCTGGATAGTTCCTTTATGCATCACGATCATTTCATCAGCATAGGCAGCCGCATCTTCCATGCTGTGGGTGACAAGAATTGTCGTCAGGTTTCCCCGTTGGTGGAGCTCATAAAACATGTCCATGATCTCTTTTCGCCCTCTTGGATCCAGCCCTGCTGTCGGCTCATCGAGAACAAGCACTTCAGGATCCATTGCAAGCACCCCGGCAATTGCAACCCTGCGCATTTGTCCTCCGCTTAATTCAAAAGGTGATCTATCCAGAAGCTCTTCAGATAAACCTACAAGCTTCAGCATCTCTCTCGCTTTTTGTTCAGCGTCTTCCTTTTTCACACCAAAGTTCATCGGTCCAAATGAAATATCTTTGAGAACTGTTTCTTCGAATAATTGATGTTCGGGGAATTGGAAAACGATTCCGACTTTTTTTCGGAGGGATTTAAGCTCTTTATTCTTTTTTCCTGCCTGTATAACGGTATTGCCTAATGAAATATGCCCCTTTGTAGGCTTCAGGAGACCATTCAGGTGCTGAAGAAGAGTGGATTTACCGGAGCCTGTATGCCCTATTACGGCCACATAACTGCCTTCCTTAATCGATGCATTGATATCATACAGGGCAAGGCGCTCAAACGGCGTCTTTATCTGATAGCGATGCTCTACATCTTTGATTGTAATGTCCATAGCTCGTTCACCAGCCCTTCCTGAGTCAAATGATTTTCTTCCAAAGCCAGTCCATTTTCTCTTAAGAGCTGGCTGAGCTGGAATGAGAAGGGTAAATCAAGCCCGATTCGAACAAGTTCCTTATTCAATTTGAAAATTTCTTCAGGCGTACCCTCGGCATATTTCTTACCGCCATTCATGACAATGATTCTGTCAGCTTTTGCTGCCTCATTCAGATCATGTGTAATCGAGATGACAGTTGCCATGCCTTGCTCTTTTAAATGTCTTACCGTTTCAAGCACTTCTTCTCGCCCGATCGGGTCAAGCATGGATGTTGCTTCATCTAAGATAATAATATCAGGACGTGCGGCAATAATCCCTGCTATCGCAACTCTCTGCTTTTGGCCTCCGGAGAGATGGTGCGGCTCTTGATCAAGAAAATCCTGCATGTTGACCTGTTTGACAGCCCAATCTACTCTCTCAATCATTTCTTCCCGCGGTACACCATTGTTTTCTAAACCAAAAGCCACATCATCGCGAACTGTCGTTCCGACAAATTGGTTATCCGGATTTTGAAAGACCATTCCAATCTTCTTACGCACTTCCCACACTGACTCCTCTGTCAGTTGAATACCAGCAACCTTTATGTCGCCTGATTCAGGAAGGATTAAACCATTCAATGCCCGGGCCAGTGTTGATTTCCCTGAACCGTTATGACCCACAATTGCAAGCCATTCACCCTCATACACCTGCAGGGAGACGCTATCTAGTGCTCGTCTTTCTGCGTCTTTCCGATATCGAAAAACGATATCCTCTACCGATATCAACTGATTTTGATTCACGGACAACCGGCCTCCTCTCAGCTCATACTCTGCTTGTCTCTCTATTGAAAAAGTTGCAGTATCTAAAAAAAGGGCATAGATCCAGTTAGAAACTGTCCCGCCCTTCTTTAGATACACAAAAATATGTGATTAAACCAATTCGATAATTGCCATTGGTGCTCCGTCACCACGGCGAGGACCAAGCTTCATAATACGTGTGTATCCACCTTGGCGCTCCTCGTAACGAGTTGCAATGTCAGAGAATAATTTTTGAAGTGCATCTTGGTTATTTTCTTCGTTAGCAACCTCGTTGCGGATGTATGCAGCAGCTTGACGGCGAGCGTGAAGATCACCGCGTTTGCCAAGCGTGATCATTTTTTCAACTACAGAGCGAAGTTCTTTCGCACGTGTTTCAGTTGTTTCGATTCTTTCGTTGATGATCAAATCAGTTGTAAGATCACGAAGCATAGCCTTACGCTGTGCACTCGTACGTCCTAGTTTTCTGTATGACATGTGATGTCCCCTCCTTTATTGGAATGCTTTTTCTGAATTATAAACACACGAAAATCCTAGTTCACAAGGGAAACTAGTCAATCGTCTTTGCGAAGTCCGAGTCCAAGTTCTTCTAGTTTCGCTTTCACTTCTTCAAGTGATTTACGTCCTAGATTACGAACTTTCATCATATCTTCTTCCGTCTTGTTCGCAAGCTCTTGAACCGTGTTGATACCCGCACGCTTTAAGCAGTTGTAAGAACGAACAGAAAGATCCAATTCTTCAATCGTCATTTCAAGAACTTTCTCTTTTTGATCTTCTTCTTTTTCAACCATGATTTCAGCATGCTGAGCTTCGTCAGTTAAACCAACGAATATATTAAGGTGTTCAGTTAAAATCTTTGAACCAAGCGCAATCGCTTCTTTAGGTCCAGTGCTTCCATCAGTCCAAACATCAAGTGTAAGTTTGTCATAGTTTGCAACCTGGCCTACACGAGTGTTCTCTACTTGATAAGATACACGAGAAACTGGCGTATAGATTGAATCGATCGGAATCACGCCGATAGGCTGATCGTCTCTTTTGTTTGCGTCAGCAGGCGTATACCCACGTCCTCTTTGAGCAGTAAGGCGAACTCGGAAACTCGCATTCTCACCAAGAGTCGCGATATGAAGATCAGGATTTAAGATCTCTACATCACTATCGTGTGTAATATCAGCTGCTGTTACAGTTCCATTACCCTGTACATCAATTTCTAGCGTCTTCTCTTCATCAGAGTAGATTTTCAATGCAAGCTTTTTAATGTTTAAGATAATCGTTGTAACATCTTCCACAACGCCTTCAATTGTCGAGAATTCGTGCAGTACACCATCTATCTGGATTGATGTTACAGCGGCACCAGGGAGTGAGGATAAGAGGATACGACGTAAGGAGTTACCCAGAGTTGTACCATATCCACGCTCAAGTGGCTCTACGACAAACTTACCAAATTTGGCATCGTCGCTGATTTCAACCGTTTCGATTTTTGGTTTTTCAATCTCGATCATTACTTAAAACCCTCCTTCAAAACGTCGAAACCTCGAATAGAATCATATGAGATTCCATCCGAAATTCCCCATTGTTTAGTCCCGTATGTGCTCAGGCAACGAGTCGGTGCATTCGTTTAATAAATAACTGTATCATAACCCATTATTGACAGGGACACAAAATCTATACAAACAAATTACACGCGGCGACGTTTTGGTGGACGGCATCCGTTATGAGGAACAGGAGTTACGTCTCTGATAGCAGTGACTTCTAATCCAGCAGCTTGAAGCGCACGGATAGCAGCTTCACGACCTGAACCAGGGCCTTTTACAGTAACCTCAAGAGTTTTAAGTCCATGTTCGATTGAACCTTTAGCAGCTGTTTCTGCAGCCATTTGTGCAGCAAAAGGAGTAGATTTACGAGAACCTCTGAATCCTAGAGCTCCGGCACTAGACCAAGAAAGAGCATTACCATGAGTGTCAGTGATCGTAACGATCGTGTTATTGAAAGTTGAACGAATATGAGCAATTCCAGACTCAATATTCTTTTTCACGCGACGTTTACGCGTGTTAGATTTACGAGCAGCAGCCATTGTTTAGGTACCTCCCTTACTTATTTTTTCTTGTTAGCTACAGTACGACGCGGACCTTTACGAGTACGCGCATTGTTTTTAGAGTTTTGTCCGCGAACAGGCAAACCTCTGCGATGACGGATTCCGCGGTAGCTTCCGATTTCGATCAGACGCTTAATGTTAAGAGAAACTTCACGGCGAAGGTCACCTTCTACTTTCAGTTTGTCAATAACATCACGGATTTTACCAAGTTCTTCTTCAGTAAGATCACGCACACGAGTATCTTCTGAAACACCAGCCTCTTTCAAGACTTGCTGAGCCGTTGTGCGGCCAATTCCGAAGACATATGTTAAAGAAATAACAACACGTTTGTCACGTGGGATATCTACACCAGCAATACGAGCCATTCTCTGGGCACCTCCTTATAAATTATCCTTGTTTTTGTTTATGCTTTGGATTTTCACAGATCACCATTACTTTTCCTTTTCTGCGAATAACTTTGCATTTTTCACAGATTGGTTTAACTGATGGTCTCACTTTCATGTGTTTCCAACCTCCTTCAGTTTCCGGAGTGCTTTATTTGTAACGGTACGTAATCCTGCCACGAGTTAAGTCATATGGAGATAATTCTACCGTAACTTTGTCTCCAGGTAAAATGCGAATGAAGTGCATGCGGATTTTACCAGATACGTGAGCCAAAACAGTGTGTCCATTTTCGAGTTCAACTTTGAACATCGCGTTTGGCAATGTTTCGACTATCGTACCTTCCACTTCAATTACATCGTCTTTCGCCATTCAAGTGTTCTCCCTTCTTCAAATCAGTAACTTGCTTTCTGACAAATTTCAAAAGAGAAAATCTCAGTTTTCCGTTTGTCACACGCCCTGTTTCGTTTATACTGTTCTGAACTTCCGGAGATACGCAATCATAAAGGGTTAAATGATTGATATTCTATTTCTTAGGAGAATGAAATGTACGCTTTTCTCCGTCTGCTATTAGTACATGATGATTACAATACCACCGACAACGGCAAGATGAATTCGCTCCTGCCAATGTTAAACCGAACCTTCTGCCCTATCAAGCCGGAATTACATCTGCCTTCGGAATTAAGTCATCATCTAGACTTTTGTCAGTATATCAAAACCCGTTTCCGTAATCGCAATTGTATGTTCAAAATGAGCACACTTTTTCCCATCTACCGTTACAACCGTCCAGTTATCAGCCAAAGTTTTCACATAGCGGCTGCCAGCGTTCACCATAGGTTCAATAGCGAGAACCATGCCAGGTTTGAGTCGTGGTCCTTTGTTCGGCGGACCGTAATGAGGAATTTGCGGGTCCTCATGCAAGTCTTGACCAACACCATGTCCGACATACTCCCTAACAACTGAAAACTGCTCATTTTCGACATACGTTTGTATTGCGTGGGAAATATTCGACAAACGTTCACCTGGTTTTGCTTCCTGCAAGCCTTTATATAAAGATTCCTCTGTCACTTCCAGAAGTTTTTTATCATCATCACTGATGTTTCCTACCGGATATGTCCATGCAGAGTCACCATGATAACCATTTAATTTAGCACCGATATCAATACTGATGATGTCACCGTCACGCAGCACCCTGCTGCCAGGAATGCCGTGAACGAGTTCTTCATTCACTGATACGCAAATGCTCCCGCGAAACCCATTATACCCCTTAAAAGATGGGATTGCACCCTGCTTCTTAATAAAACGTTCGGCAATTTGATCCAATTCTTTTGTCGAGATTCCTGGTTTAATGTGCTTTTTTAACTCTTCGTGAGTCAAAGCCACGATTCGCCCTGCTTCCCGCATGATACCAAGTTCACGTGGGGTTTTACAGATAATCATTTTTTTAATCCTCCAAGAAGATCCTTCACATCTGCATAAACATCTTGAATGTCCTGCTGGCCATTCACGTTTACAAGATAACCTTTCTCAGAATAGAAATCGAGTAAAGGCTGAGTCTGCTTCATGTTTACCTCAAGCCGTTTAGAGACTGTTTCCTCATTATCATCTGCCCGTTGATAGAGTTCGCCTCCGTCTTTATCACAAACACCCGGCGTTTTCGGCGGATTAAAGACTAAATGATAGGTTGTGCCGCAAACACTGCAAATTCTGCGTCCAGTCAGACGTTCCATTAAAGAATCTTTATCAACTTTAATGTTAATGACATAATCAATCGGCTTGCCGTATTCTTCAAGAATTTCTTCAAGAGCTTCGGCTTGAGCGACTGTTCGCGGAAATCCGTCCAGAAGAAAACCTCTTTCACAATCATCTTTGCCAAGTCTTTCTTTGACAATTCCAATTGTGACTTCATCAGGTACGAGCTCACCCTTATCAATATAAGATTTTGCTTCGAGTCCGAGTGATGTTTCCTCTTTCATAGCAGCACGGAACATATCTCCTGTTGAGATGTGAGGTATTCCATAATCCTCAACAATTCGTTCGCCCTGTGTGCCTTTACCGGCACCAGGAAGCCCCATTAAGACTAAGTTCATTCGGATTTCCCCCGTCCTCTCTTAATTAAGAGGGAATGGATAAATCCATTTCCTCTAGTTTTTCATAAATCCACGGTAGTTTCGTTTCACCAACTGGCTTTCTAGTTGTTTCATTGTCTCCAAGGCTACCCCGACAACAATTAACAAAGATGTTCCGCCAATTTGTGCACTTTGAGGCAATCCAGCGAATTGAATGAAAAAGATAGGAAGAATGGAAATCACGGCTAAGAATACAGCACCCACAAACGTAAGTCGATACAAAATGCTCGTAATTCTATCTTGAGTCATTTTCCCTGGACGAACCCCCGGGATATAGCCACCCTGTTTTTTAAGGTTATCAGCCATTTGTTCAGGATTAACCTGGACAAAAGCATAAAAGTACGTAAAGGCAATAATTAACGCAACATATATAGTCATCCCCACCGGATGTGTATTATCAAAGTTGGCTTGAATCCACTTTGTCACATCGTTTGTTCCAAAGAATGACGCGATCGTACGCGGTGTTATTAAAAACGCAACCGCAAAGATTACTGGAATAACACCGGCAGGATTCACTTTCAATGGAAGGTGAGTAGACTGACCTCCGCCAGCAGGTGAACGACCTGTGCCTTTAGCATATTGAATCGCAATTTTCCGTACAGCTTGCTGAATGAAAATAACTCCAACAATAACTGCTAAAATTGCAATCACAAGAAGAGCGACTTTCACAATATGAATAAACAGCTGATCGTTGCTGCCGACAAATTGAGTCTCATATATTTGTCCAACCGTTTTCGGAATACTAGACACAATCCCCGCGAAGATAATGATCGATATTCCGTTGCCTACTCCATGAGATGTGATTTGTTCTCCAAGCCACATTAAAAAGGCAGTTCCGCCAGTGAGTACTAAAGCGATGATCAGATATGTGGATACGCCGGATTTTTCAATCAGCAATCCGTTAGCCAAATTGTTAAATCCGTATGACATACCCAACGCTTGGATAAATCCAAGGACAATCGTAAAGTATCTTGTGAACTGAGCCAATTTACGGCGGCCGACTTCACCCTGCTTAGACCACTCAGTAAACTTCGGCACAACATCCATCTGAAGCAGCTGGATGATGATTGAAGCTGTGATATAAGGAGTAATCCCCATTGCGAAAATAGAGAATTGGTAAAGCGCACCGCCGCCAAATGTATTAAGAAGATCAAATACTCCCATTTGAGACTGTGCCTGTAACACATCAGCGTTAACATACGGCACAGGAATAAACGCACCTATGCGAAAGACGATAAGCATGAGTAAAGTGAATATGATTTTATTCCGGATATCACTCACACGCATAAAGTTGGAGATTGTTTTAAACAAGTTAGATCACCTCAGCTGTACCGCCAGCAGCTTCAACAGCTTCTTTCGCAGAAGCAGAGAATTTATTGGCTTTTACAGTTAATTTTTTCTCTAATTTACCGTTGCCAAGAATCTTTACTCCTGCATTAAGTTTGCTTATAACACCAGTCTCAAGAAGAAGTTCAGGAGTGACTTCCGTTCCTTCTGCAAAACCGTTCAATTTGTCTAGGTTGACTACAGCGTATTCCTTACGGTTAATGTTAGTAAAACCGCGTTTAGGAAGACGTTGGAATAAAGGCATTTGTCCCCCCTCGAACCCTGGGCGTACACCGCCGCCAGAACGAGCGTTTTGACCTTTGTGACCTTTACCAGCTGTTTTACCGTTGCCAGAACCAATACCACGACCTACGCGATTACGCGTTTTGCGTGAACCTTCTGAAGGTTTTAATTCATGAAGTTTCATTAGGACACCTCCTTATCCGATCAATTATTTTTATTGTTCTTTAACAGAAACTAAATGAGATACTTTATTAATCATACCACGAATCGCAGCGTTGTCTTCATGAACAACAGTTTGGTTTGTTTTCTTTAAACCAAGTGTTCTCACAGTAACGCGTTGATCTTCCGGGCGACCGATTACACTTCGTTTGAGGGTAATTTCTAATTTAGCCATTAATATTCCCTCCTTATCCTAACAGTTCTTCTACAGATTTTCCACGAAGCTTCGCAACCTCTTCAGCACGCTTAAGTTCACTTAAGCCTTGAAGTGTTGCACGAATCATGTTGATCGGTGTGTTAGAACCTAAAGACTTAGAAAGGATGTCAGCTACACCAGCAAGCTCAAGTACCGCACGTACAGGGCCTCCAGCGATAACTCCAGTACCTTCAGAAGCAGGTTTTAACAAGATGTTACCTGCACCGAAACGTCCGATGATTTCATGTGGAATTGTAGTTCCAACCATTGGTACTTCAATTAAATTCTTTTTCGCATCTTCAACAGCTTTGCGGATCGCTTCTGGTACTTCTTGTGCTTTACCAGTACCGAATCCTACGTGTCCGTTTTTGTCACCGACAACGACTAGAGCTGCGAAGCGGAAACGACGACCACCTTTAACAACTTTCGCTACGCGGTTAACCGTAACTAAGCGTTCTTCTAACTCTAATTTGCTTGGGTCAATACGACGCATAATCATGTGTCCCTCCTTCTTTTATTAAAATTTAAGTCCAGCTTCACGAGCGGCATCAGCCAAAGCTTTTACACGTCCATGGTATAAGTATCCGCCACGGTCAAATACTACGTCAGAAACGCCTTTTTCAGCAGCGCGTTTTGCAACTAATTCTCCAACTTTAGCAGCAGCTGAAGTATCTCCAGTGCTTTCAACGTTCAAGTCTTTATCGAGAGTAGATGCACTAGCAAGTGTTACACCATTTACATCATCGATGATTTGAGCGTAAATGTGCTTGTTTGAACGGAAAACGTTAAGACGCGGTCTTTCAGCAGTACCAGAAAGTTTAGCGCGAACACGAGCGTGTCTTTTAAGACGAGCAGCATTTTTGCTAGTTTTCGTAATCATCTAGGTCACTCCTTTCTTCACTTTAAGCGATCTTACTTAGCAGATTTACCTTCTTTACGGCGAACAACTTCACCTTCGTAGCGGATTCCTTTACCTTTGTAAGGCTCTGGAGAACGGACAGCGCGAATGTTAGCAGCAATAGCTCCTACACGTTCTTTGTCTGTACCTTTAACGACTACTTTAGTTTGAGAAGGAACTTCGATATCGATGCCTTCTTCAGGGACGATCTCAACAGGGTGAGAGTATCCAACGTTTAAAACAAGTTTATTTCCGGATTTAGACGCACGGTAACCGACACCGACTAATTCCAAACCTCTTTCAAATCCTTTAGATACGCCTTCCACCATGTTGCCAAGCAGACTGCGAGTCGTACCATGCAGGGCACGGTGCTCTTTTTGATCAGAAGGACGAGCGACTGTAAGCACATTGTCCTCTATTTTAATCTCCATATCAGGGTGAAACGTACGAGTTAATTCTCCTTTTGGTCCTTTCACAGCTACAGTATTGTTATCGTTTAACGTTACTGTAACATCAGAAGGAATCTCAAGTAGCTTCTTACCTACACGAGACATACCAAACACCTCCATTCATGTTAAACTTTTTACCAAACGTATGCTAATACTTCTCCACCAGCTTGTTTTGCACGGGCTTCTTTGTCCGTTAAAACGCCATGTGATGTAGAAAGAATTGCGATTCCTAGACCGTTAAGTACACGCGGTACTTCATTAGATTTAGCATAAACACGCAAACCAGGTTTGCTGATTCTTTTAAGACCAGTGATTACGCGCTCGTTATTTTGTCCGTATTTCAAGAAAACGCGGATGATACCTTGTTTACTGTCTTCTACGAACTCAACGTCACGAATGAAACCTTCACGCTTTAAAATTTCAGCAATTTCTCTTTTCAATTTAGAAGCAGGAATTTCAAGCTTCTCATGACGTACCATGTTTGCATTACGAATACGAGTCAGCATATCTGCAATTGGATCTGTCATAACCATTAATAATTACCTCCTTCCCTTTCTTGGGGATTACCAGCTGGCTTTTTTCACGCCAGGAATTTGTCCTTTATATGCAAGCTCACGGAAACAAATACGGCAAAGTTTAAATTTACGAATGACTGAATGCGGACGTCCGCAGCGTTCACAGCGAGTGTACTCTTGTACTTTAAACTTTGGTGTACGTTGTTGTTTCGCAATCATTGACTTCTTAGCCACGATTTCGCCTCCCTTTCATTGATTATTTCTGGAACGGCATACCTACTTGAGTTAATAGCTCACGAGCCTCTTCATCAGAATTAGCAGTCGTTACAATAACGATGTCCATTCCGCGAACCTTTGTTACTTTATCGTAGTCAATTTCAGGGAAGATTAACTGTTCTTTGATACCAAGTGTGTAGTTACCGCGACCGTCGAAAGATTTTTTAGAAACCCCGCGGAAGTCACGTACACGCGGTAAAGATACAGAAATAAGTTTATCAAGGAAATCATACATGCGCTCTCCGCGAAGAGTTACTTTCGCACCGATAGGCATTCCTTCACGAAGACGGAATCCAGCAATTGATTTCTTCGCACGAGTAACGACAGGTTTTTGACCTGCGATAAACGTTAATTCTTCAACAGCACTGTCGATTGCTTTTGCGTTTTGAACAGCGTCACCAACACCCATGTTGATTACGATTTTTTCAATTTTAGGCACTTGCATAACTGAGTCATAGTTGAACTTAGTCATTAAAGCAGGTGCAATTTCTTTATTGTACTTTTCTTTAAGGCGGTTCATGAGATAGACCTCCCTTCCTTTAATACTATTTATCTAGAACTTGCCCAGATTTTTTTGCTACACGAACTTTTTTGCCATCTTCCACTTTGTATCCTACGCGAGTCACTTCACCTGTTTTAGGATCGAGCGGCATAACGTTTGATACATGAATTGGCGCCTCTTGATTAGAAATACCGCCTTGAGGGTTAGCTTGAGTTGGTTTAGAGTGTTTCTTTACCATGTTAACACCTTCAACTAAAACGCGGTCCTTTTTAGGGAAAGCAGCAAGGATTGTTCCTTGTTTGCCTTTATCTTTACCAGAGATAACCATAACTTTATCGCCTTTTTTTACATGCATCCTGATCGCACCTCCTTGAATAAGGCATTTATTTCATTAGATAACTTCTGGAGCTAGAGAAACAATTTTCATAAAGTTGTTTTCACGCAATTCACGAGCAACTGGTCCGAAGATACGAGTTCCACGCGGGCTCTTGTCGTCACGGATGATAACACATGCATTCTCATCGAAGCTGATGTATGAACCGTCACTTCTGCGCGCTCCGCTTTTAGTGCGAACGATAACAGCTTTTACGACTTCACCTTTTTTGACAACGCCTCCTGGTGTTGCTTGTTTAACCGTGCAAACAATTACATCACCAATGTTAGCTGTTTTACGACCAGAACCACCAAGAACTTTAATAGTAAGTACTTCACGTGCGCCAGAGTTGTCAGCTACTTTTAAACGAGTCTCTTGTTGAATCATTATTTGTTACCTCCCTTCGGAAAAAGAATTCCGAACTTTATTAGATAATAACAGCTTCTTCGACAACTTCAACTAGACGGAAACGCTTAGTTGCAGACAATGGACGAGTTTCCATGATCTTTACGATGTCACCGATTTTCGCTTGATTATTTTCATCATGTGCTTTGAATTTCTTTGAGTATTTTACGCGTTTACCGTAAAGTGAATGTTTCTTGTATGTTTCAACAACAACAGTGATGGTTTTATCCATTTTGTCAGAAACAACACGGCCTTGGTAAACTTTGCGTTGGTTACGTTCGCTCATGCTCACGACCTCCCCTCAGTGATTATTTATTAGCAGCAATTTCTCTTTCACGAATCACAGTTTTCATGCGCGCGATAGCTTTGCGCACTTCACGAATGCGAGCAGTATTTTCAAGTTGTCCTGTCGCTAATTGAAAGCGAAGATTGAAAAGTTCTTCTTTAAGAGACTTTACTTTTTGTTCAATTTCAGCAGTGGTAAGGTCACGAATTTCATTAGCTTTCATTTGATTCACCACCAATTTCTTCACGTTTTACGAACTTCGTTTTAATTGGCAATTTGTGAGATGCAAGACGAAGTGCTTCACGAGCAACCTCTTCAGACACACCAGAAATCTCAAATAAAACTTTGCCCGGTTTTACAACAGCTACCCAACCTTCAGGAGCCCCTTTACCGGATCCCATACGTACCTCAAGTGGTTTAGCAGTGTAAGGTTTAGAAGGGAAAATTTTGATCCAAACTTTACCGCCACGTTTCATGTAACGAGTCATCGCAATACGGGCAGCTTCGATTTGACGGTTAGTGATCCAAGAAGCTTCTAGAGCTTGGATACCGAACTCACCGAAATGTACTTCAGTACCGCCTTTCGCACGGCCACGCATTTTTCCGCGATGCTCTCTGCGATATTTAACGCGTTTAGGTAATAACATATTATTTTCCTCCTTCCTCAGTTTTCTTCTTAGTAGGAAGAACCTCTCCACGATAGATCCAGACTTTTACACCAAGCTTACCGTAAGTAGTGTCAGCTTCAGATGTTGCATAGTCAATGTCCGCACGTAATGTGTGCAATGGAACAGTTCCTTCACTGTAGTATTCAGAACGAGCGATATCTGCACCGCCAAGACGACCAGAAACCATTGTTTTCACACCTTGTGCTCCAGCACGCATTGTGCGTTGGATTTGTTGTTTCTGCGCACGGCGGAAAGAAACACGGTTTTCTAATTGACGAGCGATGTTGTCAGCAACTAGCTGTGCATCAAGATCTGCTCTTTTGATTTCAAGAATGTTAATGTGTACACGCTTGCCAGTAAGGCTGTTAAGGGCTTTACGAAGTGCTTCAACTTCAGAACCGCCTTTACCGATAACCATACCAGGCTTAGCTGTGTGGATCGTAATGTTAACACGATTTGCTGCGCGCTCGATTTCAACTTTAGAAACAGAAGCGTCAGAAAGTCGTTTGCTAATGTATTCACGAATTCTTAAATCTTCGTGCAGGAAGTCAGCGTAATCTTTACCAGCGTACCACTTAGATTCCCAATCACGAATGACTCCGATACGAAGACCGACTGGATTTACCTTTTGACCCACTACTTATCCCTCCTTCTTTTCTGATACAACGATTGTAATGTGGCTCGTACGTTTGTTGATTTGGCTCGCACGTCCCATAGCACGTGGGCGGAATCTTTTTAACGTAGGGCCTTCGTCAACGAATGCTTGAGAAATAACCAGGTTATTAGCGTCCATTTCATAGTTATGCTCAGCATTTGCAATAGCGGATTTTAATACTTTCTCGATAATTGGAGAAGCAGCTCTCGGTGTTAGGTTCAAGATTGACACTGCTTCACCTACTTGCTTGCCTCGAATCAGGTCCATTACTAGACGTGCTTTACGAGGAGCAATACGGACTGTTCTTGCAACAGCTTTAGCTTGCATTTAAAAGCCTCCTCTCTTAGCGTCTTGTTTTTTTGTCATCACTAGCATGGCCTTTGTACGTACGAGTTGGAGCGAATTCACCCAACTTATGCCCTACCATATCTTCAGAGATGAATACAGGCACGTGTTTACGTCCGTCATAGACTGCGATTGTGTGACCAATAAACTGTGGGAAAATAGTAGAACGACGAGACCAAGTTTTTACGACTTGTTTCTTGTCTGTTTCATTTAATTTCTCGATTTTTGTCATCAAGTGTCCATCGACAAATGGTCCTTTTTTTAAGCTGCGAGCCATTTTGGAACCTCCCTTCGTGATTGCACTACGGTCCGAAGTGAACCGTAGACAACCCCGTTATTTATTTTTGCGACGACGTACGATAAATTTATCAGATTTGTTCTTTTTCTTACGTGTCTTGAATCCAAGAGTTGGTTTGCCCCATGGAGACATTGGTGATTTACGTCCGATTGGCGCACGTCCTTCACCACCACCGTGTGGGTGATCGTTAGGGTTCATTACAGAACCACGAACTGTTGGACGGATGCCTTTCCAGCGAGAACGTCCAGCTTTACCAATGTTGATAAGTTCGTGCTGTTCGTTACCTACTTGACCGATAGAAGCACGGCAAGCAGAAAGAATCATGCGAACTTCTCCAGAGTTAAGACGTACAAGAACGTATTTACCTTCTTTACCAAGAACCTGAGCAGATGTACCAGCTGAACGTACAAGCTGTCCGCCTTTGCCAGGTTTTAATTCAATGTTATGCACAACTGTACCAACAGGGATGTTGATAAGTGGAAGTGCATTACCTACTTTGATGTCAGCTTCTGGACCTGACATGATTTCAGTACCCACTTGAATTCCTTTTGGAGCAAGAATGTAACGTTTTTCTCCGTCTGCATAGTTGATTAGAGCGATGTTAGCTGAACGGTTTGGATCGTATTCAACTGTAGCAACGCGTCCAGGTATACCATCTTTATCGCGTTTGAAGTCGATAACACGGTATTGGCGTTTATGTCCGCCACCTTGGTGACGTACAGTCAATTTACCTTGGTTGTTACGTCCGCCTTTTTTGTGAAGGGGAGCAAGCAAGGATTTTTCCGGCTTGTCAGTCGTGATTTCAGCAAAGTCTGAAGTTGTCATGCCACGACGTCCATTAGAGGTCGGTTTATACTTTTTAATCGCCATTTTGAATTTCCCTCCTTCTTTTTACAGATAATTAAGCTTCAAAAATTTCGATTTCTTTGCTGTCTGCAGTAAGTTTTACGATCGCTTTTCTGCGACGGCTAGTCATACCAGTATAGCGTCCGACACGTTTTGATTTACCTTTGTAGTTCATGATGTTGACTTTGTCAACCTTCACTCCAAAGATGCTTTCAACCGCGTCTTTCACTTCTGTTTTATTAGCTCTTACATCAACTTCAAAAGTATATTTCTTTTCAGCCATTAAATCGGCAGAACGTTCAGTAATGACGGGGCGCTTTAGAACATCACGAGGATCTTTCATTATGCAAGCACCTCCTCTACTTTTTCAACCGCTGCTTTTGTAATCAGAAGCTTCTCATGGTTGACAACGTCTAAAACGTTGATTCCGTTAGCTTCAACTACAGTAACTCCAGGAATGTTGCGAGCAGATAAAGCTACTGCTTCGTTAGCATCTGCAGTTACGATTAAAGCTTTTTTCTCAACAGATAATCCTTTAAGGATAGCTGCCATTTCTTTTGTTTTAGCCGTATCAAGAGTAAGATCTTCAAGAACGATGATGTTGTTGTCGTTCACTTTAGAAGACAATACTGATTTGATTGCCAAGCGGCGAACTTTTTTAGGTAATTTATAAGAATAGCTGCGTGGTGTTGGGCCGAATACGACACCACCTCCGCGCCATTGCGGTGAACGGATAGAACCTTGACGGGCACGTCCAGTACCTTTTTGACGCCATGGTTTACGACCTCCGCCGCGTACTTCAGAACGATTTTTTACTTTGTGAGATCCTTGACGTAAGGAAGCTCTTTGCATAAGAATAGCGTCGAATACAACACTCTCATTTGGCTCGATACCAAATACAGAAGCGTTTAATTCGATGTCACCAGCAGTAGAACCGTTTTGGTTGTATAATGCTACTTTTGGCATGATCAATTTCCTCCTTTCCTAAGAGAGTTATTTAGATTTAACAGCACTTTTAACAGTGATTAAAGATTTTCTCGCACCAGGTACGTTACCTTTGATCAAAAGAAGATTGCGTTCCGCATCAACTTTTACGACTTCAAGGTTTTGAACAGTGATCTGCTCTCCGCCCATACGTCCAGGCAATAATTTACCTTTGAATACACGGTTAGGATCTACAGGTCCCATTGAACCAGGACGACGGTGGTAGCGTGAACCGTGAGACATAGGTCCGCGAGATTGTCCGTGGCGCTTGATCGCACCTTGGAAACCTTTACCTTTAGATACTCCTGTTACATCTACGATTTCTCCAGCAGAGAAAATTTCAACCTTGACTTCCTGACCAACTTCATACGCATCCATTTCCACTCCGCGTAATTCTTTTACGAAGCGCTTAGGAGCAGTTTCCGCTTTAGCAACGTGTCCTTGTTCAGGTTTGTTAGAAAGCTTTTCGCGCTTGTCGTCAAAACCAAGCTGGATTGCTTCGTAGCCGTCGTTTTCAGCTGTTTTCTTTTGGAGAACAACGTTCGGAGCAGCTTCAATAACAGTTACCGGAATAAGATCACCGTTTTCTGCGAATACTTGCGTCATACCAATTTTTCTTCCTAAGATTCCTTTGGTCATTCGTCACACCTCCTATTAAGATCATTCTATATTTTAGAATTAAAGTTTAATTTCGATATCGACACCAGATGGTAAGTCTAATCGCATGAGCGCATCAACAGTTTGTGGTGTTGGGTTCACAATGTCGATTAAACGTTTATGTGTACGCATTTCAAATTGCTCACGAGAATCTTTGTATTTGTGCACCGCACGAAGGATTGTGTAAACTGATTTTTCAGTTGGCAACGGAATCGGACCAGATACGCTGGCACCAGAACGTTTTGCCGTTTCAACAATCTTCTCTGCAGATTGATCAAGGATTCTATGATCATATGCTTTCAAACGAATACGAATTTTTTGTTTTGCCATTATTTTCCCTCCTTTTCGCCTACTTCACGTTAGACAGTTCTCCGTGAGAAAAACCTGAACACCTTGCCATGGCAAAGCGGCCGGGTGTGTCAGCAACCTCTCACTTCATCGCAGTCAAAGACCAACATACACCATTATACAGAAAATAGACGTATGTTGCAAGACTTATTTAGAATATGCATGATTTGCACACTTTTAGTATTATACAGGTGTTTTTCTTATTTATCAAGAAGCGAGTGAATAAGGGAATTTTCTTCTATCACAAGTGGTACACTGCGTGTTTACTCAGAGTATTGGCAAATAATGAAGGCTCCTCGATATGCGGCGTGTGAGCGGAGTTTTTAAAATAATGCCAGCGTTTTTCAGGAGCATCCACAAACTGATAATACTGTTTCGATGTTTCTGCAGGAACAATCAAATCATGTCTCCCCGAAATAAAAAAGCTCGGTACTTTAATAGAAGAAACTGAATTAAATGCATCAAAACGAAATAAATCATCTGTTAAATACTTTGCGCTGAAACGCTGTCCTCTGATGAAACGAGAGATGTTTTTTATTCCATACTCATTTCCAGCAAGCAACTGATACAATACTGTAAGAATGTGCCGGCGATGATGAGTAAATCCTCCCCTGCTCAGTTCAATACAGACTCGAAAGATGAAGTGCTGAATTTTCTTGTTCCAAGGTGGAGGGCCGAGTAAGCCTAAGGCTACTGAAAGAAAGCGATTTGTCTTGCGCAGAGAATCATAGGCCGTTTTTTCTTCCAGCTGAGTATTAGTGACCTGACTGATTCCATAATAAGCGTGAAAAAGATCAGGCCTCTCTTGCAGTACATGAAGAGCCAGCAGCGAACCCCAAGAGTGACCTGCAAGGTACACTTTTGGGGTTGAGAAATGGTCTAAAAGCCATTCGGTTACTTGAATTGTATCTTTAATGATTTGACTGATTGTCATTGAACTCTGCGGAATCTGTTTAGTATAGGAAAGACCCGAACCCCTTTGATCCCAATTTACAACTGTAAAGTGCTGTTCCAGTTCCTTTTGATAGCTCCTGATAAATCCGATTTGGGAAGTTCCGGGACCACCATGTAAAAAAAGCAGCAATGGGTTTGCTTTATCATTTCCATTGATCATGAGCATTTGCTTCGTATTTTCGATCCTCAGTTTTTTCATGAAAGAAATTGATGTGTTTTCACTCATAACCCATAGCTCCTCAAATAAGATAAACCTTATTATACAAGCAAACAAAAAAGTACACAAAAAAACGAGACCCAAAGGGTCTCGTTTTCAATATACTATTACTCAGTGATTGTAGAAACAACGCCTGAACCAACAGTACGTCCGCCTTCACGAATAGAGAAACGAGTTCCTTCTTCGATAGCGATTGTAGAGATAAGCTCAACGTTCATTTCAGTGTTGTCTCCAGGCATAACCATTTCTACGCCTTCTGGAAGATGGATGATACCAGTTACGTCAGTTGTACGGAAGTAGAACTGAGGACGGTAGTTAGAGAAGAATGGAGTATGACGTCCACCCTCTTCTTTAGAAAGAACGTAAACTTCAGCTTTGAATTTGCTGTGTGGAGTGATTGTACCTGGTTTAGCAAGTACTTGACCACGTTGGATATCTTCACGAGCTACACCGCGAAGAAGGGCTCCAATGTTGTCTCCAGCTTCAGCGTAATCAAGAAGCTTACGGAACATTTCAACACCAGTAACAGTTGTTTTGCTGTTTTCTTCTTGAAGACCGATGATTTCAACTTCGTCACCGACTTTAACTTGTCCACGCTCAACACGTCCAGTAGCAACTGTACCACGACCAGTGATTGAGAATACGTCCTCAACTGGCATCATGAATGGTTTTTCAGTGTCACGTTCTGGAGTTGGGATGTACTCATCAACTGCATCCATAAGTTCGAAGATTTTAGCTTCGTACTCAGCATCTCCTTCAAGAGCTTTAAGAGCAGAACCTTTGATAACTGGTACATCATCACCAGGGAAGTCGTATTCGCTAAGAAGATCGCGAACTTCCATTTCAACTAGTTCAAGAAGCTCTTCGTCGTCTACCATGTCGCATTTGTTTAAGAATACAACGATGTATGGTACACCAACGTTTTTAGAAAGAAGGATGTGCTCACGAGTTTGTGGCATTGGGCCATCAGCAGCAGATACTACTAGGATAGCTCCGTCCATTTGCGCAGCACCAGTGATCATGTTTTTAACATAGTCAGCGTGTCCTGGGCAGTCAACGTGTGCATAGTGACGAGTTTCAGTTTCATACTCAACGTGTGCAGTAGAGATTGTGATACCGCGCTCACGTTCTTCTGGTGCACCATCAATTTGATCGTACGCCATAGCTGTACCTTTACCAGATTTCTTATGAAGTACTGTTGTGATAGCAGCAGTTAAAGTTGTTTTACCATGGTCAACGTGTCCAATTGTACCGATATTGGCATGTGATTTGGAACGGTCGAATTTTTCTTTAGCCATTCTAAAATCCTCCTTAAGAGCTTTTAATTAGTAATGTATAGAGTGATAGGAAGTGAAAGAAAGCTTTCACTTCCTCATCTTACAATAGTAGTTATACTTGAGTTAAGAGGCAAAATCAATTATTCGCCTTTATTTTTTTTGATAATTTCTTCAGCAATGCTCTTCGGCACTTCTTCGTAGTGATCCATGTGCATAGTGAACGTACCGCGACCTTGCGTGTTAGAACGAAGGGCAGTAGCGTAACCGAACATTTCAGCAAGAGGAACCATCGCACGAACAACTTGCGCGTTACCGCGAGCTTCCATACCTTCTACGCGTCCGCGACGAGAAGTAACATCACCCATGATGTCTCCCATGTATTCTTCAGGAATAACCACTTCTACTTTCATGATTGGTTCAAGAAGAACTGGGTTACATTTGCTGACTGCATTTTTCAATGCCATAGAAGCAGCAACTTTAAACGCCATTTCGTTTGAGTCAACATCATGGTAAGAGCCATCAAAAAGTTTTGCTTTAATGTCGATAAGCGGGAATCCAGCTAATACACCATTTTCAAGTGAATCTTCTAGACCTGCTTGAACAGCTGGGATGTATTCACGAGGAACAACCCCACCGACAATCGCATTTTCGAATTCAAAGCCAGCGCCTTCTTCGTTTGGTTCGAATTCAATCCAAACGTGACCGAACTGACCGCGTCCACCAGACTGACGTACGAATTTACCTTCAACTTTTGCACCGGAACGGAATGTTTCACGGTACGCAACTTGAGGAGCACCAACGTTAGCTTCTACTTTGAATTCACGCTTCATACGATCAACAATGATATCAAGGTGAAGCTCACCCATACCAGAGATGATTGTCTGACCAGTTTCCGGGTTTGTTTGAGTACGGAATGTTGGATCCTCTTCAGCAAGTTTTGCTAAAGCGATACCCATTTTATCTTGGTCAGCTTTTGATTTAGGCTCAATTGCAACGTCGATAACTGGTTCTGGGAATTCCATTGATTCAAGGATAACTAGATCCTTTTCATCACATAGAGTATCTCCAGTAGAAGTATCTTTTAGACCTACAGCAGCTGCGATATCGCCCGCATATACAGTAGCGATTTCTTCACGGCTGTTGGCGTGCATTTGAAGGATACGTCCAACACGCTCACGTTTGCCTTTAGTTGAGTTTTTCACGTATGAACCAGAATCAAGTGTTCCAGAGTACACACGGAAGAACGTCAGCTTACCAACGTAAGGGTCAGTCATAACTTTAAATGCTAGTGCAGAGAATGGCTCGTCATCAGAAGAATGACGCTCAATCTCTTCATTTGTATCAGGACGTATACCTTTGATTGCAGCAACGTCTGTTGGTGCAGGAAGGTAGTCAAGAACAGCATCAAGTACTAGTTGAACACCTTTGTTTTTGAAGGCAGAACCAACAAGAACTGGGTAGAATTCAACATTTAAAGTACCTTTACGGATACCTGCTTTTAACTCGTCAATAGTGATCTCTTCACCCTCAAGGTATTTGTCCATAAGATCTTCATCAAGCTCACATACAGCTTCAATGAGGCTGTTGCGAAGCTCTTCAGCTTGCTCTTTGTACTCTTCAGGGATTTCTTTCGCATCAGAACGAGTTCCGAGATCATCTTCGTAGAAATACGCAACGTTTTCTACTAGGTCAATGATACCTTCGAAGTTGTCTTCAGCACCGATCGGCAATTGAATTGCATGAGCGTTAGCTTGAAGACGATCTCTTAAAGTTCCTACAGAGTAAAGGAAGTCTGCACCGATTTTGTCCATTTTGTTGACGAAAACGATACGCGGTACTCCGTAAGTTGTTGCTTGACGCCAAACAGTTTCTGTTTGAGGCTCAACGCCAGACTGTGCGTCAAGTACAGCAACAGCACCATCAAGTACACGAAGAGAACGTTCAACTTCAACTGTGAAGTCTACGTGTCCTGGAGTATCGATGATGTTTACGCGGTATCCTTTCCACTGTGCAGTTGTCGCAGCGGAAGTGATTGTGATACCACGTTCTTGTTCCTGCTCCATCCAGTCCATTTGTGAAGCTCCTTCATGAGTTTCACCAATTTTGTGGATACGACCAGTATAGAACAAGATACGTTCTGTAGTAGTCGTTTTACCGGCATCAATGTGAGCCATGATCCCGATATTACGAGTTTTGTCTAAGGAGAACTCTCTTGCCATTGGGTAATTTCTCCTTCCTTATTGGGAAATTGTGTTTTTTAGTATATAAATCCTACCAACGATAGTGAGCAAATGCTTTGTTTGCTTCAGCCATCTTATGAGTATCTTCACGTTTCTTAACAGCAGCACCAGTGTTGTTAGCTGCGTCAAGGATTTCGTTAGCTAAACGCTCTTCCATCGTTTTTTCTCCGCGAAGACGAGCATAGTTAACTAACCAGCGAAGTCCAAGAGTAGTACGACGTTCAGGACGAACTTCTACAGGAACTTGGTAGTTCGCACCACCTACACGGCGTGCTTTTACTTCAAGTACAGGCATGATGTTTTTCAATGCTTGTTCGAAAACCTCCATTGCATCATTGCCAGTACGTTCTTTAATGATATCGAATGACTTGTATAGGATTGTTTGAGACTTACCTTTTTTACCGTCGATCATCATTTTGTTGATTAGACGAGATACAAGCTTAGAGTTGTAAATCGGATCAGGTAAAACGTCTCTTTTTGCTACAGGACCTTTACGTGGCATCTGAATATCCTCCCTTCATCAATTATACGTTTATACGTTTATTATTTTGCTTTAGGACGTTTAGTACCGTATTTAGAACGGCCTTGTGCACGGTTTTCAACTCCAGCAGTGTCAAGCGCACCACGAACGATGTGGTAACGTACCCCTGGTAAGTCTTTTACACGTCCGCCGCGGATAAGTACAACACTGTGCTCTTGCAGGTTGTGACCGATACCAGGAATGTAAGCAGTAACCTCAATTCCGTTAGTTAAACGAACACGAGCATATTTACGAAGTGCTGAGTTCGGTTTTTTCGGTGTCATTGTACCAACACGAGTACATACCCCGCGTTTTTGTGGAGAAGATACATTAGTGTGCTCTTTTTTAAAGCTGTTGTATCCTTTGTTAAGTGCAGGAGACTTTGAGTTTTCTACTTTACTCACGCGTCCTTTACGAATTAGCTGATTAATTGTAGGCATGTTTTGTTCCTCCCTTCATTACGTTTTATAACCCACATACCCAGGTGGTTCATCAATAGGCAAAAAACAATGTCTTTACACGAGAATAAATCTCACGCAAAAACAAAAAGTACGTTATAACATAATGGCAACAGCTGCTGCTCCTACTTCAATTCCGCAGGCTTTGCCGAGCTTTTTCATGGATTCAACCATTGAGACAGCAATCCCATTATCTTTCGCAAGTGTTATCACACTTGACGTAAGAATAGGATCCGCGTCTTTTGCAACGACTACTTCCTTTACTGAACCTCGTTTTAGAGCTTTCACTGTTTGCTTCGTACCAATAATAATTGATTTGGCCTGTGATACTTTATCATAAGACATAAACATATCCTCCAAAGTAACAGGTTTATTTCGAGCACCTTGGTTATATTATCATTCTAGGAGACGAATGTCAACAAGGTATGACATTTTTTAGTTTCTATCTTCTCATAGAGTGATTTTTTTATTTAAATATGACTGCTGAAAGACTGTTTTGCAGTCTCTCAGCAGCATGATATCAGTTATTCAACCGGAACCATGTCCTCAGTCGGCTGAACATTTGAAACAGGTTTTACTTTTCGGTATTTCATCATTCCAGTACCAGCCGGAACAAGCTTACCGATGATAACATTCTCTTTCAGGCCGAGAAGTTCGTCACGCTTACCTTTGATCGCTGCGTCTGTAAGGACACGTGTTGTTTCCTGGAAGGAAGCAGCAGATAAGAATGAATCAGTTTCAAGAGAAGCTTTGGTAATACCGAGTAAGACAGGACGGCCTGTAGCAGGACGTTTGCCTTCCAGCAATACCTTTTTGTTCGCTTCAGTAAATTGGTGAATATCAAGTAATGAGCCAGGAAGCACATCAGTCTCACCAGCATCAATCACACGTACTTTGCGAAGCATTTGGCGAACCATTACTTCTACGTGTTTATCGCCGATTTCAACACCCTGCATACGGTAAACCTTTTGAACCTCATGAAGAAGATACTCTTGAACAGTAGTCAGGTCAGTCACTTTAAGAAGTTCTTTCGGATCGATTGAACCTTCTGTCAGCACTTGGCCTCGAGTAATTTTATCTCCTTCCGCTACTTTTAAGCGGGAGTTATATGGTGCCGTATAAGAGCGTGTTTCAACTGCGCCTTGAACCACAATTTCCTGCTGTTTGTCGCGAACTTCATTGATTTCAACGACTGTACCGTCGATTTCGGTAATTGTTGCCTGACCTTTTGGATTACGCGCTTCGAAAAGCTCTTGGATACGCGGAAGACCCTGTGTGATATCGTCTCCTGCAACCCCGCCTGTATGGAATGTACGCATTGTTAACTGTGTACCAGGCTCACCGATTGATTGGGCAGCGATGATTCCAACTGCTTCTCCGACTTCTACATCGGTACCAGTCGCAAGGTTTCGGCCATAGCATCGTTTACATACACCATGAGGCGTATTACATGTGAAGGCAGAACGGATCCACACTTCTTCAATGCCGGCTTCAACGATTTCAATCGCTTTATCTTCATCGATCAGTTCGTTTTCGTTTACAAGCACTTCACCAGTTTCAGGATGTTTCACTTGTTTTCTTGCAAAACGGCCGATTAATCGTTCTTCTAAGCGCTCAATGATTTCAGTGCCTTCTCTAAGCGGTTGAGCAAGGATGCCTCGGTCAGTTCCGCAATCAGTTTCACGGATGATAACATCCTGTGCAACGTCAACAAGACGGCGTGTAAGGTAACCTGAGTCAGCAGTTTTAAGGGCGGTATCGGCAAGACCTTTACGCGCACCGTGAGTGGAGATAAAGTACTCCAATACTGTCAGACCTTCACGGAAACTAGATTTGATCGGTAACTCAATGATACGTCCAGCCGGGTTGGCCATCAGACCGCGCATTCCGGCAAGCTGAGTAAAGTTAGACGCGTTACCACGGGCACCAGAGTCACTCATCATGTAGATCGGGTTGAGCTCATCAAGTGATTTCATCAGTTTGCCTTGGATAACGTCTTTTGCAGAACTCCAGATAGAGATAACTCTCTCATAGCGTTCTTCTTCAGTGATCAGACCGCGGCGGAACTGCTTCATAACGTTATCAACTTTGCCTTGTGCTTCTTCAAGAATTTCTTGTTTATCATCGAGAACGACGATATCAGAAACCCCAACTGTAATACCAGCTTTTGTTGAATATCTGAAACCTAGGTTTTTCATGCGGTCAAGCATTTTAGACGTTTCCGTAATGTGGAATCGTTTAAAGATTTCCGCGATGATTTTACCCAGAATACCTTTTTTAAATGGTGCATTGATTGGCTGCTGTGCGATGGCAGCTTTTACATCGGCACCTTTTTCTAAGAAGAAACGGTCAGGTGTTTTCTCTTCAATGTTGCTCTTCGTTGGTTCATTCATGTAAGGGAATGATTCTGGAAGAATTTCATTGAAGACCAGTTTACCGACAGTTGTAATTAACAATTTTGAGCGCTGCTCTTCGGTAAATGTCACGTTCTTAAGGGAGTTAGCTGCAACAGCCACTCTCGTATGAAGGTGAACATATCCGTTTTGATAAGCAAGAAGCGCTTCATCCGTATTCTTGAAGACCATACCTTCACCGACAGCACCAGCACGCTCCAGAGTCAGGTAATAGTTACCCAGTACCATATCCTGAGACGGTGTTACAACCGGTTTACCATCTTTAGGGTTCAAGATGTTTTGAGCGGCAAGCATCAAGATGCGTGCTTCAGCTTGAGCTTCTGCAGATAACGGTACGTGAACCGCCATTTGGTCACCGTCAAAGTCAGCGTTATAAGCTGTACATACGAGCGGGTGAAGACGGATTGCGCGTCCTTCAACAAGTGTCGGTTCAAACGCTTGGATACCTAATCTGTGAAGCGTAGGGGCACGGTTCAGAAGGACCGGATGCTCCTTGATAACTGATTCTAGTACATCCCATACTTCAGGCTGTACGCGCTCAATTTTACGTTTCGCACTCTTAATGTTGTGAGCAAGACCCTTTTCAACAAGCTCTTTCATAACGAAAGGTTTGAAAAGTTCGAGCGCCATTTCCTTCGGTAATCCGCATTGGTACATTTTCAAATGAGGACCAACGACGATTACAGAACGTCCGGAGTAATCGACACGTTTACCAAGAAGGTTTTGACGGAAACGGCCTTGCTTCCCTTTCAGCATGTGAGAAAGAGATTTTAATGGTCTGTTACCAGGACCTGTTACAGGGCGTCCGCGACGGCCGTTGTCAATTAAAGCATCGACAGCCTCTTGAAGCATACGCTTTTCGTTTTGAACGATAATGCTAGGCGCACCAAGGTCTAAAAGGCGTTTCAAACGATTGTTACGGTTGATGACACGACGATAAAGGTCGTTCAAATCAGAAGTCGCAAAACGTCCGCCATCAAGCTGAACCATCGGTCTGAGCTCAGGAGGAATAACAGGAAGCACATCAAGGATCATCCAAGAAGGCTTGTTTCCTGAGTTACGGAAGGCTTCCAAAACTTCAAGGCGTTTGATCGCACGAGTACGACGCTGTCCTTGAGATGTTTTCAGCTCTTCTTTTAACATATCAACTTCTTTTACAAGATCGATATCTTGAAGAAGTTTATGAATCGCTTCCGCACCCATAGATGCTTGGAACTTATTACCGTACTTATCAAGATACGCACGGTATTCCTTTTCTGATAGAAGCTGTTTCTTTTCAAGCGGTGTGTTTGCCGGATCAGTTACAACGTAAGAAGCAAAGTAAATAACTTCTTCCAGTGCACGAGGCGACATATCTAACACTAGACCCATACGGCTTGGGATACCTTTGAAATACCAAATGTGGGAAACTGGGGCAGCCAGTTCAATGTGCCCCATTCTCTCACGACGGACTTTAGCCCGTGTTACTTCAACTCCGCAGCGGTCACAAACTACGCCTTTATAACGAACTCGCTTGTACTTCCCGCAATGACATTCCCAGTCCTTAGTCGGTCCGAAAATGCGTTCGCAGAATAGACCGTCCTTTTCAGGTTTTAACGTACGATAGTTTATCGTTTCAGGCTTTTTCACTTCACCAAAAGACCATGAACGGATTTTATCCGGTGAAGCAAGACCGATGTTCATATACTCAAAATTGTTCACATCTAGCAAGGGGCCTACCTCCCTTTTTATCTTCGGATTAACCGATGTCACTTGCCTTTATAACTAGAGATTATTCTTTTGTTACTACATCGCGTTCAACGTCTGCAGATGCTGTTTCTTCCGGCTCTTCATCACCTGATAACGCCAGGCCGTCAGCTTGTTTTGCATCTTCTTCGTCTTCTAAATCTCTCATTTCTATTTCTTCTTCATCGCTAGAAAGGATTTTCACATCCATACCTAAACTTTGAAGTTCTTTAATTAATACTTTGAATGATTCCGGAACACCAGGTTCAGGAACGTTGTCGCCTTTAACGATGGCTTCGTATGTTTTCACACGTCCAACCACGTCATCAGACTTAACAGTCAGAATCTCTTGAAGAGTGTAAGCTGCACCGTAAGCTTCAAGTGCCCAAACCTCCATCTCACCAAAACGCTGTCCGCCAAATTGAGCTTTACCGCCAAGAGGCTGCTGCGTAACAAGTGAGTAAGGACCTGTAGAGCGTGCATGAAGTTTATCGTCAACCATGTGAGCCAGTTTAATCATGTACATGATGCCGACAGATACACGGTTATCAAACGGCTCTCCGGTACGTCCGTCGTAAAGAACGGTTTTAGCGTCACGAGACATTCCGGCTTCTTCAAGTGTTTCCCAAACATCCTCTTCACGCGCTCCGTCAAATACCGGTGACGCAATATGGATGCCAAGGTAACGAGCGGCCATACCCATATGAAGCTCTAATACCTGCCCGATATTCATACGTGATGGTACGCCCAGCGGGTTAAGCATGATATCAATTGGTGTGCCGTCAGGAAGATAAGGCATATCCTCTTCAGGAAGAATCTTAGAGATAACACCTTTGTTACCGTGACGACCGGCCATTTTATCCCCTTCAGAAATTTTACGTTTCTGAACGATATATACGCGTACTAACTGGTTTACACCTGGAGGAAGTTCGTCTCCGTCCTCACGGTTGAAGACTTTAACATCGTGAATAATTCCGCCGCCGCCGTGAGGCACACGAAGAGAAGTATCACGAACCTCGCGGGCTTTTTCACCAAAGATGGCGTGAAGAAGGCGTTCTTCTGCAGTAAGTTCTGTTACACCCTTAGGCGTTACTTTACCAACAAGAAGATCTCCGTCTTTTACTTCTGCCCCGATACGGATAATTCCGCGGTCATCAAGATTGCGAAGCGCATCTTCACCGACGTTCGGAATATCGCGAGTGATTTCTTCAGGCCCGAGTTTAGTATCACGTGCTTCTGATTCATATTCTTCAATGTGAATAGATGTATAAACATCATCTTTCACAAGACGTTCACTCATGATGATGGCATCCTCATAGTTGTAGCCATCCCATGTCATGAAGCCGACCATTACGTTACGGCCAAGCGCAAGTTCACCAAGCTCCATAGAAGGACCGTCAGCAAGGATTTCTCCTTTTACCACTTCATCGCCGACACTTACGATCGGACGCTGGTTGTAGCAAGTACCTTGGTTAGAGCGGACAAATTTCAGCAAGCTGTATTTATCCAGGTTTCCTTTTACTTTTTGACCGTCTACTTCTTCATAGCGGCGAACCCAAACGTTTTTCGCTTCTACGCGTTCAACGATACCAGGGTGTTTACAAATCACAGCGGCACCAGAGTCTTTACCTGATACGTATTCCATACCAGTTCCTACAAATGGCGCTTCCGGCTGCATCAAAGGCACAGCCTGACGCTGCATGTTCGCTCCCATTAGGGCACGGTTCGAGTCATCGTTTTCCAAGAACGGGATACATGCTGTCGCAGCAGATACTACCTGCTTAGGCGATACATCCATGTAATCAACACGGTTTCTAGGAACAACAGTGTTCTCTCCGCGGAAACGGGCTACAATGCTGTCATCCACAAACGCACCTTCGTCATCGAGTCGTGCATTTGCCTGAGCGACAACGTAGTTATCTTCTTCATCAGCAGTTAAGTAATCAATTCTTGGCGTCACTTTTCCTGTTTCAGGATCAACGCGGCGATATGGCGTTTCAATAAAGCCAAAACGGTTTACTTTTGCATATGATGATAGTGAGTTGATCAAACCGATGTTCGGTCCCTCTGGCGTTTCAATCGGACACATACGGCCATAGTGAGAGTAGTGAACGTCACGCACTTCCATTCCGGCACGCTCACGTGTCAATCCGCCCGGTCCAAGAGCCGACAGACGGCGCTTATGTGTTAATTCAGCAAGCGGGTTCGTCTGGTCCATGAATTGAGATAGCTGAGAGCTTCCAAAGAACTCTTTAATGGACGCAATAACTGGACGAATATTGATCAGCTGCTGAGGTGTAATTGTATTCGTATCTTGAATTGACATTCTCTCACGAACCACACGCTCCATACGGCTTAAACCGATACGGAATTGGTTCTGGAGAAGTTCACCTACAGAACGTAAACGGCGGTTTCCAAGATGGTCAATATCATCTGTGTCGCCTACTCCGTGCAGCAAGTTGAAGAAGTAGCTGATAGAAGAAATGATATCAGCAGGTGTAATGTTTTTAATCTCTTCTTCAACGTAAGCATTGCCGATGACATTAATAACCTGTTCTCCTTCTTGATCAGTAGGAGCAAAGATTTTAATGGATTGAAGCGTTACTTCGTCCTCAACAACACCGCCGTTCGGATACAGCTTTCTGAAACCGATTCCGTTTTCTAAGTATGGCAGTACTTTATCAAGTGTTCTTCTATCAAGAATCTGACCTTTTTCAGCCAGGATTTCTCCTGTTTCAGGATCAACAAGCGTTTCAGCAAGTCTCTGATTAAAGAGGCGATTTTTAATATGAAGCTTTTTATTAATTTTATAGCGTCCTACATTGGCAAGATCGTATCGTTTCGGATCAAAGAAACGAGAATCAAGCAAGCTTTTCGCATTTTCCACTGTAGGCGGCTCTCCAGGACGGAGGCGCTCGTAGATTTCGAGCAGCGCTTTATCGCTGTTTTCTGTGTTATCTTTATCAAGCGTATTTCGCAGGTATTCGTTTTCTCCTACAAGATCAAGAATCTCTTGATCGGAGCCGAAGCCGAGAGCACGCAAAAGAACCGTAACCGGCAACTTACGTGTGCGATCAATGCGTACATAAACAACATCTTTCGCATCAGTTTCGTATTCTAACCATGCGCCACGGTTTGGAATGACAGTTGCGGTAAAACCTTTTTTACCGTTTTTGTCTACTTTACCACTGAAATATACACTTGGAGACCGAACAAGCTGGGAAACGATAACGCGTTCCGCACCGTTAATGATAAAAGTACCTGTATCTGTCATAATAGGGAAATCCCCCATGAAGACATCTTGGTCTTTTACCTCTCCAGTTTCTTTGTTAATTAAACGAACCTTCACTCTTAGCGGAGCTGAGTAAGTCACATCACGTTCTTTTGATTCCTCTACAGGATATTTAGGCTCCCCTAAACTGTAATCAATGAACTCAAGAGAGAGGTTACCAGTGAAATCCTCAATTGGCGATATGTCTTGAAACATCTCTCTAAGACCCTCATCAAGAAACCACTGATAAGAAGAGGTTTGAATTTCAATGAGATTTGGTAATTCTAACACTTCGCTAATGCGAGCATAGCTTCTGCGCTGGCGGTGTCGTCCATACTGAACTAGTTGACCTGTCAACTGATTCACCCCTCAAATCATGCGTATTATATGTGTAATAAGCATTTCTTCCAAAGAAAGAAAGAAAACACTTTTACAAGACAAAAGAAAAAAGGGTTTCTAATTAAGAAAACCACATCCAAAAACAAATACCGATTTTATTAGCATTTCCATACTTGTATAAATTATACATAGATATTGACATTTCATCATATCAATCTAAATATATACATTGGCATTTTATAATATTAACATAGCCAAAATACCGAGTCAAACTTTTTTTGCTTTTATGATATAATAGCCTTTCTTTTTTTGAACGACAGAAACTTCTTCGAACAGTTCCTCAAGCTTTTCAATGGCAGAAGGCGCACCTTGTTTTTTCTGTATGACGATCCACAATTCACCTGAAGCTTTTAAGTGTTCAGCGCTTTTCTCAAAGATAGCATGGACAACTTTTTTTCCGGCTCGGATTGGGGGATTTGTAAGAATAGAAGCAAATGTTTGAGCAGAGTCAACGTTTGAAAACAAATCGCTTTGGTAAATCTCAGCGTTTGTTATTCCGTTTTGTTCTGCATTTTCATTTGATAACTCTACGGCTCTTTCATTAACATCAATCATGTGGATGGTCCGGTCTTTAAAGTCACTGGCCAGCGATAATCCAATCGGGCCATAGCCGCAGCCTACATCTAGAAAGCTGCCCTCAACTTCAGGCTCTTCAAAAGATTCGACCAGCAGGCGCGAGCCAAAATCGACTTCCTTTTTAGAAAAAACACCGCTGTCGCTGGTAAACGTAAACTCCTTGTTTCGAAGCCTAAAAGACCATGTTTGTTTGTTGCTTTTTACTGAAGGTTTTTCTGAATAATAGTGCTCACTCATTATTAGAACCTCCTTTTTTTCATAACTTAAAGAATGGCAAAGAAAAAGCCCGCCTCATAAAAGCGAGCTTCCCCTACAGGCAAGTGAAGATTACTTAACTTCTACAGAAGCGCCAACTTCTTCAAGTTTAGCTTTAAGCTCTTCAGCTTCTTCTTTAGCAATACCTTCTTTAAGTGGTTTTGGAGTGTTGTCAACAAGTTCTTTAGCTTCTTTCAAGCCAAGACCAGTGATTTCACGTACAACTTTGATAACTTTGATTTTTTGAGAACCTGCACCAGCAAGGATAAGGTCGAATTCGCTTTGCTCTTCAGCAGCTCCGCCTGCAGCAGCTCCGCCAGCTACAGCTACAGGAGCAGCAGCAGTTACGCCAAATTCTTCTTCGATTGCTTTTACTAGGTCGTTCAATTCAAGTACAGTTGCTTCTTTAACGGAAGCAATGATTTCTTCGATATTTAAAGCCATTTGTAATTCCTCCATTTGTTTTGATTTTTAAAAACTGATTAGATTAAGCGCCTTGTTCTTCCTTTTGATCTGCCACAGCTTTTGCAGCAAGAGCAAGGTTGCGAACTGGAGCTTGAAGTACGCTAAGCAACATAGAAAGCAAGCCTTCGCGTGATGGAAGTTCAGCAAGAGCTTTCACTTCTTCAACAGTAGAAACTTTACCTTCGATAACGCCAGCTTTGATTTCAAGAGCTTCATGCTGTTTAGCAAACTCGTTAAGAACTTTAGCTGGAGCGACAACATCCTCAGTACTGAATGCAATTGCATTCGGTCCAGTTAAGACATCATTCAAACCATCAAGTTCAGCTTGTTCAACCGCACGGCGAGTCATTGTGTTTTTGTAAACTTTGAACTCAACGTTAGCTTCACGAAGCTGTTTACGAAGTTCTGTTACTTCAGAAACGTTAAGTCCGCGGTAATCAACGATGATCGTTGATTTGCTTTCTTTTAATTTAGAAGCAATTTCTTCAACAACAACTTTTTTTGTTTCAATTGCGCTGCTCATGGTTACACCTCCTGTAGATTCTTGTGTAACACTTATACCGTCAGGTGATCACGACTGAGAAACGGATTCCATATAAAAAGCCTCCATGAGACATGGAGGCTGTATATACAAGCATACGTAACGTAATAGCTGTGATAATATACACCTCGGTAGGATATTAAGCCGTTAAGCCCCTACTGTCTACGGTATAAATGATATATTATATTTTACAACATTTTGAATCATATCAGAATGTTGAATTCATGTCAATATTATTTTACGTTGAAAGTTGAAGCGTCTACTTTGACACCAGGTCCCATAGTAGAAGTGACAGCAACGTTTTTCACGTAAACACCTTTTGCTGCAGCAGGTTTTGCTTTCAGGATTGTATCATACATTGTTGTGAAGTTCTCAACAAGTTTTTCATCCTCGAAAGAAACTTTACCGATAGGAACATGGATGTTTCCAGCTTTATCAACGCGGTATTCAACTTTACCAGCTTTGATTTCGCCGATTGCTTTTTCAACTTCGAAAGTAACTGTACCAGTTTTAGGGTTAGGCATTAAACCTTTTGGTCCAAGCACACGACCGATTTTACCAACTTCACCCATCATGTCAGGTGTAGCTACGATTACATCGAAATCGAACCAGCCTTGTTGAATTTTGTTGATGTAGTCAGTATCTCCAACGTAATCTGCACCAGCAGCTTCAGCTTCTTTCGCTTTTTCGCCTTTCGCGAAAACGAGAACGCGCTGAGTTTTACCAGTTCCGTTTGGAAGCACAACTGCTCCGCGGATTTGCTGGTCGTTTTTACGAGGGTCAACCCCTAGACGGAATGCAACTTCAACTGTAGCGTCGAATTTAGCTGTATTTGTTTTTTTAACGAGAGCTACTGCTTCAGAAACATCGTAAGCTTTCGCACGATCTACAAGCTTAGCAGCTTCTGCGTACTTTTTACCTTTTTTAGCCATTTTAAAATTTCCTCCTTATGTGGTTATAGCGGAATAACCTCCCACGAATAAGGGTTGCGAACTTGTGAAAACTCGCAACCCGACAAGAAACAAATTAATCCTCGATTACAATACCCATACTGCGTGCAGTACCTTCAACCATGCGCATTGCCGCTTCAACGTCTGCTGCGTTTAAGTCAGGCATTTTCGTTTCAGCGATTTCGCGTACTTTATCGCGCTTAACGGTTGCCACTTTATTACGGTTTGGTTCACCAGAACCAGACTCAATTCCAGCTGCTTTTTTAAGCAATACTGCAGCAGGCGGAGTTTTTGTAATAAATGTAAATGAACGGTCTTCGTAAACCGAAATTTCAACAGGAATGATTAAACCAGCTTGGTCAGCTGTACGAGCGTTAAACTCCTTACAGAATCCCATGATATTAACACCGGCTTGACCTAGTGCAGGTCCAACTGGCGGCGCTGGGTTAGCTTTTCCAGCAGGAATTTGCAATTTTACAACTTTTACTACTTTTTTAGCCACGAGACACACCTCCTTAAGTCCGTGATGTGGTAATAGGGTAAACCCTCCCACTCAAGGTTTCATTCTTTATATGAATGACGAAATATCAAGCTAGCTGCCTTGGATAAGTCCAAGACGTACCTTTGCTATATTATCATTTATATATAGCAATTTCAAGTTTTTTCACATTACAATTTGTCGATCTGGGTAAATTCCAGCTCAACCGGCGTTTCACGGCCGAACATATTAACGAAAACTTTAACCTTGCTTTTATCGTAGTCAATCTCTTCAATTGATCCAGTAAAGTTGGCAAAAGGTCCGTCTATCACTTTCACTGTCTCTTTTAATTCAAAGTCAATGTCAGTTTTGCGTTCGTCCATACCCATTCTCTTCAGAATGGTTTCTGCTTCGCCAGGAAGAAGCGCCGTCGGTTTTGAACCAGAGCCGGCAGAACCTACGAATCCAGTAACACCTGGTGTATTGCGGACAACATACCAAGAATCATCCGTCATTACGATTTCAACAAGGACGTAACCAGGGAATACTTTCTTTTTAACGACTTTTTTCTTGCCGTTTTTGATATCCGTCTCTTCTTCTTCAGGTACGACTACACGAAAAATCTTATCCTGCATCCCCATTGATTCAACACGTTTTTCCAAGTTGGCTTTTACTTTGTTCTCATAACCAGAGTACGTGTGAACAACATACCAATTCTTTTCCATTCTCTTCAGGACTGTCCAGTCCTTCCCTCCCCGCATTTGGTTTTAGTGTACTACCATAACGCTTCATGCAAAAAATAGGCGGTAAGCCTATGATAACTTTCATTTTTAACCCACAATAAAAAACCCGCTGAACGGGTTTTGGCAAGTGATATTATGATCTATTATAGCACGTATTGCTGATCATTATTCAACTATTAAACGAATTAATTGAGAAATTCCTGTGTCAAGGAGGGCAAAAAAGATAATAAAAAAGATAACTGTTGAAATAACCGTGATGGTATAGCGAGTTAACTCTTTTCCTTTAGGCCAGCTTACCTTTTTCATTTCTTTCCCAACATCTTTAAAGAATCTCATAATACGCATGTAAAAGACCTCCACAATTTAAAAGCGCAAACACTATTTTGTTTCAAGATGAGATGTATGTGAATTGCAAGTACTGCAGTATTTCTTTACTTCTAATCGCTCAGCCGCTGATGCAGAGCTCTTCATTGTCGTGTAGTTACGGTTTCCGCATGTTTTGCATGCTAACGTAATCTTTTTTCTCATGTCATTACACCTTTTTCTAAATAGACATTAGTTCTTATCTTAAGTAACATATCATAGTCAGAAAAATACTGTCAATATACCATAAATCCCTATTACAAACTGATCTCGCGAATTTCCAGGTACTTCTCCAGCTTGCGTTTGACTCGCTGAAGGGCGTTATCGATCGATTTGACATGGCGGTTCAGCTCATCTGAAATCTCTTGGTAGCTTCTTCCGTCTAGATATAATACAAGTACTTTTCTCTCTAAATCACTTAAAAGTTCTCCCATTTTCATTTCAATATCATCAAATTCTTCCTGATTGATAATCATTTCTTCTGGGTTTAACGTTTTCGCTCCCGAAATGACATCAAGCAGCGTTCGATCTGATTCTTCATCAAAAATCGGTTTATCTAATGAGACGTAGGAATTCAAAGGAATGTGTTTCTGGCGAGTAGCTGTCTTTATTGCGGTAATAATTTGGCGGGTAATACATAATTCTGCGAAAGCTTTGAAAGAGGTAAGCTTGTCCTCTTTGAAGTCACGAATAGACTTATAGAGGCCTATCATTCCTTCCTGAACAATATCTTCTCTGTCCGCACCTATTAAAAAATAGGATCTTGCTTTTGCACGAACAAAGTTTCGGTACTTCGTAATCAAGTAATCTAACGCATCACTGTCCCCAACATGAACCTTTTCAATGACCTGCTCGTCCTCCAACTGGCAAAACTGCTCTTTGTTGAATTTTCCCTTGTTGTTCTGTAGATTCACTCCGATCCCCCCGGCGCACGTAGATAGAAATATTATACATTACTGGACAAAAAAGCGTCAACTTAATCTAAGTCGCCCCTCCGCCATTTTTCAAACGTTTTCAAAACCTCTTCCGATAAAGCAATTTTACCCGCTGGCTTTTCAGAAGTGATCTTTCTTACCCGCCTTTCGATTCGCCTTTCTATCGCTTCTACCTCTCTCAAGAGCTCCCGGGCCGATTTTCGCAATGCCCCCTGTCCGAAAATCGCCCACTGCTCAGTGTAGTCAGAGGTCGCAACGTGAATTTGAGTCGCAATGTTATTCAGATCCTGTGCCAGCTTTTCTATCCGCTCATCCGCAGTCTCATTTTCTTTAGTGAAAATCACTTCAACTCTGTGGTTGGTCTGTTTTTTCTCAATTCCCTTCACAAGATGCGCGTCAAATACGACAATAACCCTGTTTCCTGTATACGATTGATATTCCGCCATTTTCTGAATCAGTACGTCTCTCGCCTCTTCAAAACTGTTCGCTTTTAAATCCTTCAGCTGCGGCCAGGCTCCAATCATGTTGTATCCGTCTACTAACAGGATATCCATTGATCATTATTCTCCCAGAGGGTTTCGCTTCCGGTAGACTTCATACATCAAAAGCCCCGCCGCTACAGATGCATTGAGTGAAGTAACTTTACCTGCCATCGGGAGTTTAATAAGAAAATCACATTTTTCTTTAATCAGGCGTCCCATTCCTTTTCCTTCACTTCCGATGACGAGAGCCAAAGGCATGCTGCCGTCCATTGTGCGGTAATCCTCCCGCGCGGATGCATCCGTTCCGACAACCCAGATTCCCCGCTCTTTCATTTCCTCTAGCGTTCTCGCCAAATTGGTGACCTTCGCCACTGGAATATGCTCAATTGCGCCTGTTGAAGCCTTTGCCACTGTAGTTGTCAGACCGACAGCTCTGCGTTTTGGAATTACAATGCCATGGGCGCCGACTGCATCAGCTGTTCTCATAATTGAACCGAGATTATGAGGGTCCTCAAGCTCGTCCAGAATGAGAAAGAAAGGCTGTTCATTTCTTTCCTCTGCCGCTTTATATAAGTCGTCCAGTTCCGCGTACTCATACGCTGCGACCTGCGCCACTACACCTTGGTGCTGCCCCGTCACCATTTGGTCGAGTTTTTTTCTAGGGACGTATTGAATGGTGATGCCCTGCTTTTTCGCGAGCTCAATCACCTGCTGTGCTTGTCCCTTTACGGTGTTTTCCGCCATCCACAGCTTATACAGCTTGCGATCTGATTTTAACGTCTCGATCACTGCATTTTTTCCTATGACGTAATCATGTTGCTGACTCATTTGTTTTCCTCCCTGACCGTTCCGAATTGTATAGCTTCAGCAACAAGCTGATTCAGTCTTTCTTCTTTTTTCTCAAGAAAAAGATAGCCCAGCAGTGCTTCAAATGCTGTACTGTAGCGGTACGTCTGCACATCTGTATTTTTAGGTATCGTTCCCGACTTGGCATTTCTGCCTCTTTTCAGCACCGCTTCCTCTTCTTCCGTGAAAAATGATTGATTCCGCAGAAAGAAAAGGATCTCAGCCTGTGACTTTGCCGATACGATCCGGCTTGATTTCTTGTGAAGATCATTTGGTTTGGTAAATCCCTGCTTAAGCAGGTGATGCCTCACATAAACTTCAAAAATGGCATCACCTATATAAGCAAGCGCAAGGCCGTTAAGCTGCTTTGAATCTTTTATCGTTTCAAAATCAAGCATCCGTTATTCTCCTCGTTTCCAGCGAGTGCCTTGAGCCGTATCTTCAAGAATGATATCCATGCTTTTCAGCTGGTCGCGGATCTGATCAGACAGAGCAAAATCACGATTGCGGCGCGCTTCATTTCTTTTTTCAATCAAATCTTCAATCTCTTGATCCAGAAGCTCCTGCTCACCCAGTGAGAAACCGAGGACAGAAACAATTCGGTCAAACATGTCAATAAACGCTGTAATAACGTGATCTGCCGTATGATCTTCCTGAAGATAATAGTTCGCATTCTTCGCCAAATCGAATAAAACAGAAATGGCATTCGCTGTATTAAAATCATCATCCATTGCTTCTTCAAATGCTGTTCGATGTTCTTCAATCTTTGCAAGCCATTTATCATCATCTTCTGTTAAATTCGTGCTGCTGTTTAAACGGTGCTGAAGGTTGCTGTACGCTGTTTTCAACCGGTTAAACGCGCTCTTTGTGTTCTCCAGAAGCTCTTCTGAATAGTTAATTGGGTGACGATAGTGAACAGACAGCATAAAGAATCTGAGCAGCTGCGGATCATGCTGTTTAATAATGTCATGCACAAGCACAAAGTTGCCGAGTGATTTTGACATTTTTTCATTATCGATATTGATATAGCCGTTATGAAGCCAGTATTTCGCAAATGTTTTGCCAGTCAGCGCTTCTGATTGAGCAATTTCATTTTCATGGTGAGGGAATGTTAAATCCTGGCCGCCTGCATGGATATCAATTTGATCACCTAAGTACTTTTTCACCATCGCAGAGCATTCGATGTGCCAGCCCGGACGTCCTTTCCCCCAAGGGCTATCCCAAGAGATTTCTCCTTCTTTAGCCGCTTTCCACAGAGCGAAATCAAGAGCATCTTCTTTTTTCTCGCCAACTCGGATGCGCGCGCCAGATCTCAATTCATCAATCGATTGCTGCGAGAGCTTTCCGTATCCCTCAAATGCTCTTGTTTTGAAATAAACGTCACCTTCAGATTCATAAGCATAGCCCTTTTTTACCAGCTGATTTATGAAATCAATAATCGCGTCCATGTTTTCCATGACGCGCGGATGAAGGTCCGCTTTTCTGCAGCCAAGAGCGCCCACATCTTCAAAGTATGCCTTAATAAAACGCTCAGAAATGGTCGGAACATCTTCACCAAGTTCATTTGCCGCTTTAATTAATTTATCATCTACATCTGTGAAGTTAGAGACATATTGGACATCGTAGCCTTTATACTCCAAATAGTTTCGAACCGTGTCATAAACGATGGCCGGACGGGCATTTCCAATATGAATATAATTGTAAACCGTCGGTCCGCACACGTACATTTTCACTTTTCCCTCTTCAAGAGGAACAAACGTTTCCTTCTGTCTAGTCAATGTATTATAAAGAGTGATTGTCATTTTTGATTAATCCTTTCTTTTCTGTCTTCAAGTTCCGTCTTCAGCTCTAAAATCTGCTGTTCCAAAGACTTAAACCGGTCAGCAACCGGATCGGGTAAATCCTGATGGTTTAAATCCCGTTTGATTTTCTTGCCGTTTTGCACAACAACCCTTCCCGGGATGCCGACAACTGTAGAGTAGTCCGGAACATCGTGCAGCACAACTGAACCAGCCCCTATTTTAGAGCCTTCACCGACAGTTATTGAACCGAGCACTTTAGCACCTGTCGCTATCAATGCGTCATCTTTAATTGTCGGATGCCTTTTGCCCCTTTCTTTCCCCGTTCCTCCGAGGGTAACCCCCTGAAAAACGGTTACGTTATTGCCGATTTCACATGTCTCCCCAATGACAACCCCCATCCCATGGTCTATGAAAAATCTTCTTCCGATCGTAGCCCCTGGATGGATTTCAATTCCTGTAAAAAATCGGCTCACCTGAGATATAAGGCGTGCAAGGAAATAAAATTTTCGTTTATATAAAGCATGTGCAATCCGATGCGCCCATATAGCATGTAAACCGGAATAAGTTAAAATCACTTCAAAATAACCTCGTGCTGCAGGATCTTGATCGAACACCGTATCAATGTCTTCTTTGAGCATTTTAAAAAACACATGCTTCCCCCCATTCTACCCGCTATCATCTATCTATTTCCTCTAAACCCAATAAAAAAAGCGCCTCTGCATGTAAACATGACAGAGACGCTTTGACCGCGCGGTTCCACTCTGTTTGAAAAGCAGACTCCTGCTCTCCCAACTTCAGCCTGTAACGGCGGCGGCCGCCTTTGAATACTGGTTTCGAAAAACGTTCTTCAAAGGTCTTAAGGGCGCACTTCTAAAACCCGACTCCTGGATCTCTCTCAGCCAATGAAGATCCTTTCTGTATTGGTCTAAAGCTTTATACTCTTCCCTGTCAACAATCATCTATTTAGATATTTTTCAACCGCTGAATTGCAGATTCTTTTCCAATCAGTTCAATTGATTGCGGAAGCTCAGGACCGTGAGTTTGGCCTGTTACAGCAACACGGATCGGCATAAACAGTTTTTTCCCTTTATGACCTGTTTCTTTCTGCACTGCTTTGATAGAAGCTTTGATCTGGTCCGGAGTGAACTCCTCCAGCTCTTCAAGCTTCGCAGCGAATGTGCTGAGCACTTCAGGCACCTGTTCTTCTTCTAAAACAGCTTTTGCTTCTTGATTATACTCGATCTCATCCGTAAAGAACAAATCAGTCAGCTCAACAATTTCCGCACCGTAGCTCAATTGTTCATGATATAGAGAAATCAGTTTGCGAACCCATTCTTGTTCTTCAGGAGAAAGCTCATTGCCAACTTTTCCGGCTTTTTGAAGATGCGGAAGCGTAAGCTCAACAACCTGATCAAGATCCAATTTTTTCACATATTGGTTGTTGACCCATTTCAGCTTATGCATATCAAACAAAGCTGGTGATTTAGATAAACGATTTACATCAAAAATTTCAATAAACTCTTCTTTTGTGAAAAGCTCTTCTTCTCCCACCGGCGACCAGCCCAGCAGGCCGATAAAGTTGAACAGCGCCTCCGGCAAGTAGCCAAGCTCTTTATATTGCTCAATGAATTGAATAATTGATTCATCACGTTTGCTGAGCTTTTTACGGCTTTCGTTTACAATCAGCGTCATGTGGCCGAACTGAGGGATATCCCAGCCGAACGCTTGAAAGATCATGATCTGTTTTGGTGTATTCGAAATATGGTCCTCACCGCGCAGCACGTGCGTCATTTTCATTAGATAGTCATCCACAGCTACTGCAAAGTTATAAGTCGGCGTTCCGTCTTTTTTCACAATAACAAAGTCGCCGATGCCATCAGATTCGAAAGAAATTTCACCTTTTACAATATCATTAAACGCAATGATTTTTCCTTCAGGGACACGGAAACGAATACTCGGCTTTCTGCCCTCTGCAAGGAATTTTTCCTGTTCTTCCTGAGTCAGATCTCTGTGCTTTCCGGAATAACGCGGCATCTCTCCGCGGGCAATCTGCTCTTCACGTTCTTTTTCAAGTTCTTCTTCCGTACAGAAACATTTATAAGCAAGCCCTTTTTCAAGCAGCTCTTCATAGTAAACCTTATAGATATCGTTACGCTCTGACTGACGGTATGGGCCGTACTCTCCGCCGACATCCACACTCTCATCCCAGTCGATGCCAAGCCATTTTAAATAGTTGAGCTGGCTTTGTTCTCCGCCCTCAATGTTGCGTTTTTTATCAGTGTCCTCAACACGGATAATAAACTTGCCGCCTTGGTTGCGGGCAAATAAATAATTAAAAAGCGCCGTTCTGGCATTTCCAATATGCAAATGTCCTGTTGGACTCGGTGCATAACGGACGCGTACTTCGTTTCCCATTTCATATACTTCCTTTCATCTCATGTATGGCCTCAGGCTAAATGTATGCATCTATTCTACCACCAAATAGACCGGGCATCAAAACAAGTTAGCCTTTTTGTATCAGCACTGTGGCTTGAGCGGCTATTCCTTCCGCCCTTCCTGTAAATCCAAGCTTTTCGGTTGTGGTCGCTTTAACATTCACTTGGGAAACCTCTGCCTCAAGCCCTTCGGCGATTCTTTTTCTCATGCCTTCTATGTACGGCGCCATCTTCGGCTTCTGTGCAATGATCGTACAGTCAATATTTCCAAGTACATACCCTTTCTGTTTCACAATCCCCCAGACATGCTGAAGTAATTTAAACGAATCAGCATCCTTGAACTCCGGATCTGTATCAGGGAAATGCTTGCCGATGTCGCCCTCCCCGACAGCTCCGAGGCATGCGTCAGCAACGGTGTGCAATAATACATCCGCGTCAGAATGTCCGAGCAATCCTTTTTCATACGGGATTTCTACTCCGCCGATAATGAGAGGCCGGCCCTCTACTAATTGGTGCACATCAAAACCTTGTCCGATTCTAAACATGATTATTCCCACTTTCTGCTTCCATGATAGCTTCAGCTGACGTTAAATCATCAGGAGTCGTCAGCTTAATATTTGTATAGTTACCTTCTACAACACGAACCGAACGGCCCTCAAGCTGTTCGACGAGACTGGCGTCATCCGTTCCTAAAAACCCTCTGCGCTCTGCCTCAGCGTGAGCCTCCATCAATAAAGAAAGACGAAAAGCTTGTGGCGTTTGGACAGCCCACAAGCTTGAACGTTCAATCGTCTCACTGACTTCTAAATCTTGAACGCGTTTAATCGTATCTTTTACCGGAACAGCCAGGATGGCCGCTCCGATCTGCTCCGCTTCAGCAATCAGTTCGTCAATCTGGTCATGCTTTATAAAAGGGCGAGCGCCGTCGTGAACGAGGACAATCTTTTCTTGTTTAACGGCTTTGAGCCCTTTATAAACACTGTGCTGGCGTTCATCTCCGCCTGCTACAAGCTCGATAGCGGTTTGAAACGGATATTGATTCAGCAATTGCTGAAAGTCGTCCCGTTCGCGCTCGTTAATCACCAAAATGATTCTGCCGCACGGACGATGGCTGTCAAACACCCGTAAAGTGTGAATGATCACCGGGTCTCCTTTCAGCTCGATAAACAGTTTATTTCTCCCTGCCTTCATCCGTTTCCCCTGTCCGGCCGCAAGAATTACCACATCATAATTCATTGTTCTTTCTCCCTTTACAGCGCCTTCTCCAACAGCTTAGGCTTGGCAAAAATCATTCGTCCCGCTGCTGTCTGCAGCACGCTTGTGACGAGAACATCAATGTGTTTTCCGATATAATTCCGTCCTTCTTCAACGACAATCATAGTGCCGTCATCCAAGTAAGCGACTCCCTGATTATGCTCTTTGCCGTCTTTAATGACCTGAACATTCATTTCCTCACCCGGAAGCACAACAGGCTTGACCGCGTTGGCAAGGTCATTAATGTTTAACACTGCTACCTTCTGAAGCTCGCACACTTTATTTAAATTAAAATCATTCGTCACAACGACTCCGGATGTCAGTTTAGCGAGTTTGACCAGCTTGCTGTCAACCTCCTGAATATCTTCAAAGTCACCTTCATAAATTTCAACTTTAATATCTAATTCTTTCTGAATGCGGTTCAGGATATCAAGACCGCGGCGCCCTCTGTTGCGTTTTAACACATCTGAGGAGTCAGCGATATGCTGCAATTCCTCAAGGACAAACTGCGGAATCACGATAATTCCCTCTAAAAAACCAGTCTGGCAAATATCCGCAATTCTCCCATCAATAATAACACTTGTGTCCAGGATTTTCAGCTTTTTGTCTTGGACCTCGTGCTCTTCATCGGCTGTTCCTTTTTTCTTTTGCATTCTGGCGGAAATGGAGAATAGGCTGATCAATTCATCCTTTTTCTTAAAGCCCACCTGAAAGCCAAGATAACCGAGAAAGAAAGCTAAAAACACAGGGATGATTGTGCTGAGTATGCGGTAAGGTATATTGTCTAAAGGAATAACGTTTACGATAAGATAAGCAATTATAAGTCCAAATACTAAGCCAAGACTTCCAAATAACAAATCTGGAACCGGCGCTTTTAATAATGAATCCTCTATCCACTTCACCCAGTTCACAACGTAATCTGTACCCCATATACTGATGAGAAAAAAGATAATTGCACCTATTGCCGCAGACGTATATGCGTTTGTTATTAAAGGTATGTCCTGTAAACTTAACAGTACAAACAATTCAGGTATTAAAAATATACCAACAACGCCGCCGAAGATAATGAAGAACGCCTGAACTATTCGTTTTAACATACCCCCACCTCCTTTAAAGAAATTTGTTGTATTTCACAAGATTTTACGCAACCTACGAATATCAGAATAAACAAAAACCAACAATAATATACCCGTAAAGATATGGTTTTAATCGAAAATCATAGCTGCCTGTCTAAATAATGCTTCTCTTGAAGGCGTTTTAAGCCCTTTTTGATTTTTTGGGCTCGTACTTCACCGATACCCTCTACTTCATCTAATTCTTCTGCACTGGCCTCAATAATTCTCGGCAGGACGCCAAATGCCTCCACCACATTCTCCACAATCGGCATCGGAAGGCGCGGAATCTTATTTAGCAGCCTGTATCCTCTAGGCAGAACATAGTCATCAAGATTTGTAGAAGCCGGATAACCAAGCAGCTTATAAACAATGGAATCATCAAGCAAATCGTAGCTGGACATATCCTGCAGCTCTTTTAAAAGGACAAATGGATCTTTAATCTTTTCTTTCACATAATCCTTAATAAATAAAGCAGCCTCTTCTTCCATATCAGTAATCAGTTCGATGACCTGCAGCTTAATCAAATGACCTTCTGTTCCCAGTTCCCTGATATACATGTTGATTTCATTTTTGATTCGCAGCACCATTTCATAACGGTGCATCACAGACAGAACATCGCTGAATGTAACGAGTTCCTCAAACTCCAATGCGTTTAGTGCATTAATCGTTTTGTCCAGAATTGTTTTATATTTTTCTAGAGTTTGAATGGCTTGGTTCGCTTTTGTTAAAATAAACCCTATGTCTTTTAGTGTATACTTCATACTTTCCTGATATAACGTTATGACATTTCTTCTCTCAGAAATTGCGATAACGAGACAGCCGGTTTGCTTAGCTACTCTTTCGGCGGTGCGGTGCCGCATTCCTGTTTCTGACGAAGAAATTGTGGCTTCTGGCATCAATTGTGTATTGGCATATAGGATCTTTTGACCAGAATCACTTAAAATAATCGCACCATCCATTTTAGCCAGTTCATATAAATGCGCCGGAGAAAAAGCAGTGTTAATGTGGAAACCGCCATCCACCACTTCTTTTACTTTATCATTATATCCAACAACAATCAGACCGCCTGTATTTGCTCTCAGTACATTTTCTATCCCCGCTCTGAGCGGTGTTCCAGGAGCAACAAACTGCAAAATAGAAGACAGGTCTAACTCATGTTTCGCCCCTTTTTTCTCTTTTTCCATCTATTATCCTCCTAATGAAGTACGAAGTGCCTCTGCAACATTTGCTACTCCGATGACCTCAATCCCTTTTGGTTTCGTCCATCCATCCAGATTTGCCGCAGGTATGATCATGCGTTTAAAACCAAGCTTTGCCGCTTCTTTTACACGCTGTTCAATCCTTGATACCCGACGGACTTCTCCGGTTAATCCCACTTCTCCTATAAAGCAATCTGCAGGATTTGGAGGTGTGTCTCTAAAGCTTGATGCGATACTGACCGCTATAGCAAGATCAATCGCAGGTTCATCAAGTTTGACGCCGCCCGCTACCTTCAAATATGCATCCTGGTTTTGCAGCAGCAGACCTACTCTTTTTTCTAACACAGCCATTAACAGTGACACCCTGTTATGATCTATCCCTGTTGCCATGCGCCGCGGATTGCCAAAGCTTGTTGGCGAGATGAGCGCCTGAATTTCAACAAGAATCGGCCTTGTACCTTCCATAGAAGCCGTTATGCTCGACCCCGCAGATCCCGCCGAACGCTCTTCTAAGAAGATCTCTGAAGGATTCAGTACCTCAGTGAGCCCTTCTTCCCGCATTTCAAAAATACCCATTTCGTTTGTAGAACCAAAGCGGTTTTTTACAGCCCGTAAGATTCGGAAAGTATGGTGACGTTCTCCTTCAAAATATAAAACAGTGTCAACCATATGCTCCAGCAGTCTCGGCCCCGCTATGGATCCTTCTTTCGTTACGTGACCTACAATAAATATCGGAATACCTTTTGTCTTTGCAATTTTCATCAGCTCGGCTGTACATTCTCTTACCTGTGACACACTGCCGGGAGCCGAGGTGATATCGCTTTGATAGACCGTTTGAATAGAGTCAACAACCACAAACGCTGGATTCATCTCTTCTATAGCAGACGAAATATACTCCATATCGGTTTCGGATAAAACATGCAGTGAGGGATTATTTATGCCCAGGCGGTCTGCTCTTAATTTCGTTTGTTTTACCGATTCTTCTCCTGAAATGTACAGAACATGACGTGTTGAACCAGATAACTGGGCGGATACTTGCAGTAATAAGGTCGATTTTCCGATGCCGGGGTCCCCGCCAATTAAAACAAGTGAGCCCTTCACCACACCGCCGCCGAGCACTCTGTTAAACTCGCCGAGCTGTGTTTTAACCCGGGGTTCTTCTGATGTTTCGATTGATGTTATGGGGGAAGGTTTCTGTACGGTTTGAACAGAATGAGAAAAAGCCGCTCTCCGATTGGCCGGTGCTTTTTTAATCATTTCTTCCACCATTGTATTCCAAGCACCGCAGCCCGGACATTTCCCCATCCATTTTGGAGACTCGTAGCCGCAGGATTGGCAGATGAATTTGGATTTTGTTTTAGCCATAAATAGTGTAAGACCTCTCCCTTGTTCTATTTCTTGATACGAAATTGAGGCATACACTTACATGCTGTATGCCTCATTTTCGTCTTCTATATTAATTCGTTTTAGCTGTCGTTTTTACGACAAATTCGCCATCTTCTACATCAAGAACGATATGGTGCCCTTTATGAATGTTACCTCTGAGCAGCTCTTCAGATAATCGGTCCTCCACATGTTTTTGAATGGCTCTTCTGAGCGGGCGGGCACCGTATTCAAGATCTACGCCCTCTTCCGCGACTTTTGCTTTCGCAGCTTCCGTCAATTCAATAGAAAGGTCCTGTTCTTTAAGACGTTTCGTTAATTGATCAGACATTAATGACACGATTTCAGCCAGATGTTTTTTCTCAAGTGAATGGAAGACGATAATTTCATCAATACGGTTGATGAATTCCGGTCTGAACGCACGTTTCAATTCACCCATCACTTTATCTTTCATGTCTTTATGATTTTGAGTCTCATCCTGAACGTTAAATCCGACGTATTTATTGCGTTTCAGTTCACTTGCTCCGACGTTTGATGTCATGATCAGAATGGTATTGCGGAAATCGACTGTGCGACCTTTAGAATCAGTCAATCGTCCGTCTTCAAGAACTTGCAGAAGGATATTGAAGACGTCAGGGTGCGCTTTCTCAATCTCATCAAGAAGCACAACAGAGTATGGTTTTCTTCTTACCTTCTCTGTTAATTGGCCGCCCTCATCGTATCCCACATACCCTGGAGGTGAACCTACAAGTCTAGAAGTCGAGTGTTTTTCCATGTATTCAGACATATCAATTCTGATCATGGCTTCTTCATCACCGAAGATAGACTCAGCAAGTGCCCGTGCAAGCTCCGTTTTACCTACACCTGTAGGGCCTAAGAAAATGAATGAGCCGATTGGGCGTTTAGGATCTTTTAGCCCTGCTCTTGCACGTCTGACCGCTTTAGCAACGGCTACAACAGCTTCATCTTGGCCGATGACACGGGAATGAAGAATGCTCTCCATATTAAGAAGCTTATCGGTTTCAGTTTGGGCGATTTTAGATACAGGCACCCCGGTCCAGCTGGATACAACCATCGCAATATCATCCACAGAAACCTCTGAGTTTTCCTGTCCCTGCTTCTCTTTCCATGATTTTTTCGTATCTTCCACTTGTTCACGCAAACGCTGTTCTGTATCACGCAAGGAAGCCGCTTTTTCAAATTCTTGGCTTTGCACCGCAGCATCCTTCTCTTTACGAACTTCATCAAGTTTCTGTTCCAGCTCTTTTAAATTAGGAGGCGTTGTAAAGGAACGCAGTCTGACCTTTGAACCCGCTTCATCGATCAAGTCAATAGCTTTATCCGGAAGGAAACGGTCAGAGATATATCTGTCAGAAAGCTTAACCGCAGCCTCAATGGCTTCGTCAGTGATAGAAACGCGGTGGTGGGCTTCATATCGGTCACGCAAGCCTTTTAGGATTTGAATGCTTTCGTCTACAGACGGCTGATCAACCTGGATTGGCTGAAAACGGCGTTCCAGAGCTGCATCTTTTTCAATATATTTACGGTACTCATCAAGAGTTGTCGCACCGATGCACTGAAGTTCTCCGCGAGCAAGTGAAGGCTTTAAAATGTTAGAAGCATCTATTGCACCTTCTGCTCCGCCCGCTCCAATTAAAGTATGGAGCTCATCAATGAATAGAATGATGTTTCCTGCCTGACGGATTTCATCCATAACTTTTTTCAAGCGGTCCTCAAATTCACCGCGATATTTCGTACCGGCAACAACTGTTCCCATGTCTAATGTCATAACGCGTTTATCCCGTAAAATTTCGGGAACTTCATTATTGATAATTTGCTGTGCAAGACCTTCTGCGATAGCCGTTTTACCTACGCCCGGTTCTCCAATCAGAACAGGATTGTTTTTCGTTCTGCGGCTCAGCACTTCAATGACACGCTGAATTTCTTTGCTTCTGCCGATAACCGGATCAAGGCTGTCTTCCTTCGCAATCGCTGTTAAATCCCTTGCCAGGCTATCTAGTGTAGGCGTATTCGCATTGCTGTTTGTTCCAGCCGCTGATGAACCTGTTTCATTACTTCCAAGAAGCTGAAGCACTTGCTGTCTTGCTTTATTTAAGCTGACTCCGAGATTGTTAAGCACTCTCGCAGCCACACCTTCACCTTCGCGAATAAGTCCAAGAAGAATATGCTCTGTTCCCACATAAGAATGGCCGAGTTTTCTGGCCTCATCCATTGAAAGCTCAATGACTTTTTTAGCTCTCGGAGTATAATGAATCGTTTGAGACATTTCCTGTCCGCGCCCAATTAAGCTCTCAACTTCTTTTTGGATTTTATCTGAACCAAGTCCAAGCGCTTGAAGTGCTTTAGCAGCGATGCCCTCTCCTTCTCGCACCAGTCCTAATAAAATATGCTCAGTGCCGATATTGTTATGACCTAAACGAAGTGCTTCTTCTTGTGCAAGCGCCAGTACCTTTTGAGCTCGTTCTGTAAATCTTCCAAACATCATATCGATTCATCCTCCTGTCTATTCCCATTCATTTCTAAGTGAAGCCGTTCTCTGATAAGAGCCGCTCTTCGTATATCTCTTTCGTTCGGACGCAAAGCGCCTCCCGAGTACTGCTGTAAAAATCCCGGCTGTGTTAAAATCATCAGTTCATTAAGTATATTGCTTGAAAGTCCTTTTATAATGCCTAAGTCTATACCTAGCCGAACATCTGAAAGGCACTTTGCAGTTTCTTTCGATTCTATCATCCGGCAATTGGACAAGACTCCATAGGATCGATACACACGATCCTCAAGCTCAATCTTAGAGGTTTGGTAAAGCGCTTCTCGAGCAGATCGTTCCTGTTCAATCAGCTGGGCAGCTACGCTGTTAAGATCATCGACAATATCCTGCTCCGACTTTCCAAGCGTGATTTGATTTGAAATTTGAAAGATATTTCCTACTGCTTCGCTGCCTTCCCCATAAATTCCTCTAACAACTAAGCCTAATTGATTAATAGCCGGTATAATTCGATTTATTTGCCTAGTTAAAACCAGTGCCGGAAGATGCATCATGACTGAAGCCCTTAAGCCCGTACCTACATTTGTAGGACAGCTGGTTAAGTAACCTCTTTGCTCACTAAATGCATAATCAACCTTTTCCTCAATCCAGTCATCAACTTGGTTTGCGGCTTTCATTGCTTGCGGAAGCTGAAAACCTGGGAAAAGACACTGAATTCTAATGTGGTCCTCCTCATTCAACATGACGCTTACTTCCTCATTTTCAGAAAGCAAACAGCCGCCAAAAGGAGACTCTGTCAAATTAGGGCTGATGAGATGCTTTTCAACGAGCACCCGTTTTTCTAAAGGCTGTGCGTCGTTCATTCTGATCAAAAGGAATTTGCCGACACCGGGAATTTCTTGTTCTGAAAACTGTTCTTCAAACTGTTGTAAGATGGATGAGGCTTCTTCATTGGAATATCGCGTAGGGAACCGAATATTTTCAAAGTTCCTAGCTAAACGTATGCGGCTGCTGAGTACAATGTCACTTTCAGGGCCTTTCTGCTTCATCCAACTGCTTAATGCGTCCTGAATAAAATGCTCTAGCGACATTACCCCTGTTCCTCCTCACTATCTGTACTTTTGAGTGACTGTTCTAATGAACGAATTTGATCTCTCACATGGGCTGCATTTTCAAATTCTTCTTGTAGTATTAAAGATTCTAATTCTTTTTTCAGCATATCGATCTGTCGTCTGACATGCAGATTGCCGCCTATACGTTTCGGTATTTTCCCGCCATGCACAGTGTTTCCGCTGTGAACTTTGCGTAAGATCGGTGTAATGTTGCTATGAAATGTTTTATAACATTCGGCACAGCCAAATCGGCCGGTTTTTCTAAATTGCTGAAATGTCATTCCGCACTTCGGACAAGCAGATATTTGCTCGGAATGGCTGAACATTTGAGTTCCAGCATTCTGAAATGAAGAATCCATGTTCAGTAAACCTGATAGTAAATTATGAATAGAGAAACCATGACTTGCACTTATACCATATGAATCGCTATGTTCTTTTGCACATTGTTCGCAGATGTGAACCTCTTTTTTCTCTCCGTTAACAACCTTTGTAAAGTGAAAAGTGGCCGGTCTCTCATTGCACTCTTGACAAATCAATCTTTTCACCCGCTTATTTTAATTTTAAAGCGGTCAGCATAGCTTTCATCATTCTCGCTCTTAATTCATCACGTTCAGGCAAATCAATGTACAGTACTGAGCGATCCATCACGCTGACCATCATTTTTGCTTCTCTTTCAGAAATCACCTTGTCTTCTAATAGCCTTAAAATAATGTCATCAGAGGCTGCTTGAGACAAATGGGTATTAATTTGAGAAATAATATTATTGATTAGGACAACTTCATTATTCATTTTAATTTTAATGATTCTGATGTAACCGCCGCCCCCGCGTTTGCTCTCAACAATATATCCTCTCTCGCTTGTAAATCTGGTGTTGATGACATAATTTATTTGGGAAGGAACACATTGAAATTTATCTGCAATTTCACTACGTTTAATTTCTAAAATTTCCTTGCCATTTTGATCTAACACTTGTTTCAAGTACTGTTCAATGATGTCAGAAATATTATGTCCCACTCAACCCCCTCCTTTATTGACTTTGACTATATTTGACTTTAATCTTACTATAAGGTGTTTTTCGAGAATTTTCAACTTTCTCGCTCTATCTTAAGTATTTCCATTTTCTAAATCCATAAAACCTGATTATTCACTTAAAATTTCTCTGTGAAGTTATTATATTATATAACTAAATGAAATTTTATGATACCAATAAGCAGAACGCAAAAAAGGGCAGCTCATATGAGCTGCCCTTTCGTTAATTGCTTGGCGGCGTCCTACTCTCACAGGGGGAAACCCCCGACTACCATCGGCGCTGAAGAGCTTAACTTCCGTGTTCGGCATGGGAACGGGTGTGACCTCTTCGCTATCGCCACCAAACAATTGAGAGTGTTCTCTCAAAACTAGATAACAGGTGTGACATCATTAGACATTAGGTTAAGTCCTCGATCGATTAGTATCTGTCAGCTCCATGTGTCGCCACACTTCCACCTCAGACCTATCAACCTGATCATCTTTCAGGGATCTTACTTCCTTGCGGAATGGGAAATCTCATCTTGAGGGGGGCTTCATGCTTAGATGCTTTCAGCACTTATCCCGTCCGCACATAGCTACCCAGCGATGCCCTTGGCAGAACAACTGGTACACCAGCGGTGCGTCCATCCCGGTCCTCTCGTACTAAGGACAGCTCCTCTCAAATTTCCTGCGCCCGCGACGGATAGGGACCGAACTGTCTCACGACGTTCTGAACCCAGCTCGCGTACCGCTTTAATGGGCGAACAGCCCAACCCTTGGGACCGACTACAGCCCCAGGATGCGATGAGCCGACATCGAGGTGCCAAACCTCCCCGTCGATGTGGACTCTTGGGGGAGATAAGCCTGTTATCCCCGGGGTAGCTTTTATCCGTTGAGCGATGGCCCTTCCATGCGGAACCACCGGATCACTAAGCCCGACTTTCGTCCCTGCTCGACTTGTAGGTCTCGCAGTCAAGCTCCCTTGTGCCTTTACACTCTGCGAATGATTTCCAACCATTCTGAGGGAACCTTTGGGCGCCTCCGTTACCTTTTAGGAGGCGACCGCCCCAGTCAAACTGCCCACCTGACACTGTCTCCCCGCCCGATAAGGGCGGCGGGTTAGAAGGTCAATACAGCCAGGGTAGTATCCCACCGATGCCTCCACCGAAGCTGGCGCTCCGGTTTCCAAGGCTCCTACCTATCCTGTACAAGCTGTACCAACATTCAATATCAGGCTGCAGTAAAGCTCCACGGGGTCTTTCCGTCCTGTCGCGGGTAACCTGCATCTTCACAGGTACTATAATTTCACCGAGTCTCTCGTTGAGACAGTGCCCAGATCGTTGCGCCTTTCGTGCGGGTCGGAACTTACCCGACAAGGAATTTCGCTACCTTAGGACCGTTATAGTTACGGCCGCCGTTTACTGGGGCTTCAATTCGCACCTTCGCTTACGCTAAGCGCTCCTCTTAACCTTCCAGCACCGGGCAGGCGTCAGCCCCTATACTTCGCCTTACGGCTTCGCAGAGACCTGTGTTTTTGCTAAACAGTCGCCTGGGCCTATTCACTGCGGCTCTCTCGGGCTTGCACCCTAACAGAGCACCCCTTCTCCCGAAGTTACGGGGTCATTTTGCCGAGTTCCTTAACGAGAGTTCTCTCGATCACCTTAGGATTCTCTCCTCGCCTACCTGTGTCGGTTTGCGGTACGGGCACCTCTCACCTCGCTAGAGGCTTTTCTTGGCAGTGTGGAATCAGGAACTTCGCTACTATATTTCGCTCGCCATCACAGCTCAGCCTTATGGGAAACGGATTTGCCTATTTCCCAGCCTAACTGCTTGGACGCGGATATCCAATACCGCGCTTACCCTATCCTCCTGCGTCCCCCCATTGCTCAAATGGTGAGGAGGTGGTACAGGAATATCAACCTGTTGTCCATCGCCTACGCCTTTCGGCCTCGGCTTAGGTCCCGACTAACCCTGAGCGGACGAGCCTTCCTCAGGAAACCTTAGGCATTCGGTGGAGGGGATTCTCACCCCTCTTTCGCTACTCATACCGGCATTCTCACTTCTAAGCGCTCCACCAGTCCTTCCGGTCTGGCTTCACAGCCCTTAGAACGCTCTCCTACCACTGTTCGAAGAACAGTCCGCAGCTTCGGTGATACGTTTAGCCCCGGTACATTTTCGGCGCAGAGTCACTCGACCAGTGAGCTATTACGCACTCTTTAAATGGTGGCTGCTTCTAAGCCAACATCCTGGTTGTCTAAGCAACTCCACATCCTTTTCCACTTAACGTATACTTTGGGACCTTAGCTGGCGGTCTGGGCTGTTTCCCTTTCGACTACGGATCTTATCACTCGCAGTCTGACTCCCAAGGATAAGTCATTGGCATTCGGAGTTTGACTGAATTCGGTAACCCGGTAGGGGCCCCTAGTCCAATCAGTGCTCTACCTCCAAGACTCTTACCTTGAGGCTAGCCCTAAAGCTATTTCGGAGAGAACCAGCTATCTCCAGGTTCGATTGGCATTTCACCCCTACCCACACCTCATCCCCGCACTTTTCAACGTGCGTGGGTTCGGGCCTCCATTCAGTGTTACCTGAACTTCACCCTGGACATGGGTAGATCACCTGGTTTCGGGTCTACGACCACGTACTCATGCGCCCTATTCAGACTCGCTTTCGCTGCGGCTCCGCATCTTCTGCTTAACCTTGCACGGGATCGTAACTCGCCGGTTCATTCTACAAAAGGCACGCCATCACCCGTTAACGGGCTCTGACTACTTGTAGGCACACGGTTTCAGGATCTCTTTCACTCCCCTTCCGGGGTGCTTTTCACCTTTCCCTCACGGTACTGGTTCACTATCGGTCACTAGGGAGTATTTAGCCTTGGGAGATGGTCCTCCCGGATTCCGACGGAATTTCACGTGTTCCGCCGTACTCAGGATCCACTCTGGAGAGAACGAAGTTTTGACTACAGGGCTGTTACCTCCTATGGCGGGCCTTTCCAGACCTCTTCATCTACCTCGTTCCTTTGTAACTCCGTACAGAGTGTCCTACAACCCCAAGAGGCAAGCCTCTTGGTTTGGGCTAATCCCGTTTCGCTCGCCGCTACTCAGGGAATCGCATTTGCTTTCTCTTCCTCCGGGTACTTAGATGTTTCAGTTCCCCGGGTCTGCCTTCTCATATCCTATGAATTCAGATATGGATACCACTCCATTACGAGTGGTGGGTTTCCCCATTCGGAAATCTCCGGATCAAAGCTTGCTTACAGCTCCCCGAAGCATATCGGTGTTCGTCCCGTCCTTCATCGGCTCCTAGTGCCAAGGCATCCACCGTGCGCCCTTTCTAACTTAACCGTTAAAAAGAATCACTATGTGATATCTTGTGTTACTAATTGAATGTGATGTCTACTGTTATCTAGTTTTCAAAGAACACGTTTCGAAGGAATGATCCTTCAAAACTAAACAAGACAGGGAACGTTCTGTTTATAAGACCCAAGGTCTTATATTCCGTAAATATCCTTAGAAAGGAGGTGATCCAGCCGCACCTTCCGATACGGCTACCTTGTTACGACTTCACCCCAATCATCTGTCCCACCTTCGGCGGCTGGCTCCATAAAGGTTACCTCACCGACTTCGGGTGTTACAAACTCTCGTGGTGTGACGGGCGGTGTGTACAAGGCCCGGGAACGTATTCACCGCGGCATGCTGATCCGCGATTACTAGCGATTCCAGCTTCACGCAGTCGAGTTGCAGACTGCGATCCGAACTGAGAACAGATTTGTGGGATTGGCTTAACCTCGCGGTTTCGCTGCCCTTTGTTCTGTCCATTGTAGCACGTGTGTAGCCCAGGTCATAAGGGGCATGATGATTTGACGTCATCCCCACCTTCCTCCGGTTTGTCACCGGCAGTCACCTTAGAGTGCCCAACTGAATGCTGGCAACTAAGATCAAGGGTTGCGCTCGTTGCGGGACTTAACCCAACATCTCACGACACGAGCTGACGACAACCATGCACCACCTGTCACTCTGCCCCCGAAGGGGACGTCCTATCTCTAGGATTGTCAGAGGATGTCAAGACCTGGTAAGGTTCTTCGCGTTGCTTCGAATTAAACCACATGCTCCACCGCTTGTGCGGGCCCCCGTCAATTCCTTTGAGTTTCAGTCTTGCGACCGTACTCCCCAGGCGGAGTGCTTAATGCGTTAGCTGCAGCACTAAGGGGCGGAAACCCCCTAACACTTAGCACTCATCGTTTACGGCGTGGACTACCAGGGTATCTAATCCTGTTCGCTCCCCACGCTTTCGCTCCTCAGCGTCAGTTACAGACCAGAGAGTCGCCTTCGCCACTGGTGTTCCTCCACATCTCTACGCATTTCACCGCTACACGTGGAATTCCACTCTCCTCTTCTGCACTCAAGTTCCCCAGTTTCCAATGACCCTCCCCGGTTGAGCCGGGGGCTTTCACATCAGACTTAAGGAACCGCCTGCGAGCCCTTTACGCCCAATAATTCCGGACAACGCTTGCCACCTACGTATTACCGCGGCTGCTGGCACGTAGTTAGCCGTGGCTTTCTGGTTAGGTACCGTCAAGGTACCGCCCTATTCGAACGGTACTTGTTCTTCCCTAACAACAGAGCTTTACGATCCGAAAACCTTCATCACTCACGCGGCGTTGCTCCGTCAGACTTTCGTCCATTGCGGAAGATTCCCTACTGCTGCCTCCCGTAGGAGTCTGGGCCGTGTCTCAGTCCCAGTGTGGCCGATCACCCTCTCAGGTCGGCTACGCATCGTTGCCTTGGTGAGCCATTACCTCACCAACTAGCTAATGCGCCGCGGGTCCATCTGTAAGTGGTAGCCGAAGCCACCTTTTATGTTTGAACCATGCGGTTCAAACAAGCATCCGGTATTAGCCCCGGTTTCCCGGAGTTATCCCAGTCTTACAGGCAGGTTACCCACGTGTTACTCACCCGTCCGCCGCTAACATCAGGGAGCAAGCTCCCATCTGTCCGCTCGACTTGCATGTATTAGGCACGCCGCCAGCGTTCGTCCTGAGCCAGGATCAAACTCTCCGATAAAGTAGTTTGACTGACTACGCACATCACTGTGCGATTTTATAATAAAACTTGAATTAACAGGTACGTTTTGTCTTGTTTAGTTTTCAAAGATCATTTTGTTTATCGCTTTGTTAAAGCAACTTTATTATTATATAATATCGCTTTCTCAAAGTCAACAACTTTTTTAAATCTTTTTTGGTGGAGCCTAGCGGGATCGAACCGCTGACCTCCTGCGTGCAAAGCAGGCGCTCTCCCAGCTGAGCTAAGGCCCCTTAAAAATGGTCGGGAAGACAGGATTCGAACCTGCGACCCCATGGTCCCAAACCATGTGCTCTACCAAGCTGAGCTACTTCCCGATTTCCCATATCGATAAAATATATGGCGCGCCCGAGAGGAGTCGAACCCCTAACCTTTTGATCCGTAGTCAAACGCTCTATCCAATTGAGCTACGGGCGCAAATTATAATGCCGAGGGCCGGACTTGAACCGGCACGGTAGTCACCTACCGCAGGATTTTAAGTCCTGTGTGTCTGCCAATTCCACCACCCCGGCGTGGATGGTATAGTTGGAGCGGAAGACGGGATTCGAACCCGCGACCCCCACCTTGGCAAGGTGGTGTTCTACCACTGAACTACTTCCGCAGACAGGATGTCCAGTTTTTATAACTGTCATCCTATATAATGCGGGTGAAGGGACTTGAACCCCCACGTCATAAAGACACTAGATCCTAAGTCTAGCGCGTCTGCCAATTCCGCCACACCCGCTTAAAAATGGTGAGCCATGAAGGACTCGAACCTTCGACCCTCTGATTAAAAGTCAGATGCTCTACCAACTGAGCTAATGGCTCTTCTTACAAGAGACTTGAATATTATATCATATAAAAGTGGTGCCGGCAAGAGGACTTGAACCCCCAACCTACTGATTACAAGTCAGTTGCTCTACCAATTGAGCTACACCGGCAAATGGTGGAGGATGACGGGCTCGAACCGCCGACCCTCTGCTTGTAAGGCAGATGCTCTCCCAGCTGAGCTAATCCTCCATAATTGCACTAACGTGCAATTGCTTGGCGGCGTCCTACTCTCACAGGGGGAAACCCCCGACTACCATCGGCGCTGAAGAGCTTAACTTCCGTGTTCGGCATGGGAACGGGTGTGACCTCTTCGCTATCGCCACCAAACAATTGAGAGTGTTCTCTCAAAACTAGATAACAGGTGTGACATCATTAGAAATTAGGTTAAGTCCTCGATCGATTAGTATCTGTCAGCTCCATGTGTCGCCACACTTCCACCTCAGACCTATCAACCTGATCATCTTTCAGGGATCTTACTTCCTTGCGGAATGGGAAATCTCATCTTGAGGGGGGCTTCATGCTTAGATGCTTTCAGCACTTATCCCGTCCGCACATAGCTACCCAGCGATGCCCTTGGCAGAACAACTGGTACACCAGCGGTGCGTCCATCCCGGTCCTCTCGTACTAAGGACAGCTCCTCTCAAATTTCCTGCGCCCGCGACGGATAGGGACCGAACTGTCTCACGACGTTCTGAACCCAGCTCGCGTACCGCTTTAATGGGCGAACAGCCCAACCCTTGGGACCGACTACAGCCCCAGGATGCGATGAGCCGACATCGAGGTGCCAAACCTCCCCGTCGATGTGGACTCTTGGGGGAGATAAGCCTGTTATCCCCGGGGTAGCTTTTATCCGTTGAGCGATGGCCCTTCCATGCGGAACCACCGGATCACTAAGCCCGACTTTCGTCCCTGCTCGACTTGTAGGTCTCGCAGTCAAGCTCCCTTGTGCCTTTACACTCTGCGAATGATTTCCAACCATTCTGAGGGAACCTTTGGGCGCCTCCGTTACCTTTTAGGAGGCGACCGCCCCAGTCAAACTGCCCACCTGACACTGTCTCCCCGCCCGATAAGGGCGGCGGGTTAGAAGGTCAATACAGCCAGGGTAGTATCCCACCGATGCCTCCACCGAAGCTGGCGCTCCGGTTTCCAAGGCTCCTACCTATCCTGTACAAGCTGTACCAACATTCAATATCAGGCTGCAGTAAAGCTCCACGGGGTCTTTCCGTCCTGTCGCGGGTAACCTGCATCTTCACAGGTACTATAATTTCACCGAGTCTCTCGTTGAGACAGTGCCCAGATCGTTGCGCCTTTCGTGCGGGTCGGAACTTACCCGACAAGGAATTTCGCTACCTTAGGACCGTTATAGTTACGGCCGCCGTTTACTGGGGCTTCAATTCGCACCTTCGCTTACGCTAAGCGCTCCTCTTAACCTTCCAGCACCGGGCAGGCGTCAGCCCCTATACTTCGCCTTACGGCTTCGCAGAGACCTGTGTTTTTGCTAAACAGTCGCCTGGGCCTATTCACTGCGGCTCTCTCGGGCTTGCACCCTAACAGAGCACCCCTTCTCCCGAAGTTACGGGGTCATTTTGCCGAGTTCCTTAACGAGAGTTCTCTCGATCACCTTAGGATTCTCTCCTCGCCTACCTGTGTCGGTTTGCGGTACGGGCACCTCTCACCTCGCTAGAGGCTTTTCTTGGCAGTGTGGAATCAGGAACTTCGCTACTATATTTCGCTCGCCATCACAGCTCAGCCTTATGGGAAACGGATTTGCCTATTTCCCAGCCTAACTGCTTGGACGCGGATATCCAATACCGCGCTTACCCTATCCTCCTGCGTCCCCCCATTGCTCAAATGGTGAGGAGGTGGTACAGGAATATCAACCTGTTGTCCATCGCCTACGCCTTTCGGCCTCGGCTTAGGTCCCGACTAACCCTGAGCGGACGAGCCTTCCTCAGGAAACCTTAGGCATTCGGTGGAGGGGATTCTCACCCCTCTTTCGCTACTCATACCGGCATTCTCACTTCTAAGCGCTCCACCAGTCCTTCCGGTCTGGCTTCACAGCCCTTAGAACGCTCTCCTACCACTGTTCGAAGAACAGTCCGCAGCTTCGGTGATACGTTTAGCCCCGGTACATTTTCGGCGCAGAGTCACTCGACCAGTGAGCTATTACGCACTCTTTAAATGGTGGCTGCTTCTAAGCCAACATCCTGGTTGTCTAAGCAACTCCACATCCTTTTCCACTTAACGTATACTTTGGGACCTTAGCTGGCGGTCTGGGCTGTTTCCCTTTCGACTACGGATCTTATCACTCGCAGTCTGACTCCCAAGGATAAGTCATTGGCATTCGGAGTTTGACTGAATTCGGTAACCCGGTAGGGGCCCCTAGTCCAATCAGTGCTCTACCTCCAAGACTCTTACCTTGAGGCTAGCCCTAAAGCTATTTCGGAGAGAACCAGCTATCTCCAGGTTCGATTGGCATTTCACCCCTACCCACACCTCATCCCCGCACTTTTCAACGTGCGTGGGTTCGGGCCTCCATTCAGTGTTACCTGAACTTCACCCTGGACATGGGTAGATCACCTGGTTTCGGGTCTACGACCACGTACTCATGCGCCCTATTCAGACTCGCTTTCGCTGCGGCTCCGCATCTTCTGCTTAACCTTGCACGGGATCGTAACTCGCCGGTTCATTCTACAAAAGGCACGCCATCACCCGTTAACGGGCTCTGACTACTTGTAGGCACACGGTTTCAGGATCTCTTTCACTCCCCTTCCGGGGTGCTTTTCACCTTTCCCTCACGGTACTGGTTCACTATCGGTCACTAGGGAGTATTTAGCCTTGGGAGATGGTCCTCCCGGATTCCGACGGAATTTCACGTGTTCCGCCGTACTCAGGATCCACTCTGGAGAGAACGAAGTTTTGACTACAGGGCTGTTACCTCCTATGGCGGGCCTTTCCAGACCTCTTCATCTACCTCGTTCCTTTGTAACTCCGTACAGAGTGTCCTACAACCCCAAGAGGCAAGCCTCTTGGTTTGGGCTAATCCCGTTTCGCTCGCCGCTACTCAGGGAATCGCATTTGCTTTCTCTTCCTCCGGGTACTTAGATGTTTCAGTTCCCCGGGTCTGCCTTCTCATATCCTATGAATTCAGATATGGATACCACTCCATTACGAGTGGTGGGTTTCCCCATTCGGAAATCTCCGGATCAAAGCTTGCTTACAGCTCCCCGAAGCATATCGGTGTTCGTCCCGTCCTTCATCGGCTCCTAGTGCCAAGGCATCCACCGTGCGCCCTTTCTAACTTAACCGTTAAAAAGAATCACTATGTGATATCTTGTGTTACTAATTGAATGTGATGTCTACTGTTATCTAGTTTTCAAAGAACACGTTTCGAAGGAATGATCCTTCAAAACTAAACAAGACAGGGAACGTTCTGTTTATAAGACCCAAGGTCTTATATTCCGTAAATATCCTTAGAAAGGAGGTGATCCAGCCGCACCTTCCGATACGGCTACCTTGTTACGACTTCACCCCAATCATCTGTCCCACCTTCGGCGGCTGGCTCCATAAAGGTTACCTCACCGACTTCGGGTGTTACAAACTCTCGTGGTGTGACGGGCGGTGTGTACAAGGCCCGGGAACGTATTCACCGCGGCATGCTGATCCGCGATTACTAGCGATTCCAGCTTCACGCAGTCGAGTTGCAGACTGCGATCCGAACTGAGAACAGATTTGTGGGATTGGCTTAACCTCGCGGTTTCGCTGCCCTTTGTTCTGTCCATTGTAGCACGTGTGTAGCCCAGGTCATAAGGGGCATGATGATTTGACGTCATCCCCACCTTCCTCCGGTTTGTCACCGGCAGTCACCTTAGAGTGCCCAACTGAATGCTGGCAACTAAGATCAAGGGTTGCGCTCGTTGCGGGACTTAACCCAACATCTCACGACACGAGCTGACGACAACCATGCACCACCTGTCACTCTGCCCCCGAAGGGGACGTCCTATCTCTAGGATTGTCAGAGGATGTCAAGACCTGGTAAGGTTCTTCGCGTTGCTTCGAATTAAACCACATGCTCCACCGCTTGTGCGGGCCCCCGTCAATTCCTTTGAGTTTCAGTCTTGCGACCGTACTCCCCAGGCGGAGTGCTTAATGCGTTAGCTGCAGCACTAAGGGGCGGAAACCCCCTAACACTTAGCACTCATCGTTTACGGCGTGGACTACCAGGGTATCTAATCCTGTTCGCTCCCCACGCTTTCGCTCCTCAGCGTCAGTTACAGACCAGAGAGTCGCCTTCGCCACTGGTGTTCCTCCACATCTCTACGCATTTCACCGCTACACGTGGAATTCCACTCTCCTCTTCTGCACTCAAGTTCCCCAGTTTCCAATGACCCTCCCCGGTTGAGCCGGGGGCTTTCACATCAGACTTAAGGAACCGCCTGCGAGCCCTTTACGCCCAATAATTCCGGACAACGCTTGCCACCTACGTATTACCGCGGCTGCTGGCACGTAGTTAGCCGTGGCTTTCTGGTTAGGTACCGTCAAGGTACCGCCCTATTCGAACGGTACTTGTTCTTCCCTAACAACAGAGCTTTACGATCCGAAAACCTTCATCACTCACGCGGCGTTGCTCCGTCAGACTTTCGTCCATTGCGGAAGATTCCCTACTGCTGCCTCCCGTAGGAGTCTGGGCCGTGTCTCAGTCCCAGTGTGGCCGATCACCCTCTCAGGTCGGCTACGCATCGTTGCCTTGGTGAGCCATTACCTCACCAACTAGCTAATGCGCCGCGGGTCCATCTGTAAGTGGTAGCCGAAGCCACCTTTTATGTTTGAACCATGCGGTTCAAACAAGCATCCGGTATTAGCCCCGGTTTCCCGGAGTTATCCCAGTCTTACAGGCAGGTTACCCACGTGTTACTCACCCGTCCGCCGCTAACATCAGGGAGCAAGCTCCCATCTGTCCGCTCGACTTGCATGTATTAGGCACGCCGCCAGCGTTCGTCCTGAGCCAGGATCAAACTCTCCGATAAAGTAGTTTGACTGACTACGCACATCACTGTGCGATTTTATAATAAAACTTGAATTAACAGGTACGTTTTGTCTTGTTTAGTTTTCAAAGATCATTTCGTCACTTCGTTTAAGCGACTTTATTATTATAACTCGTTGAATCATTGAAGTCAATAACTTTTTTTGAAGTTATTTTTTTGTCATCGCCTTGTTTAGCGGCAACGAATAATAATATACCACCTTGTAAATAATAGTGCAATAGTTTTTTGAAGAAAAACCTAAGGAATTATAAAAGAGCGTCATCCTTCTATTAGAAAGGTTGACGCTCTTTTAAATTAGCGCTGTCTCATTTGCGGGAATAACAGTACATCTCGGATCGAAGGAGCATTCGTCAGCAGCATGACCAGGCGATCGATCCCGATGCCTAAGCCTCCTGTTGGCGGCATGCCATACTCCAGGGCTTCAACGAAGTCTTCATCCATTAAATGAGCTTCATCATTACCCTCTTCTCGTTCTTTTAATTGGGCTTCAAAGCGTTCTCTTTGATCAATAGGATCATTTAGCTCTGTGAATGCATTTGCGTGCTCACGGCCTACGATAAACAGTTCAAAACGGTCTGTGAAGCGCGGATCCTCTGGATTTTTCTTAGCAAGAGGAGAAATTTCTACTGGATGTCCATAAATAAACGTTGGCTGGATAAGCGTTTCCTCAATTTTTTGTTCGAAGAATTCGTTTATAATGTGGCCCACTGTCATAGAGTCTTTAATCTCTACACCATGCTCTTTTGCAAATTCACGGGCTTGCTCAACAGTTACCTCTTCCCAGAAGTCAACGCCTGTCGCTTCTTTGACTGCGTCAACCATATGGATTCTTTTCCACTCAGGTTTCAGTTCGATTTGTTCTTCCCCGTATTGGATTGTCGTCGTGCCAAGCACTTCTTGCGCGATATGAGCGACAAGGTTTTCAGTTAAGCTCATGATATCTTTATAGTCAGCATACGCTTCATATAATTCAATCATTGTAAATTCAGGGTTATGGCGTGTAGAGACGCCTTCATTACGGAAAACACGGCCGATTTCATATACTTTTTCTAAACCGCCGACAATCAAGCGTTTCAGATGCAGTTCAATCGCAATACGCATGTAGAGCGGAATATCTAAAGCATTATGATGGGTAATGAACGGACGCGCGGAGGCTCCCCCTGGAATGCTGTGCATAGTTGGTGTTTCTACTTCTAAGTATCCATGATCATCAAGGTATCTTCTCATCGCTTGAATGATCTTGCTGCGTGTGATGAACGTATGTTTGCTGTCTGGATTTACGATAAGATCCAAGTAGCGTTGACGGTAGCGCTGCTCAACGTCTTTTAAACCATGGTATTTATCCGGCAGCGGACGAAGCGCTTTTGTCAGCAAATCAAATGATGTTGCTTTTACAGACAGTTCGCCTACATTTGTTTTGAACACTTTTCCGGTTACGCCGATAAGGTCGCCAAGGTCGGAAGATTTGAAGATTTCATATTGGTCGTCACCGACACTGTCTTTCCTTACGTAGATTTGAATTTGACCTTCTAAATCCTGCAGGTGCGCGAAGCCGGCTTTTCCTTTGCCGCGTTTTGTCATCATACGGCCTGCGATTGTGACTTCAATCGCTTTTTCCTCTAACTCTTCTTTCGTTAGATTTTGATATGCCGCAATAATTTGCTCAGATTGATGAGTTCTTTCAAAACGTGCGCCGAATGGATCTATACCGTTTTCTCTCATCTGATTCATTTTGTCGCGTCTGACTTGCAGCTGGTCGTTCAATTCTTCATGATTATGCTCTTCTTGACTCATTGTTATCACTCCATTACAGATATTGTTTCATGAAAAAAGCAGAAAAACTGCCAGCGTAAAACTGGCAGTGAGCAGCAAATAGAGGTGAGTGTTATCCTACTTTTGCGTCTTGAAGCTCTTTTGCCTCAACTTCAACAGTAAATGCATCTAAAAGCTGTACAAGCTCTTCTCTTGTCTCGCAATGATTGATTCCATTACGAACCTCCGCATTGCCTCTTATGCCTTTCAGATACCATGCAGCGTGTTTTCTCATTTCTCTTACCGCTACATTTTCACCCTTTAAGTTAATCAAGCGGTCAAGATGCAGTTTGCATACCGCCATTTTTTCGCGTACTTGCGGCTCTTCTTTTAATTCACCTGTTTCAAGGTATTGAACCGTACGGTAAATCATCCACGGATTGCCTAATGCGGCACGGCCGATCATGACCCCGTCTACTCCTGTTTCATCAAGCATACGCTTAGCATCCTGCGGCGTCTTGACATCGCCGTTCCCGATAACCGGAATCGATACAGATTGTTTTACTTCTTTGATAATATCCCAGTTTGCAGTTCCTTCGTACATCTGCACTCTTGTACGGCCGTGAAGTGCAACTGCTTTTCCGCCCGCACGCTCGACAGCCTGTGCGTTTTTCACCGCGAAAATGTGGTCTTCATCCCAGCCCATTCTCATTTTCACTGTGACTGGTTTATCGACGGCATCTACTACTGCAGAAACCATTTCATAAATCTTATCGGGATCGAGAAGCCATTTTGCTCCCGCATCACATTTTGTAATCTTTGGCACTGGACATCCCATGTTAATATCAATGATATCAGCAGTTGTGTTCTGGTCTACAAACTTCGCCGCTTCCACAAGGGTTTCCTTTTTTCCTCCGAAGATTTGAAGGCTGAGCGGTTTTTCACGTTCATCAATGTAAAGCATACCCATTGTTTTGGCATTGTTGTAAAGGATCGCTTTGTCACTGATCATTTCAGCGCAGACCAATCCGGCTCCGAATTCCTTTACAGTCAATCTGAATGCTGAGTTGCAGACACCGGCCATAGGGGCCAGCACAACCCGGTTTTTTAATTGAATATCACCGATTTTAAACATTTTTCCCCTCCTTTCATTTGTTATTATTTTCTGGCGGCGCTAATTCGTCCGCGCTTATATTTAAAACATCTGCTGCGCTTTGAATGATGGCAGCTGACGGCAATCGGTTTCCGCGTTCAATTTCGCCGAGAATAGAAACTGATATACCTAACGCTTTCGCAAATCCTTCTTGAGTATAACCTTTCAGCTTTCTGAATGCACGAATTCGTCTACCCCAGATTTCTGCTTCCATACTCTTACACCTTCTTGGTCGGTTTCCGCGCTTTTTGCCTCTTTTTCAACCCGCGTGCATATTTCCGCAAGCGGTGCGAGGACAAATAAACGCTCATACATTCTCGGATGCGGAACAATTAGTTGCTCTGTTTCAATATTTTCACGATTAAACAGTAAAATGTCAAGGTCTGCCGTCCGCGGACCCCATCTGACTTCTCTCGTCCTGCCCAATTCATTTTCTATATGCTGCGTGAGCTCAAGGAGCTGAAGCGGATTCAGCGCCGTCTCGATTTCAACTGCCATATTTAAAAATTCATCTTGAGCTTCGTATCCGACTGGGTCTGTTTCGTAAATAGAAGACACTTTTGTGACTGTCACTGCCTCATGTTGATGCAGCATCGCCACCGCTCGCCGTAAATACGTTTCTCTATCTCCAATATTAGATCCAAGGGCTATATAAGCTGTATTGTTCATGATTTTTTTCTCGTGATTTCTATTGCTACTGATTTATAGTGGCCGGGAATTGGCGGATCTGGCTTAATCACTTTTACAGTACATTGCTGCACCTGATGAAATTTCTTCAGGACAGTGTCCGCAATACGTTCTGCCAGTGTTTCCACTAGTTTCACAGGCTCACCTTCAACGATATCTTTACATACGTGGTAAAGCTCGGCATAGTTAATGGTTTGGTCAAGGTCGTCTGTTTGTCCCGCTTTGCTTAAATCCAATTCTGCGGTTAAATCGACTTTAAAACGCTGTCCGAGCTTGTTCTCCTCTTTTAACACACCATGGTAGCCGTAAAACTCCATGCCTTCTACGTAGATTTTATCCATGATGCATCCCTCCCTTGTTCAGCATTGCATCCATCATTTTCGCCATTCTGGCTATTTGTTTTACATCATGGACCCTCACAATATCACAGCCTTTTTGAATGCCTAGACACACGGTTGCGCCTGTGCCCTCAGCCCGCTCCTCAGGCGGAAGATCCAGGACACGGCCGATAAATCTTTTCCGGGAGGTTGCAAGAAGAACCGGATAGCCAAGTCCGCTGAAAACTTCAAGTTTGTTCATGACTGCCAGATTATCGTGATAGTCCTTCGCAAAACCTATGCCGGGATCGAGGATAATGTTCTTTTCCTCTACACCTGCTTCAACAGCAATCTTTACACTTTCCATTAAGTCCGACAGCATATCCGGTATTAAATCGTTGTAGTTTCTCTCTTTGCGGTTATGCATGAGAACGATCGGAACATTGTGTTCAGCTGCAACAGAAGCCATTTTCGGGTCATACTTCGCTCCCCAAATATCATTGATGATCGAAGCGCCGGCTTTAACAGCTTCATCTGCGACAGAAGCCTTATACGTATCTACAGAGATCGGCACTGCGAGCTCTTTTGTAATCCGCTCAATCACAGGAATTACTCTGGACATTTCTTCGTCCTCGGACACATATTCGGCGCCGGGTCTTGTCGACTCGCCTCCGATATCAATGATATGCGCACCGTCATCAATCATCTCTTTCGCGTGCAACAGGGCATTGTCCAGGCTGTCATATTTTCCGCCATCCGAGAAAGAGTCAGGCGTTACGTTTAAAATCCCCATCACCAGCGTCTTTTCTCGATATGATAATGCGCTGGGTTTGGTATGGATTACTTGTGTTTGGTCTATCGTTTGCTGGGCCATTCTCTTCCTCCCTGTCATGAATTCATGTTCTTTATTTCTTGGTGGTATAGCGTTTGTAAAGCGGAAGTTATTTCTCCGTTTCGGCCCGGATAGTTCACTTCTTCTATTTTAGAAAACGGAATGATCTCAAGAACCGAGTTGGTCATCCATGCTTCATCTGCCGTCAAAAGGGCTTCAAGCTGGTACCGGCCTGTTTTGACATCCATCCCTATTTTCTTTGCGTTCTCCATGACAAAACGTCTCGTGACGCCGTCAAGAATTCCGGTATCAAGTGATGGTGTAAAGATAGTGCTGCCTTTTCTCCAGAAGACATTTGAAATGATGCCCTCTGCTACAGCGCAATCCTCCGTTAAAAAGATCCCTTCAAACCGCGGATCATTTCCGATCTCCCGTTTCGCATACATATTATTTAAATAGTGATGTGATTTTAACCGGAACGGCCCCTCCGGTGTGTTTCTCCGTATCGATAACACCTTTCCTTCCTTTTGCAAAGGAAGACTTTCTGGTTTTAGCTGGTTAACAAAACATAAAACAGTCGGGTTATCGTAAGTTTGAGCAGCGAAGCCTTTATCGCTGATGCCGGCTGATATGTTCAGCCTGACGCGGGCATTGCCGTCTTTGATATCATTCAGCCCGAGCAGCTTGTCCAGCATTTCAATCATCTCTTGCTTTGTCACAGTGTATTCGATTTGCAGATCCTTAAGTGCGCGTTCAAGCCGTTCTATATGCCAATCAAGCAGGAACGGCCGGCCTTCATAAAGCCTGAAGGTCTCAAACACACCGATCCCATATAAAAAACCATGGTCAAAAGGAGAAAGAACTGCATCTTTCTCCTCTATAAACCGGCCGTTTACATATATCATCACGCAATGACATCCTTGCGGTACATTTCAATAAAATTTCTGAGCATTTCTTTTCCAAAGGAAGTCATAATAGACTCTGGATGAAATTGAACGCCTTCTATCGGAAGATCATTGTGCCGAATAGCCATGATTTCTCCTTCTTTCGTTTGTGCGGTTACTGTGAAACAGTTTGGCAGCGTATCAGGTTTTACGATCAGCGAGTGGTATCGTGTCGCCACAAGCGGGTTTGGCAAACCTTTAAAGATCGTCTTGCCGTCATGCTCGATTTCTGAGGTTTTTCCATGCATCAGCCGCTCTGCTCTGACCACGTCTCCGCCAAACACCTGTGCGATAGACTGATGTCCGAGACACACGCCAAAAACGGGAATTTTGCCTGCGAAGTATTTAATTGCTTCAAGGCTGATTCCAGCTTCATCAGGACTGCACGGTCCGGGTGAAATCATTAAGAAATCCGGTGACAGCTCTTCAATTTGCTCTATTGTGATATCGTCATTGCGTTTTACAATCAGCTCTTCTCCAAGCTCGCCCAAATACTGTACTAAGTTGTACGTGAAAGAATCATAGTTATCAATCATTAAAATCATTTCTCCGCTCACCTCATCTAATTTTTGTCTCTACTTCGCTCAGCTCTAACGCCTTTTGCATCGCAAAAGCTTTTTTGAATGATTCTCTGTATTCATGCTTAGGAACAGAATCAATCACAACTCCTGCCCCGGATTGCATAAACGCCTGCCCTCCGGCTGCATAAATGGTTCGGATCACGATATTAAATTGAAGATCCTGATTATACCCAAACCACCCTATAGATCCAGTATAAAGCCCACGGCGTGTCGGCTCAAGTTCTTCTATAATTTCCATTGTCCTTACTTTAGGAGCACCTGTAATCGTTCCTCCTGGAAATACAGCATGAATAATATCTACAGCGTCGTATCCATCCTGCAGTTCACCTTGGACATTAGACACAATGTGCATGACGTGGGAGTATTTTTCAATTGCCATGAATTCATTAACCCGCACTGATCCGTAACGGGAAACTCTGCCCAGATCATTTCGTTCTAGATCAACTAGCATGACATGCTCAGCGCGTTCTTTTTCATTATGGATTAATTCATTTGCGAGCGTTTCGTCTTCCTCATCCGTTTTTCCTCTGGAACGAGTGCCAGCAATCGGTCTAGTCTCTAATAGTTTGCCCTTTTTGCTGACAAGAAGTTCAGGAGATCCGCAAATAATTTGGAAATCTGGTGTTTCTAAATATGCCATATATGGAGAAGGATTCACTTCTCTCAGCTTTTTGTAGATCTCATACGGGTGAGCAGACAGCGACTGCGACTGCCTGATCGATAGATTGACTTGAAAAACATCTCCGCTGGCAATGTATTGCTTGATTTTCTCTACAGCCTGAGAAAAGCCTTCTTCAGTAAAAGGCGCTGCAAAGGAACCGTCAGCTGTATATGTCATCTCTTGTAACGGCTCACCGGGAAGCTCAGACAGCCACATATGTTCGAGCTGGGACAGCTTTTCGTCCGCTGATTCGTTCTCATCATTCACATGAGTGACCAGCCAAAGAGCCTGTTCTTCATGGTCATAGACGGCTATATCATCAAAGACAAGAAAATAGATATCAGGTGTCTCCAGGTCATCTAATGAGAGCATTTTAAAATTTTCAATGTAGCGTGCGTAATCATAGCTAAGAAAGCCGATTGCTCCCCCTTGAAAATCAGGCAGTTCTTCATCCGTTTCTGTTTCCAGCGTTTTAAACCAACTGTGGAAAGCGCGTAATGGGTCACCCTCTTTAAACAGTGTCTCATCCCCATGCTTAATGGTTGTAATTCCGTCTTTTCCCTTGACAGCCGCAATTGGATCAAGACCGGCTATACTGTATCTGCCGCCTCTTGCACTTTCAAGAAGCACGTGCTGTTTTCTGGATTGTGAAAGTTTCTCATATTGTTGCAAGAATGAATCTTTTTGAAAAGGTACTTTTCTGCCTGCCGGTCTGCGTTGTGCCATTTATATCATTCCTCTGTTTTCTTTTTCTGCTTTTTTTATTGTAAAGCAATATCATGAGTGAAAAAAGTGAATTTCTCTTCCAAGGATAAGATTCGTCGCGCACACGGCATATTTGATGCTCAAATAAAAAAACTCCCGGGCACCGGGAGTTTTTTCGAGCTTTTTAATCGAATTGATACAGCGGCGTACTCAAATAACGTTCGCCGTTACTCGGAATGATAGCTAATACTTTTTTGCCCTTTCCGAGTTTTTTCGCTACTTGAATAGCAGCATAAATGGCCGCACCTGATGAGATGCCTCCGAGAATTCCTTCTTCACGTGCAGCTCTGCGTGCATATTCAAATGCTTCTTCATTCTTCACAGGGAAAATTTCATCGTATACTTCAGTGTTTAAGATGTCGGGCACAAAGCCAGCTCCGATTCCCTGAATTTTGTGAGGGCCTGGTTTTCCTCCTGAAAGCACTGGGGAATCTGACGGTTCAACAGCGTAGATTTTGACGGAAGGATATGCTTCCTTCAGGACTTCACCCGCTCCTGTAATCGTTCCGCCTGTTCCGATTCCGGCTACAAATGCATCAAGCTGGTCATCACCGAATTGCTCAACGATTTCTTTACCTGTTGTTTGGCGATGGATTTCAGGGTTCGATGGATTGTTAAACTGCTGCGGCACGAAGTATCCGTGTTTTTCAGCAAGCTCTTCCGCTTTCTTAATGGCGCCTTTCATGCCTTCCGCACCCGGAGTCAGCACAAGCTCAGCACCATATGCGCGAAGAAGGTTGCGGCGCTCCATGCTCATTGTGTCAGGCATAACCAAAATCGCTTTTAAACCTTTAGCTGCAGCAACCATTGCAAGCCCGATTCCTGTATTTCCGCTTGTCGGTTCAATGATTGTATCGCCAGCTTTTAATTTCCCTTCTTTTTCAGCCGCTTCAATCATCGCTAAACCGATACGGTCTTTTACACTGCTTCCAGGGTTCATGTATTCAAGCTTCAAATATACATCCGCACTGTTTTCATCAACAAGGCGATTTAATTTAACGATTGGCGTATTCCCAATTAATTCAGTAATGGAGTTTGCTACACGTACCATTCTCGACACCTCAATTTCCGACTATTTGTATTGGTATTATGTATATAATCTATCAATTTCAAAATTTTTTGTCAATCATTTTAGTACTTTTTTCCCCATAGAACCAAGACACGTCAGCTTCTTTCCAAAGTGATTTTACAGTTGCTTTATCACCTAACTGATCCATTGCGATCTGGCGTTTAATCTGATTCTTCACTTCATCATATGAGAACGTTCTCGCATTTAACTTTTCTTTCAGTTGTATAATTGCATAACCGTTGTTTACCTTTATCGGTTCGTTTGACCATTCATCTTGTTTTAGTGTCTTTGCTTCTTCAATGTATGATGACGGAATGTTGTCTGATGCCTCGGTGACAAACCCTAAATCTCCCCCGTACGGTGACGTATACCTGTCTGTGGACCGTTCCGCCGCAACAGCTTCAAAGCTCGAGCCGCCTTCAAGCTCTTTTAAAACTTGTTTGGCTTCCTCTTCATCCTTTACAACAATATGCCGAATACGATACGAATCATCAAACTGATACAGTTCTTTATTTTGATTATAAAATGATTTCATTTCTGTCTTTGAAATATCAATATCCTTTGTTAATAATTCCTCAAGAAGAATATTATAGCGAATTTGGTCTTTCCACTCTTTTTCAGTTGTATGCTCGTCTTCGTAAAATGAATTATTCACCGCCTTAATCAGCAGAAATTCCCGATCAATTTCGCTTTTAGATACTTTGAGATTGTTCTTTTTGGCAAGCTGCTCTACCACTCGAACATTGATCATATCTTCAAGTGTTGATTTTCCGTATTCATCTTCCATTTCCTTCAGCCATTCTTCTCTTGTGACGCTTTTGCCTCCAATAGTAGCAATGGACTCGTTGGACGGAGAAGCACTGGCTTGAGATTTCGTCAGTGTATATGCCACTGCGATACAGCATACCAGCAGCGCGCCCCAAATGATTGTCCAGATTGTTCTTGATTTCAAATTTACTGTCAGCCCCTTTTCTTAAATTCAAAAAACCCGCTAAAGAGCTTAGCGGGTCGTTTGGTCTCGAAGCTCTTTCAGCTCTTCTTTTGTAAATAAGTACTTTTCATTACAAAAATGGCATACTGCTTCGGCTTGTCCATCTTCTTCTATCATATCTTGAATTTCTTTTTTGCCTAGTCCTAAAACGGCTGTTTCAAAACGCTCTTTTGAACAAGGGCAATGGAATTTAACAGGCATGGTTTCCAAAATCTCAGGCTTTTCTCCTAAGACTTCTTCTAAAATCTCTTCCGGTGTAAGCCCTTTTTGAATCAGTTTAGAAATAGGTTCTACTACAGATAAACGCTGTTCAATTTTTGTAATGGTTTCATCATCTGTTCCCGGAAGGAGCTGAAGAATGAAACCTCCTGCCGCCAAAATGGTGTTGTCTGGGTTAACAAGCACACCGACACCTACAGAAGAAGGAACCTGCTCCGATGATACAAGATAGTACGTAAAATCTTCCCCCAGTTCTCCGGAAACGATTTCTACTTGCCCTGTGAAGAACTCGCGCAGCCCTAAATCTTTTACAACACTTAATGTTCCATCTGTTCCAACAGCTCGTCTGACATCCAGCTTGCCGTGTTCATTCAAGTCAAAATGAACATGCGGGTTTGAGACATATGCCCTGACTTCCCCTTTAGCATTCGCATCAGCTACAATCGCGCCGATTGGCCCGCCGCCTTCCACTTTCACTGTCAGCTTATCATCACCTTTCAGCATAGAACCAAGCATTAGTGAAGCTGTCATTGTACGGCCTAGTGCAGCGGATGCTGTCGGCCATGTATCATGCCGTCTCTGTCCTTCATTCACCATATCAGTCGTTTTTGCAGCATATGCGCGAACTTTTCCGTCATACGCCAGCGCTTTTACTAAATAATCCATTGCAAAACCTCCTATACACTTCCCACGCGGTTTCGTTCATAAATCAATTCCAGCCCTTTCAGGGTTAAGAATGGATCAACGATGTCTATACAATCTGATTCGTTTGCGATTAATGGCGCAAGACCGCCTGTCGCAATGACTTTCGGTTCTTGTTTTGCCTGCCATTTCATGCGTTTTACGATTCCTTCCACTTGGCCGACATAGCCAAATAAAATTCCTGATTGCATCGCGCTTACAGTGCTTTTTCCGATAATATTGTCAGGCCGGGCGATTTCAATACGCGGAAGCTTTGCCGCACGCGAGTACAGCGCCTCAGTCGAAATTGTAATTCCAGGCGCAATCGCTCCGCCCATATATTGTTTGTTTTCATCGATATAACAGTACGTTGTGGCTGTACCAAAATCAACAACAATCAAAGGATTGCCGTACAAGTGAATGGCCGCAACAGCATTTACGATTCTGTCAGCGCCTACTTCTTTCGGATTGTCGTACTTTATATTTAAACCGGTTTTCATACCGGGACCGACAATTTGCGGTTCGATATGAAAGTATTTTGTGCACATTCTCTCTAACGCAAACATGATTGGCGGCACAACTGAAGAAATAATAATGCCTTCTATTTGTTCAAACATGAGACCTGAATGATCAAATAAAGAGCGCAGAATCATCCCAAACTCATCTTCTGTTTTATGCCTGCTTGTTTCTATACGCCAGTGATATTCTAATTCACCATCATGATATACACCAAGTACTGTATTGGTGTTCCCCACATCAATAACAAGTAACAACCTCTATCACCACTTTTGAATAGTTTCTCTATCATTACTTTTACAAACATTCTACAATACCATACACGATCGGCGGCTCATTTGTAAACAAATCGATACCATAATTGGATGATTGAAAAGGCGGCAGCAGAGGCGGGATTCACATAAAAAAACTGCCAGCGTCAGCCGGCAGTTTTTATCAGAAAGCGTTACTCTTTCGTATCGTCTTTCTTTTCGTCTTCTGTTTTTGACAGAATGTTTACTTTGACATCATCGTTCTTCTCATCATCAGAGAACTTACGCTCAGGCAATGTTCCGTGATCGACAAGGTGTTTGATTTGTTCAGCATCCAGTGTTTCAACTTCCAGAAGCGTCTGAGCAATCAATTCAAGCTTGTCACGATTTTCTGTCAGGATTGTTTTCGCACGCTCGTAACACTCTTTGATAATGCGCTGAATTTCCTGATCAATTTCGTAGGCAATTTGATCACTGTAGTTTTGTTCGTTGTTGAAATCACGGCCTAAGAATACCTGGCCACCCTGAGACTGTCCAAATTGCAGCGGTCCCAGTTTTTCTGACATACCGAATTCTGTAACCATTCGTCTTGCAATATTTGTCGCACGCTGGAAGTCATTGTGCGCTCCTGTGCTGACTTCACCAAAGATAATTTCTTCAGCAACACGTCCGCCCAAGAGACCGACAATTTTATCAAGCAGCTCCGGCTTTGTCTGGAAGTAACGGTCTTCTCTTGGAAGCATAACTGCATAACCGCCAGCCTGGCCCCGAGGAACAATTGTTACTTTATGAACCATATCAGCCTCATCTAAAACGAGTCCGATAACGGTGTGTCCGCCTTCGTGATATGCCACGATATTGCGTTCTTTCTTGGAGATGACGCGGCTTTTCTTAGCTGGTCCGGCAATAACTCGGTCCGTAGCTTCATCAATGTCGCGAGCATCGATTTTTTTCTTGTTTTGACGAGCCGCCACAAGAGCAGCTTCATTCAATAGGTTTTCTAAGTCAGCGCCTGAGAAACCAGGTGTTCTCATGGCAATCGATTTCAGGTTTACCGTTTCATCCAGCGGTTTGTTTCTCGCATGGACTTTCAATACAGCTTCACGTCCAATTACATCTGGGCGGTCCACTGTGATTTGACGGTCAAAACGTCCCGGACGAAGTAAGGCTGGGTCCAAGATGTCCGCACGGTTCGTTGCGGCAATGATGATAATTCCTTCATTGGCACTGAATCCGTCCATTTCAACAAGCAATTGGTTGAGCGTCTGTTCACGTTCATCGTGTCCTCCGCCGAGACCCGCTCCACGCTGGCGTCCGACTGCGTCAATTTCATCAATGAAGATCAAACACGGCGCATTCTTTTTCGCGTTTTCGAACAAGTCACGCACACGGGAAGCACCGACACCTACAAACATTTCAACGAAATCAGATCCGCTGATGCTGAAGAAAGGTACACCGGCTTCACCGGCTGATGCTCTTGCAAGAAGTGTTTTACCGGTACCCGGAGGTCCGACTAAAAGCACACCTTTAGGGATTCTTGCGCCAAGCTCGGCAAACTTGCGGGGATCTTTCAGAAATTCAACAACTTCCACAAGTTCTTGTTTCTCCTCGTCTGCCCCTGCAACGTCTTTAAATTTGACGCGTTTCTTTTCCTCTGTATATAGCTTCGCCTTACTCTTACCAAAGTTCATGACACGGCTGCCGCCGCCTTGAGCTTGATTGAGCAGGAAGAAGAACAGAATAAAGATAATGACAAATGGGATGATGGTCGTCAGGAACGTCACCCATCCGCTTGTTTCTTGAGCGGGATCAACCTTTACATCTGTCTTTTTTATAGCATTAAAGATCTGGTCTGCTCCCTTTCCTTCAGGAACATGAGTCAAAAAGTATTGATCCTTGTCGTAATTTTTCAGCTGTCCTTTTACCTCATAAACACCTCTGACAGGCTGAACCGACACGCTATCAACTTTCCCGTCATCCAGGTTTTTGATGAACGTGCTGTACGACATATTTTCTGTTTTCGGATTTGAGGTCTGGAAGTAGCTCACAACCCCGATTACTACTAATAAAATAAGTAAATAAAAAATGGTATTACGGAAGACCCGATTCATTCCTTACCTCCTCCCACAGTAAGCACAACTATGTTCAATAGTACCATAGAAAATCATTCCAATACAACCAATAACCATCTCGGAAGCAGGCTGCCGATCAGCTTTCATAAACTGCCGGTTTTAACACTCCGATATAAGGCAGATTGCGATAGCGCTCAGCATAATCAAGTCCGTAGCCCACTACAAACGCGTCAGGAACTTTAAAGCCGACGAAGTCTGCTTTAATGTCCGCTTTTCTTCCGCTTGGTTTATCCAAAAGGGTAACAATCTTAATTGATTTTGCTTTACGGTATCGGAAGAGCTCTACTAGATAACTTAAGGTTAACCCACTGTCGATGATATCTTCAATAATTAAGATGTCCCGGCCCTCTACAGATGTATCCAAATCTTTAATGATTTTTACTTCTCCAGATGAAACCGTAGATTTTCCGTAGCTTGATACATCCATGAAATCCATTTCCAAATATGTATCAATATGCTTGATAAGATCCGCCATAAAAGGAAGAGCTCCTTTTAACACACCGATTGCCAACGGAAATTTATCTTGATACTCACTTGTTAAGTCTGCACCTAACTCTTTTACTTTCTCTTGTATCTCTTCCTCTGAGATCAGAACTGTTTCAATATCATGTTTCATCATGATTATGCTTGCCCCCTACACTTTTCATGCTGTCTATATTGTAATACAATGCGGTCACTGTTTGGAATCACAAGATCTTCAAAAATGGATTTTTTCAAGCCCGGTATCCAGATAATTTCACCGCTTGCATCCGTCACAACCGGCCAGTTGTCTCTTTCTTGCAGAGGCAATTTCTTATCAATAAATATATCCTTTACCTTTTTCGAGCCATTCATCCCTTTTAGTTTTATCCGATCGCCGGCTTTTCTTGTCCGGATCGTCAAGGGAAATCTCACCTTATCTTGACTTGTAATAAAAACAGAATTCCCATGTCCTTCAAGAGGTTCCGCGTTATGCTTTGCCTCTATCAGAAATCCGTTTGGGAGCACTGCCGTCTCATCGGCAGCTCCGCTTATTTGATATTCAAAGGGAACCTTTTTGCACTGCCATTGTTCAAATGTAAACAAACATGTCTGATATGATTTGACCACCTTCAGTCCTTTCGGAAAGTCCAGTACTCCTGAAGGACCGCCCTTATCCGCCCAGTCCAAAAACTGCTGAATATGATGAGCTGAAAAGGATGATGGAACGTTTTCATAAAGATAGTTTAATATTAGTTGAACTCCTCTTCTTTGTAAAGGCATCGGGAGGGCAAGCAATTGAGAGGAATTGATTTCAACTGATATTTTAGACTGGCTTGTGATTACTTTATTCATTTCTTCTTTCGTTAATGACTGTAAGAATTGCTCATCTTCAGTCAGTGCTTCGCTTACTTTCTGAAACCTTTTATGCACATCCGGTGATTCCTGTTTCAAAAAAGGGAGCACTGCTTTTCTGAATCTGTTTCTAGTGTAATCATCTTTGGCGTTGCTTTCGTCCGTCCGGTAGCTCAAAGCGTTCTCATGGCAATAATGAAGAATCTCTTCTTTTGTAATGGCTAGAAATGGTCTGATCATCTGTCCCGTTTCAAACCGTCTTACCGGCTGCATTCCGGCAAGTCCAGCTCCGAGTGTGCCTTTGGCCAGTCTCATAAGCATTGTTTCAACCTGATCATCTCCATGATGAGCAAGTGCAAGATAATCCGCTTGATGCTTGGACATCACTTCCTTAAAAAACTGATATCGGCAATCACGGGCAGCTGCCTGTTTGTTGAGACCGTTTTTCTCAGCATACGCAGTTACATTGATTTGAGCCGTTTCACATTTGATGTGTTCAGCCTCACAATACGCTTGGACAAAACGCATGTCTTCCTCAGATTGCGCCCCTCTGAACCGGTGGTCTACGTGAGCCGCAATCACATTGGCTGAACGGCCGTATAACGCATGAAGCGCGTGAAGGAGAGCCATCGAATCCGGACCGCCGGAAACGCCTACAATAATTGTCGCCCCTTTTAACGTAAGATTGTGTTTGATAAAAAAATCTTTGACACTGTTCACAATGTCCTCCTCACAATGAGCAGGTATTTTAAAGATATTCATATCCTATCACTTTCAATCCTTCCAAGCAAAGAAGAAGCATGGGTATTGCAGATTGCGGCTGTCAAATAAGGAAAAAGATAATGTAAGCGAAATAAAGCGCCAAAACACTGATTACGATAAGAGCGGTTTCGAATAACCCTCCGGACTTAGCGCCCTTCTTTTTAGGTGCATATCTCGTCTGTGTTACTTTACCCTGGCGCATGTTTTGCTGTCTTTGTCTTGAGATAGATTGCGCCGAAGTTGGCGTTTTTCCAGCCTGTTTTCTTTGCGCTGCCTTTTGCCCTGCTGCGAGCATCTCTCTTTTCATCTCGTCAGCGGAATCATAATGGCCATTTAAAGCAGAAATAAGCATTTTTTTATACTTTTGCAGCACCGGACTGCCCTCGATTAAAGATCGCAGCTGTTCCTTTGGCTGGCTTGTTTTTTTGAATTCCTTTTTATGTACACAGTTGATCATAATCATAGCAACCGCAAACAAGTCGTAAGAGGGCTCTGCTTTTCTTGTCCCATACCCCCAATATCCTCTATCGTAAAACTCGGTATACTCTTTTATCGCTCGGCCCTCCTTGGTTGTTCCGCCTACATCTATGCAGCGGATTCTGGCCGGCGGGCCGGTGACAATCAGATTATCCGGCTTAAGGTCGCCGAATATCCACCCTTGCTGATGAAGCACGGATAAGCTGGTTAACAGCTGAATCATCAAGACCGGAATCCATTCTGCTCCTTTGTCACTGACGAACTGTAAAAGCAGCGGGCCTTTTATGTATTCCATTGCATAAAATGAAACCTTTGTATTAGCACTGGGAATAAAGGCATCATCAGTGTCAAAAAAAGAAGGCCCCATCGTTACGGACTGGGCCTTTGAAAAAGATTTTAAGACATTCACTTCAGAAGTAATAGACAGGCTGTCATCACTTACCTTTAAGGCAACATGTCCATCTGATGCTTCTGCCAAATACACAATTCCATTGGCCCCTTTTCCAAGCTGTTTACGCAGTGTGTAAGTATTTCCATTCCACTTGCCCTTTACTCTCGTTCCCGGCTTGAGGCTACATGCCAAACTCGTCAAAGTGTCGTTCATCATCTGCCAGCATGCTCCTTCTTGAGCGGATTTTTTCGAATTGCTGTGTCGCTTCACGAATCGCCGGACCTGTCGGCGTGATGCCGCCTGTCGATAGCTTCGCAAAGAGTGTGGAAAGAGACTGCAGCTTCGGTGTCCAATTCAGCACAAGCTCGACCTCTTGTTTTTTCCCGGGAAATATACACATCGCAAATTCGTTATTCCCTATTCGGGAGTTAAGACTCACGGACAAGTCAATCAGTGCTTCTTTCACTGTAGGCAGCTTTGGCGCCATACTAGCGCTTGTATCAACGAGAACCAAAACCTGAAGATGCACCGTTTCTCCCAGTTCATCTACTACTTCCATGACTTCGCCGCGTTTTTCCGGAGAAAGCTCCTCCATTTCCACATTCTTTCCCAGGATTTGCTTCAGTTCTTGATTCACCACCCCTTGCAGGGTTTGCGTCATTGCTTTTTTCGTTACCATTTGAACCGTTTGCGAAAGCTGTGATGCGTAAACGACCTGATGCACGCCGCCTCCAGCAAGCGCAATCCCTTCGACTTCTTTCATAGCCTCGTGGTCAATTTTGTTTTCTTCCATTATACCTATGACATTTACTGTAATCCCTTGCTCTTTAGCAAAAGCAGCCATAGCAAGCGGGTCTTCACCATGATTTGAGCAGCCATCCGTTATCAGCAGAATTTGATTCAAACGTCCGTTGTTCACATTCATTCCTCCTGGAGAATACGATGATTCTCAGATTCATATAGTTCCATCTTCGCCAGAAGAAAATTGATTTATACGGAAGCGTTATGAAATTTCTTGTTTGCTTTGAAAGATAGCCGGAACGGGAATAGACGCCCACTTTGGTGTATTGTGATCAATTCGGACGACAACAACCGTCATATCATCATCAATTTGGCCTGATCTTGTGCGAATCACTTCCTCCATAAGTAAGTCAGCAATTTCCTGCGGATCATCTGTTTTTAACCCTTTCATTTTGCGCTTCATCCATAAATCATGATTTTCCACGTGTTTAGGGCCTTCGAAAATACCGTCACTCATCATGATCAGGAGGTCTCCCGCCTTCAGCTGCTCACTCACAACCTCAACGTCGAATTCGTTAATAATGCCGATTGGCAGATTGCTCGCTTGGACTTTCATCACCTGCTCACCCCGTTTGATAAAGCTCGGTGTTGATCCAACCTTTAAAAACTTACAGCTCGCATCCTGAAGGTCGATAATAGAAAGATCGAGCGTGGAATATATTTCATCGGTTGTCCGCAGAGACAGTATGCTGTTGATCGTTTTGATCGCTATTTTTTCATCAATTCCTGATTCAAGGATCTTTTCAAGAAGTTTTATCGTTTCATTGCTTTCAAAGTGAGCCCTCGCGCCATTGCCCATGCCGTCGCTGATAGCAGCTGCATATTTTCTTGCGCCTAGCTCCATCATGCTGTAGCTGTCGCCGGAGACAAGGCCGCCGCCCTTCGCCGCATGAGCCGCACCCGTAGACACTCTGTACGATTTTGTTGATCCAAACGCGACATGGCTGTATCCATTTGGATGCGGAGAATGCTGCTCGGCTTTCACAAGAACTTGCTCTTCCAAAATGTCAGAAAGCATAGGCGCTATGATTTTTTCACTTTCTCCATGCCCGCTGAATGGGATTGTCATTTCAATATCAATGTTTCCCTGTTCAAGGCTGTAAATCTCCACCTGCTGAATCTCTATTCCAAAATGCTGAAGAGCCTCAATAATTTGTTCTTCTTGGATAAAGTGCTGCTCCCTCTCCCTTTTTATTTCCCGAGAAAAGTCTGCCATGACCTCTGAAACACCCAAGAGCTGTTCAGCTACAAGCCGCCTGCTGTCCTGCACTTTTTTCTTAAGGGTTAAATGCGCATGATGATAGGCAAGTTCATCCTCTATCAACTCTTCAACCTGACGCGATTTAGAGCAATACTGGTGAAACTCTTTTTTCAGCCTTCTGTTTGAAGAATACTCTTTTTCCTCTGTTTCAAGCATAACTTGTTTCATTAAATCATATGTTTTATCAAAGTTCTGAACCCAGCACCTGTTTTTCTTGTAGCACGTTTGACAGGAATGCTCTGTAATTTTGCTTAAAAACAGATCGACCTCGCTGTCATCTGTTTGTTCGTCAGACGCTTGATAAAAGGTTGCAAAGCTTTCTGACAATGCATGAAATACATTGGAGAACTGATCCACCTTTTGAGCAGTGACATCTCTGATTTTTCTCGCGTATTGCTGCTGCTCCTGAAGATGTTCCACAGTGCCCGGAATATATCTCGCCACTTTTCTTGTAATGGACTGAGGCGTGAGCAGAAACAGGCCGACTGCTATCAATGACTCATAGAGCGTTGTCATCAGACCGGCAGAGCCTTCTCCATATAAAGAAATAAGAAGCGAGCCGATAATCAGCCCGATTGCCGCACCCGCTTTTTTTCCTTCTTTCAGCAAACCGCCTAATAAGCCCGAAAAAGCGAGCAGACTCATTTGATAGAGATTTCCGATATTGGCTAAGCCGAGAATCAGGCCTGTCACGACACCCACTGTACAGCCGATGCTTGCACCGCCGATGAAGGAAAAGCTTAATACAACATAACGGGCCAGGATATGTTCTGCCTGCATCCCTTGATAGGACAAGCCTGCAAGTCCAGTCAGCACCGAAGCAATCAGAATCATAAAGCAAATGATTTCTTCTATTTTTAAGGATTGTTTTACTTTCTTCACTGTAAAAATCGGAAGGCTTTGGAGGAAAATCAGCGTTAAAATAAAGGACAGCCCCGCTTCTACAACAGCCATCACATAATCATAGGTTGTAAACGCGCCATTCTGAGCGTAAACAAAACCCGCTCTTGCCGCCGCCATGGAGAGGAACACGACAACCGGAAGGGCTTTCACACGATCATCTGTGATGAAGGATGCTACTTTAGAAAACACGAAGAATGCAAGCAACGCCGCTAATATGAGTAATGAGTGCTTTGGAGAAATTGTCATTGCACCTGCAAGCACAGCCAGCACTGCATACAGCGCCTTGTCTCTTCTGATCAGAAGCATTGCCCCAAAGAAAGGAAGGGCGAAAGGAAGGACCTCGGATAATATGAAAGCTCGTCCAAGCAAAAACCCGATGACGACATAAATGAATCCTTTATAGAAAAACAGTGAATGCAAATGATGAGTCACCAGCTTCGCTCCCCTGTTAAAAAACGATTGGAGTTTTTCAAAAGCTTGTCCCGCCATTGGCCCGTTCACTCTTCTTTCTGCTTTTTCCATTTCTCTCATCTCCCACCTGTTATATTCGTTGCCTGTCATTATAGCGAAAGCACAGATAGGATTTTGTCAAAAGAAGGTAAGTATACCAAAGAAGTCTTCGACGGTTTCTGCCCTGAAATTCGTTTATGCGGAGAATTTCCAGAAAGATGTCTAAAAATGAAAAAAATCGGCTTCTGTAACAGAAACCGATTTTTCAGTATGACCCGTACGGGATTCGAACCCGTGTTACCGCCGTGAAAGGGCGGTGTCTTAACCGCTTGACCAACGGGCCTAACAAATATGGTAGCGGCGGAGGGGATCGAACCCCCGACCTCACGGGTATGAACCGTACGCTCTAGCCAGCTGAGCTACACCGCCATATTGTTTTGTGCTTCTAAGCACAAGTTATATAATACAAAGGTTTGTCCTTTTCGTCAACAGAAACTTTAATGTTATAATTTTCTGACTCTTACCTTGAGAGGGAGCATATAAAAAAAGCACCCGTTGGGACGAACGGATGCTTCATTTATTTATAGAAAGCAGCAAGTTATCCTCTTCTTGCTCCGCGCCCTCCACGTTTTGATTCCGTATTGCGTTTTAAAGATGACAAGCGATCTTCGCTATCTTTTAAAAACTTGTTCATTTTCTGTTCAAAAGATTCTTTCGGACGGAAATCATTTCTAGGTCTGGCTTGCGGACGGTCTTTAGCTTTTTTAATAGATAAACCAATTTTCCCGTCTTTTTCAACGTTGATGACTTTCACTTCAACTTGGTCGCCGACTTTTAAGTGATCATTAATGTCTTTAACATAATTATCGGCTACCTCACTGATATGAACGAGACCGGTTGAGCCTCCAGGCAATTCAACAAATGCTCCAAAATTTGTAATACCTGTAATTTTCCCTTGCAACTTGCTGCCCACTTCAATCGACATAAAAAAAGTGCTCCTCCTTAGGCTTATAAAAAGATCGTTTGCTTAATTATACCTAAATAAAAATTTAAGTGTCAACAAGGCTACTTGTTCTTCTTCTCCACATTAAAGATTATTTCACCGTCTCCAGACATGAATAAGTCTCTTCTGGCAAGCTCTGTGACGTAATCTTCATCTTTTAATTTGGATATTTCTTCTTTTAAATCCGTTTGCTTTGTCTTTAAATTCTTCAGTTCTTTTTCAAGCTGTTCTTTCTTTTCTTCTTTTGCGCTAAGGGAAGATGTTTGGCTCCATACAGAGCTTGCCAGTACAATTGCCGTCAGAAATACGAGGGCGCCGAATACAGTCAACCGTCTGTACAGCCCTTTTCTTCTTCTTTTCTTCAGCTGATTTTGCCGCTCTACTTTTTCTTTATAGTCGTTTTGTATTTCAGTTATCGTTCGTTCCCTGGAAAAATTCAAATCAGACGGTCCTCCTTTCATCTCTTCAAAAAACGTGTAATGGTCGTTCTTATGGTTACCAATAGTTTCTTCTTCTTTTTTAGAAATCCTGCACCTTTTTGAAAATATCGTCTGAAAGTTAGACGCAGTTTTTCAGGAAGAAGTTTCATACATTGTTTAACGATAAAGCGGATCGGAAAACACAGAACCATGACTATTTTATAAAGACATAACATGAGAAAACCGATCAGGCGGTATGTTCTCTGAAAGAGAAACGTGACCAGCCAGATGATGACTCCGCATGTCCACACAATAGGACGAAATAACACGTGCTGAATGAGCTTTTTTAAGAATTGATAAACAGAAACAACAAGATAAATGACGAATTTCAGTATTTTTATATAGATTCGTTTGCAAAGGCTTTGATACGTCGCAACGCCCAGCAGAACCGCCAAAAAAATGTACAGCCTGAATTCTCCCTCATTTACATGAAGCAAGACATAAAAGAAGAGCAGCCCCTGCAAAATCCAGAAAAGAATATCATGAATAAATAAAAGCCACCTGGCTGTTCTGGCACGAATGACAAAGAGCCTGTACGTATCAAGCGACGCGCCAAGCCAGAGGCCCATACCGGACATCGCCAGCATTGTATAGAATTGTGTCGTCAGCGTCATTTAAACAACTTGCTAAAAAACCCTTTAGCTTTATCCCCTTGTTGCTCGTCTAAATACACTAAATCAAATACCCTGCCTTTGATCGAAACAATCCCTTTTTCTACATCAAGATTTTTCATTTGAAGGTTTTCGCCTCTGACTGAGAGCATTCCCATCACTGTTTCCAGCAGGAATTCTTCGTTATCAAAGCTTTCAACTTGCTTAACCCCAGAAATATCTAAATGTTTCCGGCCTTTCATTGTCACATCGTGCTGTTCCGGAACAGAAGAAGAACCTTTTTGTTCATAATATGAATTCATCTATTCAGCCCCCATATCCTCGATACTTTTAGCATTATTACTGCATTGTATGAGGGCGGGGATTCTTTTAGAACAAGCCTATTCGCCGAGTTTTTCTTCCTTTAGCACCGTATACATGTTTGCGGCTTCTTCTTTTTTCGTCGTGTCTTTGAGCTCATTCACTTGTACCGTTACAAGCTTTTGGCCGAAGCGGACCGTTAATTCATCTCCAGGTTTTACGTCTGAGCTTGCTTTAGCCTGATTTCCGTTAATGGAGATTCTGCCTTGATCAGCTACTTCCTTCGCTAGTGTACGTCGTTTAATCAGCCGTGATACTTTTAAAAATTTATCTAATCTCATATTATGATCTCCTCTCAATTTCTTTTGCTTCATTCCACAGGTTGTCCATGTCCTCAAGAGACATAGTAGCCAGCTCAATTCCCTTTTCCTTCGCTGTTTGCTCAATATAAGAGAAACGTCTCCGGAATTTATCGTTTGTCATCGCCAATGCTTCCTCCGGTTCTATTTTGTAGAAGCGGGCTACATTTACCAAGGCGAAGAGAACGTCGCCAAATTCGGCCTTGAGATTGTGTTCATGAGGGTCTTCAGAAACCTCCGAAGAAAATTCCTCCATCTCCTCATTCACCTTTTCCCAAATATCACTCACATCTTCCCAGTCAAAACCGACTTTTGCCGCTTTTTTCTGAAGTTTAGCAGCTTTAGAAAGAGCAGGAAGGGTTTTCGGGACGTTGTCTAACAAGGATTCTTCAGATGTATGTTTTTCGGCTTTTTTAATATCTTCCCAATTTGCCAAAACATCGTTTTCATCCTGAACCTTAACATCTTTAAACACATGGGGATGTCTTCGGACCATTTTTTCACTGATCCCTTTAATCACATCATCTATTGTGAAATAACCATCATCTTCACCGATTTGCGCGTGAAGCAGGACCTGAAGCAAAACGTCGCCAAGCTCTTCGATCATATGGTCTGTGTCTTCTTCGTCAATTGCTTCGAGAAGTTCATAACACTCTTCAATCATGTATTGTTTTAATGACTGATGAGTCTGCTTTTTATCCCACGGACAGCCGTTAGGCCCGCGAAGCTCTCTGATGATGCGCCGAAACGCGGAGAACTCCCGGTACAGCAGCTTCTCTTCTTTAATCGGCGGAATATACACACTTGTTAAGTTATTCATGGCGACATTACGGTCCAATTCAAATAAAGGCACTCTCCGGATATCCTCATCGCGGCTTCCGGCTGCCGTCACAATTACAACTTCATAATCATCCGGCAGCTTCTCCATTAATGTCAGCTTCACTTCGGATGCAGTCATTTGGTCGTAAACCTGACAAATGATCAGGTGATGTCTGAGCTCAAGCTCATCCGCGCTCAATGTGCCGGCATCCACAAATTGAAAGCCTTCAATGGGATCAATTTGCAAGGCATTAAAAGTGGCATCAAGAAAACTTTGTCCTCCCGCGACTTTCACCTGAATGTTTTTTTCTTCCTGCCGCTCCGTCAGCAGCTGTACTGTTTTTTCCGCTACAAATGGATGCCCCGGAACCGCATAAACAACGTCCTGATGCTTCGCTTCTCCAAAGAGAATGTCAGCAATTTCTTCGTATACCGCATCAAACTGGTCGTGCTTCTCATATATATCATCAAAATAACGAATGTTCTTCGCTTCGCTTTCTAGCTCCTGAATTAAAGGGTGGTCTTTTGTTCTGACAAACAGAGTGTCCGCCTTTGTCAGCAGCTTATGTATGCCAATTGTCAACTGGTCCATGTCTCCGGCGCCAAGCCCGACGACTGTAATGTTACCTGCCATTTTGTTCTCTCCTTCTTGTGAGTTTGCTTAACTTGCTGCCAAAAGGCACACTGTTGAGCTCTTCATCCGTAAATATTCCCAATTTCATCATACAATAAATAAACACCGCGCCTCCAATGGCGACAGCAGAAACACTTTCAACCGCCGCATATCCTCTTCCTTCCGCATCAAACAGAAAAGACCAAAGGCGTAAATAAGCAAGCAAGACAGCCGACATCAATAAAGCGGACCCAATAATCGGAAGCATAACGCCTCTCAGCTTGTCCAGCCATTCTTTTTGCCGCAAGCGATATAAATTAAGGCCGGCGACAGCCGCAAAGGTAGCCGCTGTCGCAAATGAAGCCCCTTCAATTCCATAACGCGGAACCAAAAAGGTATTTAACACCCATTTCACAGCCACGCCTGCGCCTACCGCTATTGCAGGAAACACCGTGTTTCCCGTTCCCTGTAAGACAGCAGCAGCCGTGACCGCCAAGGACGCAAACAAAATGGAGCAGCTAAATATCTGTAACGCAGCTGTTCCTTCACCATTTTGAAACAGCATAATGTTGACCGGCTTGAGGATGCAGATGAGACCGGCAGACGCCGCAACGCCAATCGCAAGACACAGCTTTAAGGAAGACGTCACTCTTTGTTTCATCACCAGCATCTGATTGTCCTTTACCGCCTTTGAAATCAACGGTACGAGTGAGGTCCCGATGCCCATTGCGAAAACAGAACCGAGCTGCAAAAGAGGCTGCCCCCGGTCATAAATTCCTTTCAGCCGCTTTGCTTCTTCACTCACCTCACCGCCAGACAGCAAAGAATATAAATTCAGCGCATCGACAAGCTGAATAAACAAAAGCAGCAGGCTGCTGACACAGATCGTGACCGAATATAAAAGCAGTTTCTTAATTAATTGATTTGTTGTAATGTGATTTTCTTTTTCTATTTCCGCTTTTTCAGGCTTTTTCGTTTTGAACCAAAAAAAGACGAGGATGATTAGCGCAATCAAACTTCCGGCAAGAGAACCAGAAGCAGCTGCCGCTCCCGCAGTATAAAGCGAGGCACCCTTTTTGATGAGCCAAAAAGATAATCCTAAAAGCACCGCTACCCGCAGAAACTGTTCCATGATTTGCGATAAAGCGGACGGAAGCATATTGTGCCTCCCTTGAAAAACGCCTCTGAGCAGCGCGACAAATGGAAACAGAAGAAACGCATAGGCAGTTACTTGTATTAACTGGGCGAGATGCGAATCACCCATAAACAGAGCGATCGGAACAGCTCCCATATATAAACACAGAAATAAAAAAACACCTATTACCGATAAAACCAGCGCTGAAATTTTCATTATGGTGTTATGGCTTTTTTCACTATAATCATTCATCAGTTTAGAAATAATCACCGGAAATCCTGATGTTGAAAGCATGACGGCAATACCGAGAAAAGGGTATACCTGCTGATATATATAAAATCCAACATCGCCGACAATGTTTTGAAATGGGACTCTGTAAACGGCGCTTAGTATTTTTGAAATAACGCCTGCCAGAATTAAAACAAATGCCCCCTGCCACATCCAATGCCGTTTGACGCGTATTGAATCATCCATCCAAAAGCTCCTTCCCAACGTCAGGGGCCATGCAGAGTGTGCAATGACCTTGGTACAAATAAAAACGAGGTTATTATACCATATCCCAACCCTTGGAATCCTTTTTCGGCCTGCACAAAAAAGAACAGCGTCCCAAGGAGAGCTGTTCTTTCTATACCTATTTTGATAATTGTAATAAGACCTACTGTTCCATTTGACGAGCCAAAAACCCAGCTGCTGTTTCAACGGCTTTATGCTCTACTTCGCCCATCGTCTGATCCTTTGAAAAAATCACGACCGCACCTATCGGGTCGCCATTCGCCACAATCGGACCGACCGTATACGAACTCATATCTTCATCTATGCCATTCACAAGCTGCACGGATTTTGCATCACTCTCAAGCACGGAACTTCTCTGATCCATTGTTTTTTCCAGCATTTCGCTGATCGGCTTGTTTAAGTAGTCTTTTTTGGAACTTCCGGAGACGGCAATGTAGACATCACGGTCACAGATAAGCACTGAGTGGCCAAGACTGTCATAAAGCGCGTCTGCATACTCCTTTGCGAAGTCTCCAAGTTCACTTATCGGAGAGTATTTTTTCAAAATAACTTCTCCGTCACGATCTACAAAAATCTCAAGCGGATCGCCTTCCCTGATTCTCAGCGTTCTGCGAATTTCTTTAGGAATCACGACCCGTCCTAAGTCATCAATACGACGTACGATACCGGTTGCTTTCATCTCTGGTGCCTCTCTTTCATTTGATGGTTATACAATGTGGGAAAGACCTAAAGCAGTTACTTTATGTACCTTCCGCCTCGCTTGAAATTAGTATCCGTCACATCAAATGTAATATACACCAGAGAGTAACAAAATTTACGTTGATGAAATGGTTTGTTTTTTCACATCTTTAAGGCCCTTCAGCATGCCCAGCACGGTTTCGAGCCATTCATCCGCAGCCTTGCCTTTCGTTTGAACGGAAATTTTGAGTTTTTTCCCTTCCATTCCCAGTCCGATTTGTCTGCCGTATTTGTTGCCAAGCTCAAACAGTTTCTGGCCGTCAATATCAGCACTAGCCTCTTCAGAAATGGTCAGCCTGACTGCATCTTTATCTTGCTTAATCAATTCGACCCGTTCATTTTTCGCATAAACCTTCATTTCAGCTACGGTAAACAAGTATTCAACTTCTTTTGGATAATTTCCAAACCTGTCAATCATCTCATCTTGAAGTTCATTTTTCTCTTCAATTGAAGCCACGGATCTGAAGCGTTTATACATATCAATTTTCTGTTTGCCGTCTTGAATGTAAGTTTCCGGAATGTACGCATCAAGCTCAAGATCAATTTCTGTTTCAAAATGCTCCGTTTTCGCTGTATCGCCTTTTCGCTCTTCTATGGCCTCTTTGAGCATTTGCGAATAGAGGTCAAATCCGACCGAATCGATAAAGCCGTGCTGCTGAGCGCCAAGAAGGTTTCCGGCTCCGCGAATCGTTAAGTCGCGCATGGCGATTTTAAAACCAGATCCCAGCTCTGTAAATTCTTTAATCGCCTGCAGTCTTTTTTCAGCTACTTCAGTAAGCACTTTATCCCGGCGATACGTGAAATACGCATACGCTACACGGTTAGAACGGCCGACACGTCCACGCAGCTGATAAAGCTGGGAAAGACCCATCTTATCGGCGTCAAACACGATCAGCGTATTCACGTTTGGAATATCTACACCCGTTTCAATGATTGTTGTGCTGACAAGAACGTCTGATTCCCCTTCCAGGAAACTCAGCATGACAGCTTCTAATTCATTTTCTGTCATTTTCCCGTGGGCATACGCAACCTTCGCGTCAGGGACAAGCATTGAAATCTCATCTGCTTTCCGTTCGATATCCTCTACCCTGTTGTATAAGAAATAGACTTGGCCACCGCGCGCAAGCTCGCGCTCAATCGCCTCTCTGACTAGGGCACCATTGTATTCCACAACATACGTCTGTACAGGGAAGCGGTTTTCCGGCGGCGTCTCGATCACCGAGAGATCCCTTACGCCAAGCATAGACATATGCAGCGTACGCGGAATCGGTGTCGCTGTTAATGTTAATACATCCACATTGGCTTTAATCTGTTTGATCTTTTCTTTATGGGTGACACCAAAACGCTGCTCCTCATCAATGATGAGCAGCCCTAAGTCTTTATAAACAACATCTTTTGATAACAGTCGGTGTGTCCCAATGACGATATCAACCGTTCCGTTTTTCAATCCTTTGATCGTTTCGTTTGCTTCTTTTCTTGTTCTGAATCGGCTAAGCAGTCCGATATTCATCGGGTAGTCCTGAAAGCGCTCTGTAATGGTCTCATAGTGCTGCTGAGCCAAAATGGTTGTCGGGACAAGCAGTGCGACCTGTTTTCCATCAGCGATTGCCTTAAACGCCGCACGGATGGCAACCTCTGTTTTCCCGTACCCTACGTCTCCGCAAAGCAGGCGATCCATCGGCCGCTCTCTTTCCATGTCTTTTTTGATTTCGTGAATAGAGCGGAGCTGATCTTCCGTCTCTTGATAAGGGAACGCCGATTCAAATTCACGCTGCATTTCATGATCAGGAGAAAACGCGTAGCCCTTGCTCGCTTCCCTTTCGGCATACAGTTTAATTAAGTCATCAGCGATGTCTTGAACGGATGTTTCTACTTTTTTCTTAACCCGCTTCCATTCACTGCCGCCTAACTTATACAGCTTCGGTTCTTTTCCTTCAGAGCCGACATACTTCTGTACCTGGTCAATTTGTTCAACCGGCACATAAAGCTTGTCGCTTCCCTGATAGTGAATGTTCAAATAGTCTTTGTGAATTCCATTGATCTCAAGGGTTTCGATCCCTAAATACTTTCCGATCCCGTGATTAATATGAACGACATAATCACCAATTTGAAGCTCGGAATAGCTCTTGATGCGCTCTGCATTCGTAAGCTTCTGTTTTCGAGGCTTCTTTTTCACGCGGTTTTTAAACAATTCTTCTTCAGTAATGACAGCAAGCTTCATTAACGGCAGCTCAAATCCTGATTGAAGCTCGCCTTCCATGATATAAACCTGTCCCTGAACAAGCGCCTTTTTGCTGTCAGTCATCGCCGCTTCGATTTCATAATCGGCCAAAACAGAAGACAGTCTTTGTGTACGTTCCTTATTTGCTCCCAAAAACACAACGGTGAAGTTTGATTTTTTAAACCGCTCCATTTCACCGGCAAGTACATTCATTTGCCCGTGGAAGCTCTGCATTTGTCTGCTGGATACATTTACGATATTTTGCGGGCTCGTATGCTGAACATGGCGTAAAAACAAAGAATAGTACAGCAAAGGCCGTCTTTGTTCAGCCACTATTTTTTGGAAGCTGAATGACAGACTGATGTCATGCAAAATCTTCCCTTCCACCAGAAGATTTGTGACAAAGTCCGCTTCTTCCTTTTGAAGCTGCTCTTCCATTTCATGAATCCGGCTGACTTCGTCCAAAATAAGAAGCGTGTTATCAGGTGTATAATCTAGCAAACTAGCAGGTTTTTCATAAAAATATGAAAGGTACTTCACCAGTTCCTGATCTGTCTGGCCTTCAGATAAACGCTCTTTATCATGAGAAATATTCATATGCAGGATTTCTTTTTGCTTGTCGAGCTTTAATTTTTTCAAGCTGTCGGCAAGGCCTTTATCCATCTTCTCTATAGCACGTGCTTTTTCTTCAGCTCTGATAATCAGTTCCTTTGCCGGACCGATACTGATGGAGGTCAAGGTTTCAATTGACCGCTGATCATCGGAGTTAAAGCTGCGGATGGAATCAACCTCGGTGTCGAATAATTCGATTCTGACCGGATGCTCAGAGGTCAGCGGATAAATGTCGATAATTCCGCCGCGAATACTGAATTCACCGGGTGCAGAAACCATATCAGACCGCTCGTATCCCACCTCTACCAGTCGGGATGCCAGCTGATCCGGTTCGATATCATGACCCACCTGAATGAGCATTTGGCTGTTTTTCCATACCTCTACCGGCGGCAGCATTCTTCTGACAGCCGCTACTGGAGCAACAACTATAGGCGTTTCTCCGTTTGTTAATCTATTAATGACATCTAAGCGCTGCGCCCGCAGTTCAGGGCTAGCCACCGCGATTTCTGATGATATGAGTTCATTGACGGGGTACAGAAGGACAGACCGATCCCCAAGAAGTGAAGTCAGATCATCCGTTACTTTCTGAGCTTGGTATAAATTATGGGTGATTAGAAAGATAGGCTTATTCGTTTCATTAGCCAGAGCAGCAGTAAAAACAGAACGCGCGGAACCTGAAAGACCCGCGAGCAGTTGTTCCTTCAGCCCCTCGTTTAAACCGTTGACGATGGATTTGAAGTCATCGCTTTCTTTAATAAAGGTTTGAATGTTGTCCATATGGCCCCTCCTCTCTGTTTTCTGTAAGAACAGAAAAACGCTTTGGTCTAGTGTCTACACCAAAGCTTTTTATTGAATAAATGTGTGATGTTCGTGGTAATGCGGATTTCGTTCGAGCGCCTCTTGGCAATCTTCACATATTGTAAGAACATGGACATCTCCATTGTCTTTATATGAAATCATATCGTTTCTTTCCTCGTTTGTTAAGTGCTCAAATCCAAGTGAGTTTGTCGATACCATGGAAGATTCCAGACTTCCAACTTTTACTCCGCAATGACGACAATAATAATGCAAAGCCATACAAGGGACCCTCCTGATGAAAAAGTCATTTTGGTGTAGTATGGACTTTGATTATGTATTTTATACCTTCGCGTTGAATTCGTTCATAACCTCTAAAAATGGTTTGCTGAGAGAAGCCTCACAAGCCTTAACGGACTTTCCAATCGCTTCATCAATTGCTGGTGTTTCATCCTTTGTAAAAGCACCTAAAACATAATCAACCACCTTCATCCCGTTCACTGGCCGTCCGATTCCGATGCGGATGCGATCAAACTCAGGTGTTCCGAGATGCTGAATCAGTGATTTGATGCCATTATGCCCGCCGGCACTGCCTTTCGTTCTTAGACGAATCTTGCCAGTCGGCAGATCAAGGTCATCGTAAATGACTTTTAAATCTTCGTTGTCTACATCATAATAATCCATTAAAGGCCGCAAACATTCTCCTGATAAATTCATATATGTAAGCGGTTTAACAAGTAGAACCTTTTTGCCGGAAACAAATCCGGTTCCGTATAATCCGTTAAATTTGCTCTGGTTCAGCTCAATGTTCCATTCCTTCGAAAGCTGGTCTATTGCCATAAATCCGACATTATGCCTTGTATTTTCATAGTTCTTTCCCGGGTTTCCGAGGCCAGCAATTACAAGCATGGCAAATCCTCCCTTAGTCACATAAGCTCCCGCTCTAACACGGGCTATAATTCTTCTCATTCTAGCACAAAAGACGTAACCGCGGGAGGGTTACGCCTTAAGCTATTATTGATTTTCGTTTTCACCTTCAGGCTGAGCATCGGCAGTTTCCTCAGCGTCTGTTTCTGCAGCATCCTGCTGCTGCGGAGGAAGAATAGAAGCCACAACTTCATCTGATTCGTGATTATAGGAGTAGTCACCGCCGGCAGGCAAGTCCTCAATCGTGAGTACATCATTTACATCAAGACCAGAAATGTCTGCCTCGATCGATTGCGGAATTGCTTTTGGCTTCGCCTTCACAGTAAGAGCGTAAAGCGGCTGTTGCAATACGCCTCCATTTTTCACTCCAATTGCTTCTCCGGTCAGATGAATCGGCACTTCCACTTCAATTTCTTCACTCATATTGACTACTTGGAAGTCGGCATGAGTGACCTCATTTTTCAGCGGGTCCGTTTGCAGCTCTGTTACCATGACAGCGTGCTTCTCTCCGTTGACGTCGAGTGTAATGACTGTATTCTTGCCTTCATCCCTCAGTGTTTTGATAAGTTCCACACTGTCTAAGGATACCGGTTTGTTTGCCGTGTCTTTTCCATAAATGATACCTGGAACATGTCCTGAAGTACGGATATCCCGAAGAGACGAACGGGTGAAACCTGTTCTTTCTTTTGCCGTTAACGTTGCCATATTCAGCACCATCCTATTATCGTTTTATTGTCCTATTAGAAACAATACCCAAAACGATAAAGGTTTAAACCTTTCAAAATCGGTTTAGCTGAAAAGGTAGCTGACAGATTGCTGCTCATGAACGCGAATAATCGCTTCAGCCAGAAGCGGTCCGACTGAAAGCTGCTTAAACCGTTCAATTTTCTTTTCTTCAGGAAGCTTGATGCTGTTTGTCACAACAAGCTCTTTAATTGTTGAGTTATTAATCCGTTCAACAGCAGGTCCTGATAGTACCGGATGTGTACAGCATGCATAAACTTCTTTTGCTCCGTTTTCAACAAGCGCATTAGCTGCAAGTGTAATGGTGCCGGCAGTATCGATGATATCATCGATAAGGATAGCGGTCTTCCCTTCGATATTACCTACAATATTCATGACTTCTGCCACATTCGGTCTCGGACGGCGCTTATCAATGATCGCAATCGGCGCTTTTAGTCTGTCAGCCAGTTTGCGGGCACGTGTCACACCGCCGTGGTCCGGTGAAACAATGACGATATCTTCAAGGTTTTTGCCTTCAAAATATTCTCCTAAAATCGGAACACCCATTAAGTGGTCAATCGGTATATCAAAGAATCCTTGAATTTGCGGTGCGTGCAGATCAAGCGCAATGACACGAGTCGCACCGGCAGTTTCAAGCAGGTTTGCGAAAAGCTTTGCTGTGATTGGCTCACGGGATCTAGCTTTTCTGTCTTGACGCGCATAACCGTAATAAGGAATAACAATGTTAATGGTTTTTGCAGAAGCGCGTTTCAACGCATCTACCATAATCAACAGTTCCATAATATGCTCGTTAACGGGGTCACTTGTAGACTGGATGATGTAACAGTCACATCCGCGAATACTTTCTTCGATATTAATTTGGACTTCCCCGTCACTAAATCTTGTGACAGAACACTTCCCTAATTGAACTCCAACTATATCTGCGATTTCTTTTGCAAGCTCTGGATTAGAATTCAAAGAAAAAATCTTTAAATTCTTATCTCCGTATTGATTAGACATGGATAAACCTCCGAATTTAGGATTATTTTTTATGAATATTTTTCACATAATCGTCTTTATTTACTTGTCTCGCTCTGGCAATAGCAAGTGCTTTTCCAGGTACATCTTCCGTAACAGTTGAGCCTGCCGCTACATAAGCGCCTTCTCCGACTGTAACAGGGGCAACCAAATTGGAGTTGCAGCCGATAAATGCGCCGTCTTCAATTTTCGTCAAATATTTATTCTTTCCATCATAATTCACAGTAATTGAACCGCAGCCCAAGTTGACGTCTGTGCCTACTTCGGCATCCCCGACATAGCTTAAATGAGAAGCCTTGCTTCGGTCTCCGAATTGCGTCTTTTTGATTTCAACAAAATTCCCGATCTTCACTTCATTCCCGATGACAGAATCAGGCCTGATGTGAGCAAAAGGTCCTATGTTTACATCATTCCCCACTTTACTGTTATTGACTACCGATTGTTTAATCACAGTACGGCTGCCAATTGAACTATTCATAATCTCAGTATGAGGGCCGATAATCGTATCTTCTCCGATTTGCACCTCACCTTTAATCACAGTTCCAGGATAAATCACAGTATCGCTTCCGATGACAGCTTCAGGAGAAATATACGTATTCATCGGGTCAATCAGCGTAACGCCATTTTGCATATGCCGTTTATTAATCCGCTCTTTCATAAACAATTCAGCCTGAGAAAGAGCAACTCTATCATTAACTCCGAGCGTTTCTTGGAAGTTACCAGTCTGGTAAGCGGCAACAGTTTCGCCTTCATTTTTGAGGATCTCTATCACATCCGGCAAATAATACTCGCCTTGAACATTATCGTTCGATACTTGGTCAATGGCCCGGAATAGAGCTTCATTATCAAAACAATACGTTCCAGTATTGATTTCAGTCACAAGACGTTCTTCCTCTGAAGCGTCCTTGTGCTCCACGATTTTTTGAACCGCTCCGCTCTCACCGCGAATGATTCGGCCGTATCCAGTCGGATCTTCTGCAACTGCAGTCAATATCGTAGCTTTTGCTTCTTTTTGTGTATGTTCTTTCAGCATCGCTTCCATTGTCTCCGCTGTTAAAAGCGGCGTATCTCCGCAAATGACAATCGTTACACCTTTTTCGTCAGCAAGAAATGGCTGTGCCTGTTTTACAGCATGAGCAGTGCCAAGCTGTTCTGCTTGAAGCGCATACTCGCTTTTATCACCAAGCTGCTTTTTCACTTCTTCCGCACCATGTCCGACAATCGTGACAAGCTTCGTTAAAGATAACTTTAAGGCTTCGTCTACGACGTGCTCTACCATAGGCTTACCGCAAACTGGATGAAGGACTTTGTAAAGCTTTGATTTCATTCTCGTTCCTTGTCCAGCCGCTAAAACAACTGCAAACCGCTTATCCATTTAATGGCCTCCAATATCCCTTTTATCCATAGAAAAATATATCCTAAATATCAGTTGATTTCAAGGAGACTTCATGAAGTGCAAGAATTTTCTATGGGTGCATTTTAGTTTGAAAAATCAGAATTAAAAAAGGACTGCCGGAAAAAGGCTTGTCTCAGCCCTATCAGCAGTCCTTGCTTTTTGGTTATTTTTTAAGAAGCTCCAGCTTCTTCGAATTCTAATGCTTCAGTGTCACCCAGACGATGATACTCATTTAACACGGCATCTTGAATCTTTCCTCGCGTGCTTGAATTAATAGGATGAGCAATATCGCGGAACTCTCCATCAGGGGTGCGTTTACTCGGCATCGCAACGAAAAGACCATTGTTTCCATCAATCACACGAATATCATGAACAACAAATTCGTGATCCAGCGTGATGGATGCAATCGCTCTCATGCGACCATCGGTATTCACGCGGCGTAATCTTACGTCAGTAACTTCCACAGTAGTTCACCACCTTTTCCCTATATAAAAGCATTAGTTTATCAATTCCACGATTTTTTCTGAATTCCTGCTGTTTTTGAAAATATTTTTTGAAAAAATAGGATATAAATACACAATTAGGTCATAACGCTTTTATTTCGGGCATAAGGTAAATAAAAAAGTGATTCCGAGTTTACCCAGAATCACTTTTCTTATTATTTTACTAACGCAATCACTTCGATTTCGACTAATGCATCCTTTGGAAGTCTCGCAACTTCAACGCAAGATCTCGCCGGTTTGTGCGTGTCAAAATATTGTCCGTACACTTCGTTCACTTCCGCAAACTGTTCCATGTCCGCGATAAATACAGTTGCCTTTACAACTGTTTCAAAAGAAGCGCCCGCTTCTTCCAACACCGCTTTTAAGTTGCTGAATACTTGATGCGTCTGCTCCTTAATATCACCGTTTACCATCTCGCCTGAAGGCGTCAAAGGAATTTGGCCTGAGCTGTAAAACATATTATTGACGATAATCCCTTGTGAGTAAGGCCCAATTGCCGCTGGGGCATGTTTTGTGTGGACTGCTTTTGTCATGATTCCGTCTCTCCATTCTTCAAAAGATTGTCTTTAAAAAAACGCAGAAAATTGCCATTCTGAATTTCAATGGACTTATCTTTCATGTTGATCGTTGAAAGAGTTAGAAGTGACATATATTCATCAACAAGACGTTCATCTACTCCTTCGGCTTCGACCAAGACGCCGATCCCCGCGACATTCGCATTAAACTCATCCAACAGGTTAATCATACCATTAATTGTGCCGCCTGCTTTCATAAAGTCATCAATAATGAGTACGTTTGAACCCGTTTTCATGCTTCTTTTTGCAAGTGACATCGTTTGAATGCGGTTTGAGGAGCCTGACACGTAATTAATGCTTACCGTGGAGCCCTCCGTTACCTTGTTATCCTTGCGCACAATGACGACAGGCACATTCAGATAACTCGCAGCTGCATACGCAAGAGGGATGCCTTTCGTGGCAACGGTCATGACAACGTCAATTTCGCGGTCCGCAAATACAGAAGCAAACAGCTTTCCAACCTTGGAGAGAACAGATGGCTTTCCTAAGATATCCGTTAAATACACATAACCGCCCGGAAGGATACGCTCAGGATTTGCCAATGACTGTCCAAGTGTCTGAACGAACTCTTCAGCTTCAGCCTGCTTCATTTTCGGAATATATTTGACACCTCCGGCAGCACCGGGAACAGTAAGCAAGGTACCAATCCCCTGCTGCTCAAAGGTTTGCTTTATAATTGTTAAATCTTCACTGATCGATGATTTTGCAGATTCATACCGCTCAGAAAAAAAGGTTAACGGTATTAACTCGTGCGGATGGGTTAACAAATAATTTGTTAAGTCCACCAATCTGCCGCTGCGACGAAACTTCATGAACTTACCCCCAAAATCCGAATATTTTAAGATCAATATAACTTAACATACGGATTTAATCAAGAGCGTTCTGTTCGCCGATCATTCTCACCGCATATACCTGATCGCAGAAGCCTCTTAACCCGTTATAAATCCTCTGTACCTTAGACTCATACTGAACCAGTCCAAACACAGTCGGACCGCTTCCGCTCATTAACACAGCATCTGCACCAAAGCGTTTCATCTGGTTTTTGATCATCGCGACTTCAGGATGCATATCAAGCGTTACAGACTCAAGCACATTGCCTAAACGGCTGCACATCTTTTGAAAGCTCTTTTCCTCAATCGCGTCAATCATGCCGTTTACATCCGGGTGTTCCACCTCATCAAGCTTCAGCTGTCTGTAGACCTCGGCCGTGGAAACGCCGATTGTCGGCTTCGCCAAAATGACCCAGCAATGCGGAGGCGGGCTGATGTGTTTGATCTTTTCACCGCGTCCGGTAGCAAGCGCAGTTCCGCCATAGACGCAAAACGAGACGTCTGAGCCAATTTCCGCTCCCAGCTCCGCCAGCGTTTCTGCAGAAAGATTTAAATTCCACAGTCTGTTCAGTCCTCTGAGTGTTGCCGCCGCATCACTGCTACCGCCAGCAAGGCCGGCAGCCACCGGGATCACCTTAGTGATCATAATGGAAACTCCCTTTTTCACGTTGTATCTGTCTTTGACGAGCTTGGCAGCCTGATAAGCTAAGTTTCTTTGGTCATCGGGCACAAAGCGGTTGTGGGATGAAACCCTCACTACATCTTCTGCCAGCTCCGTCAATTCAATCCGATCTGCTAAATCAATTGTCGTCATAATCATTTCGACTTCATGATAACCATCCGGGCGCTTTCGGGTAACGTCGAGTGACAGATTGATCTTGGCTGGCGCTTTTTCTAAAATACGCATAGCTTTCACCTACTTCTCCATCTAAACATAAGTATGAACATTGTATCACATTTGAAGTACGGGATGAACATATCCATATTGGAGCTATTATGTATTTACATCCAAAATCAAAAACCGGGGAACCATACGTCCCCCGGGTCACATTCCTTATCGGTTATTCTGATTCTGAGCCATCTGCTGTTCGGCGATTTCAATTGCCCGTTTTACCATGTTTCCGGCATCGCGGGCACGAATGCCCCCCCAACCTTCATTTTTTACAGTGTCGTAAAAACCAAGGTCCTTAGCCAGCTCATATTTAAACTCATCTGACATAACTCCACGACGTCTGCCCAAACGAAACAACCCCTTTTTTAGAGATGATAACGATTCGTGCACGTCACGATAAAATGTGACCGTTTTTATCTTTTGTTTAATAACGGTGAAAATATCGAGAGAATTAATGGAAACCAAAAAAAGGCAAAACAAAAAGCAGTAAACAAAAAGTTCACTGCCCGTTAAAATGCTACTGAGCTTGCCGCGTCATCATTAAATGTCAACTCAACAGTCTCAGTCAAAATATCAGCATAACTGTATGAAACTCTTTCAAACGAGTTCTCGTCTTGATCTAGTTGTATCACAAAAACAGCAGGGTACGTCTCAGCTAAAATGCCCGAGCGCTCAATCGTTTTTCGGCGGCCACCGTTTGCTTTTAACGTCAGCCTTTTACCTAAATTTCCATCAAGCGACCTTTTAATATCGGACAACGTCTTCGCCATTGCATCCACCTCACTACATTTATTGTACAACACGAGCCCATTTTTGTCAAATAAAATTTAAATTATATCAACGTTAATAAGACGTTGTCAACAAAATTATTTTGACAAAATTCTATGATTCCTCAAATATTTTCCGCAAGTTTCGGTAAATTATGTATCATTATGCAAAATAAAAACCCCGAATAAATCATCTATCCGGGGTTAATTGGACTTATAAGGCATTCCGACCCTCAGTACTCCTCTTGTTTCAATGCCTCCAAGTCCTTTCTCTCTTGTCAGTGTATTCCGAAGCACTTCCCATACATTGATTCGTTCCATAAAAGGCGTAAAGCTGATTTTCGCTACGATATATACAGGATCAAGAGCGTGAATGTTTACTCTTGAAGGAGAACTCGCGAAATTCGCCCCCGCTCTTATTAGTGATTCAAAGTGGGATTGGCAAGCCCCCGCAAAAATAACAAGCTGATCTAAGTGAGGGATTTTTTTTCGTGCTTTATGAACTGTTTCGACAAAGTGTTTTGAATGTCTGTATGCGCTCAAATCATCAATGCCGCCCTTTTGCTTGGAGTATGCATCATGCCCGGTAATCACCAGGATGTCAGGTCGATATTTGTCGAGCAATTCTTCTATAGAAGCAGACATTTTCTTTTCGTGGCAATGAATGCCGTAAACCGGCACACCGATTTTTTTATAGACACTCAGGCATTTTTTTAAATACGCCTCATCACCGTCCATATGAAGCACCTTGCCCGGCATATGAAAATAGTGCTCCTGATGCTGATACTGGCTTGTTGCATAGTACTCCTGTTTTTCTCTCAGCAGTTTATAATCCTGACGGAGCAACTCAAGTGATTCATTCATTCTGCTTTCATCTTTCTTTTTTCGCATCAGCTGCTCATCTTTTTGCACGGCCACCAAATCAGAAAAATACGCATCAGCAATCAGCCTGACTTCGTCACCATGCAAAATGGCGATTGAATTTCCTGTACTTGTTTGCTCTATCCCTATAATGCGAAACAAAACATCCATTTGATAGGATTTTCTGGCTACCATATCCCCTATTTGAAATTGCACGTTCCTCACTCCACACATAGACTAAGCCTCATCATGAAAGAAAGAGCCTTGAGAAAAGCGCCTTTTTTCGCTGAGTGCAAGTTTTTCTAATCATTGGATTTTAAGGTCCTTCTCTAGCCTATGTAGCGTCAGTCCATGTGGTGCGAAAACAAAAAGCCCTTTTAAAAAAGGGCTTTGTACAATCCGTTAGACAGCGCAGCGAACTCCTCAATAGACAAGGATTCACCTCGGCGCTTGCCGTCAATATTCGTTTCTTCCAGCACTTGCTCGATCGTTGGTTTTTTCGCTTTTCCATCAGGCAGATTGTTCACTAAGTTATTAAGCAATGTTTTACGGCGCTGAGCAAAACTCGCCTTAATTAATTGAAAGAAAAAGGCTTCGTTTTCTACATCCACTGCCGGGCCGTCGCGGCGAATCAGCCGAATGACTGCTGAATCTACATTAGGCTGAGGAACAAATACCGTTTTCGGAACGATCATCACCGTTTTGGCCTCTGTATAAAATTGCACAGCAATAGAAAGTGAACCGTATTCCTTAGATGAAGGATCAGCTGCCATACGTTCGGCCACTTCCTTTTGCAGCATAACGACAATCCCCTTCAGCGGAAGGTTTTCTTCAAGCAGCTTCATGATAATCGGCGTTGTCACATAATAAGGAAGGTTGGCTACAACCATCACCTCGTCACAGTCCTTAAATTGCTCTTCAATGACCGATTTGACGTCAGCCTTAAGCACATCTTGATGAATGACAGTGACATTGTCATAAGGCGAGAGCGTGTCTTTAAGGATCGGCAATAAACGCTGATCAATTTCAAATGCAACGACCTTTTTCGCCCGCTTGGCAAGCTGTTCAGTCAAAGCCCCGATTCCCGGGCCGATTTCAATGACACCGGTTTTCTCTGTCACTTCGGCGTGGTCGACAATTCTGTCTAAAATGTTCGTATCGATTAAGAAATTCTGTCCCAAACTCTTTTTAAAAGAAAAACCGTATTTCTTCAGTATCTCTTTCGTTCTTATCGGTGTCGCAATATCTTTATTCATTCTGTTCCTCCCGCATGACGGTATCGAGCGCACTCATAAAATCACTTTTTTTAATTTGAAACATTTGCAGCCGTTTTTGAAGCTGTTTGCCATTTGTATATCCGATTTTCAGCAAATCACCAAGACGTTCACGGCGGCGTTTTGCTTCAGATCCGCCAATCAGCCCGGCGTGAATCAGGTCTTCCGCAGAAATTTCACTCGGCTGTGCTTCCATTTCTTCGTGCACGTTTTCTAAACATGCCCTGATGCTTTCAATCGATGCGTGTTCTACGCCAATTCCCCGTTTGTTCTTAGGTTTCGCAAGGTGCTTTGGCAAAAATGCATGCTTACAGCCGGGTACAGCCTCGGAAATGGTTTTTCGTATTTTCTCTCCCGGGAAATCCGGATCCGTTAAGATAATGACTCCTCTGGTTTCCTGAGCCAAACGGATTTGTTCAATCACATGATCACCGATGGCTGAACCATTTGTTTCAATTGTGTCTGCATCAACAGCCAATTTGATGCGGGCCGTATCGTCACGCCCCTCGACAACAATGATCTCTTTAATTTTCATTATTTCCTCCAAGACAAAATAAAAACTTTTGTATATTGATGAAACTTTTTCATATTTCGAGCGTCTAATAAGCAGAAAATACACTTCGTCTATTATAACGAAAAAAACAGAGGGCGCAAAACCCTCTGTACAGATAAGTATATATTAATTCAAGATTTTAATTTTAACTGTTTTATTTCCCCATCGGTAAGCCGATGATTTCTCAGGGAAAAAGACATCTATTTTATTCCCTTTAATCGCTGAGCCCGTATCAGCAGCAACAGCGTATCCATATCCTTCAACGTGGACTTTTGAGCCTAGCGGAATGACATTTGGATCTACTGCGATGACTTTTGCATTAGGATTATTTTTCAGATTAACGCCTGTAGCCGTATGTCCTGAACATCCGCTGCAGCTTGCCGTATAAGCCGTAGATGATACTGTCATGACTTTACCGGTTGATTCATTGCTCCGCGACACAACTGGTTTTGAATCGCCAGAAGCACTGATCTTTTCAATCTTCGGACTGCTTTGCTTTGTGCCGATCGCAACCACTTTATCTTTGCTTTGCTCGGCTGTTTCTTCTTTTACAAGCTCTCTGGAAACTTCTTCGCCGTTTTCCTTTACGACTTCATAATGTTTTTTGAGCTTGCCTTCTTTTCCTTTTTGAACGACCTTTTCTTGCCCTTTTTCAAGAGATGCGTCTTCTTGTTTTTTCACATCAAACGCTATTTTCTCTTCAACTACATCGGTGACCTTTTCGATACGAGTTATTGTAATATCAGCCTTTCCTTTCGTTAGCTTTTCGTCTAACGCAGGCTTGATTTTATCTTCGTCTTTTATGTTCATCTTTTGCTGTTTTAAAAAGTCAGCGACCGTAGTCGAAGTCGTCCAGATCTTCTTTTCTTTCCCCGCATCGTTCATAGTGACTTGGAACGCAGGTTCTATGTTAATTTTCATGTCTTTCGAAACTTCTGTATCTATTGCAGGATCAATTTGATCGTGTTCTTTCAAATCAACATCTTGTTCGTCCAGTAATGCACCGACCGTTTTTGCTGTTGACCATAATGTCTTTTCTTCCCCGTTTAAAGTAAGCTTCACAGGTTTTGCAGCCTCATACACAACATTCATATCTGCTGTTATTTGTGTCTTTTTAGCAGGTGTGATCTTATCCTCGTCTCTTGTCTTTATATCGAGTGTTTCTAAAAGATCACCGACTGTTTTTGCATGTGTGCGTATATGTTTCTTTTTGCCGTTGATAGAAACTGAGACTGATTGTTTCGTCAGCTCATGAGCTGCGTACGCAGTCCCGCTTCCCGCCAGCAGCAAACAAGCAGCAACCAGAATGACTTTGCTTTTGCTAAGCTTTACGGAAAACAGCTTTTTCATTTTTTGTGTGATGAAAAACGCCTCCTTCTCCTCGGAGAGATTATATAGAGTATCTAAAAGGCTGTCAACCCTCCCTTCTCCTTCTCCTAAAAGCTCAGTGTCTTCTTCATTATCCTGAAACACACCGAGAAACGGAAGAAAGACTTGTCGACAAACCTATCCTATGAGGAGAAGAAAGCATGTAGAACTTTTATGGAAAAACGCCGGAACGGACAAGCTCTTACAAAACCCGCTAGCGTTTGTTGTCAGTTTATACGGAAAAGTCTTTTTGCATTTTCAGTCGTGATTGATGCAATTTCTTCAAAGGTTGTTCCTCTTAATTCAGCAATCTGCTCCGCCACATATTTTACATAGCTTGGCTCATTTCTTTTCCCTCGAAAAGGAGTTGGTGTAAGAAACGGACAGTCAGTTTCAATCAGCAGCCTATCATTCGGAATTTCCTTTACAACTTCCTTCGGTTTCTTCGCATTTTTGAAGGTGACAGGACCGCCAAATGACAAATAAAAATTCATTTTCATACATTCTCTTGCAACTTCGATACTGCCCGTAAAGCAATGCATGATGCCGCCGACTTCGTCTGCGCCTTCCTCTTTCAAAATGGCAACAACATCCTCTGTCGCATCACGGTTGTGAATAATAATAGGAAGATTGACCTCTTTCGCCAAGGCAATTTGTTTTCTGAATACTTCTTTTTGAACATCTTTAGGAGATTTATCCCAATGATAATCCAGGCCCATTTCTCCTATCGCTACCACTTTTTCATGAGCAGAAAGCTCTTTAATCCAAGCCAAATCTTCCTCTGTCATGTCAATGGCGTCAACTGGGTGCCAGCCGATAGCAGCATAAATAAAATCATATTCCTCAATCATTTCCATCGCCCGGGTAATGGTCGGCCGGTCAAAACCGACAACTACAATACGGTCCACTTTTTCAGCTTTCGCCCGCTCAATAACCTCTTCTAGATCTGTATTGTATTGTTCTGCATTTAAATGCGCATGTGTGTCAAATAACATAAATGAAAAACTCCTTTCTTGTCGAAACACAAAAGGTGTTCGACGAATTGTTACACGTGAAACACCTTTTGTTTATCATTATTTAATTCTTGTACCTTTCGGTAAGGACTGATCAATGGATACGGCTTTTAATACGCCGTCTGCTTCTCCTGCAAGGATCATTCCTTGAGAAAGCTCTCCTCTCAGCTTAACCGGTTTTAGATTTGTTACACATACGAGTTTTGTTCCAATAAGCTGCTCAGGCTTATAATGTTTTGCAATGCCGGATACGACTTGGCGTTTCTCAAAGCCCAGATCAAGCTGTAGCTTCAGTAAGCGGTCTGCTTTTTTCACCGGCTCCGCTTCAATGACCTCTGCCACACGAAGTTCGACATTCATGAACTGATCGATCGTAATTTCAGGTAAACGATCTACCTCTTGCGGCTCTTCTTCTTTTTTCTCTTCTTTAGCTGGAGCTGAGCCCTGCATTTTCCCTTTGATGTACGCAATTTCTTCTTCTGCCTCTAAACGCGGGAATAACGGTTCGCCTTTTTGCACTTTTGTATCTTTAAGCTGGCCGAAAGCAGTAATGCTGTCCCAGGCTTTTAATGCATCATCCGAGATGCCCAGCTGCTCAAACATTTTTACCGGTGTTTTTGTCAGGAACGGCTGAAGCAGTACGGCTGAAATACGCAATGATTCAGCAAGGTGATACATAACCGACTGCAGTTCTTTTTCTTTTTCAGGATCTTTGGCAAGAACCCATGGAGCCGTTTCGTCAATGTATTTATTTGTACGGCTGATCAACTGCCATAACGTTGAAAGAGCCACCGAGAATTCCATATTTTCCATTGCTTTTTCATATGATTTCACTGTTTCCTCAGCCACGGAAGAAAGCGTCTGGTCAAATTCCGTTACGGCACCTTTATAAGAACCGATTTGCCCGTCAAAATATTTATTGATCATAGCAACAGTACGATTCAAAAGGTTACCTAAATCATTCGCTAAGTCATAGTTAATCCGTTCAACAAAACCTTCCGGCGTGAAGACACCGTCAGATCCAAATGGAACTTCGCGAAGCAGATAATAACGAAGCTCATCTAAACCGTAGCGTTCGATGAGTGTGACTGGATCAACAACATTGCCTTTGGATTTCGACATTTTTCCATCTTTCATCAAAAGCCAGCCATGTGCAAATACTTGCTTCGGCAGCGGAAGATCCAGAGCCATCAGCATAATCGGCCAATAAATGGTATGGAATCGCACAATTTCCTTACCAACTAAATGAACATCGGCAGGCCAATATTTTTGATATAGCTCATCATTTTCTGTATCATAACCGAGTGCTGTTAAATAGTTGAATAGTGCGTCGATCCAAACATACACAACATGTTTTGGATTTTCCGGCACCTTCACACCCCAGTCAAATGTCGTGCGTGAAACAGCTAAATCCTCAAGGCCGGGTTTGATGAAGTTGTTAATCATCTCATTTTTACGTGACTCCGGCTGAATGAAGGTTGGGTTTTCTTCATAGAATTTTAAAAGACGGTCAGCATATTTCCCCATACGGAAGAAATAGGATTCCTCTTTGATCAATTCGACAGGGTGCCCGCTGTCAGGGCTTTTCCCGCCAATAACCTCACCCTTTTCATTTCGTTCAATATCCACAAGCTGAGTTTCCGTATAGAATGTTTCATCAGGGATACTGTACCAGCCCTCGTATTCATCAAGATAGATGTCCCCGTTATCAAGAAGCTTTTGAAACACCTTTTCTATGACGACTTTATGCCGTTTTTCAGTTGTGCGGATAAAGTCATCGTTTGAGATTTCAAGCTGTTTCCACAGTTTCTGAATATCTGCCGCTGCGCGATCCACATACTCCTGAGGCGTAATGTTTTCCTGTTCAGCTTTTTGCTGGATCTTCTGCCCATGCTCGTCCGTTCCCGTTAAATAGCGAACATCAAAGCCTTTTAATCGTTTGTAGCGAGCCATTGCGTCACCCGCGACTGTTGTATACGCATGGCCGATATGTAATTTTCCGCTCGGATAATAAATCGGTGTTGTAATGTAAAATGTATTGTTTTCTTGCGGCATCTTGAAACCTCCCAATCAGAATGTCAAAAAGCTCCCGCCCAAAGGACGAGAGCGGCGATAAGTGCAAATCCTATATGATTACCTATTTTTATATTTATCCTTTATCTATGATACCATCTTAGCCTTTAAGATCAAGGATATATACGTATGCCCCTAAAAAGAATAATTAAAATTAAAAATGTTTATTGAAAGTAAAAAAAGTCTGTTCATGTCGAATTTTGTCGTATATAATCTTACGGTATAAAAAACCTTGGTTCGAAAGTCTTGATTTAAAAGGATTTTTCATAGGATAATAGCTTTATTAGAAAATTATAAAATGCTGTTATTCCGGTATTTTCAAAGCCATTACTGACTATAAGAACTAAATCTTACAATCAATAGTAAACAAAAGGATTGACGATTATTGGAAACCTTGTTATGCTATGAAGGTAAGGATTTTGTCGAATAATGACGAAGAAAAATATAATTTAAACAATAATTATCTCTTGGGAGGAGAATGTTTATGAAATCTACTGGTATTGTACGTAAAGTTGATGAATTAGGACGTGTAGTGATTCCTATCGAATTGCGTCGTACTCTTGGAATCGCAGAAAAAGATGCTCTTGAAATTTACGTTGATGATGAAAAAATCATCCTTAAAAAATATAAGCCAAACATGACTTGCCAAGTAACTGGTGAAGTTTCTGACGATAACCTTAAACTTGCTGGCGGCAAATTGGTGCTAAGCAAAGAAGGCGCTGAGCAAATCATCAGCGAAATCCAAAACCAGCTTCAAAACCTTAAATAATCATTTTTTACACAAAAAACGTTCTTGTTATGACACAAGAACGTTTTTTTTATTGCTGAATATGGTATGCATCATACATTTCACGTTTTGGGACGTTACGATCTACAGCCGCTTTTTTAATGGCTTCTTTTGATGTCGCTCCTTTTGAGATGTAATGCTCGACATGTTCTTTTGCAGATAGGTTCTCCCACCAATGTGTTTCTTCATCTGCTTCCTCAGCTTTATTGCCTTCGACTACAAGACAAAACTCACCGCGGATCTGATCCTCATTTGCCCAGTCTATCACTTCGGATATCGTTCCTCTTATAAACTCTTCATATTTCTTAGTAAGTTCACGCGTCACCGCAATGTCCCGATCTCCTAATATGTCTAACATCACAGACAGGGTTTCCTTCAATCGGTGAGGTGCTTCATAAAAAATAATCGTTTCTTGCCGTTTTTTGAGGACATCGAGTTCTTTCTTCTTTTCTTTTTTCTGCCTGTTGAGAAATCCGTAGAAAAAGAAAGGCTGCGGTACAATTCCTGAAGCGATAAGCGCTGTTAATGCGGCATTGGCTCCCGGCAGAGGAACAACATAACCGCCCATTTCCGTAAAGTCCTTGACGATTTCCGCTCCAGGATCAGAAATCGTCGGCAGTCCGGCGTCACTGACCAGCGCTATGTTTTTCCCGGACTTCAGCCATTCAATGATTTTGTGGCCGCTGCTTTCTTTATTGTGTTCGTGATAACTGACAAGCGGTGTTTCAATTTCATATACATGGCAAAGCTTTTTTGTTTGCCTCGTATCTTCTGCAGCAATCGCATCCACTGATTTCAGCGTTTCGATCGCGCGAAATGTCATATCCTCTAAATTTCCGATAGGTGTCGGAACCAAATAAAGAATCCCCATATCCGACTTTCCATTAAAGCTCATCTGGCGCCTTAACATATACAGCCTCCTTGCTGTTCCTTTTTTCCTCTATATAAAGCTCTTTTTTTCTGCGGGTCAGTTTTTTAAAGTAATATTCCGCCTGCATGGCTTCCCGCTTCGTTGCAAATGCCTCAGCAAAAATTAAATCAACCGGGCGTCTTGCTTTTGTATACTTTGCGCCCTTTCCATCGTTGTGAGTTTTCAGCCGTTTCTGCAGATCGTTGGTATACCCTGCATACCAGCTGTTGTCTTTGCACTGTACAACATAAAAGAAATGGTTATTTGTCTCCATATAAAATGGTCCTGATTTCTTTTGTATATTCATTTTGTTCGTTATACACGAACAGCGGAGGAAGTATTTTCAAATCTGGACGCCCGCCTTTTATGCCTTCAACCAAAATGGTATTGGCTTCCTTCCCTTGTTTCGGATAGACAAACTGAACACGCTTCGGCTCAATTTGATAAGCCTTCATCAATTCAAAAATTTCGAGAAGCCGGCCCGGCCGGTGAACGAGCGCTGCCTTTCCTCCTTGCTTTAGCAATTTACTGCTGACTGAAATGACATCTTCCAATGTACAGTGAATTTCATGTCTTGCGATACGGAGATGTTCATTCAAATTTTGTTCGGCCTGTTTGGGTGTTTTAAAATAAGGCGGGTTGCAGGTAACAACATCATATCTATTATGCCCCAGCTTTTCAGGCATGTTTTTCAGATCATCATGTATGATTTGAATTTGATCCTCCAGTTTGTTATATTCCACACTGCGGACAGCCATATCATGCAATCTTTCCTGAATTTCAACACCAAGGATATCTGCTTTTGACCTTGTACTCAACAGCAGCGGCACAATGCCGTTTCCGGTGCACAAATCAACAATTTTTCCTTTTTGAATCGGAACATAAGCAAATTTGGAGAGAAGCACAGCGTCCAATGAAAAAGCAAACACCGTTGGACTTTGTATAATCTTCATATCCTCTGCCAGCAAATAATCTAATCTTTCATCGTCATGTAATGAAACCATTTTCTTATCCTTTCCAGCACCTTTGAAAAAGGCTTCCGTCTGATGCGGAAGCCTTTTTCCTTATTTTTTATTTAAGAATGACAGACAGAAAAGACAATCTTCTTTTCTGACGCTTCCATAGTGGACGTTACAGATATGGAATCCTTCCTGATACAGACGTGCCAGATTATCATATCCTTCCCCTATATCAGCTTGCTCTGTCTTCTGTGTTTTTGATTCTTTTTTATCAGCTTTAAACTTTTCAATCTGCTGCGTCGTATCGTCCAGCCGTTTACGCAAATGCTTATTTTCAAGCTGTAAATGATGATTTTCTTCAATCATCTCACCGATATGCTGCTTTAAATCCCCCAGCTGCCGGTAAAGCGAGCCGATTTGTTCTTCTAAGTTAATGACGGTATCAAATAACTCTTTTTTATCCAAGGTTCCACACCTCGTTAATCTGTGGTTTGTGCGGATACGACGCCCTCTTCCAAGAGCTCTTCCCAAGTATATTCTATCACTTTTTCACGGTTCATCAGTTCCACCTGAAGCACCCGTTCCAGAATATTCAGCCCGACGACTTTTGCAGGCCCGTTTGCTGTCGTAATCATTTCCCCTATATCCGGAAGCTGTTCCTTTGCAGTCTCATACTCATCGTTTTCGTATTTCAGACAGCACATCAGACGTCCGCAAAGACCAGAAATCTTTGTTGGATTTAAGGATAGGTTCTGATCCTTCGCCATCTTAATGGACACAGGTTCAAAATCTCCGAGGAATGTTGAACAGCAAAGCATTCTGCCGCAAGGGCCGATTCCTCCGAGCATTTTTGCCTCATCTCTTACCCCAATCTGGCGAAGCTCAATCCTTGTTTTAAAGATGGAGGCTAAATCCTTTACAAGTTCTCTGAAATCTACTCTGCCGTCAGCAGTGAAGTAAAAAATCACTTTATTACGGTCGAACGTAAACTCCACATCGACCAGCTTCATATCCAAGCCGTGATCTATCACTTTCTTTTGGCATATTTCAAATGCTGATAAAGCTTCTTGTTTATTTTCTTCTACAATGAGAAGATCGCGCTCGTCAGCCACGCGTATCACTTTACGGAGCGGAAGCACAACATCATGCTCATCCACCTGTTTATTCGCGACAACAACCTGACCGTACTCAACACCTCTGACAGTTTCTACAATTACGCAGCTGTCTTGTTCTATATGAAATCCATTCGGATCGAAATAATATATTTTACCCGCTTTTTTAAAGCGGACGCCAATTACATTGTACAAGCTTATCCCTCCTGCAACATTAACACCAAGTGCTCCATTAATCCCTGCACATTCACATTGGAATGAAGCCGTTTCTTTGCTTCTAAAACAGCAAGTATCTGGTTCGTAACGCTTTGTTGTGTTGATTGTAGCGCATGCTGTTTTATTGATTGGAATAAGTCTTGATAAATCAATTTATCTTCATTTCCTATTTGGATGGACAACACATCGCGATATATCAATAAGAGCATATCAAGACCCATTTCTTGATGGGTTTTTTCTTTGAAAAAGGGCATCCATTGATCTTGAATAAAGAAAAAGGCATGTCCTTTCCGCTGGTGTAAGACTTCATACAATTTTATCACTTTCGCTCTAGACTCTGCAAACTCATCATTTCGACTTAATTCGACTGCTTCTGCTACATTGTTGGTCATGTTCGCCAGGAGCCTCGCCATATGAGGCGAGACGTCCTGTTCTATCAGTCTGTCTTCAATTGCTTTGGGCTGCAAAGGCTGAAAAGGAAGGGTTTGGCATCTTGAAATGATGGTATCCAATAACCTTTGAGGCTGCTCAGTAATAAGGATGGCCATTGTGTCTCTGTTCGGTTCCTCTAAAAACTTCAGCAGGCTGTTTGCCGCATTAGCCGTCATTTGATCTGCATGGGATATGATGTACAGCTTTTTATGCGATTCAAGCCCTGTTTTAGAAAACTCTTCTTGCAGCGCTTGAATTTGCGCCTTTTTAATCGATAACCCATCAGGCTGGACCAGATGGAGATCAGGGTGGTTTCCCGACTCAATCCGCTTACAATTTCTGCAGTTCTCACAAGGCTCTGCTCCGTCTTCCAGACAAAAAAAGCTTTTCGCAAGAAGCATTGCGGCCTCCAGCTTGCCTGTTCCTTTTTTGCCCTCAAATAAATAAGCGTGTGATAGTCTGTCCTTCTCAATACTATTATATAAAAGCTTCATTACTCTGGGCTGAAGCTCGGTCATTTCCTTCCAGGATATTGCCATTGTATCACTCTCTATGTGTAAAGGTTAATCAATAAACCTTCTATTTCGCCAATACGCTCCAGCAAATCAATTGCCGGCTTTTCCTGATCCATCATCTCTTCAGTAAGCTTTATCAATTTCTCGTCTATTTCTTTCACAAGTCCCAGCGTTCTGCTGTTTCCGTAAAGATCAAAGCTTTTCGACGTTTCATGTGAAAGGCCGCTGTCAACAGCTTCTTTGACAAAACGTTTCACAAGCCCTTTAAATCTTGCCAAGTCTTTAAAATTCCGTGATTTCGTCAGTCTTTTCCCAAATGCTTCTATGTCCGTTAACATCCTGGTCAGCTGATCAAACTTCAATTTGCTGCTTTGGTTCTCCATAGATGTTTTAAAAGATGCTGAAATCTCAGCTGTTTTCATAGAAGGAAGCTGCTTATTATCTATAAATGTGCGTATATCTTTATTAATTTTCACAGTTTCAAATCCTTAAAATTGATGAAATTCATCGACTGGAAGGACAAACACTGTCGCTCCGCCAACTTCAACTTCGACTGGATAAGGGACATATGAATCAGCATTTCCGCCCATTGGAGATACAGGAGCAATCATCTGATCCCGTTTCTGTCCGTTTTCTTTAATGAGGCTCAATGCTTTATCGACGCGTATATCCTCGACACCAATCATAAACGTTGTATTGCCTGATTTAAGAAATCCTCCCGTCGTCGCAAGCTTTGTGACTCTAAAGTTGTGATCTGTTAAAGTTTTCAAAAGTCTGTTGCTGTCCTGATCTTGTACAACTGCCACTATTAATTTCATCTGTAAAGGCCTCCTTTAGATTGGAAACAACAATGATCTCGTTTACATTATTATATCAACTAATGAGAAACAGGTCACAATTGAATTTTTTTCAACGCTTCATTGATAACCTTTAGAACGTCCTGAACAACGAGGTCTTTCGATTGTGCTGCCTCAACTGAATGAAATCTTTCTGGAAAACGTTTCATCAGCTCCCGATAACCTTCCTGAACCTTTGTATGGAAGCTCAACTTTTCCAGATCGAGCCGGTTTTTCTCCCGAGAGCCGTTCGCATCAATACGCTTCAGGCCTTCTTCCGGATCAATTGAAAAATAAATTGTGACATGAGGCATCATATCTCCAATGGCGAATTGGTTAATCGAAAGAACCTCATCAATCCCAAGGCCTCTTGCATATCCTTGGTATGCGAGTGAACTGTCTATGAATCTGTCACAAAGTACAATATGCCCCTGCTCTAAAGCAGGTGTTACTTTTTCAACTAAATGCTGACGTCTTGCAGCTGCATATAAGAGAGCTTCTGTTTTCGGATCCATTAACGTGTTGTTCTCGTTTAGAATAACTTCTCGAATTTGTTCTGCGATATCTATGCCGCCTGGTTCCCGTGTTGCTGTAACCTGAAGGCCTTCTGCTATCAGTATCTTTTTTATTTCCTGCAATACAGTCGTTTTTCCCGCGCCTTCAGGACCTTCAAATGTAATAAATAAACCGCTCATGATTTCTCCTCTTCTATATAAACAAGTAATTGCTTCTCATTGATTTTCATATTCCCTTGAACATGCGTTTTCATGCTGATCAAGCGGCTGAGCTTTTGCACGCTTTCCCTTGTGATTCTTTCGCCTGCCATAATCATCGGAATTCCCGGCGGATAAGGTATAACATCCTCTGCATTCAGCCGGCCTGCCGCTTTATCAAAACCCACATATTCTTTCTGTAACGTGTTTAAAACCTTTTTCGGATAAGGCATTACAGTAATAGGCTGTGCTTCCCATTCTGGAGAAACATTCATCTCGTCAGATGGAGTCTTTTCGATCTCTTGATCAATTTTCTTAATTGTTTCAGAATCGATTCTCTGTTTTCCTCCCAAAGGGAGAACAAGCAAAACCTGATTTTCATCGGCAAGCTCTGTGAATATGTTGACACGCTCTAATATTTTTTGCAGTGTAAAACCTGAATGGCCACATTTGGAACGAATGGTGAGTTTCAGCGGATCCGTTGTAATCCGTTGATTGGCCGGTTCAACCGCTTCAGCATATGCAAGTGAATCAAACGTTTGTTTAATCAATTGAATATGCTGCAGAACGTCAGGAAGCTTTTGTTCCTCTATCATATGCTGCAGATAAGCGCGGGCAAGATCCAATGAAGCCATTATCGGATAAGACGGGCTGCTGCTTTGTAAACGATTCAAGTAATCCGCTACCCGGTTCCGTTCAATTTTGTTGCTATTGAGGTGCAAATAAGACCCCATCGTCATGGCAGGCAGCGTTTTGTGCGCCGACTGAACAACAATATCTGCTCCCATTTGCAATGCTGAAGCCGGGAAAGGCTCCCCTAAAACAAAGTGTGCGCCATGCGCTTCATCCACCAGCACAGGAATCCCGTATTGATGCGCCTCTGAAATGATTTCAGTCAAATCCGCGCTATGTCCATAGTATGTGGGATTGGTCAGCACCAACCCCTTCGCATTTGGATATGCCTTTAAAGCTTCTTTTATCGTACCAAGCGGAACATGCGTAGGCACATGCATTATTTCATCAATGTCAGGTGCGAGATAAACCGGCTCAGCTCCAGCCAAATCAACAGCATGAAAGACAGATTTATGGCAGTTTCTTTGGATCAGGATCGTATCTCCAGGATCACAAACTGATAAAATCATCGCTAAGTTTCCGACAGTCGTGCCGTTCACAAGAAAAAAACTTTCTGCCGATCCATACAATTGGCTGACAAGATCTTGGGCTTCCTTAATCACACCTGAAGGATGATGCAAATCATCAAGCCCCGATAGTTCAGTCAGGTCAATTGTAAGAAGCGGGTTGTATATGGTCTTAGCCTCATCAAAAAAGACATCTCCATTGTGATGTCCCGGAACGTGAAATGAATGAGAATTTCTTCTCGCATGTTGAATCAGTGCATGATATAAAGGTGTGTTCATTAAAACAATCCCTTGAATGTGTATTCTTACTCTTTATTATATCGTTCCTATGACAGAACTTAAAGCTAAGACTTACTGGTAAACTATCTTTCCTTTATCGCGAGCAGCTTTTGCTTCAAATCGCCTTCCATCATCATGAGCTCTTCTTCAGCCTGTCGGCGTTTAAGCCGCCCTTCTTCTTGAATCGTCAGCGTTTCTTCAAGCGTACTGATTAAGCTTTCCTGCACCTTCTTTAACGTATCAATATCAACAAGCCCTCGTTCATTTGCTTTCACTGTTTCAATTGTATTGGTTTTTAAAAGCTCCGCGTTTTTTAGCAAAAGCTCATTTGTTGTATCGGATACTTTTTGCTGTGCATCCACAGCGTTTCGCTGCCGTAAAAGTGTCAAAGCAATCGCTACTTGGTTTTTCCAAAGCGGGATTGCGGTTACAATGGATGACTGGATTTTTTCAGCTAATGCCTGATTCGTATTTTGAATTAACCTAATTTGCGGAGCGCTTTGTATGGTAATTTGCCTGCTCAAGAGCAAATCGTGCACTCTTTTATCCAGTCGGTCAGCAAATTGGATCAAATCGTTTACTTCTTGAACGGCCATTTGATTATGTTCACTTGATTCGGCCTGTCGTTTCAGTTCAGGAATTGTTTTCGTTCTTAATCCATCCAGCTTTAATTCCCCAGCAGCAATATAAATATTCAGTGCAGAAAAATATTCTTTGTTTTTATCATATAACTGCTCTAACAGCTTATTATCACTGAGTAATGCATTTTTTGAATGCTCAAGTTTTAAACTGATTCTATCTATCTGCACACTGGTCTTTTGATACTTTGACAGTACCTCCTGAAGAGAATGAGACACTTTCCCAAACATGCGTGCCAAGAAACCTTTTTTCTTAGACTGCAGTTCATCTGGATTTACTTGCTCCAGCTTTTTCATCAGCTCACCAAGGATTTCACCGATTTCACCGACATCCTTCTTTTGAACATGATCAATCATCGTATGAGAAAAATTCAGCAGCTTAGACTGAGCTTGTGAACCATATAAGACAATACTGTTCATATTGTTATGATCAATCTGTTCAGCCAGCTGGTATGCTTTTTCTTTGTTTTCTTCTGGCAGAACATCGACAAGCCGCACTGACTGCTTTTCTGATTCGACAGCCTCCCCCTTTGGTGTTTCGATATCCCCAAAGGGGTCTGCCAACAATCCGTCTATTTGAAGTTCGCTTCGATCCTTATTCACCGTCCTTACCCCTTCCGTTATTTTTTCAAAGAATGCTTCGCTGCATCTAATTCAAATTGCATTTCACCAATTTCGTTGCCCATTAATTGAGTTAAATCTTCTTCTAAACGCTTCGTCAATTCAGCAAGTGTGATACGCACTTCACTCAACGACATCGAAAGCTCTTTGTTTTTTTTCGGATGAGAAGAAAGAAAAGCATATTTCTCTGTCAGTTCCACAACAGAATCTAGAGTCTGATAAAAGAAACGCTCAGCCCGATAAAACCGTTTTGGCTCTTTTTTGGTTAATATATAGATCCTTCTGACAAGTCTCAGCATCTCTGCATTTTGCTTAAACATCTGGATACTTTTTGCCTGAAATAAAGCTTTTCTAAGACGGATTATTTTTTGCCTTGCTTCCTCAAGATTTTTCTTGATGTACGCATATTCTCTTCCCGTCAGTTCATGTTTTTTAAGAAATAACCGTCTCGAATTCCACAAACCCGCTGTGTATACGAGAGCTGCTGATGAAACGCCATATACAAAAGATAAAAAAAATGATTGGTTAAAACCAAAAAAACTCAATAATCCTATGAAAACAAAAGTCGCACTGCTTGTGAAACTCCATATCAAAAATTGAAGAAATCTATGCATCACTTCATCGACTCCTGTGAGTATTTCATATTTAACATTATTATCTACTACGTTTAGTCCCTAAACAAGTTTCATGTTCTTTTATCGTATCCCCACTGCTTTATATAAAGTGAAAAATGGTACAAAAAAAGACCTTCTCAGGTCTAAGAATATAATGGCGGTGTATGAATGCTCTTTAGTTTTTTGACATAAAAGGCATAGTCAGGATCGGAAGTTGCTGTAGAAATTACTTTTCTCTCACAATCTAAGCATATGAATTTTGTATAAAGATGAATCCCTCTGCTTTTCTCTTGTTCGCAAATAATACATGTTTGATGGTGTTTAACCGTTTCGTCCATCGTCCCCACCTCCGTACAATTAGCCTTTCCTGAAACCTGTTATTGTATACATTATTTAGATCTT
>NZ_CP120511.1:0-32500 GCF_029536185.1 Bacillus sp. B28 | reverse complement strand
CGACCACGTACTCATGCGCCCTATTCAGACTCGCTTTCGCTGCGGCTCCGCATCTTCTGCTTAACCTTGCACGGGATCGTAACTCGCCGGTTCATTCTACAAAAGGCACGCCATCACCCGTTAACGGGCTCTGACTACTTGTAGGCACACGGTTTCAGGATCTCTTTCACTCCCCTTCCGGGGTGCTTTTCACCTTTCCCTCACGGTACTGGTTCACTATCGGTCACTAGGGAGTATTTAGCCTTGGGAGATGGTCCTCCCGGATTCCGACGGAATTTCACGTGTTCCGCCGTACTCAGGATCCACTCTGGAGAGAACGAAGTTTTGACTACAGGGCTGTTACCTCCTATGGCGGGCCTTTCCAGACCTCTTCATCTACCTCGTTCCTTTGTAACTCCGTACAGAGTGTCCTACAACCCCAAGAGGCAAGCCTCTTGGTTTGGGCTAATCCCGTTTCGCTCGCCGCTACTCAGGGAATCGCATTTGCTTTCTCTTCCTCCGGGTACTTAGATGTTTCAGTTCCCCGGGTCTGCCTTCTCATATCCTATGAATTCAGATATGGATACCACTCCATTACGAGTGGTGGGTTTCCCCATTCGGAAATCTCCGGATCAAAGCTTGCTTACAGCTCCCCGAAGCATATCGGTGTTCGTCCCGTCCTTCATCGGCTCCTAGTGCCAAGGCATCCACCGTGCGCCCTTTCTAACTTAACCGTTAAAAAGAATCACTATGTGATATCTTGTGTTACTAATTGAATGTGATGTCTACTGTTATCTAGTTTTCAAAGAACACGTTGGTGGAGCCTAGCGGGATCGAACCGCTGACCTCCTGCGTGCAAAGCAGGCGCTCTCCCAGCTGAGCTAAGGCCCCATTTGTATAAGATGGTGGGCCTGAGTGGACTCGAACCACCGACCTCACGCTTATCAGGCGTGCGCTCTAACCAGCTGAGCTACAGGCCCATCTTAACTTATTCAAGGAACAAAGTTCCTTCAAAACTAAACAAGACAGGGAACGTTCTGTTTATAAGACCCAAGGTCTTATATTCCGTAAATATCCTTAGAAAGGAGGTGATCCAGCCGCACCTTCCGATACGGCTACCTTGTTACGACTTCACCCCAATCATCTGTCCCACCTTCGGCGGCTGGCTCCATAAAGGTTACCTCACCGACTTCGGGTGTTACAAACTCTCGTGGTGTGACGGGCGGTGTGTACAAGGCCCGGGAACGTATTCACCGCGGCATGCTGATCCGCGATTACTAGCGATTCCAGCTTCACGCAGTCGAGTTGCAGACTGCGATCCGAACTGAGAACAGATTTGTGGGATTGGCTTAACCTCGCGGTTTCGCTGCCCTTTGTTCTGTCCATTGTAGCACGTGTGTAGCCCAGGTCATAAGGGGCATGATGATTTGACGTCATCCCCACCTTCCTCCGGTTTGTCACCGGCAGTCACCTTAGAGTGCCCAACTGAATGCTGGCAACTAAGATCAAGGGTTGCGCTCGTTGCGGGACTTAACCCAACATCTCACGACACGAGCTGACGACAACCATGCACCACCTGTCACTCTGCCCCCGAAGGGGACGTCCTATCTCTAGGATTGTCAGAGGATGTCAAGACCTGGTAAGGTTCTTCGCGTTGCTTCGAATTAAACCACATGCTCCACCGCTTGTGCGGGCCCCCGTCAATTCCTTTGAGTTTCAGTCTTGCGACCGTACTCCCCAGGCGGAGTGCTTAATGCGTTAGCTGCAGCACTAAGGGGCGGAAACCCCCTAACACTTAGCACTCATCGTTTACGGCGTGGACTACCAGGGTATCTAATCCTGTTCGCTCCCCACGCTTTCGCTCCTCAGCGTCAGTTACAGACCAGAGAGTCGCCTTCGCCACTGGTGTTCCTCCACATCTCTACGCATTTCACCGCTACACGTGGAATTCCACTCTCCTCTTCTGCACTCAAGTTCCCCAGTTTCCAATGACCCTCCCCGGTTGAGCCGGGGGCTTTCACATCAGACTTAAGGAACCGCCTGCGAGCCCTTTACGCCCAATAATTCCGGACAACGCTTGCCACCTACGTATTACCGCGGCTGCTGGCACGTAGTTAGCCGTGGCTTTCTGGTTAGGTACCGTCAAGGTACCGCCCTATTCGAACGGTACTTGTTCTTCCCTAACAACAGAGCTTTACGATCCGAAAACCTTCATCACTCACGCGGCGTTGCTCCGTCAGACTTTCGTCCATTGCGGAAGATTCCCTACTGCTGCCTCCCGTAGGAGTCTGGGCCGTGTCTCAGTCCCAGTGTGGCCGATCACCCTCTCAGGTCGGCTACGCATCGTTGCCTTGGTGAGCCATTACCTCACCAACTAGCTAATGCGCCGCGGGTCCATCTGTAAGTGGTAGCCGAAGCCACCTTTTATGTTTGAACCATGCGGTTCAAACAAGCATCCGGTATTAGCCCCGGTTTCCCGGAGTTATCCCAGTCTTACAGGCAGGTTACCCACGTGTTACTCACCCGTCCGCCGCTAACATCAGGGAGCAAGCTCCCATCTGTCCGCTCGACTTGCATGTATTAGGCACGCCGCCAGCGTTCGTCCTGAGCCAGGATCAAACTCTCCGATAAATGGATCGCAGATTAAATTCATCACATCCTGTGACAACATCTGCGTGACCTGCATCGTGCAGGCCTTAGTTTGACTGACTACGCACATCGCTGTGCGATTTTATAATAAAACTTGAATTAACAGGTACGTTTTGTCTTGTTTAGTTTTCAAAGAACTTTGTTGCCGCTCTTTAAGCGACTTTATAATCATAACATTTTACGCCGTTTCCGTCAACAACTTTTTTGTATTTTCTTTAAAAAGCTTATCCGTCATCAGCGACGTATATTAGAATAACACCCTTACGTCTTAAAGTCAACATATAACATGAATTAAATAATAAAATGCTTAATTACTACTAATGCTGCTATTCCCGGTATGCCCAAGATTCCGCTTATGGCTGTTGTGACAATGTTAATCGGCACATGAATGCCGAGGCTGCCTCCGAACATGTTCACACATACCAGCAACAAAGCACCCGCTACACATTTAACAGCAGTTATACCAATCCACTTTAAAGGCTTCGCAGGCGAACCTGATAAAAACAGAAGAATAACCAGTCCTAAAATAATCCCTATAATAAAAATAGGCTCCATGAATCTTCTCATCCCCTTCACTTGTTCTAGTACAAGCTTATGAGAAGATCCAGGAGTTTAGACCACTTACTTCCACCTGCTGATTTTCAAATTGCGCTGTTTCGCTTCCCTCAAGTAAAAAAAATACTTTGCTTCAGCTACCTTCAGCTCGCATAAAACCTCAGCTGATGGTTCAAGGCTTTTTTCAACCAGCTTCTTTTGCCTGTTCCACTCTTCCTTTTGCTTAAAAAGCTGCTCGATTAGTTTTTCATCAAACTCTCTTCTCAATGTTTTCTTGCGAAGAAAACCCATGGATCGCTTTTTCCTCCCTTACAATTCACGTCTTCCTTCAAGTGCCTTAGAAAGAGTGACCTCATCAGCATATTCCAAGTCACCGCCGACGGGCAGTCCGTGGGCAATACGGGAGAGCTTAATACCAGATGGCTTCAAGAGCCTTGATATATACATCGCTGTTGCTTCCCCTTCTATATTAGGGTTTGTTGCGAGAATCACTTCTGTCACTTGATCATCCTGTAATCGTTTTAACAATTCTGGTATTTTTATATCCTCTGGTCCGATGCCGTCCATTGGAGAAATGGCGCCGTGGAGAACATGATACTGGCCGTTGTATTCTTTCATTTTCTCCATAGCAATAACATCCTTAGGGTCTTGCACAACACAGATAATGGACTTATCCCTTCGTGAATCTTCACATATATAACAAGGGTCTTGATCTGTAATATGCCCGCAAACTGAGCAATATGTCAGATTGCGTTTCGCATTTACCAACGCTTTCGCAAAATCTAATACCACATCTTCTTTCATACCTAGAACAAAAAAAGCCAGACGGACCGCTGTTTTCGGCCCGATCCCTGGCAATTTCATAAAGCTGTCGATCAGCTTTGATATTGGTTCAGGATATTGCATTTTCTTTTATCCTCCTAGAACAAACCTGGCATGTTCATTCCTTTTGTAAATTGACCCATTGTTTCGTTTGTGATCTCGTCAACTTTTTTCAAGGCTTCATTCGTTGCAGCAAGCACTAAATCCTGGAGCATTTCGATATCTTCCGGGTCAACTACATCTTCTTTAATGATGACATCCAGAATTTCTTTTTGGCCGTTTGCTTTAACTGTTACCATACCGCCGCCTGCAGTTCCTTCAACTACCTGTTCTGCAAGCTCTTCTTGAGCCTTGGCCATATCCTTTTGCATCTTTTGCATTTGTTTCATCATTTTTTGCATATTTCCCATTCCGCCACGCATATTATCCACTCTCTTTCATTTTGTTAGTCTTTTATTTCAATTAAATCCGCTCCGACAAGCTTTTTCGCTTCTGCAATAAGCGGGTCTTCTTCAGCCGGCTCATTTGATCCTTCATTTTCCTGCTGATGATCTACTAAAAATTCTTCTCTTATTTTACCCCATTGTGCTTCTGGAACGCCAATCAAATCCATTCTTTTTCCGAGCATAGATTCTAAAATCTGTTCAAGATTAGTCCGGACACCGTTGTTATCCTCGGCGACCATTTTACAATGTATTTCATATTTGAATTTCAGTACAAATGCCGAAGAAGCTGCAGCCACAGGTTCACTGTCATTCAGCAGTGCAGCATGCGATACTTTGTTTTGCTGTTTCAGGTGAGCCAGAAGCTTGCCCCAGCTGCTTCTGAGCTGATCAAGGTCCGTTCTCGTTGCTTCCTTCAAAATTTCATGAATTCTGCCTACCGGCGCTTTGTAATTGGATTTCCCGCCTTTTGGCGCACGCGGCGTCTCTTTTTTCGGACTTTCCGCCGCTGCTTTTACGCCGGTTGTTTTGAGCCGTTCTACTTCTTGCTCAAGCTGCTGGATCTTTTTCATCAGCATATCAACTTCAGGCAGGTCTGCAGCAGCTGGTTGATGAGACGTTTGGCAAATCTTCACCACAGCCACTTCAAAGAAGATACGGGGATGGTTCGTCCATTTCATTTCCTGGTGGCTCTTGTTCAGGATATCAATCATTTCATATATCGCCTGGGTCGGAATTTGTTCACTCAATTCACGGAACGTTTCATCGACTTTTACTTTTTCCAGTACACCCTCTAAGCCAGGAGCTGTTTTGAACAGCAGCATGTCCCTGAAATAGAAAATCATATCCTCTATCAGCTTCGCCGGGTCTTTCCCTTGCTGAAGCAGCTCATTCAATGTTTCCAAAGCTTCAGAAACATGTTTTTCATGCAGAGATTGCGCAAGCTTACCTATATATAATTGAGAAACTGCTCCGGTAATCAGAAGTGCATCATCAACTTTTAGCTCGTCGCCGCTGAATGAGACTGCCTGATCAAGAAGGCTCAAAGCATCCCTCATACCGCCATCTGCAGCACTCGCAATAATGTCGAGCGCCCCTTCTTCAACCTGCAGCTCTTCAGCTTCAACTATTTTGTTCATACGTCCGACAATCGCTTGGGATGTAATTCGCTTGAAGTCAAAACGCTGACATCTGGAGATAATGGTTAAAGGAATTTTGTGCGGTTCTGTTGTTGCTAAAATGAAAATACAATGCTCAGGCGGCTCTTCTAATGTTTTTAATAACGCATTGAAGGCGCCGATAGAAAGCATATGCACCTCATCTATGATATATACCTTATATGTGACAGCCGATGGGGCAAACTTCACTTTGTCGCGGATGTCACGAATTTCATCAACACCGTTGTTAGAAGCGGCGTCAATTTCTATGACATCGGATATGGACCCGTTTGTTATCCCTTTACAGGCTGCACATTCGTTACATGGCTCATCAACAGGAGCGTGTTCACAGTTGACAACTTTGGCAAATATTTTGGCCGCACTGGTTTTTCCCGTACCCCTTGGCCCGGAAAACAGATAAGCATGAGAAAATTTCTTTTGCAAAAGGGCATTTTGAAGCGTTTTTGTAATGTGCTCTTGTCCGACCACATCTTCAAAGCGCTGAGGCCTGAATACTCGATATAAAGCTTGGTAACTCACGGGTGCGCCCTCCTCCGTTATTCATCATTCCCATTATACATGAACCGTGTATCGATTCCAAAAGCTCTTTTACATAACAAAAAACTCACCTAATATTAGGTGAGTTTGAAAATTTGATGATTGATTTACCGTGCACCTTCTGTCGATTCGCTACCCTAAGCGTTACTTAAGCAGTTAGCTCGGCCCAGGCAACCCTGCGGCACATGAGAGGTTTCACTTAATGCTGCTTCCTTCCGGACCTGACATGGTTCATGAATTCCCATTGCGCAGGACCCAAACGTCAACACCACTTACTTAAGGCAGACCTTAAAGTAAACGAACCTCGAGAAGGGATTCGGCCCCGCTAGAGCGGATTGCGGGTACAGGGCACCGCTACCTCCCCGCTTAGCACGGCAAAATAAATATCAAATTTTATGTCGCATCTATGACGATGCACACATAAGTATATCGTTTCCCCCTAAAAATTGCAACCTTACTACTCAGACAAGTTTTTCCTAGAAGCTTTCTTCTTTTTTCTCAGATCTCTGAAAAACGCACTGAGCATTCCTCCGCATTCTTCCTCTAGCACACCGCTCACCACTTCAGCCTGATGATTAAAGCGTTCTTCCTGAAGAAGGTTCATTAACGTGCCTGAACAGCCTCCTTTTGGATCAAATGCGCCAAATACCACTTTCTCCACGCGTGAAAGCACGACGGCTCCGGCACACATCGGACAAGGCTCAAGGGTAACGTAAAGTGTTGCGCCTTCCAGTCTCCATGTTCCAAGTGACTTGCACGCTTCATCAATCACAAGCATTTCCGCATGAGCGATAGACCGCTGCTCTGTTTCTCTTAAATTGTGCGCGCGTGCCAAAATTTTATCATTCACAACAAGCACGGCTCCGATCGGCACCTCGCCTTTCGCTTCAGCTTTTTTCGCTTCTTTTATTGCTTCTTTCATATAAAGTTCATCTTGATTCATCAGATTAGCTCTCTTTTCAAAGTTTTTTCCTTACCTAAAAAGGCTACATATTAACTATAACTTAAACAGAAAGGAGACTGTCGATGTCTAAAGCAGACACAGCTCTTCTCATTGTAGACATGATCAATAATTTTGAATTTGATATGGGAGAAAGTCTTGCCAACAAAACAGAAAAAATCGTTCCTCACATTTTATCATTAAAAAAGCACGCAAGACAAAATGACTGGCCGATTATATACATTAATGATCATTACGGGCTTTGGCAAGCGGATATCCAAAATATCCAGCAAGAATGTGAAAACGAGAAAAGCAAGGCCATTATCAAAAAGATATCGCCCGAGGATGCCGACTATTTTTTAATCAAGCCGAAACACTCCGCTTTTTATGAAACAGCCCTCCATACCCTCCTGACTGAATTACAGGTGAAACGCATTGTCTTAACAGGGATAGCGGGAAATATATGCGTGCTGTTTACCGCTAATGATGCTTACATGAGAGAATACAGCATTACAATACCTAAGGACTGCATTGCTTCTAACAGCGATCAGGACAATGAATTCGCTCTAACCATGATGGAAAATGTTCTTTTCGCAGAAATTACAACGGAAGAACAAATTACAGAAAAACAAACATGATTAGCGCTTTCCTTTCATACATTGTAGCGATATGAAAGGAGGCGTTTTTCATTCAAATTTATGTGGTGAAACAAGGCGACACTCTTTCTGCTATCGCTTCACAATACAGAACAACTGTAAATGAAATCACAGAAACGAATGAAATACCGAATCCCGACAGCCTTGTTGTCGGACAAACCATTGTCATTCCAATAGCTGGCCAGTTTTATGATGTTCAACAAGGTGATACCCTGACATCCATCGCACAGCAATTTAATACAACAGCAGCTGAGCTTGCCAGGGTGAACCGCATCCAGTTAAATACCGTACTGCAGATTGGTTTCCGTTTATACATTCCTCCAGTTCCAAAAAGAGACATTGAATCAAGCGCTTATTTGGAGCCACGCGGAAATCAAGTCAGCGAAAATCTCCAGCAGGCGGCCAGAGAAGCATCGCCCTACTTAACGTACCTTGGGGCATTCAGTTTCCAGGCACAGCGTGATGGAACCTTAGTCGCACCGCCTTTAACGAATTTAAGAAGCATTGCAGAGAATCAAGGCACGACACTGATGATGATTATAACGAACCTAGAAAACCAGGCATTCAGCGATGAGCTCGGCCGGATCCTTTTGAACGACGATACTGTGAAAAGAAGACTTTTGAATGAAATAGTCGAGAACGCCAGAAGATATGGCTTCCGTGCTATTCATTTTGACTTTGAATACTTACGGCCCCAGGATAGAGAGGCATATAATCAATTTCTCCGCGAGGCAAGGGATCTTTTTCATCAAGAAGGCTTAGAAATTTCTACGGCGCTTGCCCCTAAAACAAGCGCAACACAGCAGGGCAGATGGTACGAAGCACATGATTACAGAGCACATGGCCAAATTGTCGACTTCGTTGTTCTCATGACTTATGAATGGGGCTACAGCGGCGGACCTCCTCAAGCTGTTTCTCCAATTGGTCCTGTTCGGGATGTCATCGAATATGCTTTGACAGAAATGCCTGCGAATAAAATTGTCATGGGGCAGAATTTATATGGGTATGATTGGACGCTGCCATTTACAGCTGGCGGAACTCCGGCAAGAGCAATAAGCCCTCAGCAAGCCATTGTCATAGCCGATCAAAACAATGCCGACATCCAGTATGACCAAACCGCTCAAGCCCCCTTCTTCCGCTATACTGATGCAGAAAACAAAAGGCACGAGGTATGGTTTGAAGACGCCCGTTCGATTCAGGCCAAATTCAATCTGATTAAAGAGCTTAATTTAAGAGGGATCAGCTACTGGAAGCTGGGGCTTTCCTTTCCTCAAAACTGGCTGCTGCTTTCTGATCAATTTCAAGTTGTCAAAAAGACGTTCCGTTAATTTGGAAACGTCTTTTTTTCATAGGGGAATCCAAGGGTTGTGATACAATATGAAGGTCAGCAATTGACGGACGTTTTTTAGAAATAAGGAGGATTCCAATGAATACAGCCCCTTTTATCGCAGTTGAAGGTCCTATCGGGGCAGGAAAAACAACGCTCGCGACGATGCTTTCACAAGAGCTTGGATTCCCTATGATCAGTGAGATTGTTGAGGATAATCCATACCTTGATAAGTTTTATGACAACATTGAGGAATGGAGCTTCCAGCTTGAGATGTTTTTTCTTTGTCACAGGTACAAACAGCTTGAGGATACCAGCCATCACTTTTTAAATGAAGGACAGCCTGTAATAGCTGATTACCACATTTATAAAAATGTGATTTTTGCGGAACGAACGCTGTCTGAACAGCAGCTCAACAAATATAGAAAGATTTTTCATCTTCTTACCGATGATCTTCCAAAGCCAAATTTCATCATTTACATAAAGGCAAGTCTGCCCACATTGTTACACCGCATTGAAAAACGCGGGCGTCCCTTTGAGAAAAAAATTGAAACAAGCTATTTGGAGCAGCTGATCGCAGATTATGACATCGCCATCAAGCAGCTGCAGGAAGCAGACCCAGATCTTACGGTGTTAACAATAGATGGCGATTCAGAGGATTTCGTTTTGAATAAGAGCGATTTTGAACGTATAGCCGCCCATGTAAAGGAGCTAATAAAATGAAGGAACATCATATCCCTGAGAATTCAATCATTACAGTAGCAGGAACAGTAGGTGTCGGAAAATCTACTTTAACAAGAGCATTGGCTAAACGGCTTGGCTTTAAAACCTCTCTAGAGGAAGTCGATCATAACCCATACTTAGAAAAATTCTATCATGATTTTGAACGCTGGAGCTTCCATCTGCAAATCTACTTCTTAGCTGAACGATTCAAAGAACAGAAAAATATTTTTGAAGCCGGCGGAGGGTTTGTACAGGATCGTTCTATTTATGAGGATACTGGGATTTTTGCAAAAATGCACGCTGACAAAGGGACGATGTCAAAGATTGATTATAAAACCTATACAAGCCTGTTTGAAGCAATGGTCATGACACCGTATTTCCCGCATCCTGATGTGCTGATTTATTTAGAAGGTGATCTGGACAACATATTAGCCCGGATTGAAGAACGCGGACGTGAAATGGAGCTTCAAACAGACCGGTCTTATTGGGAAGAAATGCACACGCGTTACGAAAACTGGATCAGCGGTTTTAACGCTTGTCCTGTCCTGAAAATCCGTATTGAGGATTATGACTTGAAGAATGATGAAAGTTCTATCGAGAACATTGTTGATCAAATCGCAACTGTCATTCATGAAACGAAAAAAAAGTGAATCTCATGACCTGAGATTCACTTTTTTATGATATTAAAAAATCCGTTGCAAACGATGCAACGGACAAAACAATCTCCAATATATGCTTGAGTTTCATTAGAATTAAAATCAATATGGCGGAGGAAGAGGGATTCGAACCCCCGCGGGCTTTGACACCCCTGTCGGTTTTCAAGACCGATCCCTTCAGCCGGACTTGGGTATTCCTCCGTATCGACAAGACTTACTATATCATGAATGTTTTATGATGGTCAAGCATTTTTAAAAACTTTTTTTGTTTTTATGAAAGTGTTTAATTCAAATAGCGAAAAGGCGTGCCTTATCAGGCACACCTTTTCAGCTTTACGCTTTGATGACTTCTCTATTTCCCATATAAGGACGAAGCACTTTTGGTATAATGACGCTTCCGTCTTCCTGCTGATAATTTTCTAAAATAGCGGCAACTGTTCTTCCGACTGCCAAACCTGAGCCGTTCAATGTGTGTACATGCTCTGGTTTGCCCTTCGCTTCACGTCTGAAACGAATGTTCGCACGTCTGGCTTGGAACGCTTCGAAGTTGCTGCAAGAAGAAATTTCACGATATGTGTCTTGGCTCGGAATCCAAACTTCTATATCGTATTTTTTCGCAGCCGTAAATCCTAAATCACCCGTACACATGCTCATTACACGGTATGGAAGTTCCAACAGCTGGAGCACACGCTCAGCCTGGTTTGTTAGTTTTTCTAACTCATCATAAGAATCTTCCGGCTTTACAAACTTCACAAGCTCCACTTTATTAAACTGGTGCTGACGGATTAACCCGCGTGTATCGCGCCCTGCTGAACCAGCTTCTGAGCGGAAGCAGGCACTGAATGCCGCATAATTAATCGGCAGGCTGTCGCCTGACAGAATTTCATCCCGGTGCATATTTGTGATCGGCACTTCAGCAGTCGGAATCAAGAAGTAATCCTCTTCTCTGATCTTAAACGCATCCTCTTCGAACTTTGGAAGCTGTCCTGTTCCCGTCATGCTTGCGCGGTTTACCATATAAGGCGGGATGACCTCAGTATAGTTATACTCATCCACATGAAGGTCAAGCATAAAGTTATAAAGCGCACGCTCCAAACGGGCACCTAAGCCTTTATAAAATACGAAGCGGCTTCCTGTTACCTTCGCTGCACGTTCAAAATCAAGAATGCCAAGCTCATCAGCAATATCCCAATGCGGTTTTGGCTCGTATGCAAATGAAGGTGTTTCGCCCCATTTTCGAATTTCTACGTTATCATCTTCCGTTTCACCGACTGGCACTGATTCGTGCGGAATATTCGGGATTGAAAGAAGAATGGTCTCAAGCGCAGATTCCACTGTTCTTAATTCTTCATCAAGTTTTTTAATTTCCTCGCCGACTTCACGCATTTCTTTAATGATGTGATCCGCGTCTTTTTTCTCGCGTTTCAAAGCGGCTACCTGCTGGGATACTTCATTCCGTTTTCCCTTTAGCTCTTCTACTTTTCCGATAAGCTCTCTTCTTTTATCATCAAGCTCCTCGAACTTATCAAAATCTGTTAAGTCTTCGCCTTTGTGTACAAGCTTTGCTTTAATTTCTTGGAAATTTGCTCTCAGCATTTTCGTATCAAGCATGCGAAACACTCCTTTTTTCATTAAATTCATTGAATTATCGAAAATAAAAAGAGCCCTCATCCCCATGAAAGGGACGAGAGCTCTCGCGTTGCCACCCTGATTGAAAACAAGCCTAGACTTGTTTTCCGCTTTCACACATAACGGTTATCCCGTAAATGCCTACTTCATTCAGCATTTCGCTCAAGGATGGATTCAGACAGCATCTTTCACCGATTCGCACCAACCATCGGCTCTCTTAGAAAGAGAGGCTTCCTAATAGTTCCTATCAACGCTTTTCGATCTTTATTTGTGTTTATAATGTACTATAAGTTTCCACAGCTTTCAACTGTTTTATACAAGGGCTTTCTGCTTGTATTCCTCAACCATTTGAACGAACAGCTTTGTCACTCGATGATCCTCTGTCAGTTCCGGATGGAACGAACAGCCCAAGAAATTACCCTGTTTAGCAGCAACAATGCGTCCGTTATGCTCAGAAAGCACTTCAACATTTTCACCGACTTCCAAGATATGCGGCGCACGGATGAATACACCAGTGAAAGGTTCGTCCAGCCCTTTAATTGTTAAATCAGCTTCAAAGCTGTCAACCTGCCGGCCAAACGAATTCCGTTCAACAACTACATTCAGCAAACCTAAATGAGCGTTGTCTGAACCGGCAATTTCCTTTGCTAAAATAATTAAACCGGCACATGTCCCAAACATCGGTTTTCCCTGAGCAGCAAACTCACGCAATGGCTCCATGAATTGATACGTATCAATTAAACGGCGCATTGTCGTGCTTTCTCCTCCCGGCAAAATTAAACCATCGATTTCGTTTAGCTGCTCTGGGCGTTTAATAACAAGTCCAGCTGCACCGCATGCTTCAATTGCATGGATATGCTCTCTTACTGCTCCTTGAAGTCCTAGTACACCTATTGTTAACATGTCGCAGCTCTCCTATATTCTTACCAGCCGCGTTCTTGCATACGCTGTTCTGGAAGTAAATTTGAGATTTCGATCCCTTTCATTGCAGTTCCAAGCTCTTTTGAAAGCTCTGCAATCAATTTATAATCAGTGAAGTGAGTTGTCGCTTCCACAATTGCTTTTGCGAATTTTGCAGGATTGTCTGATTTGAAGATACCAGAACCAACAAATACACCGTCAGCGCCAAGCTGCATCATAAGTGCCGCATCAGCAGGAGTTGCTACGCCGCCAGCCGCAAAGTTAACGACAGGAAGTTTACCGTCTCTTTTAATTTGTTGAAGCAGCTCATAAGGTGCTCCCAAATTTTTCGCTTCAGTCATCAGCTCGTCATCGCTCATTGCAACTACTTTGCGCACTTGAGCGTTTACCTTGCGCATATGGCGAACAGCTTCGACGATATTACCAGTACCAGGCTCACCTTTTGTACGAAGCATAGAAGCGCCTTCAGCAATACGGCGTGTTGCTTCGCCGAGGTCACGGCAGCCGCATACGAAAGGAACTGTATATTCATTTTTATTCAAATGAAATTCTTCGTCAGCCGGAGTCAGAACTTCACTTTCATCAATATAGTCAACTCCCATAGCTTCAAGCACACGCGCTTCAACAATATGTCCGATACGCGCTTTTGCCATTACCGGGATGGATACAGCATTCATTACCTCTTCCACGATCGTAGGGTCAGCCATACGGGCAACTCCTCCAGCCGCACGAATATCAGCTGGTACACGTTCTAGCGCCATTACAGCGACAGCTCCAGCCTCTTCAGCAATTTTCGCTTGTTCCGCATTGATGACGTCCATGATGACGCCGCCTTTTTGCATTTCTGCCATTCCGCGTTTTACACGTTCAGTACCTGTTTGAGCCATTTCTTGGTCCCCCTAATCAAGGTATAGTATATGATTTCTATTTCTTATTGTATCCTAGAAATCCAATAATTCATATGGATATAACTTATTTTATTCGGTTTTTAGGGCTTTGAAAATCATTTTTTATTAAAAATTGGGTTTTTTCAGTATATTAAGCGAAAGAGCCCTAACATCAATCAGAGCTCTTTCAATTCATTAAAACCAGCCAGTTACTGTATCAACAATGCTTCCCCAGATACCAGCGAAGAATCCGCCGATGCTGCGCATTGTTAAAACAAACCAGTTTGCTTTATCTACATTTTCTTTCGTCACAAGGTCTACACCTGCCAGGCTGCTGTTAAGGAATCCATAGTCCTTTTCATCACCTGTATATTCCGCAGTCAGTTTCCCAACCTTCGTCCCTTTTTTCACAGGGGCAGTCAAAGTGTCTTTGTTTAAAGTGACTTTTGCTTTGTAATTCTTTTCTTCACCATTTTTGACAGGAAGAGAAAATGCCTTGCTTGTGACAATGCCTACTTCTTTCTCTTTACCTTTATCTACAGAAATGGTTTTATGGCCTTTTACCTGATCGCCTTCAGCATAAATTTCTTTCATAGAGAAATTGTTGAAAGCATAATCAAACATTTTTTTCGTTTCATCGAAACGGCCAGTGTGAATGTTGCCTTTTGCGTTTAACACCACAGTGATGACACGCATTCCGTTTCTTTCAGCTGTTCCTGTAAAACATGAACCCGCAGAGTCAGTAGAACCTGTTTTCAGTCCATCTACAGTTGCACCTTTGTACTCGCTGACAAGACCCTTCAGCATAAAGTTCCAGTTCGGCATGTCCATTTCATCATCTGTGCCCTTTCTGAACTTCATTTTTGAGATGCTGGAAGTTTCTAAAATCTCAGGGTAGTCAGTAATCAGGTGATCTGCAAGGATAGCCATGTCCTTAGCAGAAACTTCACTTTCTTCATCTACGCTTGTCCCTTCAGGCTGCTTGCCGTGAAGATCTTTGTTTTCAAGACCTGTTGCATTAACAAATTTGTAATTTGTTAATCCCAGTTCTTTTGCTTTTGCATTCATTTTTTCAACGAACTTTGTTTCAGAGCCTGCAATAACTTCTGCAATGGCAATCGCAGCCGCATTTGCAGAATAGATTGCTGTCGCTTGATAAAGTTCTTTTACTGTGTATTTTCCGTCTTTCCGAAGAGGGACGTTTGATAAACTGTTATCTTGGGAAATCTCATACACATAGTCATCAGGCGTATAGGTCTGATCCCATTTTACTTTGCCTTCATCAATTGCTTCTAATAACAGATACTCTGTCATCATCTTTGTCATACTTGCAATTGGCAGTCTTTTCTCTGCATTTTTGCTGTAAAGAATTTTACCTGAAGAAGCTTCGATCATAATAGCAGCTGATGCGTTGATATCAATTGGATCGCTGGCAGCCTTTGCTTTTGACATTGGAGTCAGGCAAGTTACGGCCAGTGTTAAAACAACCAATGACATCAATAGCTGTTTACATTTCTTGATGTTCAATCGTACGACCTCCGTATTTCATTTTTCTTCATCTATAATTAAGCCGTTAAGGACATTTTCAATGCACAACAGTATAAATTTTATCATAATCGGTATAAAAAAAATAGACAGAGTCAGAGACCCTGTCAAATGTTTTTAATTTGTAACAATTTATTTATGAAATTGTATAGTTCGGTGATTCTTTTGTAATCTGTACATCATGCGGATGGCTTTCACGAAGGCCTGCACCAGTCATACGAATGAACTGAGCTTCTTCTCTTAAAGCGCGAAGATCTTTAGATCCGCAATATCCCATACCAGAACGAAGACCGCCGACTAGCTGATAAACTGTTTCTTCAACCGGTCCCTTGTAAGGTGTGCGTCCTTCAATGCCTTCTGGAACGAATTTTTTATTTTCTTCTTGGAAGTAACGGTCTTTACTTCCTTTTTCCATTGCAGCCACAGATCCCATACCGCGGTATACTTTGAATCTTCTGCCTTGGTAGATTTCAGTTTCACCAGGGCTTTCTGACGTACCTGCCAGCAAGCTTCCAAGCATAACAGCATGTCCGCCGGCTGCCAATGCTTTTGCAATATCGCCTGAGAATTTAATTCCGCCGTCTGCGATAATTGTTTTGCCATGTTTTCTTGCTTCAGTCGCACAGTCATAAATCGCTGTGATTTGAGGCACACCAACACCTGCTACCACACGAGTAGTACAAATTGAACCAGGTCCGATTCCTACTTTGACAACATCAGCACCAGCTTCGTAGAGTGCTTTTGTCGCTTCAGCTGTTGCTACGTTTCCAGCGATAATATTTAAATCAGGATACGTTTCACGGATTTTTGTCACTGTGTTTAACACGCCTTGAGAATGCCCGTGTGCTGTATCGATAACAATGACATCCACATTGGCTTCTACAAGCTTTTTCACGCGTGTCATCGTGTCGCCAGTTACACCAACTGCCGCGCCAACGATCAAACGTCCGTGAATGTCTTTAGATGAGTTAGGGAACTCGATAACTTTTTCAATGTCTTTAATCGTGATAAGACCTTTTAATTTATTTTGATCATCAACGAGTGGAAGCTTTTCAATTTTATGTTTCTGCAAAATCTTTTCAGCTTCGTCTAAAGTCGTTCCAACCGGCGCAGTGACAAGTTCTTCTTTTGTCATGACATCACTGATTTTCATTGAGTAATCAGAAATAAAACGAAGGTCGCGGTTAGTGATAATACCGACAAGCTTTTGGTCTTCTTTGTTATCTACAATCGGAACACCGGAAATTCTGTATTTCCCCATCAAATGCTCCGCATCAAAAACTTGGTGATCAGGAGTTAAAAAGAAGGGATTTGTAATAACGCCTCGTTCAGAGCGTTTTACTTTATCAACTTGTTCAGCCTGCTGCTCGATCGACATATTTTTATGAATGATGCCCAAGCCGCCCTGTCTAGCCATTGCAATCGCCATTGCTGATTCTGTTACAGTGTCCATACCTGCGCTGATGACAGGAATATTCAGCTTTAACGTCTTTGTAAGTTCAACAGATAAATCCACATCACGCGGAAGTACCTCTGACTTAGCTGGTACAAGCAGCACATCGTCGAACGTTAAGCCTTCTTTTGAAAATTTACTTTCCCACATTAGTAAATCCCCCTCTTTTCGGCAAAATATTATATGTAGATTATCAACAAGCCAAGAGCATGTCAAGGAACCGAAAAAGAGTTGAAATATTTAGATAACGGAAAGGAATTAGAAATACATATGACATATCATGATTGGAAAGACTTAGCGCTATTTTACTCCGTAGAATCAACCCAGAAATTTCTAGAAAAAGTCTATGTCTTAAATGGTGCAGTTGAGGCGAAACAGAACTCTTTTAAAAACAGTGAGCGGTTTATTTTCTTCTTGAAGCATGCTGAATCATTTTATAAGCAAGCCTCTTGCTCGCCTTTAGAAATCAAACCGATTCTTTTATTCTACGGGATGTCGCAGCTGATCAAAGCATGTCTCATCACACAGGATCCTCACTACCCAAGCCATACATCCGTTCTCGCACATGGCGTCACAGCGCGTAAAAGAAAGAAGCAAAATTATTGTTTTAGCGATGATGAAGTGAAAATACAACGCAACGGTTTATGTATGCACTTCATGAAACACTTATTTGGTCAATCAGGTATAGAAGATGAACGGTATACTATGAAAAAGTTATTAGCCGCTATCCCAGAATTAAGTGATATTTTTCAATTTCAGAAAAAGGAATGCTTTATTACAAAGGTTGAGAAGGAAAAAGACATGGTTTCTATACCAGAGGATATCGTGATTGATTATAAGATGTCCGATTCACGATTTGTTGAATATATGTCTCATCATTTTAAATGGACCTTTTTGAAGAAAGATAAAGATGACCTGCTATTCCATCTTTCGCGGCAAGACATAAATCCATGGACGTCAATCAGCCTATTATTTGATTTGGACAAAAGACAATATTATATTCCTTCTAAACGAGATCAGTTTCTTAAACTTCCGGAAATAACAATCCATTATTTAATTTTGTACAACATAGGAATGATTGCGAGGTATGAGACAGAATGGTGGTATGAGCTGTTAACGCAGCATGTCAGTGATGATTACGTGTTGATTCAACAGTTTTTAATGGTAACGGAAAACAAATTTCCCAAATACGTTTTGAAATTTCTTCAACAATATATATAAACAAAAAACCCAGCTCAATGAGCTGGGTTTACCCTTGCTTGGCGGCGTCCTACTCTCACAGGGGGAAACCCCCGACTACCATCGGCGCTGAAGAGCTTAACTTCCGTGTTCGGCATGGGAACGGGTGTGACCTCTTCGCTATCGCCACCAAACAATTGAGAGTGTTCTCTCAAAACTAGATAACAGATGTGACATCATTAGACATTAGGTTAAGTCCTCGATCGATTAGTATCTGTCAGCTCCATGTGTCGCCACACTTCCACCTCAGACCTATCAACCTGATCATCTTTCAGGGATCTTACTTCCTTGCGGAATGGGAAATCTCATCTTGAGGGGGGCTTCATGCTTAGATGCTTTCAGCACTTATCCCGTCCGCACATAGCTACCCAGCGATGCCCTTGGCAGAACAACTGGTACACCAGCGGTGCGTCCATCCCGGTCCTCTCGTACTAAGGACAGCTCCTCTCAAATTTCCTGCGCCCGCGACGGATAGGGACCGAACTGTCTCACGACGTTCTGAACCCAGCTCGCGTACCGCTTTAATGGGCGAACAGCCCAACCCTTGGGACCGACTACAGCCCCAGGATGCGATGAGCCGACATCGAGGTGCCAAACCTCCCCGTCGATGTGGACTCTTGGGGGAGATAAGCCTGTTATCCCCGGGGTAGCTTTTATCCGTTGAGCGATGGCCCTTCCATGCGGAACCACCGGATCACTAAGCCCGACTTTCGTCCCTGCTCGACTTGTAGGTCTCGCAGTCAAGCTCCCTTGTGCCTTTACACTCTGCGAATGATTTCCAACCATTCTGAGGGAACCTTTGGGCGCCTCCGTTACCTTTTAGGAGGCGACCGCCCCAGTCAAACTGCCCACCTGACACTGTCTCCCCGCCCGATAAGGGCGGCGGGTTAGAAGGTCAATACAGCCAGGGTAGTATCCCACCGATGCCTCCACCGAAGCTGGCGCTCCGGTTTCCAAGGCTCCTACCTATCCTGTACAAGCTGTACCAACATTCAATATCAGGCTGCAGTAAAGCTCCACGGGGTCTTTCCGTCCTGTCGCGGGTAACCTGCATCTTCACAGGTACTATAATTTCACCGAGTCTCTCGTTGAGACAGTGCCCAGATCGTTGCGCCTTTCGTGCGGGTCGGAACTTACCCGACAAGGAATTTCGCTACCTTAGGACCGTTATAGTTACGGCCGCCGTTTACTGGGGCTTCAATTCGCACCTTCGCTTACGCTAAGCGCTCCTCTTAACCTTCCAGCACCGGGCAGGCGTCAGCCCCTATACTTCGCCTTACGGCTTCGCAGAGACCTGTGTTTTTGCTAAACAGTCGCCTGGGCCTATTCACTGCGGCTCTCTCGGGCTTGCACCCTAACAGAGCACCCCTTCTCCCGAAGTTACGGGGTCATTTTGCCGAGTTCCTTAACGAGAGTTCTCTCGATCACCTTAGGATTCTCTCCTCGCCTACCTGTGTCGGTTTGCGGTACGGGCACCTCTCACCTCGCTAGAGGCTTTTCTTGGCAGTGTGGAATCAGGAACTTCGCTACTATATTTCGCTCGCCATCACAGCTCAGCCTTATGGGAAACGGATTTGCCTATTTCCCAGCCTAACTGCTTGGACGCGGATATCCAATACCGCGCTTACCCTATCCTCCTGCGTCCCCCCATTGCTCAAATGGTGAGGAGGTGGTACAGGAATATCAACCTGTTGTCCATCGCCTACGCCTTTCGGCCTCGGCTTAGGTCCCGACTAACCCTGAGCGGACGAGCCTTCCTCAGGAAACCTTAGGCATTCGGTGGAGGGGATTCTCACCCCTCTTTCGCTACTCATACCGGCATTCTCACTTCTAAGCGCTCCACCAGTCCTTCCGGTCTGGCTTCACAGCCCTTAGAACGCTCTCCTACCACTGTTCGAAGAACAGTCCGCAGCTTCGGTGATACGTTTAGCCCCGGTACATTTTCGGCGCAGAGTCACTCGACCAGTGAGCTATTACGCACTCTTTAAATGGTGGCTGCTTCTAAGCCAACATCCTGGTTGTCTAAGCAACTCCACATCCTTTTCCACTTAACGTATACTTTGGGACCTTAGCTGGCGGTCTGGGCTGTTTCCCTTTCGACTACGGATCTTATCACTCGCAGTCTGACTCCCAAGGATAAGTCATTGGCATTCGGAGTTTGACTGAATTCGGTAACCCGGTAGGGGCCCCTAGTCCAATCAGTGCTCTACCTCCAAGACTCTTACCTTGAGGCTAGCCCTAAAGCTATTTCGGAGAGAACCAGCTATCTCCAGGTTCGATTGGCATTTCACCCCTACCCACACCTCATCCCCGCACTTTTCAACGTGCGTGGGTTCGGGCCTCCATTCAGTGTTACCTGAACTTCACCCTGGACATGGGTAGATCACCTGGTTTCGGGTCTACGACCACGTACTCATGCGCCCTATTCAGACTCGCTTTCGCTGCGGCTCCGCATCTTCTGCTTAACCTTGCACGGGATCGTAACTCGCCGGTTCATTCTACAAAAGGCACGCCATCACCCGTTAACGGGCTCTGACTACTTGTAGGCACACGGTTTCAGGATCTCTTTCACTCCCCTTCCGGGGTGCTTTTCACCTTTCCCTCACGGTACTGGTTCACTATCGGTCACTAGGGAGTATTTAGCCTTGGGAGATGGTCCTCCCGGATTCCGACGGAATTTCACGTGTTCCGCCGTACTCAGGATCCACTCTGGAGAGAACGAAGTTTTGACTACAGGGCTGTTACCTCCTATGGCGGGCCTTTCCAGACCTCTTCATCTACCTCGTTCCTTTGTAACTCCGTACAGAGTGTCCTACAACCCCAAGAGGCAAGCCTCTTGGTTTGGGCTAATCCCGTTTCGCTCGCCGCTACTCAGGGAATCGCATTTGCTTTCTCTTCCTCCGGGTACTTAGATGTTTCAGTTCCCCGGGTCTGCCTTCTCATATCCTATGAATTCAGATATGGATACCACTCCATTACGAGTGGTGGGTTTCCCCATTCGGAAATCTCCGGATCAAAGCTTGCTTACAGCTCCCCGAAGCATATCGGTGTTCGTCCCGTCCTTCATCGGCTCCTAGTGCCAAGGCATCCACCGTGCGCCCTTTCTAACTTAACCGTTAAAAAGAATCACTATGTGATATCTTGTGTTACTAATTGAATGTGATGTCTACTGTTATCTAGTTTTCAAAGAACACGTTGGTGGAGCCTAGCGGGATCGAACCGCTGACCTCCTGCGTGCAAAGCAGGCGCTCTCCCAGCTGAGCTAAGGCCCCATTTGTATAAGATGGTGGGCCTGAGTGGACTCGAACCACCGACCTCACGCTTATCAGGCGTGCGCTCTAACCAGCTGAGCTACAGGCCCATCTTAACTTATTCAAGGAACAAAGTTCCTTCAAAACTAAACAAGACAGGGAACGTTCTGTTTATAAGACCCAAGGTCTTATATTCCGTAAATATCCTTAGAAAGGAGGTGATCCAGCCGCACCTTCCGATACGGCTACCTTGTTACGACTTCACCCCAATCATCTGTCCCACCTTCGGCGGCTGGCTCCATAAAGGTTACCTCACCGACTTCGGGTGTTACAAACTCTCGTGGTGTGACGGGCGGTGTGTACAAGGCCCGGGAACGTATTCACCGCGGCATGCTGATCCGCGATTACTAGCGATTCCAGCTTCACGCAGTCGAGTTGCAGACTGCGATCCGAACTGAGAACAGATTTGTGGGATTGGCTTAACCTCGCGGTTTCGCTGCCCTTTGTTCTGTCCATTGTAGCACGTGTGTAGCCCAGGTCATAAGGGGCATGATGATTTGACGTCATCCCCACCTTCCTCCGGTTTGTCACCGGCAGTCACCTTAGAGTGCCCAACTGAATGCTGGCAACTAAGATCAAGGGTTGCGCTCGTTGCGGGACTTAACCCAACATCTCACGACACGAGCTGACGACAACCATGCACCACCTGTCACTCTGCCCCCGAAGGGGACGTCCTATCTCTAGGATTGTCAGAGGATGTCAAGACCTGGTAAGGTTCTTCGCGTTGCTTCGAATTAAACCACATGCTCCACCGCTTGTGCGGGCCCCCGTCAATTCCTTTGAGTTTCAGTCTTGCGACCGTACTCCCCAGGCGGAGTGCTTAATGCGTTAGCTGCAGCACTAAGGGGCGGAAACCCCCTAACACTTAGCACTCATCGTTTACGGCGTGGACTACCAGGGTATCTAATCCTGTTCGCTCCCCACGCTTTCGCTCCTCAGCGTCAGTTACAGACCAGAGAGTCGCCTTCGCCACTGGTGTTCCTCCACATCTCTACGCATTTCACCGCTACACGTGGAATTCCACTCTCCTCTTCTGCACTCAAGTTCCCCAGTTTCCAATGACCCTCCCCGGTTGAGCCGGGGGCTTTCACATCAGACTTAAGGAACCGCCTGCGAGCCCTTTACGCCCAATAATTCCGGACAACGCTTGCCACCTACGTATTACCGCGGCTGCTGGCACGTAGTTAGCCGTGGCTTTCTGGTTAGGTACCGTCAAGGTACCGCCCTATTCGAACGGTACTTGTTCTTCCCTAACAACAGAGCTTTACGATCCGAAAACCTTCATCACTCACGCGGCGTTGCTCCGTCAGACTTTCGTCCATTGCGGAAGATTCCCTACTGCTGCCTCCCGTAGGAGTCTGGGCCGTGTCTCAGTCCCAGTGTGGCCGATCACCCTCTCAGGTCGGCTACGCATCGTTGCCTTGGTGAGCCATTACCTCACCAACTAGCTAATGCGCCGCGGGTCCATCTGTAAGTGGTAGCCGAAGCCACCTTTTATGTTTGAACCATGCGGTTCAAACAAGCATCCGGTATTAGCCCCGGTTTCCCGGAGTTATCCCAGTCTTACAGGCAGGTTACCCACGTGTTACTCACCCGTCCGCCGCTAACATCAGGGAGCAAGCTCCCATCTGTCCGCTCGACTTGCATGTATTAGGCACGCCGCCAGCGTTCGTCCTGAGCCAGGATCAAACTCTCCGATAAAGTAGTTTGACTGACTACGCACATCACTGTGCGATTTTATAATAAAACTTGAATTAACAGGTACGTTTTGTCTTGTTTAGTTTTCAAAGAACTTTGTGCGCCTCTCTCGAAGCGACTACTTAATAGTAACATTTTTAGTTAACTAGGTCAACACTTTTTTAAAAAATGTTTTCATCTAGTAATGTCTATGTCTTTTAAAAGACAACAGAAATGATTATACCATAAATCTTCTCGTTGTAAAGAGTTTTTGATATAAAAAAGCGCAGCTGGTATGGCTGCGCTTTTTCTTAACTTTCTTCTGTCTCTTCTTGCTCATTTTCTTCATTATCATCGTTTTTCTCAACTAATGCGACTGTGGCCACATGCTCTTGTTCCGCCATTCTGATGAGACGTACACCTTGAGTTACGCGTCCGGTAGTTGAGATATCATTGATATCCATTCTGATCAGTACACCGCTGGCAGTAATAATCATCAGATCCTCTTCACCTTTGGTAGCTTTCACCGCTACTAAATGGCCGTTGTTCTCCGTGATTTTACATGTTTTCAGTCCTTTTCCGCCTCGGCTTTGAGTTCTGTATTCTTCAGCCGGAGTTCGTTTGCCGTAACCTTTCTCGGTCACGATAAGGACATCAGATTCTTCCTCTAATATTTCCATGCCGACGACAATATCGTCGTCAGTAAGGGTGATGCCTTTTACGCCTGCCGCTGTTCTTCCCATTTCCCTAACATCTGTTTCAGAGAAACGAATCAGCAGGCCGTTTTTCGTTCCGATGATGATTTGTTTTGTGCCGTCAGTAAGCCGGACACCCATTAATTCATCATCTTCACGCAGGCTCAGCGCAATTAAGCCATTGTTACGGATATTAGCAAACTGAGACAGTGAAGTGCGTTTTGAAACCCCATGTTTTGTTGTGAAGAAGAGATAGAGATCTTCTTCGAATGCAGTGACTGGGATTATTGCGTTAATCCATTCACCTTTTTCTACCTCCAACAGATTGATAATCGGGATTCCCTTAGCAGTTCTACCGTATTCAGGAATTTCATACCCTTTTGAACGATACACTTTCCCTTTGTTGGAGAAGAAGAGAATCGTGTCATGTGTTGAAGTAGAAATCAGATGTTCAACGAAATCATCTTCGTTTGTCCCCATTCCCTGAACGCCTTTTCCTCCGCGCTTTTGACTGCGGTAAGTCGAAGCAGGCAGACGTTTGATATATCCGTTATGCGTCAGAGTGACAACGATGTTTTCTCTTTCGATGAGATCTTCATCTTCAATTGTTTCAAGGCCGGCAGTAACAATCTCAGTGCGTCTTACATCGTTGAAACGCTCTTTAATTTCTGTGAGCTCTTCACGGATGATCTCAAGCACTTTTTCTTCATTGGCCAAGATTTCTTTAAGCTCTGCAATTAATTTAATAAGGGATTGGTATTCTTCTTCAATCTTTTCTCGTTCCAACCCTGTTAAACGCTGGAGCCTCATGTCTAGAATAGCTTGGGCTTGTTTTTCGGTCAGCGAGAATTGTTCAATTAACCCTGTTCTCGCAATTTCAGCCGTTTGAGAGTTGCGGATAAGGGAAATAACTGCATCAAGATGATCAAGAGCAATCCTTAACCCTTCCAAGATATGCGCTCTCGCCTCCGCTTTACGCAATTCATAAGCAGTACGGCGTCTGATAACGACTTTTTGGTGATCTAGATAATGCACGAGGCATTGCTTTAAATTTAATACTTTCGGCTCACCGTCAACCAGCGCCAGCATGTTAATCCCGAAGGAAGTTTGCAGGGCCGTTTGTTTGTAAAGATTGTTCAGGATAACATGCGCATTGGCATCTCGTCTGATTTCAATGACAATCCGCATACCGTTACGGTCAGATTCGTCACGCAAATCAGTTATTCCTTCAATTTTCTTATCTCTGACAAGATCAGCAATCTTCTCAATTAGACGCGCCTTATTCACCTGATAAGGGAGTTCTGTTACTAAAATTCTTTCTTTCCCTGACGAAGTTTCTTCAATTTCTGCTTTTGCCCGAATCGTAATAGAACCTCTTCCGGATTCATATGCCTTGCGAATTCCGCTTCTGCCTAAAATTTGTCCGGCAGTCGGAAAATCCGGTCCAGGAATGAATTCCATCAGCTCTTGGATTGTTATGTCCTTGTTCTCGCTTACGGCAAGCACTCCGTCAATAATTTCTCCAAGCTGGTGCGGCGGTATATTTGTAGCCATTCCGACTGCAATACCGGCTGCTCCATTTACAAGCAGGTTCGGGAATCTTGACGGCATGACAACAGGTTCTCTCTCTGAACCATCATAGTTATCTTGGTAATCAATCGTGTCTTTTGTAATGTCTCGCAGAATTTCCATGGCGATCTTAGACATTCTGGCTTCGGTGTACCGCATCGCAGCGGCTGAGTCTCCGTCTACAGAACCAAAGTTTCCATGACCGTCCACCAGCATATAACGGTAGTTGAAATCCTGCGCCATTCTGACCATAGATTCATATACCGCTGAATCACCGTGAGGGTGGTATTTCCCGATAACTTCTCCGACGATACGAGCCGATTTTTTATACGGCTTGTCACTCGTCATGCCTAAATCATTCATCGCGTATAAAATCCGTCTGTGAACCGGTTTTAAACCATCACGCACATCCGGCAGTGCCCGGGATACGATAACGCTCATCGCATAATCCAAAAAGGACGTGCGCATTTCCTGACTGATATTTATTTCACGAACTTTTGGTGTGTTTTGTTCACTCATTAAAAAACCTCCCTGAAGTATCACATGAAATTATGTGGGAGTAGATTGTCCATTATGATCTTCAATACGATTTCACTATTCTCCATTATATCAATAAACTTATACTTATACACATTAAATTACTAGAATATATAGGCTTCACAAGAATTCCTGCGTCCTGTCCCGTTCAGAAAAAAGCCTTATTTCTTATTGGAAATAAGGCTTTGTATTATTAGATATCGAGATTTTTTACGTATCTCGCATTTGCTTCTATGAAATTTCTGCGCGGTTCTACTTTGTCTCCCATCAGCATTTCGAACGTTTCATCCGCATCCATTGCATCCTCTAGAGTCACCTGCAGAAGCGTTCTTGAGCCCGGGTCCATAGTTGTCTCCCAAAGCTGGGTGGCATTCATTTCACCGAGACCTTTGTAACGCTGCAATCCAGGCTTAGGCGTTTGAGGAAGAGTTTGCAACAACTCCTCAAGCTGCTTGTCATTGTATGCATATTCAACACGTTTACCCTGCTGGACTTTGTAGAGCGGCGGCTGTGCGATGTACACGTAGCCATTTTCGATAATCTGACGCATATATCTGTAAAAGAACGTCAACAGCAATGTTCTGATGTGCGCGCCGTCAACGTCGGCATCTGTCATAATGACGACTTTGTGATAACGGGCTTTTTCCAAGTTGAAATCTTCCCCGATACCTGTGCCGAGTGCAGTAATCATAGAACGAACTTCGTTGTTAGAAAGAATTTTATCAAGCCTTGCTTTTTCAACGTTTAGGATTTTACCTCTTAGCGGCAAAATGGCTTGGAAATGCCTGTCACGTCCCTGTTTTGCAGATCCTCCGGCAGAGTCACCCTCTACGATATATAACTCGGAGATGCTCGGGTCTTTCGAAGAGCAGTCCGCTAATTTACCAGGAAGGTTTGAAATCTCCAAAGCGCTTTTGCGGCGCGTTAATTCACGCGCTTTTTTCGCAGCCATTCTTGCTCTTGCTGCCATTAAACCTTTGTCAACGATTTTTTTGGCCGCATCTGGATTTTCCAGCATAAAGGTTTCCAACGCCGCAGAAAATAACGTATCTGTGATCGTCCGTGCCTCTGAGTTGCCTAGTTTTGTTTTCGTTTGGCCTTCGAACTGCGGATCCGGGTGTTTGATCGAGATAATCGCGGTAAGCCCTTCTCTCACATCATCTCCGCTTAAGTTTGGATCATTTTCTTTTATGAGTCCTTTTTTTCTGGCGTAATCATTGATGACACGAGTCAGCCCCGTTTTAAAACCGGCTTCGTGGGTACCGCCTTCGTACGTGTTGATATTGTTTGTAAATGAGTAAATATTGCTTGTGTAGCTGTCATTGTATTGCAGAGCGACTTCAACCGTAATGCCGTCCTTTTCGCCTTCAATATAAATCGGCTCTTCATGGACAACTTCTTTGGAGCGGTTTAAATACTCTACATAGCTTTTAATTCCGCCTTCGTAATGATACTCATTTTTGCGCTCTTGGCCTTCACGTTTATCTTCAATCGTGATGTTTACGCCTTTTGTCAAAAAGGCTAGTTCGCGAACACGGTTAGCAAGCAAATCATATTCATACTCAGTTGTTTCCGTGAAGATTTCAGGATCTGGAACAAAGTGTGTAGTCGTTCCTGTATGATCCGTTTCGCCAATAACCTCAAGATCAGAAACCGGGACACCGCGGTTATAGACTTGGCGATGGATTTTTCCGTCACGGTGAACAGTCACATCAAGCTCTGTTGATAACGCGTTAACGACCGAGGCACCTACACCGTGCAAACCTCCGGACACTTTATATCCGCTTCCGTCAAATTTTCCGCCGGCGTGAAGCACAGTCATAATGACTTCAACCGCAGGACGACCCATTTTCTCATGAATACCGACTGGAATCCCGCGGCCATTATCAATTACCGTGATGCTGTTGTCTTTTTCAATTTGAATATTGATATCTGTACAATAACCGGCCAGGGCTTCGTCAATACTATTGTCGACAATTTCCCATACCAGATGGTGAAGGCCTTTACTGTTGGTTGAACCGATGTACATCCCCGGTCTTTTACGAACAGCTTCCAATCCTTCTAGTACCTGTATCTGATTTTCATCATAACTATTTTGCTGCTGTTCCATAGCCACGTTATTCACCTACACTTTTCTTAAACAATATATTCGTTATAAAAAATCACTAAGAATCTATTTCAACCATAAATTGCGCACGTTTTTTTAATGTGCTGGAAGATAAGGGAGAGTAATATATATTCTGAACCGTGACTACGATAGATTTGGGTGTGCCGTTTACGGAAGGCACCAGCTTGTGTTTCTGTTTTTCCAGAAATTCTTCAACAATTGGCGACATGTTGGCTTTAAAATCAAAAATGCCAATAATATCGCGTGTTGAAACCACAAAATCATCACCTAAATGAATATACAATTGCCCACCTCATTTCTTCACTTCACTAACGTACCATTTTGCACACGGAACATTCCTGCTTGCCGTAAGGTTTCGTGATCAATGCCATCAACGCTTGTCGTTGTGACAAACGTTTGTACACGGCCCTGGATGGTATGGAGCAAGTGCGATTGGCGATAATCATCCAGCTCACTCAGCACATCATCCAATAGTAAAATGGGATATTCTCCGATTTCTTCATGGATCAGGTCAATCTCAGCCAGCTTAAGGGATAATGCCGTCGTCCGCTGCTGTCCTTGAGACCCATACGTCTGCACATCGCGTCCGTTCACATAGAAAAGAACATCATCCCGATGAGGTCCAGACAGCGTGACGCCGCGCTCGATTTCTTTTTCTCTTAATTTAGAAAACGCTTCTTGATAGCTATCTCCTATTTTCGACAAGTCTTCAGGATCTGATACCTCAAGCGCCGTATGGTACTTCAGCGTCAATTCCTCAAGCCCTCTTGAGATGCCCGAATGGATAGGCTGCGCCCATTTTTCGAGCTGTGCCGTGAACTGCAGACGTTTTACGACGACTTTTGCGGCAACTTCAATAAGCTGATCAGTCAGAACATCAAGCATTGTTCTGTCAGTTTGTTTTCTTGTTTGCAGCTGTTTCAAAAAATGATTTCGCTGGGAAAGAATCTTCTGGTAAAGAGAAAGGTCATACAGGTAGACAGGAGAAACTTGGCCGATTTCCATGTCAAGAAATCTCCGTCTCACTTGAGGGCTTCCCTTTACAAGGTTTAAATCTTCCGGCGCAAACATGATGGTGTTGAGGGCGCCGACATATTGGCTGAGCTTTTGCTGTTCGATATGATTGACCTTGCCCTTTTTACCCTTTTTGGAGATGACGAGCTGCATCGGTATCGCTCCGTTTTGCTTCATCACTCTTCCCTCTATTTTAGCATAGTCTTTGTCCCACCGGATAAGTTCTTTGTCATTTGAAGTCCGATGCGATTTTGCCATGGACAAGACATAGATCGCTTCCATGAGGTTTGTTTTCCCCTGAGCATTTTCTCCAATGATCACATTTACTTTATTTTCAAATTGAAGCTCAGCATGTTCATAGTTGCGGTAAGATGTCAGTTCTAAGTTCTGGATATACAATCAGTGTCACCCGCTTTAATTGACGACTTGAAATGAACCAAATCCTTCAATCTCTACCACATCTCCAACATACAGCTTTCTGCCGCGGCGATTGTCCGGCTCATTGTTCACAAGCACTTCATGCTCGCTCAAAAACCACTTTGCCATGCCGCCTGACTGAATCACATCGGCTAATTTCAGAAATTGCCCGAGTGTAATCATCTCTGTATCAATAGAAATCGGATTTGCCATTATATCGACCTCTTTCAAATATCACTAATATCTAATTGTACTAAAAAAAAACGAATTAGGGAAAGGGAAAACTTGACGGAGCAGATTACGAATAGAAAAGCTGCCGAGCAGGTCGGCAGCCGTATATCGGATTAATAGGTTCTGACAGGGAGGATAAGCTGTACGATTGTTTCATCATTCGGCGTGCGAATTAAGAAAGGTCTCATAGCTCCTGTAAAGCTTACACGTATCTCTGCTCCTTCAAGCACCTTTAATGCATCCAGCATATATTTTGGACTAAATGAGATATTTAATTCCTCACCCTCGATTTGATCTGCAAGAACCGCTTCCACCACTTTTCCGATTTCAGGTGAATTAGAAGAAATCTCAATTGATTCAGCAGGTTTTGCAGAAAGCTTCACCACGTTATTGCGTCCTTCTCTGGCTAATAGAGATGCACGATCAATCGCCTGAAGGAATTCTTTGGTGTTCACAATGATTTCTGTCTTGCTCTCTTGCGGAATAAGGCTGGTTGTATCCGGATAATTTCCATCCAGCAGGCGTGAGAAGAACAAGACGTTTTTTGCTTTAAACAGAACCTGGGTTTCTGTAATGACGATATCTACAAGTTCTTGGTTGTCATCCAAAATCTTGCTGAGTTCAGTTAAGCTCTTACCCGGAATCACGACGTTATAGGATCTGTCTTCTGAAATATCAAGTTTCGCTTTTCTTAAAGCTAAACGGTGGCTATCCGTTGCAGTGCATAATAATTCACTTTTCTCCACTTTCCAGTTTACACCTGTCAAGATAGGACGTGTTTCTGAGGTGGACACCGCGAACACTGTTTGTCTAATTAGGTTTTTTAATAAATCCGTAGGGATCTGAATCGCATGATGCTCTTCAATCTGCGGCAAGTGCGGATACTCATCAGCATCAAGCCCATTTAGGTTAAATTCGGCTTTTCCAGAGCGGATAATCGTCAGATATTGATTTTGCACTTCGATTTCTACAGCTGCCATCGGGAGTTTTTTTACAATCTCACTAAAGAAGCGGGCTTGTAATACAATGCTGCCTGGCTGTTCAATCGTAACGATTTCTTTATCTCCTTCTTCTTTTGGAATAAAAGACTCGATGGAAATATCTGAATCGCTTCCAGTAAAAGATACCCCTTCATCTGAGGCAACGATCTTAATACCGGTCAAAATCGGAATTGTAGTTCTGGATGAAACTGCTTTTAATACATCTTGGACACTTTCAACAAGACGATCTTTTTGAATCGTAAATTTCATTTTTATCCTCCTAACGGATAATGTTTAATATATATATTTTTTTAAAAAAAGTAGTAGAAGTAATAGTAGGGCTTGTGGATTTGTGGATAAGTTGTGAAAAAGACAGGAAACACAGCCTATCCACATGTGGATAGACTGTGCATGACTTTAGAAAAGTTATTCACACTTCTCCCGATTTATCCCCGGCCCTATTATTTAAGCTGTTCCTTAATTTCTTTTACATGCTGCTGAAGCTGTTCATCATCTGCCAGCAGTTTTGAAATTTTTTCATGCGCATGAATAACGGTTGTATGGTCACGTCCTCCGAATTCCTCTCCGATTTTAGGGAGAGAGGAGTCGGTCATTTCTCTCGATAAGTACATAGCGATTTGACGCGGGAATGCTACCGATTTTGTCCGTTTTTTTGCTTTGAAATCCTCAAGCTTAATATTGAATTGCTGGCCTACTACTCTCTGAATTTCTTTTATTGTAATCACTTTCGGTTTTGAGGAAGGAATAATATCTTTCAATGCCTCAGCGGCCAGATCGGCATTAATATCTTTATTAATTAAAGATGAATAAGCAACGACCCTGATTAACGCCCCTTCCAGCTCCCGAATGTTGCTGTCGATTTGATTTGCGATATAAAGCATAACCTCGTTCGGAATATCCAAGCCTTCCGCTTTAGCTTTTTTTCTTAAAATCGCAATTCTCGTTTCTAAATCAGGAGGCGTGATATCTGTAATCAGGCCCCATTCAAAGCGTGAACGCAATCTGTCTTCAAGTGTCGGAATTTCTTTAGGCGGTCTATCACTTGAAATGACGATTTGTTTGCTTTCTTCGTGCAGCGTGTTAAAAGTATGGAAAAATTCTTCTTGCGTTTGTTCTTTCCCGGCTAAAAATTGAATATCATCTATCAAAAGCACATCAACATTTCGGTAGCGATTGCGGAAATCAACTGCTTTATTATCCCGAATAGAGTTGATGAACTCGTTAGTAAATTTCTCAGAAGACAGATAAACCACTTTGGCAGAAGGATTATGATCTATTACATAATGGCCGATCGCATGCATTAAGTGTGTTTTCCCTAAGCCAACTCCTCCATAGATAAATAAAGGGTTGTATGCTTTTGCAGGTGCTTCCGCTACTGCCAGGGAAGCTGCGTGAGCGAATCGGTTTCCAGATCCGATGACAAAAGTATCAAATGTATATTTTGGGTTGAGCATATTTTGAGGAAAATCAGATGTATCTTCTTTTACCGCTTTTTTGACTTGCGGTTTTGGCATAAAGTCTTCGACATCTTGATTTTGAGGAATGACAAACTTAATGCTCAATTCTTCCCCGGTTAATTCATATATAGTATCTGCAATGAGATGCAAGTATCTGGACTCCAGCCAGTCTCTGGCAAATTCATTAGGAGCGGTAATTGTCAATGTATCTCCTTGCAGTGAGTGGGCTTTCGTTGATTTCATCCAAGTCTCGAAACTCGGTTTGCTCAATTTTTTTTCGATTTGAGCAAGGGCTTGGTTCCACAGGTCTAATATATTTTCCAT